>JAUMAA010000001.1:0-104197 GCA_032117075.1 Patescibacteria group bacterium
CGATTAAATCTTGTAATTTATTAAAGCCTGTTCTGTGCCCTTCTAATGTAGGTAAGTCTCTTTCTTTTGCCCATCTTCTATTACCATCTACAATAACACCTAAACATTTGGGAATAATTTTTTCTGAAACCATAAATGACTAAAAATATACCATAATTTTTAGTTTAATTGGTTTAATTTGGCATTTTTTCGTATATTTTTGGTAAAATTAACCTATATATATGATCAAAAACATAGTTATAGTTTTAAGTTTAATATTCTCTTCATTTCTTTTAACATTATTTTATGTTGTTTACCAACCTATTACTGGAAATAATGTTCTACAGTTTAACGAGATTAGAGAAAATGTAAGGGAAGAAAAAGAAATTTCAATAACATTTACAGGCGATGTAATACTTGCTAGAAGTGTAAACTTCCTTTCAGTTAAAAATAATGATTTTACCTGGGCATTTAAAAATATTGCTGGTGAATTAAGTAAATCAGATTTGACAGTCATTAACCTCGAAACACCTTTAATTAGAGATTGCCCACTTACAAATGAAGGATTTAAGTTTTGTGGTGATGAAAGACATGTTCAAGGTTTGGTGTATTCTGGGATAGATATTGTTGGACTAGCAAACAATCATTCGGGAAATTATGGGGAAGGGGCAATTAAAGAAACAGTAAATAATTTAGAAAAAAACAATATTTTAGTTAGCGGTACCTCAGAGAGAAGGATAGCATACAAAGAGATTAAGGGTGTGAAATTTGCTTTTCTTTCTCTGAATACAATTGGTTTTATTGAAAAAGGATTGGTTTGGGGATCAGAAGAAAATTTGAAAAATTTAATTGTTGAGGCAAAGAAAAATGCTGACTTAGTTATTGTTCAAATGCACTGGGGAGTTGAATACGTTGAAGAGCCTGCTGAAACACAAATTAAAATGGGTAGACTTGCTATAGATTTGGGGGCTGATATGGTTGTTGGAAACCACCCACACTGGATTCAAAAATATGAAATTTATAAAGATAAATACATTTTGTATGCTTTAGGAAATTTTATCTTCGATCAAGAATGGAGCGATAAAACTAAAGAAGGGGTGATTGCTAATGTAAAAGTTAATAACAAAAAAATATCTCATTTAAATTTTGTACCAGTTGAAATCAGGAATTACGGGCAAGTTTTTAAAACAAATAATTATAAAATTTTTCCTAAATTGCTAAAATAATTATCTATGAAATCAATTACAGCAAAAGAATTTAAAAAATTGATTGAACAAAAAGATTCCCAAAATATACAGATTGTTGATGTAAGAAGTAAAGGTGAGTGGGAGGATGGTCATATTAAAGATGAAAGAGTAATAAATATCGAAGTTAATTCACTGATGTTTGATACTTCTAAATTGGATAAAAATAAAGAAATTTATTTAATATGTGAAAGTGGTGGAAGAAGTTCTTTTGCTCAAATGATTCTTAGTACAAAAGGTTTTAATTGTTTTAATGTAGAAGGTGGGATGTCTTCTTTTAGAAAAGTTTAGATTAACCCCTATATACTAAATAAATTGTATAGAAAATATAAATTAGTATTAAACTAATTCCTTCTTTCTTACCTAATTTATGTTTTTCAAAAATAAATAACGAAAAAAAAGTGTAGATTGTAACTGCTAATAATACAAAAATATCAATCAAACCATTTGTAGTTACAGGTATACTTTTAATTGTAGAAGTAACACCTAAAATTAAGAAAATATTAAAAATATTTGAACCAATTACATTTCCTATAGCAAGATCTGCTTGGCCTTTTCTTGCAGCAACAATAGAGGTGATTAGCTCTGGTAATGATGTTCCTACAGCTACAATAGTAAGACCAATTAATGCTTCCGAGATTCCAAAAAGTTTGGCCATTGTAACTGCTGCATCCACAGTTAGTTTTCCACCCAGAATAATTACTAGAAGCGATGCAACTACAATTGAGATTGATTTTGCATAGCTCATTGATTTAATATCATCTTGTATTTCTTCCTTTGAGTTTTTAGCAATTCCAAAGGTGTAATAAAGAAATATTATAAATACAGAAAGTAAGACTATACCGTGAGTTAGTGTTATTTCACCGATAATATTGTTTTGTGAAAAATCTATTTGCAAATTTCTGGAATCTAAAATTTTTTGGACAGAAAAAACTAAAACTAATAATGCCGCAAGTAAAGAGAAAGGTATTTCTTTCCAAACTGTATTTGAATTTACTGAAAGTTTAGCGATAGTTGCCGAGATACCTAAAATAAGTAGAATATTTGCAATATTAGAACCAATAATATTTCCAAAAGCAATATCGGTATTATTGTTTACTGCTGCAAGTAAATTTACCGAAAGTTCTGGAGCTGATGTTCCAAATGCAACAACTGTAAGACCAATAACAATCGGAGCTACTTTTAGTTTTTTAGATAAAGCACTAGCAGAGTCAACGAAGTAATCAGCACCTTTCATCAATAAAAACACTCCTGGAATTATTAATAACATTTCAAGCATAGGAAAAATTCTAATCTATTTTGTTATAATTTACTATATGAAATTTAAATTTATTATAAGACACTATAAAAAATCTAGATGGAGGTTGGCTCTTAATACCCTACCATTTATAGTTTTGGTAATCATTGCTAAGTATTTTGCTCATTACTACAATTTACAGTTCCTAAACCTTAACTCATTATTTACAGCGGTAATTTCAGCAAATATCTTTTTAATCGGATTTTTAATTACAGGTACTTTAAGTGATTTTAAAGAATCAGAAAAATTACCAGGGGATTTATCTAACTCACTTTCATCTCTCTTTGATGAGGCATATATTACCTACCAAAATAAAAAGGATGAGGTATCTAAGAAATGTATGGTAGATATTTTTAATTTAAATCAATCTGTATTTGACTGGTTCTATAAAAAAACTAGAACAGAAGAAGTTTATTCAAAAATTTTTAAATTAAATAATCATTTTTTGGATTTTGAAAAACTAACTCAAGCAAATTTTATAGTTAAAATGAAAAATGAACAAAGTAATCTTAGAAAATTGATTACTAGAATTCATACAATTAGGGAGACAAGTTTTTTAGGTACCGCTTATGCAATTGCAGAAATAATTACCTTTATCATGATATTAGGTTTTATTTTTCTAGATCTAAATCCATTTTATGAAAGTATGTTTTTTGTTTCATTTGTAAGTTTTATAATGATATACATGATCTTCTTTATCAGAGAATTAGATAATCCTTTTTCTTACTATGAGAAAGATGGATTGGTTGAGGAGGTTTCTTTAAAACCAATTGAAGATAGTATGAAAAGAATGTTAATAATTTTAAATGAAAGTGAAAGTGTAGCTAATGAGAAATAAATTAAAAACTGTGATTGTGGTTACTTCAGTAGTTTTACTTGGTCTTGGATCCTATATTTATTTTTTTGGAAGAAAATCAGATTTAATAATTGGTATTCCTAATAACAATTCTATTGTTGGTGATGTTGCAAGGTATGTAGAGTATCAATCTTGTGATGAGTACTCAAAAGCTGTAGTAGAAAAATTTGAAATTGAAAAGTCCAAAATTCATTCTTGTACATCTTCTAAGGTAGAAGGTCAGGATTATTTTTTGGTTGAGATTGAGTTTGGCGAAGCTCAAGATTGTCCAGCAGGATGTTTTTACGAATCAAATGTTTTTAAAGTTTCCGAAGATAAAAAATTAATCGAAGAGTTTGTAGATGGAATTAATTTTGAAGAATAGGGCTAAAAATATTTTTTAGAATGTTAGGGGCAGTCTTTGACTGCCCCCTCATTTATCTCTAAGAATTTATATATTGAATATCTGAAATTCTATACTCAGTTGTTTCAATATAAAAATTGATTCTTAGAAACTTTCCTAATTTGCTGGTAGCTCCTCCTGCACTTATTATTCTTAAGTTGTTCTGAAGATATTTACAAGTTTCTTGCTTGTAGATATCGTAGCGAAATGAAAAATCCTGAGAGATATCCTTAGGAATTTGTATTCTCGTTCCATAGATATCGTTTAGGACAACCTCCACAATCCTTTCTTTCACTGGATAAAAAACAATTCTATTGTTTTCAAACTCCATAGAAAGGAATTGGTGACAATCAGTAACTACCCACATATATCTGCTCCTTACACTAATCTCCTTCAAGCTTGATTTTATATTAAAGTTAATTTAAATTAAAGATTTTATTTAAAAAAAGTTTTTTGCAGGCGGCTTTGAAAAGCCGCCTGCTGAAGGTCATTTCTTAAGTACTTCCGTTTCTACTACAAAGTTTATACCTTTGAGCATGAATGAAACTCTTAAGAATTTGAATCTCTCCTTCCTCACTTTTGAGGTTTGTAAATCCTTTATAAGAGGGATCTCAGTTGGTAAGACCATTAAGATTTTTCCAACCGAATACCCTTTACCCTCGGATACATACCTAAAGGAAGTTTCCTCTCCCACCTTTATAAACGAAATCATAGCACCGTGTTCGTTTACCCAGGTGGCTGCCGTTTTCCCGACGGCGACCTGTTTCCAGTGCATCATTGCACCTCCTAAATAGAGCAGCATTAAAGTATAACCTATATTATTTATTTAATCAAATTTGATATTTTATTTAACTAGTATTGAAAGAATTTTATTTGAAACAAAAATAGTTTTTATTATTTCTTTATTGATTATAAAGTTTTTAATTTTTTCAATTTTATATATTTCTCTCAAAACTTCTTCTTGGTTCAAATTCTTATCAATTTGTATTGTAGCAATTAGTTTTCCATTAATTTGAATTGGTAAATTAATTTTAATTTCATTCAAAATACTTTCATCGTATTTTGGAAATTCACTAATATGTATTGAAGTATTTTTTTCAAATGTAGTGTCATTTATTTTTTGATACAATTCTTCTGCTATAAAAGGTGCTAATGGTGCTAAACATTTTAAGAATTTGACAAATACTTCTTTAGAAATCTTATCTTCATTTTTAATATTGTTTACAAAAATCATGATTTCAGAAATAGTAGTATTAAGCCTGATATTTTCGTACATTGAAGAGATATTTTTTATTAAATTATTAATATAAACTTCCTGTGAAATAATTTTCTCATCAATTAATTTCTCAGATAAATTCCAAACAGTATTTAATACTTTATAGCAAGCTCTAACCCCGTTTTCGTTCCAGGGAAATGAATCCTCAACAGGTCCCATAAATGCAATTCCCATTCTGATAGCATCTGCTCCATATTTTTCTGCAACAGGTAATGGATCCACAGTATTTCCAAGTGACTTAGACATTTTCTTTCCATCAGGTCCGAGTACCAAACCTCCATTTAGTCTCCAGTGATAAGGTTCTGAAACTGGAACTAAATTGATATCGTAAAAAAATTGATTCCAGAATCTTGAATATAATAAGTGCATAGTAGTGTGTTCTGAACCACCAAAATAATTATCAACCGGCATCCAGTATTTCAATTTATCTTGATTTGCAAATTCATTTTTATTTTTTGGATCAATATACCTTAAAAAATACCATGAACTTCCTGCCCAGTTTGGCATTGTGTTTGTTTCTCTTTTTCCTTTTTGGCCATTTATTTCTACATTTACCCATTCAGAATTTTTAGCAAGGGGTGCTGAAGCATCAGAAGAAGGTTCGTAATTTGGTATGTCAGGTAGAACCAATGGTAATTTTGATTCTTCAATAATTTTTCCATCCTCTAAATGAATAAGAGGAATAGGCTCTCCCCAATATCTTTGTCTGGAAAATACCCAATCTCTTAATTTAAAGTTTACTTTTTTATTTCCTAAATTATTTTTTTCAATTAATTCGTTTAATTTCACTCTAGCCTCCTCAGAAGTTAGACTGTTATATTCATTTGAATTAATTAATTTTCCGTATTCTTTATTTGGTAAATCTTTAATTTCATTTTCAATTACTTGAACAATTTCTAAATTATATTTATTTGCAAATTCAAAGTCTCTTTCATCGTGAGCAGGAACTCCCATAATTGCTCCAGTTCCGTAACTCATTAGAACAAAGTCCCCAATGTAGATTGGGACTTCTTTTCGAGAAATTGGGTTAGTAGCAAAACTACCTGTAAAAACTCCTGATTTTTCTTTTTGTAATTCAGTTCTTTCAAGTTCTGATTTTGATTTAACTTTTTCTTGGTATTTTGTAACCTCATCTTTTTGTTCAGGTGAAACAATTTTTTCTAAAAGAGGGTTTTCAGGAGAGAGGACTAAAAAGGAAGCACCAAAAATAGTATCAATTCTTGTGGTAAAAATTTTGATTTTTTCATGCGAATCTTTAACATCAAATAAAATTTCACTTCCTTCACTTCTACCTATCCAATTTATTTGTGCATTTTTAATATGCTCTGGAAATTCTGTGTTACTTAACCCATCAATTAATTTCTGAGCATAAGTAGGCATTTTTAAAACCCATTGTTTTAAATTTTTTCTAACAACAGGATGTCCTCCTCTTTCAGAAATTTTATTTCCATTTGAATCTTCCAAAACCTCTTCCTCAGCTAAAACTGTTTTTAATTCTTCGCACCACCATAGAGGCATTTCTTTGTACTCTGCTAAATTATTTTCGTAAAATTTTAAAAATAACCATTGAGTCCATTTGTAATATTCAGGATCGATTGTTGAAATTTCTCTTTCCCAGTCAAAACCAAAACCCATATGAATAAGGGAATTCTTCATTGTATCAATTGATTTTTTGGTAGTTTCGCTTGGATGAATACCAGTTTTAATAGCAAAGTTTTCAGCAGGAAGTCCAAAAGCATCCCACCCCATTGGAAATAAAACATTGTATCCTGACATTCTTTTAAATCTGGAATAAATATCTGCTATTGAAAATCTCATCATATGTCCCATATGAAGAGCAGCTCCTGAAGGGTAGGGGAATTCCGCCAAAATATACTTCTTTGGTTTGTCAGAAAAATCCACAGCTTCGTATACTTTTTTCTCATGCCATTTGTTTTTGTATTTTGCTTCTATTTCTAAAAAATTGTACATATTAAATCCCTATATTTATTACATTTTACTATAATGTTTGCCAAATTTACCTTTATAAGATACAATTTGGTTCCTGCTTAAACCTGCCCTTTATATTGTCTTATCATATTATTAGACATCAGTAATAAATTTTAATATAGTTAAATAAATGAAGTACAGAAGTGTAGAAACAAGAAAATTAAATGAAAATTATCCATTAAGAGAAATAATTGCTCAGAGAATGGAAGAAATAAGACCTTTAGCTTTTAAAAGGTTTAAAAGTCTTGTTTCAGTTTTAACTGTGGCCACTGCTTTATTTGGAGGAGAAGTAAAAGTTGACTCTGAAGAAGTAAAGAAGGTTTTATCTAAAGAAAGAATAGAGGAGGTAGCAAGTGATTTGTTTGAAAAAGGTCAAGAAGCTGCAAATTGGATTCAAGAAAAAGGAAGTGAAGCTATTGTTACTGCTACACCAGTAGTTGAAAATGTAGTAGCAGATTTGTATGAGTCTTTTAGCCCAACTAACATCTCAGGAAACATTCAAAATACTGATGTAACAAACAACACAGTTAAGTTAGATACTGAAAAATTTGAAAGGGATTCTCTTTTAAAAGAAGTAACACCTAAGGAAGAAAGTAGTGAGGTTAATAATGAGAATTTTTTCCCTAATCCAACACCAGCTACTATTGGTAAAGAGGTTGAAGAACTTCCTTTTAGAACTGTTACAAAAGAAGAAGATATTTCTTTATCAAGACCCTTTGATTATCAAGAGACAAACGATATTCTTCAAAATTTAGAAATTACAGCTAAAGATATTCTTAGTCCAGACTATAGTAATTTTCAAAATTTTGATGCTCTTATTAATCCCGAAGTGAGTACTCTTGCTATTTTTCCTGAGAAAGTCATGTTATGGAAAGATATTATCGAAGAAGAATGTAAGAGATTTAATTCTTTACCGGAAAATAAAGGATTTGAAGTAAGTCCTAGTATTGCAATGGCTATTTTGACTATTGAGACTTTTGGAAATGAAAATGCTGTTAATTCAATTTCTGGTGCAACTGGGGGTTACCAATTTATGCCATTCCAATTTTATGATGATTATATTTTATCTGGTGCTTTTGATGGGGGTGAGAGAAGAATTCTTTCCTTTGAAGAGTTCAATTCAAAACTAAAAGAAAAAAGATACTCAACAAAATTGTTTTTAAGGTATTGGTCTGATATGAAACGATACAACCAAGAGATTTATCAAAAACTTGAAATAGATACTCCTATGGAAGAACTTGTATTTCAATTAGCTGAATACAATGGCGGTCAGCAAAATGCTATTAATGTTAATAGAGGTGTCAGTCAAAACTATGAGAATACTAGATATGTCAGAATGGGGGTCAGAATTGCCCTTGTTGCCGAGATAGCTAATGATTTAAGAGATTTAGGTTACCAAGAGGATTACAACAAAATGATTAGTTCAAGATTGATTGATCTAAGAGTAGAAGAAGCTCTTTTTAAAAAATCTCAATCAGGTGCAGGATCATTTGAATCTACGAGAAAGATTTTACAATTGAGCGGTCAAAGGGAATTCTTGGCAGGAAATGTTACTAGAAAATTGTTTTTAGATGAGATTCCAACTGTAACACCAACTTATGTTCCTGGTGAATCGAATATTCCATATAAATATAGTTCTAATCCGGCAATAGATATTATTTACAATTTTGAGTACAACAGTTAATTTCTAAAAATTACAATTGACACTTAAATTAAATTCAGTCATTATATAGATAATGCCTGTAAAAATTTTTTCATTGAAAGGAAATATGAATAATAAAAATTTATTTGGACGTCTTCGTATAGGTAACGAAGGTATGTCTCCAATATTAATTGTAGTAATTGTTTTAGGTGTCTTGTTAGTTGGTGGAGGTATATTTGGATATTTCATATATACAAGAGATCCGTTTATTTTAGTATATAGATCCAATCTAAATATGCAAAATTCAGAAAAATTAAAAAGTTTTGAAATTTCTGGAGAGATGTCAGGAAAGATAAATTTTGCAAAATTAATTAAAAATTCTGAATCATACAAGTCTGGTTCGGATGAAATGTCTGATCAAATAGTAAAAGATTTAGATACTGACAGTACTTTTAGATTTGGTACGAAGTTTTTATCTGATGAAGGTAAGGAAAATCTAATGAATTTTTATGTGAAATCGGAGGGATTTAAATTTGGAGAATTTCAAGACTTTACTGATAATGAAGGAAACTTACTTGATATGGATTTTTATATAAAGGGAGATTTAGAGAAAACAACAGATGTTGAGAAGATGGCATTTAGATTTAATAAACTTCCAAACTATATCCCAGTACCTGCCCAATTGAGCGGTACCGAACAAAAAATTAGTTTCAAACCTTTATTAGGAACATGGGTTGATCTAACTCCGATTGCTAAATCAACAGAGAATAGAGGTACATCATCCTCAACTACTTCAACTACACTAAACACCGAAGTTGAAAACTCCTTATTAACATGTGATTATAAAGACTTAAACTTCATTGATAGAGTAAGGGCAGCAAGCACATTTAGAGGCATGTTTAGCAGTGTATCAAATGCAGGTCAAGTTGACTTAGAAGGTGAAAAAGCCACTAAACTTGATTTTGAAATGGCTGCAGCTGATAGATCGAAAATCATAGATGCCATGGATAGTCTATCTAAAATAGTATGTAAAGATACTGAGGATCTTAGAAATGACGAGATTATAAACACAATTTTTAGAGAGGCAAGTGTATCTAAAATTACATTTAGTTACTTCATTGACGACAAAAATGGATTTTTAAGAAGAACTGTTTTAAGTGTGCAGTTTGATGAAAAGAAATTAGGAACCAACTTTGAATTAAAAGGAGAATTTAATTTAAAGAATATTAATACAACTAAAATTGAAGAGCCTAGAAATGTAAAATCAATAGAGCAATTCTTAATGGAAGATCTTTCTTCATTACAATCACAATTAATAGGAGGTTCTTCAATGCCTCAGATGCAACAAAATAGTATGTCAGGTATGTGTCCTTTACCTGCTTCTCAGCTTGCTGAGGTAATGGCTGCCTGTAATTCTAGTTCATCAACATTAGGTTTTAAGAATAGATCTGGGTATTGCACTTGTTACTGGCAGACATACCAAATGACTGCATGTAATGATGAAAACGGTAGATTTCAAAAACTTCAAGCAAATTGTTCCCAATTTGTTAGATAATTTGATCTTTAAGATAGGCGGGTTTGCGAATGCAAACCCGCTTTCTTTTTGTTACAATAATTAAAACTGCCATGAATTTAATTTTTCAAATTAGTTTAATACTTCTTTCTGTTACATTTATAGGAATTTTCTTGAAATATTTAAAACAGCCTTTAATTCTTGCTTATGTACTAGCAGGTATAATTTTAGGTCCTTCACTTTTGAACATTTCAGTAGATACTAATAACTTAAGTTTAGGTTTAACAATCTGTTTAAGTGCAGTACTTTTTATATATGGTTTAAAATTAAATACTAAAAATTTAAGTTTTCTAGGGTCAAATCTTATTTTAAGTTTTTTTATTCAGTTTGTAGTTTTCTTTTCCTTAATGCTGGTTTTCTTTATTTCGGTAAAGCTATCGTTGCTTGAAGGTATCGTGTTAGCCTTTGGACTCTCCTTTTCTTCTTCAATTCTTGGAACTAAACTCCTTGATGATAAAAAAGATTTAAATAATCTTTATGGAAAAATAACTATTTCTTTTACTCTTTTTCAAATTTTCATATTTGTCCTAGTTTATGTTTTCCTTTCAAATTACTCACCTAATTTAGAAAACGATGTTTATTTAAGAAAATCGGGGGAGGCTGCTATTAAGGTATTAATCGTTCTTGGAAATATTTTTTTAATTTCTAGATACATTCTTCCTAGATTTGAAAAGTTTATCTCTAGTTCAACAGATTTTTTAATATTATTCTCAATTTCTTGGGTACTAGTTATTTCAGGTGGGTTAAAGTTCTTGGGGATTCCTTTTGAATTAGGATCTCTTATAGCTGGAATCTTTTTTTCATCTTTAAATTTTGCCGATAGATTATTTGAAAGATTAAGATCTGTTAAAGATATAGTTTTATTATCTTTATTTACTATTTTAGGTTTAGGAATGGATTTAAAGGTTTTTCAAAATAAATTTTTTCTCATATTTTTATTAATATTTTTTATTTATGCCCTTAGAACATTTTTGATTACTTTTGTTCTTAGAATTCTTTCTTACTCAAGGAGGGTTTCTTTTTTTTCGGCTCTAACATTGAATCATATAGGGGAGCTTTCATTAATATTAATAGGAATTAATTTTCTTAATTTTGATTCTGAGTTTAAACATGTATTTAATTTCTTATTTATTTTAACTGCTGTCATTTCTGCATACACTTTACATTATTCTGATAAGCTAACAAATTATTTTGAACCATTTATTGGATTTTATTTGAAAGATTTTGCAAAAGAGGAGAACCCTTCAGAAATTGTTCTCTTTGGTTGTGGTATTGATGGTTTTGATTTTATTGAAGAGTTTAAGAAAAAACATTTTGATTTTGTAGGAATAGATTTTAATCCAGAAGTTGTCACCAAATTAAAATCTAAAAAGGTTAATATTGTCTTTGGTGATGCTGAGGATAGGGATTTGTATAATAAATTACAAATCTCTAAATCTAGCTTAATAATTTCAACTATTGGAGACTTTGAAACAAATAAATTTATTCTTAATGAGTTAAATGATAAAAATTATAAAGGTGTAAAAGTAATTTACTCTTACAGTATTGAGGAATCAATTCAACTTTATAGATTAGGTGCAACATTTGTAGTACTTCCAGAATTTTTAAGTTCTAATAAAGCAGCGGATATGGCTGCTAGTTTTGGAATTAGTCATAAAAATTATGAGTCAGAAAAAGCGAAGCATTTAGAAATTTTTAATAAAAAACTTCTTATGAGTTATGATTATAAGAAGTAATTCTTTTTGAAAGGAAAGTCAATTAGACAAAAAAATATATGTTTAATTATGCGTATAACAATATAGTAAATAATTATGCCCGTTTTGAAGGCAGGTCATCCAGAGCTGCTTTTAATTATCAAATATTAGTAAATATTTTAATTGTTTTATTTTTTGGATTTATAGCTGGTTTTTCTATGGCAGCAACAGGTATAGAAGTAACAGATAAAGTAGCTGAAAATATTTCAAAGTATATAGTTACAATTTATGGACTCATTGTTTTACTACCAATGTTAGGTTTATCAATTAGAAGATTGCATGACATGAATTTATCTGGTTGGTTTGTTATTCTCACCTTGCTTCCTGGAGTTAACTTTGTTTATTTAATATTTCTAATGGTAAATAGGGGTACAGTCGGTACAAATAATTACGGAGAAGATCCAACAGATACTCCTCTTGGAACTATTGTAATAAATAATCCTGCACCAACAACTGGATTAATGTAACACCTGGATCTACAAAAGATATTTTAAGCAAATAATATTTTATTTGAAGTTAGAGGCGGAAGAAATTAATTTCTTCCGCCTCTTCTTTTTGATATAGAGTTTTTATTATTTTTGTATTAATATGTAGTTAATGAATAAGTATTTTTATATCGTATTTATTAGTATATTAATTGTTATTTTTTCAGTAGGTTTTTATATATTTAACCCAACTTCAAATACAACTATTCAAAAAAATACACCCCCGGTTATCAAAGATGACTTGGTAAATAAGACTTTTATTTGGAACAAATCAGAGTTGGATTTAAATGGAGAAGTCATAACCCCGGTTAAAAAGGACATTTATACAATTTCATTTCAAGAGAATGGGAAGGTAAGAGTTGGTACGGACTGTAATAGTGGGTTTGGGGATTATCAATTGGATAATTCAAAAATTATAATTGCAAATATAACCTCTACTGAAAAGTATTGTCCTGACTCCCAAGAGGGTATCTTTTATAATGAATTAATTTCTGCACAATCTTTTCAGTTAGATAATGAGGGTAACTTAATTATAAATTTTAGAATTGGAAATTTATTTATGAAAGAAATTAGTACAATAGAGCAGGTAAATGCTTCAGTTACTAATTCTTTAGTTGGAAAAGAGTATAGGTGGTTAAGAACAGAATTAAAAAGTAATAAAGTTATTCTTCCTATAACTCAAGGTAAATTTATCTTAACATTCTCAGAAGATTTAAAATTTACTTCTCTTACTGACTGTAACACTAACGGGGGAAACTATTCTCTTAAAGAAGATAAAATCACATTCACAGATTTTGTTGCAACAAGGATGTATTGTGAAAATTCTCAAGAAGAAATTTTTATAAGAGATTTACAAAAAACCGTTTCATTTGAGTTACTTCCTGATGAAACTTTAATACTTAACTTACCAAATAATTCTGGAAGAATGTATTTTAGATAATGAATTATTATATTGATTCTTTTTTTAAAAACTATTCAAATTTTTCTGGAAGATGCTCAAGAAAATATTTTTGGATTGTTTTATTAATAACCATTTTAATTCTTTCTATTGTTTCTTTACCCTACTTTCATCTAAAATCAGGAGATATTATTCAATTAGTTTACTCACTTTTTGCAGGCATTGTATGGTTAATTAATATAATACCTTTAATCTCCTTATTTTCCAGAAGAGTTCATGATGTTGATTATTCATTTTGGTATATACTGGTTCCAGGATTTAATTTGTACATTTTATTTTTAGCTTTTTTCTTCCATGGAACTGATGGGCCAAATAATTTTGGGGATGAGTATTCCGATTTAGAATAAATAAAGTATATTCTCATTTAAAAAAATAAATATATAATTTCGGTTAAATCATTCAAATAGTTTGAGTGATTATTTGAGAGGGAAGGTATGATTATCTTTCGAGAAGGGGATGAGGTATTCTTGACAAGCTGTAAGGAACTTTGTGGAATCTACAAACTTTCAGTTCTTCGCGATGGCAAGATTTACATTCACATTACTTCTTCTAAGGACAAGGGTGGAAAGATGTTACTTGGCGGTGTTAAATTGCCTAAGAACATCAAGGACATTCCTAATGGCAATTTTTCTGTGGAAGCTTTGAATTGGTTTTTGAAAGGACTCAATCTCAAGGCAAGTTCTATTAAGGTAAATAAGGATCACTCAAAATGCGATGTCTTGCTTATGATGAACGATGGAAGAGAATATTCCAAGACTTTTAGTTTGAGGTGAGGTATAACGAAAAGCGGCGCTTCGGTCATAAGACCTCAGCGCCGCTATCTCTCTCAGTTCCAAATACGAGCCAGTAATTCGTAACGTCTCATAACTTCTTCGTAACGAAATTGTTCCGCAGGGAAATAAACTTTTCCTTTTGCGGAATCCTCAATTACAAAGTGTTCTCCGTCCAAGATAGGATTTAAGCGAGCCAGCCATTCTGGCAACAAAAATCCCATATTCTTATACTCCCGAAGGAGTCTATCGAACTCAGTCATAAAAACCTCCTTTGGTTTCATGATTCCAATATTGGACCTTAAATATAACAAATAATTTCTAAATTGTCAAAAATTATGGGTTATATCTAGTTTTAAATATATCCATAACTTTATTTAGATTATCTTTTGTTACAGGACTTTCAAGTTTTTCCCAAACAATTTCTTTTTCCAATTTATCTTGCAGTTTTTTAATATATTCATAAATTTGGCTTCCAAAATCCCCTGTTTGAAGTGAATTAGTTTCCATTTGAGCTAGAAAATTTGATTGTAGATTTTTTTCATCTGATGAAGATTCTAAATGGACATGTAAGTTATTTTTTCTTCTGAAATTGATATTTTTTAGAATTAAAAAATTATTTAATAAATCAATTATTACTGAGGTATTTATTTTTTTAAGTCTAAATAGATTTGCATTAGATAAATCTAAAATATAATAATGATGAATATCTCTATTAGATAGAAGATGAGTTAAATTATAAATGGAAGTTTGGATACTGTTTGAATCAATGTTTGGATTAAAATTTAATTTGTAATCAATTAAAAAGTTATCATATTTTCTAAGTGTTTTTGTGTGAGTTGTAGGATGTCTCCCAGTTAGGTCTGGATTATTATATAAAGTTATTTGTCCTTTATTTTTACTGTGATTTAAATTCAATGAAATAGAATCTTTTTTTCTTACTTCCTGAAATCCTAATTTTTTAGCTGTACCAAATCCTATCATCACCCCTTTAATTATTTCTTCCTTAATTTTGTCATCCTCTAATTCTGCAAGAAATTTCAAAATGTCATAATTAATATTTTCCTCATCTGTCTTTAAATCTTCTAGTAAGTTTCCATCCCTAAAATTTATATATTCCAAAACTTCTAATGATTTTTGAAAATTCAATTTATTTCTATATACATAATCTAAAATATAGTGAATTGTTTTACTGATTTTCATTTGTTCAGTTTCAACTGGTTTTCCTAATTTTCTTTTTTGAAAATGACAATGAGGGCATGTCAGAAAACTTTGTAAATTGGTTGGTGTAACTGATCTGGAAATAAACCGTTCTGGATTGGAATTAAAAGTGTAAGAGAGGTTATTATTTTTTAAATAGCTAACCAATTCTTTTTTTGAATTTTCGCCTTCGTAGGTTGGAAACATTATTTTCTTTCTTTGGTCAGGAATTTTCAAATTACAAATGAGAATGGCGGTGTGGGTCTAGGACCCAACACCGCCAAAAATCTCTCTCTGAGTTCTCTTTCTTCTTTCTAAAGAGAAAGTTTTACACCTCCCTCATTCAAGTTCTTGATTTCCCGAGAAATTTGTGTGCATACCATGTCGCTTTGGATAGCGACAGTGTACATGTCCTTTCGGACACCTGAACGAATGATTTCCCTTCTCACCTCTTGGTAAAGAACCTTTTTCACTTCGTTTTCCGTTCTGGCCGTAATGACCAGTCCGCGAAGGGCCCTTTTAACTCGGGCAACCAAGGAATTGTTGCGTGGCATATTTTCCTCCTTTGGAAATTGATGCCTTGCCCTACCCCGAACTCTTTGGGTGGGTCTTGTAATTATACTCCTTTTTGAAAAAAATATCAAATTTTGGTGTTAAAATAAAGAAATCAGACCGCACCTGGAGGGATGCGAGAGTGGCCTATCCGGCTCGCCTGGAAAGCGACGCGTCGAGAAATCGGCACATGGGTTCGAATCCCATTCCCTCCGCCATGAATGGAGATGAGAACCCATCAGCATCAGACCCCCATTTTATTTATAAAATTCTCTATTGTAATAATATTGTCTGATTGTTAGCTCAATTAACTCATATTGAAAAAAGATTTTATTAAAGTATGGATTTTCTGCAGGTTTTAATTTGCCATTTTTATCTTCAAAAATTCCTGTGGCAGTCATTACTTTTTTCGGTCTTTCTTCAATAATATCTACATGAAGATAATTTTGATAATTAGGTTTTAGTCCTTTAACCAACCTACTTTGAATTCTTTCCATGTTTTCGATATCTATTTCATTCAAATCAATATTTTCATTATTTTTAAAAAAATTTGTACCCAAAATTTTAATTCGGTGATTTAAATCGGGATCCTTGAAGCCTAAAGTTTTGAGAATTTGTTCAGGTATACTTCCTGTAAATCCAGTATCGAAAATAATTAAATCTTGATCATGAAGTATTTCATTACTTGTTAGATACTTTTCCCTATCCATTTCACTGTAATTATCTTTTATGAAGGTATTGTAATTAATATATTTAGGTTTTATTTTTATAACTTCTCTATGGCTAAAATCTTCCACTTTTAATTTTCTTCTTTGAGCAATGTCTCCTGCCCTCCTTGCTTCATATGCATAAATACCATCCCTTCCCAAATAGACTTCAAATTTCTTATTTTGATTTTGAAGAGAGTCGAGTTCTGAGAATAATAAATCATATTTCGGCACATCTTTTTCAATAACATCTATTATTTCAGATAAGCCATCTTTTAGTTCATTGCTCAAAGTTTTAAAATTAATATAAGTAATATTCTTTAATTTTCCAAAACAAAGAACTGAAAGATACTTTGAATACCTTTGTAAAATTCTTTCATAAAACTTGTTTTTAGTTAGAAAGATAGTTTTGAAACTTTCTTTTGCTTTAAAATTTTTAGAAATGTTTTGCTCAAATAGACTAATTTCTTTAGTGAAAATATTGATAAGTTCGACTAGTGCCTCCAGTTGTAGTTCTGTAAAATTGTCATTTTGATCCAAATTACCTTTTAGAATTCTATAAAAATCCTTAGATCCTTTCTCGTAGGATTCCAATTCTTTTTTCTCCCTTTGGTATGGGTCGTTTGGTAATATTTCTTTAAATATTTTATTCATATCTTGCGGTATTTTACTAAAAATTGATATAATTTTATCAAATGTTTTCTGCCTCTTTTTGGAAATACATTAAAAAACATAAAGAATTGACTATAGATTTTGTAGTTATATTCTTTGTCCTCATTTTTTCCATCATTTTAGTATCTTCAAAAGTTGAAGAAAAGATTTTAGGAAATTTTGTTGGTTTTGAATATATCCCATACTTTTTAGCCGGTGTTTTTTCTGTCAATTTTATTACAGCTTTTCCTGCCTATACATTTCTAGCAAAAGTAGTCACTCCTGAAAATTTTTGGTTAGTTACTACAATGGGTGCGATTGGATCGGTTGTAGGGGATACGTTGATTTTTTCATTTATTAAATTTAGATTACTTGAAAGCATGATCAAATCTTTCAAACATAATAGATTTGTAATCTCCATTTTAAAAACTAAAAATCATATTTTAAAATATTTATTAATTTTAGTAGGCTGCCTAATTATCATGTCTCCACTTCCAGATGAGTTTGGAGTTTTACTTATTGGACTTTCTAGAATCAAGCATAGACACTTTATTATTCTCTCTTTAATGTTAAACTCACTAGGAACATACTTGTTTCTTAGATTGTTCTTGCATTAAATTAAATGAACAAAAACGTAGAGCTACTCAAATCAAAAATAGATATAGTTAGTTTAATCGGAAGTTATCTTGAAATAAAAAAATCCGGTTCTAATTACAAAGGAGTTTGTCCTTTCCATAATGAGAAATCTCCTTCATTTATGGTAAATCAAAATTTACAGATTTATAAATGTTTCGGATGTGGAGAATCCGGAGATATTATTTCCTTTGTTGAAAAGATAGAAGGAGTAGATTTTAAATCTGCCCTAAAATTACTTTCAGAAAAATTTGGAATACCTTTAGAGGATGATGTGTTTTCAAAAGATGATAGTTCCAAAAAAAGAATTTATGAAATTAATAATTTGACATTAGAGTTCTATCATTACTTACTTCTAAATCATGATCAGGGAAAAAAAGCTTTAGAGTATTTAATAGATAGTAGAAACATTTCCAGAGATACAATTAATGAATTTAAATTAGGATATGCTCCCAAATCTTGGAGTACCTTGGTAGATTTTTTAAAAAAAAGAGGATACTCCGATGAAGAAATTATTATGGCCAATTTGGGGAATAGAAGTAAAAGAGGAAATTTGATTGATAAGTTTAGAGATCGTGTTATTTTTCCATACTTCTCCACAGATAGTAGGTGTATTGGTTTTATGGGAAGGACTATCTCAGGAGAAGATCCTAAATATCTTAACAGTAGTGACACCCCTGTTTTTAAAAAAGGAGAGTTTTTGTATGGACTTTATAAAACAAAATTGGAAATTAAAAAAGATGGTGCGATGATTGTTGAAGGAACGATGGATTTCTTAAAACCTTTTCAAAACGGTATTAAAAACCTTGTAGCTACCTCAGGAACTGCTCTAACGCCTAATCAGTTGGAGACTATAAAGAGATACACCAATAAATTATATTTTTGTTTTGACTCAGATAATGCCGGTGTATCTGCTATTCTAAGAGGAGTTGAGATTGCTGATAGATACGATTTTGAGGTAAGGGTTTGTAATATAAAACCTCCATATAAAGATTTGGATGAGTTTTTTGATAAAGATTTTATACATGCTCAAGATATTTTAAAAAATACCATCGATATAAATGATTTTTATCTTAATGTTTTAACTAAGAGGCATGATAAAAAATCTGCTTCTGGAAAGAAAAATATTTTGAGCGATTTTGGACCATTTTATGCCAAAATCGCTAATGAAATAACTAGAAATCATTATTTGAAGAAGTTATCAGAGTTGATTGATACTGATGAGGCATTAATTCAGAAAATGTTAAAAAATGAATCAAAAGTAACTTTTGAAGAATCACAAAAATCTTCTGCAAAAGCACCTATTAACAGTTCAAATGAAGTAAAAAATACCTCAAAAGGTATTGGTGAATTAAATAAACTCAAGGAAGCCTCACTAATAGCCATTTTGCTGAGAGGTGACCTTGACACCATTAAACCTATAGTGTTACAATTACCGTCTAATTACATTGAAAATACGGACTTAAGGGAAGTTTTAGAAAATTTTAATAATTATCTCCCAAAGATGGAGACCTTGAAATTTGATATTTCTGAATTTCTAAAAACTTTGAATCCAAATTTAGTAAGTGTAGTTCAAGATTTAATGTTAATGGACTTGGGTTTAGAGATTAATAAAAAAGATCAAATTTTAGCTGAAGCGACAAATTTATCATCTTTTATTAAAAAAGAGTATTTAAGAAAAAGAATCAAAGAAATCAGTAACCAGATTAAGGTTGCAGAGAAGGAAAATAATTTAGAAGAAGTAAAAATTTTAACTGAGGAGTTTATAAATTTATCTAAATTATTAAATTAATAAAATATGCCAAGAACAAAAAAAGTTGTATCAACCAATCCAAATAAAGAAAAATTAATTAAGGACTTAATTGTTAAAGGAAAAAAACAAGGTTCTTTGAGTGATGATGACATCTTAAAAGTTTTTCCAAATGTTTATGAGTCAGCTGAAAATTTAGCTGAATTTGAAACATTGCTAGAAAGATTTGAAAAAGAAGGAATTATGTATATTCCTGATGGTGTTGTTGAAGAAGATGCTAAAGCAAAAGCAATTGTTGATGAGTTAAATGATTTAACAACAGTTAAACTTGAGGGAAATGCTTCAACCGACCCAGTTAGAATGTACTTAAAAGAGCTAGGTAAGAACAGACTTTTAACACAACCAGAAGAGGTAGATTTATCTCAAAGAGTTGAAAAAGGGGATAAAGAAGCAAAGAAAATTTTAATTAATTCTAATTTAAGATTAGTTGTTTCTATTGCAAAAAAATACCCAGCAAAGAAACTGTCACTACTTGATTTGATTCAAGAAGGAAATATTGGTTTGATGAGAGCAGTTGATAAGTTTGACTGGAGAAAAGGTAATAAATTTTCTACATATGCAACTTGGTGGATTAGACAAGCTATTACTAGGGCAATCGCTGATCAAAATAGAACAGTGAGAGTTCCAGTTCATATGCACGAAACAATTAATAAGTATAAAAAAATTGAAAGAGAATTAAAACAAACATTGGAAAGAGAGCCTACTCCTGAGGAAGTTGCAAAAGTTATGGGAATTGAAACAGACAGAGCTCACACAATTGTTAAATTGAAGCAAGATACTACCTCTACTTCAGAAAAAGTTGGTAAAGAAGATGACATAACAAGAGGCGAGTTTTTGGTTGACTCAGCAACCCCTTCTCCTTTCGATACTTCAGCACATGAACTTTTGAAATCCCATATGGAAGGTATTCTTGACACTCTTAATCCAAGAGAAAAGAAAGTTATCGAATTAAGATATGGAATGAGGGATTCAAGAATAAGAACATTAGAAGAAGTTGGTAAAGAATTTGGAGTGACAAGAGAAAGAATCAGACAGATTGAAGCAAAAGCTCTTAGAAAACTTAGGCACCCTGCTAGAAGTAAAAAACTAAAAGACTACTTGTAACAAGCAAGTACTTTTAAAAAACTACTTGTAACAAGCAAGTAAATGTTATAATAACTGGATAGAGGAGACGATTTATTCGTCTCCTCTTATTTTTTCTAATTTAAGTATCTCTCAAAATTTTCTTTATGACTTTGCACATCAGGTTGGTTGAAAGGATTTATTTTATAAAATAAACCTAGATATAAAACTTCATGCATTCTAAATTGCATATATCTACCTATTTCTTTTTCTAATTCATTATCAAAATCAATATTAATAAAGGGTATTTCTTTACTAACAAGATCTCTTTGAATTGACATTGATATTGCATTGTCAATTTCATTGATATCTGTTCCTAAATATTTTTTTCCAAGAAAAGTTGTGGTGTTTAAAAATAAACTTTCAGAATTTTTTAGAGATATTAAGTTTAAATAAACTTGAGATGAATTTAAATAAAATTGTAAACTTGAGTGAGCTTCAATAAAAAAATTTCCATGAGATGTAAAAAAGGTGTCATCGTTTTTTCCAAGGGATTCGTTGAAAAGTTGTTTTTCCCATTTACCTAATTCTTCAAATACCTGATGATTATAAAGATTTTCATTTACTCTGACATTGGCTAAAAATTTTGATGCCGCAACAAGTCCAGAATGGGACTCTTCTGAAATTAAATTTCTGACTTCTTCTTCTGCCCCTTCAAGTATTTTGACAATATTTACCCCACAAAATGCTAAGGGAGCTAGCCCTACATGACTAAAAACTGAAAATCTTCCAGAAATTTTTTTGGGGATAGTTAGTATATTCATTTTCTTATGTTTAATTACAGAAGTTTGTGGGTTATTTTCATCAGTTATAAAAACAATTCTTGAAGATTCTATATCTAAATAGTTTTGTAAAATTTCGTAATTATAGATTGTTTCAATAGTTTGACCTGATTTGGAGATAATAAATATTAGATATTCATCTTTTTCCATGTTTTTTATTTTTTTTATTGAGGATGAAAGAGTTTTTTCCGAAATATAGTCTATAAATTCTATGGGTAACAGGTTTTTTTCAGTTTTAATTAAGTTATAAATAGCCTTAGTGCCTTGGATGGACCCTCCTATTCCTATAACAAAAAGTTTCTTTAATTTTTTAAGATCAAATTTTTTTCTAAGTTCTAGAATCTCAATAATTTGAAATTTACTAAAAGGAAGGTTGATAAAGCTTTCTGGGGTTTTAAATTCCTTTTTTTGAAATGTCTTTTCAAGGTGCTCATTAAAATCAATATTTTTTTGAACTAATTTTTCTAGTTTCTCTAGCTCGAAAAGTTGGTTGGACAGTGTAACTTTCATTATTTTATTATATTACTTTTAGCATTAAAATATCTATATGTTTAATAGAGCTTTTTTGGCCTATCTTTTATTTATTTTACTAATACCTGCTTGGGTTTTTCTATACTTTTCTTTATTTGATAACTATTTAAATATAGAAACTGCTAGAAATCAGAATGTAGCTTCTTTTAAATCTGTTGAAATAAGGCCCCAATCTAAAAGGATTCCTGTTTTAATGTATCATTATGTGGAAATTAACCAGGATAAGAAAGACTACCTAAGAGACAACTTAAATACTAACCCCTACATTTTTGAGAAACAAATTCTAACCTTTAAGAATGCTGGATATGAGTTTATATGGGCATCTGAGTTACCAAAAGCTCTTTCTGATAAATCAGATAAAAAATATGTGGTTTTCACTTTTGATGATGGTTATGAAACATTTTATTTACAGACTTACCCTATTATTAAAAAACATGGAATTAAAGTAACAAATTATTTGATTGCTGATTTTATAGGTAAGAAAAATTACCTTAGTAAATCTCAGATTCAAAAAATATATTCTGAAGGTCTGCTTGAAATAGGTTCCCATACTTTAAATCATCCAGGACTAACTCTAATTTCTAAAAATGAGGCTCTTTTTCAACTCACTGATTCCAAGAGAAAATTAGAAAATACCTTTGGAACTAAGGTAGTTTCTTTTTGCTACCCTTACGGTTTTTACAATCCTGAGATTGCCTCTTTGGTTAAGGATGTAGGGTACACTAATGCCACTACTACTAAACTAGGCACTGTTGTATATGATGACAAACTTTTTGAAGTAAATCGTCTAAGGCCTGGAATAATGGTTGATAGTGAACTTTTAAAATATGTTGATTCTATTAATTACTAATTTTTAAAAGTTCACTAAAATTTGTGGTAAATCTATCGCTTCTTTTCTCTGTTTTCATTTTCCATTCTTTTTTAATTCCGTTTGAAGCAAATGAGACCGTATTGTTTCCTAATTTGTGATTTAACTCATCTATTTTAGAGATAAGTAAATCTTTTTTTGGACTTTTATATTGGAGTAAGTCTAAACTAAAAAGTGATGTTTGTATTTCATCTTCGTTAACAATTTCCGTTAAAAAAATACCTGCTTTTTGATAATTATAATTTTCTTTGAATATTTGTTTGAGAAGAAATTTAGCTGCTTTAATAAGATCTGGAGTATACGAGGTTGGTTCTAGAAAATTATAGGAACGAGAATTGGAGTATTGTTTATCGTTCACTCTAAAATGATTTGTTCTGATAAAAACAGTTATTTTTTTACATTTAGAATTTTGATTTCTTAATTTCTCTGAGGCAGTAGTTGTATAAGTAGAAATTGCTTCATTTAATTCTTTAAAAGAAGAAGTAACTCTTCCAAAAGATCTAGAAGAACAAATCCCTTTTTTATTGGGGGTTTCGTATTCCAGAGGAATACACGAAACCCCCTTTAATTCATTCTGTGTTTTTAGTCCGTTAATAGTCATTATTTTTTGAATAAACTTTGGATTAGAATATTTAAAGTCATAAGCTGTATTAATATTTTCTGCATATAACTTTTTACTGTATTGCCTACCTATTCCCCAAACATCATTAACATCTAAATTTTTGAGCAGTTCATCAATTTCATTTTCCGACTTATCAACTAATGATAGAACTCCTCCAAAACATTTATCTTTTTTGACAAATTGATTAGCCACTTTTGAAAGAGTTTTGGTTGGAGCAATTCCTATAGAAACAGGAATCCCGACCCAACTCAAAACTCTTTCTCTAAGCTTTCTTCCGTATTCCTCATAGTTATCTGTATGAATTCTTTTTAAATTAACAAAAGCTTCGTCAATAGAATAAATTTCTATATCGGGACTGAATGTAAATAATGTTTGAACTACTCTATTTGAGATATCTCCATAAAGTTCATAGTTTGATGAGTAAACTTTTAATCCTTCTTTTTCTACTAAATCTTTTATTTTAAAAAAGGGTTCTCCCATTTTAATTCCTAATTTTTTAGCTTCGTTTGATCTTGCAACACAACAACCATCGTTATTTGATAAAACGACCACTGGTTTATTTTCTAACCTAGGATTAAAAATTCTTTCGCAGGAGACATAAAAATTGTTGCAATCAACCAAAGCAAAAATATTTTTCATAAATTTGGGTTATGAATAACAAAAGTTACAACACCCCAGATTTTGAAATCATCATCTTCTTTGATTTCAAAATCTTTATATTTGTTGTTTTCAGGTCTTAAAAAAACTTTATTTTTTTCTTTGATAAGTCTTTTAACAGTAAACTCACCGTTTAAAGTAGCAATAATTACATTCTTATGGGAGGAGGTGACCGATTTATCTACAATTAAAATATCTCCAGGAAAGATTCCTGCATTAATCATTGAATCTCCTAAAGCTCTAACTAAGAAAGTAGCAGGTTTATTTCTAATTAAAATATCGTTTAGATCTATTGATTTATCTATATAATCAGAAGCAGGGCTGGGAAAACCAGCATAAACAGGGCTTAGAAATAGATCCAATTCCATCTTCTTCATATTCTAATAATATACGAAAAAAACACGAAAAGGAAGATATTAGATTTATAATTTGGTGATAAAATAGGTGAAGTAATAAATAAAGAAAGGACAAAATTATGATTACATTAGTAGATTTTTATGCAGATTGGTGCGGCCCATGTAAGGCAATGAAGCCAATATTTTCTGAGTTAGAAGAGGAAATGAAAGGTAAAGTAGAATTTAAAAAAGTTGATGTCGATGCTAACGAAGAAGAGGCAGCAAAGAACGGAGTAAGAAACATACCAACATTTATTATTTTTAAAAATGGAGTTGAGATTTCTAGAAAATCCGGAGCTATGCCAAAGCAAGTTTTAAAAGACTGGATTTCTTCAACTTTATAATTTAATATAAAAACATGCCCATTAAACTTGCAATTAACGGTTTTGGAAGAATAGGTAGATGTTGTTTTAAAATAGCATTTGATAATCCAGAATTAGAGGTTGTTGTAATCAACGACTTAATGCCCATAGAAACTGCAGCTTATCTTCTTCAAAGAGATACCGCATATGGCACTTATGAAAAAGAAGTGAAGATTGTAGATGGAAATATCTCTGTTGATGGAAAAATAATCAAGTATATTTCAGAAAAAGAACCAAATAATTTACCTTGGTCTGAAAACAGTATCGACACTGTTTTTGAATGCACAGGAAGATTTGTGGAAAATGGTGCTGCTAAAGTTCATATTGAAAGAGGTGCTAAAAAAGTAATTCTTTCAGCACCTGCCAAGGGAGAAGGTAATGTCCCAACATTTTTACTAGGAGTCAATCACTCAAACTATCTAGGACAAAATATTATTTCAAATGCTTCTTGTACAACCAACTGTGTAGCACCTGTTTTACATGTAATGCATAAAAAATTTGGTGTTTTAAAATCTGTGATGACTACTATTCATGCAACAACCAACACCGAGGCAGTAGTTGATTCACCTCCTCCAGGAGGAGGAAAAGATTTAAGAAGAGGAAGAGCAAGTGCCCATAATATGGTTCCTACCACGACTGGTGCGGCTATTGCAGCTACCAAAACAATACCAGATTTAAAAGATAAATTTGACGGAACTGCTGTTAGGGTACCAATTGTGGTTGGTTCTATTAGTGACATAGTTATGGTGATGTCCAAAAAAGTAACAGTTGAAGAAGTGAACGAAGCCTTCAAAGAAGCAGCAAGCGATCCTAAAATGATGGGTGTCTTGGCAGTTTCTGATAATGAAAATTTAGTTTCTTCCGATATTATTAAAAGCCCATATTCATCGATTGTAGATTTGGAGCTAACAAAAGTAGTTGATGGCGACTTGGTAAAAGTTGTTGCTTGGTACGATAACGAATGGGGTTACTCTTGCAGAATGATTGATATGGCACTTCTTACTGCCTAAATGTTAAAATATTTAAATGAAATCTCTTCAAACAGCAGATTTAAATGGAAAAAAAGTTTTAATTAGATGCGACTTGGATGTGTTAGATGAGAATGGTGAAATTAAAGAAACTTTTAGACTATCATCATCCCTTAGGACTATTAATTATATTTTAGAAAACGGGGGTTTTGCCTACATATGTGGTCATATAGGCAAAACCCAAAATCCTAATTTAAAATTTTCAACTCAAAAGTTAGCTGAATTTTTTTCGAATAATTTAAAAAATAATAATTATGAGATATTAGAAAATCTAAGATTTAATGAAGGTGAAGAAAAGAATGACGATTCGTTTGCTAAAGAATTAACTGTTGGAAAAGATATTTATGTTAACGAAAGTTTTGCAACCTCTCACAGAGATCATGCCTCTATAACTGGAGTTACAAAATTTTTACCTTCATATCTAGGTTTTCATTTCGAGGATGAGATAGAAAATTTAAAATATGTTTTAGATAATAATCACAAACCTCTGACTGTAATAATTGGTGGTGCAAAAATTGAATCAAAAAAACCTACTATCGATAGATTTTTAAATGTTGCAAATTATATTTTGGTAGGTGGAAAATTATCCCAAGAAGAGTCTTTAAAAAATAATCAAAAAATAATCTTAGCTACTGATACAGTTGATGGTTTTGATATTGGTGAAGAAACAATAAAAAAGTTCAGTGAAATAATTTTTGAATCAAAAACTATCTTTTGGTCCGGTCCACTTGGAAAAATTGAAGATGAGAAATACCAAAGAGGTACAATTCAAATTGCAGATTTGATTTCTAAATCAGGTGCTTACTCGGTTGTAGGAGGTGGTGACACATTAGCATTTTTAGAAGATAATAATTTAACTCATAAATTTAGTTTTGTTAGTGTAGGTGGGTCTGCTCTACTTGAATTCCTAAGTACCGGAACTCTTTTAGGATTAGAGGCAATAAGAAAAGTTAATGGCTAAAAAAATTTTAAAAGCAACATTTGAAAATAGATGTAACGGTTGCGAACTTTGTGTTCTTGAAGTTCAAAGACAACTAGGAAGAGTAGGATTAACAGATGCTCCTATTAGAATTCTTAGGGATTCTTCCAAAAATACAGTTTACTTCCATGTCGATATTGATCCAAGTGTAAATAATTTAAATTTAAAAGAAGTAATTAAAGTTTGCCCAACATCGGTTTTTGAAATAATGGAGGAAGAGGATGAAGATACCTACATCGGTTAAAAATATTTTAGAAATAGACTTAGAAAAGAAAACTTATCATATAAGATCCAGAAGTGACTTAAATGATATTTTAGGAGGTGTTGGACTCTCATTAAAACTTTATTCAGAGTTTAAAGAAGAGAAACCTGTCATTTTTTCAGTAGGCCCCTTGAATGGATTTTTCCCTTTTGCTTCTAAAACCTCAGTCATGTTTGGTGTAAAAAATAAAGTTTATGATTACTATATTGGAGGATCTCTCTCGTCTAGAATAAAATTTTGCAATATTGATTCTATTGTTTTACTGGGTAGATCTAAATCAGAAGTATTTATTGAAATTCATAATCAAGAAGTGACTTTTTTAGATTATGGTGTTGAGTTTGAATCTCACGGACTTCCCGGAAAGAGAAGTTTGATTGAATTTAAAACAAACAAATATTTATTGGATAATTATTTTAGATTTTCTGGAAGTGAGGCCGATTCAATTTTGCATTACAAAAAAGTTTTAGGGATAGTTATTTCTGGATCTTTTAATTTTACAATTCCTGATCAAAAAGAATACGATGAACTTTACAAACAAATTCTGCAAAAATACCAGAGATTAACTGTTGAAAAAGGAGAATTCCCTTCTTGTAGTGGGTGTCCTATGGGTTGTTCAAAATCAAATATTGGTGAAAAGAATGGTAGCTTACTTGCTCATTCTTTGGTTGGTTGTAACTTTGCTTCAAAATTATTTAATAATCATGATTTAATCATTTCTTGTTTAAATATTTTAGGTTATGAATATACTCACGAAGATATAGAAAAATATCTACAAACTTTATACAATTTAAAGAAGGATTATATATTTCAATGAGCATCTTTGGAGAAGAAAAATTTATTATTGCGAATTTTAAACAGAGTGGGGGAGTTGAAGATTCTTTAACTTGGATTAAGGAGTTTAAATCTGGGATAGATTTACTAGGCGAGTTAAAGGTTAATATTGTAGTTTGTCCTTCCTTTCCATTACTTGATTTATTTCAAAGAGAAATTTCAAAAGAGACTTATTTTAAAAAAAGATTATTTTTGGGTTCACAAAATATTTCAGAACGAGATAATCTTGAAAACACAGGAGAAGTTTCATCAAAATTACTTTCTGAATTTGTGAATTTTTCTCTAGTTGGGCATTCCGAAAGAAAAGAAAACTTTGATGAAGTTACTAGAAAATATGAACAAGCAATTCAAAGTGGGATAGTCCCGATTGTTTGTTTTTACGAAAATAAAGCAGTTTATTCTTTTGAAAATTGTCTTTTTGCTTACGAAGATCCCAAGTCTATTAGTAAAGAAGGGGTTTACCAAGAAAAAGATTTTAACGAATTAGTTGGGATTATTGAGGACTTAAAAGAGTTATTTGATTCAAAACCAGTTCTATATGGCGGGTCTGTAAAGCCAGAAAATGTTCAAATGATAAAGGACTTAAACTTTTTCAAAGGGGTGTTAGTTGGGAGAAGTTCCCTTGACCCAAAAACATTTATTGAAATTATAAAAATATATAATAAATAGGAGTAAAATTAAATACTATGAAGAAAAATTATAAAAATATCTTGTTAATTGTTTTGTTTATGTTGGTATTACCAATTTTTGTTTTTAGTTACATTTTTGGGTTTAGTAATTTAAACTTGCTAAATCCTATAAAAATAGCTAATGATATCTCAAGGCCAGACCTTAAATCGACAGACGGAAGAATTAATATTTTGATTTTAGGAATAGATAAAAGGGATGAGGGAAATACTGTTAAATCTGTTTTAACTGACTCCATCCTAGTAGCTTCAATTGGTATTAATGAGAAAAATGTAACTCTTATTTCGTTACCTAGAGACTTATGGGTAGAAAGTAGAATAGGAATTAAAGCTAAAATTAATTCTGTCTACAACCAATACGACCAAAGAACTGGAAAGATTTTGGGACCAGAAGGAACTAAAGATGTAGTTGAGGAAGTTTTGGGAATACCTGTTCATTATAATGTCACTATTAACTTTGAGGTTTTTAAAAAAATTATTGATACCTTAGGGGGTATTGAGGTTGATATTGAAAATACATTTACCGATAACGAATATCCAATAGAAGGAAAAGAAAATGCACCGATGAATGAAAGATATGAAACTATAACTTTTACTAAGGGAAAAGAAAAAATGAATGGTGAGAGAGCTTTAAAATATGTAAGATCAAGACATGGTCAGGGTGAGGAAGGGACAGATTTTGCAAGAAGTAAGAGACAGCAAAAAGTTATCTTAGCTATTAAGGATAAGATGATGACAGCTTCAACTTTAATTGACTTACCAAAATTAAAAGAGCTTTTTGAAATTTATGAAAAGGATGTTGAGACAAATATTACCAACGAAGATTTAACAAAGTTTTATTCTTTGTATAGATTGATTAATTTTGAAAATTTCAAAAGAATAGTCTTAGATGATAGAAGCGATGCAGAAGCTGGAGGTATTCTTTATTCACCAGAAGATACAACTGCTTATGGCGGTGCATATGTTTTGATACCAAGATCTGGAGACTTTTCTCAGATACATGCCTATGTTAAGAAGTATTTATTTGAATAAATATGTACATATTAGCTGGTAATGATATTTCGAAAATTAGTAACACTATTAATGCTTCGATTAAGAAATATTCGTTTCAAACGGTAAACTATATTCTTAATGAAGAAAATTCATCTGAAATTATTGCTAACTTAGACACTCCTAGTTTATTTGGTGAAAGAATACTGGGCATAGTTGATATTACAGAAACAGAACCTGAGATTACAGAAAAATTTATCGATAGGGCAAAAGGTATAAAAGATCTTTATATCACATATCAGAAGAAGTTAGATTCTAGGACTAAGTTTGCTAAATTTTTAACTAGCCATAAAGTATTAATCTATGAACTTGATGAATCCCTAAGTCCGTTCCATTTCGGTGACTTGGTAGTAGGTCAGAAAACAAAAGAAGCCTACCAAGAATTTTCTAATTTAGAAAAAAAAGGAATTGAAATGATTTCTTTATTTAGCGGTATAAATACCTCTTTTAGAAATATATTAAATATAAAATTTCAAACAAATGCTAAAAAAAGTATTTTTTCAAATAAGCTAGGAATGTATAAACTAGTTTCTGATAAATTAACGGAAGATGATGTAAAAAAAATTTATAGCATGCTAGCAGATTATGATTTAAAATTTAAAAGAGGGGAAATCTCTGAAGAAATGTTAGTAACATACACAATGAATTACATTTTAAATTATGGAAGTAATAAATAAAAATTCAAATTTTGGAAGAACAGTTAACTGGCAATTCTTTTTAAGAACAAAGGTTTATTCGTACGGCTTTATTGCAATAGGTTTGTTATTTATAGCTTCTCAATTTGTTATTCCCTTTATTCTAATTGAATCGGGAAGTTCGTACAGAGCCCCTGTTGAGAATTCGGTCTTAGGTGCTGCTACTGGATTTAGACAAGTAAATTTTGAAGAGTTAGAGAACAAAACTAATTCTGTAGATTTACAAAGGGATTACATTGTCCCTGAGAAGTTTTTTATTCAGGTACCTAAAATTAATATTAAAAACGGGATGGTTTTAACTAACTCTTTTGAGATGAATCCAGATGATTTTATTGGTCATTATGCTGGAACATCCCTTCCAGGAGAAAATGGAAACATGTTTCTTTATGGTCACTCTGTAATGCCTTTTCTATTTAGTGAAAAAAACTATAAAACCATCTTTTCTAACCTACATAAGTTGGAGGAGGGGGACGAGATAATAGTTAGATTCAATAATAAAAGATATGTATATGAAGTAATGGAGAAGTTTATTAAAAAGCCAGATGAAATAGATCCTCTTGATTTAGTTTCATCTGAGTTTAAGGATAATCCAACACTAAGTTTGATGACATGCACTCCTCCCGGAACAACATTGAAAAGATTAATTGTAAATGCGAAATTGAAGGAAATTGATTAGTTACTTTTAAAAAAGCTATTATTACTACTTATTATTTTAAAAAAAAGGTGCGGCAAAGCCGCACCTTCTAATATTAAATCGATAGTATTACTTCTCGAAATTTTTCATAGCTAAATCTTTTCCGTTGGTGATTAGAAATCCACTTATTAAAGAGAATGCGGCCATTAAGATATAAAGACCTTCGTTTCCAGTTGTAGGAACTCCTGTTGCAGTTGTAGTATCTGTATATAATGTTACCGCTGGGGCTGTTGTAGTTACTGTTGTTGTAGGAAAAGTAACAATAGATGGTGGTGTTGTATCCGCAGTCTCATCATAAGTATCTCTAATTTGAGCTAGCATTCCACCACTAGGAACTTCTGAAGTTGAATTAGAGTTTGATGTAACACCAAGAACTTCTTTTTTTACATCAATAGAGGAGTTTTCTAATTTATCACTAGAAGTAGTACTTGTTGTATCTTCTTCCATTACTAACTTAGTATTGGTGTCCTTTCTTGCTGTTGAGGATTCTACTGTTTCAGTTGTTTCAGAACTATCTGAAAGTAGAAAGTAAAATGAACCGAAAACAAATACTGAGATTACTAAGCTTGTTACGAATGTTTTGATTGTCTTTGAAATAAAATTATTTTGCATTGGCAGGTATTAATTCATTAAATAAATTACTATATATATCTATTAAAGCATTGGTATTTTCGATGTCAAGTATTCTCTTTTTTAACTCTGTAATTTCCTGGTTTTTATTTACTGTACTTATTAAAATAAAGTTAGAAGAGATAACTGATATTAGTAATAGTGTTATAAAAAGTTTTTTTATCATTTTTGATCCACCAATATTCTAAGATTTAATTTTACTTTTACATATTGCCCGCTTATCTCAATTTCACTGTTTGATATTTCTGTTAGAGGTAGTTCTTTTTCTATTTCGTTTATTGTTTTGGATATTCCGTCAAGTGTTCCATAAAGAATTAATTCCATGTTAATTTCTTTGTCTAATGAACTTAAGATAGTACTCTGATAAATTTGAATATTTTTTTCATTTGTTTTTAAGACTAGTTTTTCAATATATTCGGAAACACTTGTTGTAGATTTGAATCTATTTTTTAATATATTTGAGTCTTGAAGTGGTTTTGAGGTATTGATATTAAATTGATCAATTTCTTGATCTAATGCTTTAATTGTATTTTTATTACTATCGAAATTTTTGATATTTTCTAAATAAATTGAAAGGCCATTTACTAGAAGAAAGATTAATACTGTATTAAGTAATATCCCAACTGTTGTAAATGTATAAAATAATTTTCTATCTTCCATCAATTTCTCCTACAAATGTATATTTTATTTCTTTATTTTCATCTATCCTTTCTATTGTTTCTAGTTTAATGCTTTTAAGTTTTGGGTTTTTACTTTGAAATTCCTTTATCTTCTCCTCAATATTTTGACTTGAATAAAAAAAGATAATTTTGAAACTATATTGATTGTCTACCTGATTAAATTGAATTAATTCTAAATTTGGATTTCCTATAAAAGAGAGAAGTGAAGATACTTCACTATAAAAAACACTTTGCTTAACTTTTATACTTTGATTTGCTTCTTTAAATCTTTTTAGATATTCTACTTCCGAATTTAGCTCGTAGATATATGTTTCTCTTGATTTGATTAGATCAATGTTTTGTTGAGTTTTTTCATCTATTTTAAATTGCGAATTGCTTGTTAAGTTGAGGTAGGTTGTAAAAGAAACCCCTATTGAGAGAAAGACACTTATAAAAAAAATAAAATTCGTAATTCTTTGATCTTGACCAGATTCTATAGATGGTAAATTGTCTAAAAGATTCAAATGTTTTTCGTTATTGAAACTATTTTGATTTTGATTTTTTGGCAGTTGGTTTGGCATCAGTAGATTTAGCTACTTTGTTTGAGAGCTTTGATTTAATTCTATTAATTTTATTTCTATGCATTACTTTTTCTTTTGATGCCTTATCTAGAACTTTTTGTGCAAGTGATAGGGACTTAGTTAAGTCTTCTTGTGACTTACCATCCTTAATTAAATTCTGTAGGTTTTTAATTGCTGTTTTGATTCTTTTCTTCCATCCTAGGTTGTGGATGTGTTTTTTATTTGAGCTTCTTACAGCTTTTTTTGCTGAACTTGTGTTTGCCATATGTAATACTAATTATGATAACATAACATTGTTTATGGTCAAGTCATCAGGGCAGAAAATCAAGCAACTACTTACTATTACCTCCAATTCTATTCTTTCTGCTGCTTTCGTTATTTCTTTTTTTTATTTTATTTCTGCTGTTCTAGGATTACTTAAATCTAGGTTTATCATTTCTTATTTTGGAGCTTCTGAAAGTCTTGGTATTTACTATATTGCTGATAGAATCCCAAGTGCCATTTATTCAACAATTTTTTTGGGAACATTTTCAACTGTTTTTATACCCTTGTTTACTAGGATTAATAAAGATGATGTTGAGGAATCCTATAAATTTGCTTCAAATCTCTTTAATGTTCTTTTGACCTTTTTCTTAATAATAAGTATTCTTATAGCTATTTTTTCCCATGAAATACTCTATCTTTTAACCCTTGGGAAAGTTGGACTTGACGAGTTGATCCTTGGTGTAGATTTACTTAGGATTATGTTGATTGGACAAGTTATTCTTATTATTAGTTCTTTTTTAACCTCAATTCTTAATGCTAAGAGACACTACCTATCAACATCTCTATCCCCGGTATTATTTAATATTGGATTTATAGTTTCACTACCACTTCTTCAGCCTTTCTTTGGAATTTATAGCTTGTCTTGGGCGATGGTTATAGGTGCAGTTTTTCACTTGCTAATTCAAATTCCTTCAATGTTTTTTATTGATTTCAAATATTTATTATTTTTTACCAATCTTAAAGATAAAAATTTGAAAGAATCAATTAAACTTTCTAGTGTAAATTTTATGACTACTCTTTTGGGTCACCTTGTTGCAGTCGCCGAAAATTCATTAGCCTTTTTGATATCCGCATCCTCCGTAGTTTATTTTAAATTAGCTGATCAGCTCCGTTATTTCCCAGTACATTTATTTGGGGCTTCAATATCAATTGCAGCTCTTCCCATAATGGCAGAAGAGTACAATGAAGGCGATAAGGATAATTTTTTTAGAATTATTAAAACCTCTCTTTTACAGATTCTGTATTTAAGTCTTCCAGTTATGGTCCTTCTCATAGTTCTAAAGCTTCCAATTGTCAGACTGGTTTACGGTGCAGAAAAATTTACTTGGGAAGATACTTTAATAACAGCCCTTTGTTTGGCTATATTTTCACTTTCCATTCTTTCTCAATCAGCTTCCATTTTTCTTTCTAGATGTTTTTATGCTCTAAAAGATTCATTTCACCCATTTATTGCAACTCTAATTACTTTAATTATTACAATCACTTTTCCTCTCTACTTCATTTTTAATGGGTACGGGGTTTGGGCTGTTGTTGCTGGGTATGTGGTAGGTTCCTATATTAATTTGATTTATTTTTTATTTATGTTGAAAATAAAAATATCATTCCCATTAAGAGAATTATTTTCTTCTAGTGCAAAGATTTTTGCTTCAGGGTTTTTAATGAGTTTATTTTTATATTTTCCTATGAGATTAATTGATACCTACCTACTTGATACTGCTTATGTCCTAGATCTTATTTACTTAACTGTCGGTGTATCAACTTTAGGATTGGTAATTTATTTTATAGTTTCATATAAATTAAAAGTTCCTGAGGTATTACTATTATTTAAAGCTTTAAGAAAGTTAAAAGTTTCATCCAAGAATTTAGAAAATCTAGAAAATCAGTTAAATCAATCCATCTCTTCATAATTCAAGAAAGCACTAAATATGCTATTTCTTGGTAAAATACACCTGTTATGGAAAAAAAACAGCTAATAGATTCAGCAAATATTAGGAATTTTTGTATTATTGCACATATTGATCATGGAAAATCTACCCTAGCAGATAGACTTCTTGAGTATACTAAAACCATCGAAAAAAGAGACTTAAAAGAACAAACCCTTGATTCACTGGATCTTGAAAAAGAAAGAGGTATTACTATTAAACTCAAGCCTGTAAGAATGGAATACACTTTAGATAGTGATTTGTATGAATTAAATCTGATTGATACTCCCGGACATGTTGACTTCTCCTATGAGGTTTCAAGGTCTCTTGCTGCTTGTGAAGGTGCTATTTTAGTAGTTGATGCTACTCAGGGTATTCAAGCCCAAACTGTTTCAAATGTTTATAAAGCAATTGATGCTAATTTAACAATTATTCCCGTACTGAATAAAATAGATTTACCGTCCTCGGATGTTGAAAAAGTTGCTAATGACTTAGTAAATACTTTCGGTTTTTCTCATGACGAGATATTAAAAGTCAGTGCCAAAACTGGTGAAGGAGTCCACGAGCTTATTAAAGAGGTCATTGATAGAATTCCTACACCTATTAATAATATAGACAAACCTTTAAGAGCATTAATTTTTGATTCATTTTACGATTCATATTTAGGGGTAGTGGCAGTTGTTAAGGTGGTAGACGGATCTATTTCAACGAAGGAAATCTCTACAAGAAAAGAACTTAAATTTTTTGCTACTAATTCCTTTTCAATTCCAGAAGGGATTGGAACTTTTCAACCAACCAGAAAACCTTGCGAATTGCTTAGAAGTGGGGAGGTAGGTTATATCGTGACAGGTCTTAAAAATATTTCAAAAGTAAAAGTTGGAGATACTATCGGATTTACTGCTAATGGTACCTTAGAAGAACTTCCTGGTTATAAAGAAGTAAAACCTTTTGTGTTCTTATCAATTTATACAGTTGATAATGACAAATTTCCAGACTTGAGAGAAGCTCTTGAGAAAATGGCCCTAACTGATTCTTCGATTTCATATGAGCCTGAAAACAATATGGCTTTAGGGTTTGGTTTTAGATGTGGATTTTTAGGACTACTTCATGCTGATGTTATTCAAGAAAGACTTGAAAGAGAATTTAATTTAGACTTAATTTCCACAACTCCTTCTGTTGAATATCAAGTTGACCTAACTTCTGGAGAATCTATCGAAGTAAGAACTGCTTATGATATGCCTGATGTGACTAGAATTTCTCAGATCAGAGAGCCTTGGATTTTAATGACCATCGTAACCCCAAATACTTATACAGGGCCAATTATCACTCTTTGTGAAACTAAAAGAGGAACAATGAAAAAAATGGAATACCCAACAACAGACAGAGTAATTTTTGAATACGAAATTCCTTTAGTAGAACTTATTTCAAATTTCTTTGATGAATTAAAAAGCATCACTTCTGGTTATGCTTCTTTAGATTATGAAATGCTTGATTATAGACCTGTGAAAGCAGTAAAGGTTGATATTTTGGTCCATAACCAAATTGTTCCACCCCTTTCCTTTATTGTTGTCAGAGAGAAAGCAGAGTTAACTTCTAGAGCTTTGTTAAAAAAATTAAAAGATATTATTCCAAGACAACAATTTCAAGTTTCTTTACAAGCTGCGATTAATTCTAAAGTTATTGCTAGAGAGGATTTGTCTGGATTTAGAAAAGACGTTTTAGCTAAAATGTCTGGAGGACATAGAGAAAGAAAAGATAAACTTTTAGATATTCAAAAAAAAGGTAAAGAGAGAATGAAGAAGTTTGGAAAAGTTGATATCCCTCAAGACGCCTTTAGGCAAATTCTTTCTTTATAAAAATTAGATTATAGAATAGAGATATGGGTACTTTAAAGTCAAAGTTTATTTTAACTACTAGATTTATGTTTTCTGTTAGTTTCTTATTATTTTCTTTAATGTCCGTATTTTATTTTTTAGATCAATTTTTTTTAAATCGTTCACGAGTTTTCTAACCTATATTTCTGTCTTTATAACTCATATTTCAATTGGATTTTATTTAATAATGCCAATATTAAGATTTATATTTAATTTTAGAAAAATAGAAACTACTGATGAAGTAAAAATGACCTCAGGTTTTTATATTAGATATCTTATAGGAATAGGACTATTATATTTATATTTAATGTTTTTTATAGAAATATACCCTGAATACTTTATTATAATTTTTCTTACATTTCATGTAATTTGTATAAATACTTTAAAAAACTCTAGTTATATTAATTAAGTTCAGAAACTTAGTTAGTATGAAAATCATACATTTTAACTTTACATATTGATTTTTTTAGCAGAGTTATTATAATAGTGACAAATGACATTTAATTTATCAGAAAGACAAATTAAACTGCTCGATGCTATTATCTCAGAATACCTTTCAACCTCTGAGCCTGTAGGATCTAATTATCTTGTTAAAAAATATAATTTAACTATATCCCCTGCTACCGTCAGGAACGAGATGGCTGAGCTTTTGAGAAAAGGTTTTTTGGAGATGTCCCACTCTTCAGCGGGAAGAATTCCTACTTCAATGGCTTACAAATATTTCTTACAAGAACTTTTAGAGGAGGAAGAGTTGCCAGTTTTACAAGAAGTAGCGATCAGACAAAAACTATATGCAAATAGATACGAGTTTGAAAAATTACTTCAGAGGGCTGTTGTATCTTTGGCAGATTTGACTCAAGAGTTGTGTATAGCAGTAACTCATGATGGATTTATGGTTCATGCAGGATCTGTTTACATTTTGGACAAAAAAGAATTTTGGGAAATTGATGTCACCAAAGCAGCTTTGGGACTTTTGGATAACTTTGAGTTATTTGATCAAATTTTAAGAAGAATACCTGAATATTCAAATGAGGCCCAATATTTGATTGGGGACGAGATTGGAATGCCTTCATTAAGAAATTGTTCAATTGTCTTTACAAAGTTTAAAACTCCCAAAACTAGCGGATTTTTAGCAGTACTTGGTCCGTCTAGAATGAAATACCAAACAGTACTCCCTTCCTTAAAGTACTCAAAAATGTTAATAGAAGAAATACTTAATTCTTAAATAATTATGGATGAAAATACAAACAACAATCTATCAGAAATAGACATTTTAAAGACTCAGATAAACGATTTAGACAATAATTGGAAAAGAGCACTTGCTGATTATAAAAATTTAGTAGATAGAACAAATAAAGAAAAGAAAGATGTTTATGAATTTGCTAATTCTTCTCTACTTTTGAGCTTACTTCCAGTTTACGATTCTCTTGAAATGCTTGGAAAGTACAATCAAGATCAAGGTTTGCTTTTGACAATAAAACAGTTCAAACAAGTGTTGAGCGAAGAAGGTTTGAAAGAAATTGAAACAAATGGAAAAGATTATGATGTTAATGAGATGGAAGCAGTGGATATGGTAGAAGGAGAAGAAGGTAAAGTAGTAGAAGAATTAAGTAAAGGATTTTATTTTAAAGGAAGACTTTTAAGACCTGCAAGGGTAAAAGTTGGAAAAGGTAATTAATTTTAAAGGAGGACAACCATATGGGTAAAATAATAGGTATTGACCTAGGTACAACAAATTCTGCCGTAGTATTTCTTGAAGGGGGAAACCCTAAAGTTATTCCAAGTCATGAAGGAACAAATACAACTCCTTCCGTTGTCGCACTTGGTAAAAACGATGTTGTAGGAATTCCTGCAAAAAGACAACAAATAGTAAATCCGAAGAACACAATTTTTTCAGCTAAAAGACTGATGGGAAGAATGTATTCTGATCCTGAAATTCAAAAGCTAAAAAACGATATGCCTTACTCAATTGTTGAAGGTAAAAATGGAATGGCTTGTATTGAGGTTGAGGGAAAAGTGTATACTCCACAAGAAATTTCTGCAAAAATTTTAACTAAACTTAAAGCTGATGCTGAAAGTTTTTTAGGAGAGCCGATAACTGAAGCTGTTATTACAGTTCCAGCCTATTTTAATGATGCACAAAGAAGTGCTACTAAGGAGGCGGGAACAATTGCAGGACTTGATGTTAAAAGAATTATCAACGAACCAACTGCTGCATCTTTGGCATACGGACTCGATAAAAAAACTAATGAGAAAATTGTAGTTTACGACTTAGGAGGAGGAACATTTGATGTTTCTGTTCTTGAGATAGGTGATGGAGTTTTTGAAGTTAAGGCAACTAATGGAGATACTCATTTGGGGGGAGATGACTTCGACCAACATATAATTGATTACTTAATTTCAGAATTTAAGAAATCAGACGGAATTGACTTGGCAAACGATAAACAAGCTCTTCAAAGACTCAAAGATGCTGCTGAAAAAGCTAAAATTGAACTTTCATCGGCTCTTGAAACTGATGTCAACATCCCATTTATTACAGCCGATGCTTCTGGACCAAAACATATCAATATCAAATTAACTAGAGCAAAATTAGAAAGTTTAGTTGATGATTTGATTCAAAGAACTATTGTTCCAATTGAAAATGCTTTGAAGGATTCAGGAATTTCTAAAAATCAAATTGATGAAATTGTAATGGTTGGTGGAATGACCAGAATGCCAAAAGTCCAAGAAGTTGTTAAAAGCTATTTTGGTAAAGATACCAACAGGTCTATCAATCCTGATGAAGTTGTAGCAATCGGTGCTGCAATTCAAGGAGGTGTTTTGTCTGGACAAGTTAAAGATGTTTTACTTTTAGATGTTACCCCTTTAACTCTAGGTATTGAAACTTTGGGAAGTGTTTCAACCCCTCTCATTAAGAGAAATACTACTGTTCCTACTTCTGCATCACAAGTATTCTCAACAGCAGCAGACAATCAAACATCCGTAGAAATAAATATTTTACAGGGTGAAAGAGAGATGGCAGCTGATAATAAATCACTTGGTAGATTCATTTTAGATGGTATCCCTCCAGCACATAGAGGAGTTCCTCAAATTGAGGTAACCTTTGATATTGATGCTAATGGGTTACTGCATGTTTCAGCAAAAGAAAAAGTAACTGGTAAGGAACAAAAAATTACCATTACAGGATCAACTGGACTTGATAAAAATGAAGTAGAAAGAATCGTTAGAGAAGCAGAAGCAAACAAAGAAGCTGACAAGAAAAGAAAAGAGGAAGCAGAAAGTAGAAACCATGCTGAAAGTTTGATTCATCAAGCTAAAAAGGCAATAATTGAAGCGGGTGATAATTTACCTACCGAAACAAAAACTGAAATTGAAGAGAAAATCAAATCCTTAGAGGATGTATTGTCTACAGCTTCCAAAGAAGAGTTGGATAAAAAAACTAATGAGTTAAATGAAACTTTGGCCAAATTTGGAGATCAACTTTATAAAAAAGATGAACCAAAAAATGACCAGGGAGGAAACAATACTCAAAACAATCCAAACGAACCAATGGAAGGTGAAATAGTTTCTTAAGTTTTGTATTTAGGAAATTTAAAAAGATAAATGAAGATGGCGCGGCTTAAAAAGCCGCGCCATTTCTCTCTCACAAATTCACATTTTCCATAATCAGTTTGAATATGGAAAAAGTGAGGTAAACCCGCTCCAAGGAAAAGGGTTTTAGGTAACCTGCAGCAATTGCAGTACCTGCACCTAAAAACACCCAGCTCCCTAACATTTGCGAAGTGGCAAATGTTAAAACGTATCCGTCTCTTAGAACTATTCGTTTAATCAAACTTTCAGCATAGCTGATGTTTGTTTCTTTCGAAAGTCTTGAGAGGACATTTCTGGCAATGAGCATTATTCTTATTCTCAGGGCAATTGCCGAGGAACTAAGAACCGCTCCCCCAACAAGGGCCATAATTTCGGTGAACACTGACTCTCTCCTTTCAGATCAGGAAGAATTTTACCATAAATTAGGTACTTTTTGGTAAAATAAGTGTCTATGAGTCAAATAAGAGACTACTACGAAATATTAGGTATACCTAAAAATGCCTCAGATGCTGATATTAAAAAAGCCTACAGAAACTTAGCAAGGGAGCATCACCCAGATATGGTGAAGGATTCAGACAAAGCTTCTGCTGAAAAAAAATTTAAAGAGATTAATGAAGCTTACCAGGTTTTATCCGATGCAGAGAAAAAAAAGCAATATGATCAGTTTGGCCACAATGCTTTCAAGCAAGGTGGAGGAGCTGGGGCTTCTGGTTTTGGTGGATTTGGTCAAGGACCTTTTGGGTATTCATATAGCGGTGGAAATATTAATATAGATCCATTTGAGATATTTGAAGAGGTGTTTGGATTTGGTGGATTTGGAAGAGCGAGAAAAGGCAAAAATATTTACTATGAGATAAAAGTTTCATTTGAAGAAGCGGTAAAAGGCGGTGAAAGAAAAATAAAGGTAGAAACAGGAGAATATACCATCAAGATACCTAAAGGAATTGTTGAGGGTATGGAGATGAGATTTGCTGGTAAAGGAATGCCTGGTCCAAACAATCTTCCCAACGGCGATTTATTAGTATCTTTTAGAGTATCTTTCCCTGAGAAATTAGAAAGATTCAATGAAAATGTACTACAAATATTAGAAGTTGACTTTATTACAGCTGTGCTGGGAGGTGAGATGGAAGTTAAAGTTATAGATGAAAAAGAGGAAAAAGGAATAACTAATAAAAAGGTAAAAATCCCTGAGGGTGTTGAGTCTGGAACCAGGTTACAATTAAGAGGTTATGGAATGCCAAAAATTAATTCAAACAGTAAAGGTGACATGTTTATAGATATTAAAGTTAAATTACCAAAAAAACTATCTAAAGCCCAAAGGAAGTACCTGGAAGAATATAGAAATCTTAAATAAGGTTGAAAAAATCAAATATTGCTATATAATTCTAGTTGAATAGGTTTCTTTTCAGGAGTGGGTTAATCCCGCTTTTTTATTAAGTAAGTGTTTATTTTCAAATTACAAATTTGAAGAAAGTGTTTAAGAATGGCTATTTCAGAATTCAGAGCGGCTATTAATCAAGTTGCTACCGAAAGAGGAATTTCTGCTCACGATGTACTTGACTCTGTAAGAGTTGCTTTAGCAAAGGCTTATGTCAAAGATTTTGGGGGAACTTCCGAAGATATTAAAGTTGAATTAGATGAGGAAACAGGAGAATCAAGAATTTTTGATTTGAATGATAAAGATATTACTCCATCAGGATTTGGAAGAATTGCTGCAAGTACAGCAAAACAAGTTATTATTCAAAAAATAAGAGAAACAGAAAAGGCAGCAATCATTGAGGAAATGAAAGTTAAAATTAAAAAAATTGTACCTGGAACCATCTTCAAAGTTGAAAATGGTCTAGTTGTTGTAGATTTAGGTAAAACTCAAGGAATAATGCCAAGAGGTGAGCAGGTTTCAGCAGAATCCTACACACCAGGTCAAAGATTAAAAGTGTATGTAAAAGAAATAAGAGACGGTTCAAGAGGAACTGAAGTTATAGTTTCAAGATCTGATGCTGAATTTGTTGCTCAATTGTTTGAAGAAGAAGTTCCTGAAATAGGAAATGGAACTGTTGAAATTGTTGGAATTGCCAGAGAAGCTGGTTCTAGAACCAAAATGGCCGTTTATTCTAATGACGACAAAATCGATCCAGTTGGAAGCTGTGTTGGTCAAAAAGGTGTAAGAGTTCAAGCAATCATCCAAGAATTATTTGGTGAAAAGATTGATATTATCCCTTTTGCTACTTCCGTAGAAAAGTTTATTGCAGCTTCACTTTCTCCAGCTAGAGTAACCGAAGTTGAGATTAATGAGGCGGAGAAAACAGCAGTTGTATCTGTTCCAGAGGATCAATTAAGTTTAGCAATTGGTAAAGAAGGTCAAAATGTAAGACTTGCTTTCAAATTAACAAAATGGAAAATCGATATTAAAGGAGTTAAGGGAGTATTTGATAACTTTTCTGGTGAAGAAAGACCGGCTAGAGAAAGTGCTCAATCAATTAAAGGAATTTGGGACGAGGAAATCGCTACTTTGAAAGAAAATAAAGAAGCGGAAGCTAAAGCAAAACAAGAAGAAACTGAGAAAATGAAAGCAACGGCTGAGGAAGTACAAGAATCAACAGAAGAGGTAATTTCTGATGAAACTAATGTTCAAGAGTAATTAAATTACGGGAAAGAAAATTAAATGAGTGATGTATTTTATAGACCTCCAATAGTAACTGTCATGGGTCATGTTGACCATGGTAAGACATCTATTTTAGATGCTATCAGAAAAACAAATGTGACAGCAAAAGAATTTGGAGGTATCACTCAACACATCGGTGCTTACCAAATAGAATTTAATTCCAAAAAAATCACATTTATAGACACACCAGGTCACGCAGCATTCTCCCAAATGAGGTCTAGGGGAGGTAAAGTTGCTGATATTGTTATTTTAGTTGTTGCAGCTGATGCAGGAGTTCAAGCTCAAACTAAAGAAGCAATTGCCCATGCAAAAGATTCTGGAGGAACAATTATAGTTGCTATCAATAAGATAGACTTACCTGCTGCTGATGCTCAGAAAGCAAAACAACAGTTAGCACAGGAAGATATTTTAGTAGAAGATTGGGGTGGTTCTATTGTTGCAGTAGAAGTTTCCGCTAAAACTGGAAAAGGTTTAGATAAGTTATTAGAAATGATCCAATTAATAGCTGATATGCAGGAAATTAAAGCTAGACCAGAAGGAGCTTTAGAAGCAATTATTATTGAAGCTAAAATGGACAAGAAAAAAGGAGCACTAGTAAATGTAATTGTTAAAGATGGAACAATTAAAATTGGTGATGAAGTTTATGCATCTGGAAAAATTGCAAAAATTAGGTCCCTCATGAACGATAGAGGTCAAATGCTAAAAGAAGCTTTTCCAGGAGATCCAGTAGAGATTTTAGGTTTTAAAGAAATTCCTAGTGTTGGAGATACCATTGTTCAAAGAGGTAGTGGTTTAGAAGAATTTTCTGAAAGTACAGACAAAGTAGAGATTGTTGGAAAAGATACTAAGAAAACAATTAATTTAATTCTAAAAGCCGATACATCTGGAACCTTGGAGGCTGTTAAAGCATCTCTTTCCAGCTTGGTTACTGCAAATGTAAATGCAGATTATTCTATTAAGTTCTTATTAACATCCACAGGTGAAATCTCTGATTCAGATGTTTTATTAGCTCAAAGTACACATGGTTTGATTGTTGGATTCAATCTAAAAGTTGCTCCAAGTATTGAGGACCTAGCAGAATCCAAAAATGTTTTTATCAAAGTTTACAAAACAATTTATGAATTAATTGATGATGTTAAAGACATTTTAGAGGGTAAAGCAGTTTCTGATGAGGAGAAGATTAAAGGAAGGGCAGTCATTCAAAAATTATTTAAATTACCTTCAGGTGATATGGTTTTAGGATGTAAAATTTTAGCTGGATCTATTAAGGATACTTCTAGAATTTCTATTTTTGCCCAAAATCCAGCTGAATTAACCAAAGATGACATTCCTTTGTATACAGGAAATGTGAAAACTCTAAAAAGAGGCAGGGATGATATAAAAGTAGCAGGTAAAGACACTGAATGCGGTGTTCTTCTTAAACCTGAGTATTTAGAAGCAAAAGAAGGGTTTTATATTGAAGTTAGGTAATTGAAAAATAAACCTAATTTGTTAAAATAGCATCATGGCATTAAACAAAGATACAAAAACAACTATTATTACTTCTCATAAGATTCATGATAAAGATACTGGGTCTCCTGAGGTTCAAATTGCATTATTATCAGAAAAGATTAGTAAATTATCGGATCATTTGAAAGTTCACAAAAAAGATGTCCACTCAACAAGGGGTCTACTTCAATTAGTAAATAAAAGAAGAAGATTATTGGCATCATTACTTAAAAAAGATACTGCTAGACACATTTCTCTAATTTCTAAATTAGGTCTAAAAAAATAGACCTAAAGTATTTAGTTTTGGTCAACTAGGAATTGAGAACTTTGTTCTCAATTTTTTTATTGAGAACAAAACTAAATAAATATGAAAAAAATAATAAAAAAAGAAATAAATTTCCTCGGTAAAAATTTAATAATTGAATCAGGCGAGTTAGCTTTAATGGCAGATAACGCTGTTAAGTTGACCTACGGTGAAACTACAGTTTTAGCTACAGTGGTCATGGGGCCTTCAGACCCATCAATTGATTTTTTTGATTTAAGAGTTCATTATGACCCAAAACTTTATGCTGCGGGAATGATTAAATCATCTAAGTATATTAAAAGAGACGGCAAACCAAACGATGAAGCAGTGATTACTAGAAGATTGATTGACCATGCAATCAGACCTTTGTTTCCAAGAGATTTTAATAATGCAGTGCAAGTTATTGCTACAGTTTTATCATTGGATAGAGATGCCGACCCTGAGTTTGCCTCATTACTAGCTGTATCCGCAGCACTTCATTCTTCTCAAATTCCTTTTTATGGCCCAATGACAAGTGTAAAAGTTGGATTAAAAGAGGGACAAACCGTAATTAACCCAACTAAAGATGAATCCCATGCTCTTGATTTAAATATGATTATTTCTTTTTCAGGAAAGGAAAGGGATTTTTTAGCTGTGGAGGCAGAAGCGAATATTGTTCCTGAAGATAAATTAATTGAGGTTATTAATAATGCTAACTCTGCCTGTATACCTCTTGTTGAATTTCTTGAGGATTTTGCAAATGAGTTAAACCCTGGAATAAAAAAAATAGATTATATACCAAGTAAAATTTCAGATGATGTTATAGATGAAATTAGTAAAGAATTTTTTGATGACTTAAATTCTGCATTTAATAAAGGTTTAGATAAGATTGCTTTAAATATAGAAGTTAAAAAAATCAAAGAATTAGCAAACAAGCAATTTTCCGAAAAATATGATAACGGAATTATTTCTCAGGTTTTTGAACATTTGGAGAAAAAAATATTGCAGAAAATGATTTTAGAAGATAATAAAAGACCGGATGGAAGAGGTCAGTTTGATATAAGAGAATTAAGTTCAAAGGTATCTTATCTACCAAAAGTTCATGGATCTGGTCTATTTACTAGGGGTATTACTCAAGCTCTATCAATTGCAACCTTAGGCACATTGGAAGATGCAATGGTTATTCAAGACTTCTACGGTGAGGAAACTAAATACTATATGCATCATTATAGTTTCCCTCCGTACTCCTCTGGAGAAATTGGTAAAACAGGAGGAGCTGGGGGAAGAGAAATTGGCCATGGAATGCTTGCAGAGAGAGGGTTAAAAGCAGTCATCCCTTCTATCTCAGATTTCCCGTATACAATTATGGTTAACACTGAGGTCACCTCTTCATCAGGGTCTACATCTATGGCAGCTGCTTGCGGATCTTGTTTAGCATTAATGGATGCTGGGGTACCTTTAAAAGATATGGTTGCAGGAATAGGTGTAGGTTTAGTTGTTAACGATGATTTTTCAAAATACAAAATAATTACAGATATTGCTTATCTTGAAGATGCCGGTGGTTTCATGGATTTTAAAATGATAGGTACTAAAGAGGGTGTGACTGCAATTCAATGCGATATCAAATTAAAAGGTATTCCTATGAAGTTAATACCAGACATTATTAAACAATCTAGAGAAGCAAGACTACAGGTCTTAGATCATATGATAAAGACGATATCTGAACCACGAAAAGATTTATCGGTCAATGTTCCAAAGTTTGATATGATTAAAATTTCACCTGAAAAAATAGGGGTAGTAATTGGAAGTGGCGGTAAAACAATTAAGGATATTCAAACTAAAACTGATACTGTTTTAAGTATTGAAGATTCAGGTAGGATTGTTATTTCTGGTTATTCAAATGAAGGTATATCAATGGCTAAAGGAATGGTTGATGGGTTAACAAGAGAAATTAAAGCTGGTGAGGTTTACAATGGAAAAGTTGTAAAGGTAGTTGAATTTGGAGCTTTTGTGGAAATTCTTCCAGGTAAGGAAGGACTTCTTCATGTGAGTGAGATTTCAAATGAATTTGTAAAAGATGTAAAAACAGTTGTTAAAGAAGGTGATGAGTTTGAGGTTATGGTTAAGGGAGTAGAAAACGGTAAGATTTCTTTATCTAAAAAGGCATTAATCAAAAATTAATGATAAATTAATTCAAAATTAATGGTAAATTTTAGATATGAGAATTTGTCCTGTTTGTAATTATAAACTTAATGAGTATAGCTACTTCTTTTGTGAGAATTGTAGAAATGCTTTGCCTCAGGGACTTTTCAAATTACCTAAACCAATTTTATTAAATTTAAGACTAAAATACGAAATAAGCCCAACATATAAGTTTTTATTTTTTAAAATTCCATACGAAAATAGATTTTCAGCTCAGTTAATTACAGCAATTCTTTTGATTTTCATTTCTTTTTTATTAGCTTTTTATTTGTTTAATCAAAGGTTATGGCTGTAGATATTGATAATAAAAATTCTCAAATAGATTTCGTTTTTGAAGAGTTAAATGGAATCAAAAATAAAATTGATTTGTGCTCAGATTTACCTGAAGATTTAAGAGATAAGGCTTTAAAAATTTTAGATAGAGTAAATAGAATTGCTAAGCTTGGAAATTACAGTTCAGAATTTGAAAATTTATCTAAATATGTAGATGTTATAACCCAAATTCCTTGGAATAAATATTCTGAAGACAGCCTTGATATTAAATTTGCAGAAGAAATTCTAGAAAAAAATCACTACGGAATTAGGGATGTTAAAGAAAGAATAATCGAGTATCTTTCTACAATGATTCTTTTAAAACAAAGAGGTGCTACTGACCAAGGAAAATCCCCCGTTATCTTGTTCGTAGGTTTACAGGGAATCGGTAAAACAACTATCTCTACCTCAATTGCAGAGGCCCTACAAAGAACTTTTATAAGAATTCCGATGGGAGGTTTGGGATCTGTACAGGAATTAAGGGGAGTGAGTAGAACTGTTGCAGATGCTGAGCCAGGTCAGATTATTAAATCTTTAATTAAAGCTGGGGTTAGAAATCCTGTTATCTTACTTGATGAGATAGATAAAACTTCCGGAAGCGAGAGTTTGAGGTTTGATTTCATGGCAGTATTACTAGAAATTCTTGACCCAAATCAAAATCATAACTTTAGAGACCAGTATTTGGATTATCCTTTTGATCTTTCTGATGTAGTTTTTATATGTTCGGCTAATTACACAAACACAATTGCGGCAGCGCTGATAGATAGAATGGAGGTCATTAAAATGCCTTCCTATACTGACATTGAAAAAGTTGAGATTGGAAAAAAATATCTTTTCCCTAAGATTTTAAAAAACATGGGATTAAAACCAGAAGAGTTAACAATTGATGAAAATTTATGGATTAATGTTGTTAGACCATTTGGTTTTGACGCAGGAATAAGAAGTTTACAAAGAACACTCGAGGGTATTGCAAGAAAAGTAGCAAGGGAAATTGTAGAAGGAAAAACTACTTCCGTTAAACTTTCAGAGCAAAATTTAAAGCAGTATTTGCCAAAGTATTAGGATTTTTATAAATGCTTTCCAAACAAGAAAATTACAATAATCTCTCAATTGAAATACGACAATGTAGAAATTGTTCTTTATGTGAAACAGCAATTCAAGCAGTCGTAGGTGAAGGTAGTCTTGAAACTAAAGTAATTTTTATTGGAGAAGCTCCTGGAAGGAATGAAGATGAGCAAGGAAGGCCTTTTGTAGGAAGAGCTGGAAAGCTTTTAGAAGGATGTTTAAATTCAATCGGACTTGAAAGGGGCGATGTTTGGATAGGTAATCTAATCAAACATCGCCCTCCTAAAAACAGAGACCCTAATCTCGATGAAATAAAAGCTTGTCAGGGGTTTTTAACTAGGCAAATAGAGATTATAAAGCCCGAGATAATAGTAACTTTGGGTCGGTTCTCCTTTAATTATTTCTTTCCGGATGATAAAATAGGTTCGGAAAGAGGAAAGTTGAAAAGATTAGGGAATTATCTTATTTTTCCAGTTTATCATCCGGCAGCTGCCTTAAGAAATAAAAAATTTTTAAGCACCCTCCAAGATGACTTTTTGCAACTTTCTAAACATCTACAAGAATTAAAGTAATATGATAGGTTTTTTGAACAAAGATAAAAATACAGTTTCTAATCAAAATGACGAGCTTTCTTTTAAACAAGAAGCAGGTAAACCAGAATTTAAAATATTATCACTTTCAGGAAGTTTTTCTGCAACTAAAAACATGACTGTTTATGAATGTGGTGAGGATATTATTATTGTTGACTGTGGTATTGGTTTTCCAGAAAAATCAATGCATGGTGTTGATTTGGTAATTCCAGATTTTTCATATCTAAGAGATAAAAAAGATAGAATCAGAGGTTTGTTTATAACTCACTCACACGAAGACCATATTGGAGCTGTGGCCTTCTTTTTAGAAGAGTTTGATGTCCCAATGTACTCTTCAAGATTAGCTCAAGAATATGTAAAAGAAAAAATAAAAGATAGAGGCTTGGCTGATGTTGCAAGAAGGGTAGAATTTAAAACATTTGTGCCTGAGGATTCTCCAGTTGTTTTAGGAAATTTTAAAATTTCAGGATTTAGAACTAACCACTCTGTACCTTCAGGTGTAGCTTATATAATTGATACTCCTCAAGGAAGGGTTGTACATGCTGCTGACTATAAATTTGATACCGATCCAGTATTAGACAAACCTGCAGATGTTGCTGCAATTAGAAGAGTTGGAGATGCTGGTGTTTTATGTATGCTTTCTGACTGTTTAGGTTGTTCTGTAGATGGCGGAAGTACTCCAGAGACTACTCTAGCTCCTACATTTGAATCGGTTATGAAAAATGCTTATGGTAGACAACTATTTATTACTGTTATTTCTTCAAATTTAGCAAGAATGCACCAGATTATTGAAGCATCTATAAAACACGGAAGAAAAGTAGTTTTATCAGGAAGATCTATGGACCAAACTGTCAGAATAGGAACTGAACTAGGTTATTTACCTTTTGCTAAAGAGAATTATGTGAATGAAAAAGAAGCTTTTAAATTAGATCAATCAAAACTTACCTATTTAATCGCCGGATGTTTTGGTCAGGTAGGTTCATCATTAGATAGGGTTTCAAAAGGCGAGAATGATGACATTTTACTTCAAGAAAATGCTTTAGTTGTGTTTTCAGCAGAACCTAATCCTCCTGGGGTAGATGTCGATGTTTTAGCGATGATGGATCGGTTGGTAATGGAAGGTGCTGAGATTTATGCACAATTCCTTCACTCAAGAGTTCATGAACACCTACATATCTCAGGACACGGTCACAGGGATGACCTGAAATTAATGGCCAACCTACTTAAACCAAAATATATTATTCCTATCGGAGATACCGTTGTTAAAATGAGGGTTTATAAAGAAATGATGCAGGATGAGATGGGAATTTCAGAAGATAGAATTTTTGAAATGATGGATGGTGATTCTTTGATTTTCAATAATGGTGTCGCAAAAATGGGTAAAAAAATTGATACCGAGGATGTTTTTGTAAATTCCAATACCTATACTCAAATTCCAGCTATAGTTGTTAAAGACAGGGATAAACTTTCTACCGATGGAATTTTTGTCGTTACAGTTGTTTTAGATAAAGATAGAATGCCGATTAAAGGTAAAGTAGATATTGTTACTAGAGGTTTAGTTGTTGTATCTGATTCAAAGATTTTTATTGGAAAAGCTAAGGATATTGTGAATAAAACTTTGGATAAAAATACAGATAAGATAAACGAATGGAATTTCTTAAAAGGAAAGATTGAAAAAAATATTGAAAGATTTATCTATAAAGAAACTGGAAAAAGACCAATCATTCTGATTATTGGAATTAATTCGTAGACTCCATTTCAAAACCTGTTTCTTTAATTAATCTATCTTTTTGTTCTTTTCCTAAATCCTTTTCAATAAGCTTTAAGAGTCTAGAAAAATTATTATAGTAAATTGTTTTTTTAATCTCATCACTAAAATCTTTTCTAGTCAAAAATAATAAATTTTTATTTTGGAGAATATCCTCATAAAGTTGCATTCTTTTTTCTGGAAATTCTTGCCAAATTCTCTCAATTGAAAACATACTGGAATAAAAAGTTTCTTTATCGCTTTTTTTAATTTCTAGGATTAGAGGAGTTAGCTTTGGGTCATCTTTATCGTATTTTTGAAGAAGATTTGAATTGATACTTATGATTTGTTCATTTGAATCAGTATTTGATTTAATTATTTCTAGAATTTTTATTGTTGCATTTTTTCTTTCTGCATCATCTAAATTTAGATCGTAAATCATTAACCCAATTTTTTCTAATATATATTTCAAAACGAAATCCTTTGAAGATTTATCAATTTGGTCATTTTTAAAAAATTCATCTAATTGATTGTTCTTAAATAAATTAAAAAAAATGCTTTTAATTATCTGACTATCTGGGTATTCAATTTTTTCTTTTTCAAAAGGTTTTCTTTTATCTATGAATTCATTAAAATCTTTAATACACGACTCTAGGTCTGGCGATAGTTTTAAATAGTTTTCAAAATTAAAATAAGTTATGGCAATAGGATTGAATTCATTCCAAAATTTTTCATCCTTTTCTTTTGCAAAATTTATTACTCTGTAAACTTGGGCAATATCCATTTCAGTTTTAAGTAATCCCTTTATTAAGGCTTCGGTTGTATACCTATGAAATTTAGCATTTTTAAGAAACTCGGTTACCTGAACTTCTAAATCTGGGTCTTTAGAATAAGTTGACAAAATTAGTTCGTCATCAAAAAAATTAAAATCATCATAATAAATCCTATCTTCTGTTTTTAATTTATTTATAAATTTTAAATTTTCTTTGATAATTTTTTCAAGCATTTGCGGGTTTTTTGTTTTAATGTAATTTAAAACTTCAGCAAGGTGTAAATTCCCTACCGAAAGTATTGTTTCGGGGGATAACTTTCCCTTTTCAAATAATTTCAATATGTTTTCAATTGTTTCATTTTTTAATCCAAAAAAATCTGCCCTTTCAATTTGAAATTCGCATTTAAAGTTATTTACAAATCTCTTTAACTCATCACTTTTAAACTCTTCTGATGCATTACTAAAAACCATTGAGGGAATTGGATATTCGTTACTTGTAACATCTCCTGTTAAATGGCTTTGATAGTCAGGGTTACGATTTGCAAGATAGTATGTTAATTTTCCATCCAATCCTTTTCTTCTAATTATTCTCTTTTGTATATCTTCTTCTAAGTTTTGAATTCCCCGTTCTAAAAGTTTCTGATCCAAAGGTTCTGCTTCCAAAATATAAAATCTATTAGCCTCATCTGGGATTTTTGAAGCAAAATTTCCGTCGTTAATAGCTATTTTTCCAGAAGGTAGTTTTATATCGATAAAGGTGTGCCCAGGTACTAATATCCTGCTGTATTCAAGCCCGAAAAATTCACATAAAGCTGCAAATGATTCTACCTTACCAGCACAAATTGCTTTTTCATTTGCTAGTACATATTTTAATGCTGAGGTTTGAATAGAGGGTATGCTTTCATCGTGCGGAAACAAAGTAGTTATTTTGTTTCCGCAAATGATTAAAATGTCTTTAACTTTCTGGTCTTGCTCTGAAAGTTTGATTTTTTTGACCTCAGGATCAAGGGAACTAGTTTTTATTTTTTCAACTTCGGCTATAACATTCTGGATAATTTTTTTTGCTTCTAAAAAATTTATTTCTGGAGAGACTATTCTTTCACCTCTTTGATTAACTTGTTCGACTGGTGATTCAAGTTTTTTCATTAAATTAAGAATGTTAATAAAATTTGCTGTTTCAAAATAATCTTTAATTAATTCTGTTCCAAATTTTTCACCTCTTTCTGGTTTCAGATATCTTTCTAAGTGCTTTAAAGCTTTAGGATTTTGTACTAATTTTTTAAATCTATCTTGGTAACTATCTTTTTGTGTTTCAGTTTGTTTGGATGATAGTTGTTCAATTTTTTCTAAAATACTTGCTTTAAATTTATCTCTATCTTCCCCAACTAAGGTTTGATCTACAATCTCATTAATAGTTTCTTCCCAAGAATTAATTTGAGTGATTATTTCTTCATTTGCACTTCCTTCAGAAAGTATTTGTTTAAAAACATGAATTCTGCTTAGAATTTCAGAAAACTTTTGTAGTGTTTTAGATTTTTCTCCTAATAAAGAATAAACTAATTCGTGACTAGTTGATGTAGCCGATTCTTTTTCAAGCCCCGCTCTAATGTCTTGTGTTATTTTTGCTAATCCAATTATTCTTGGAATTCTAACACTTGTAGAAACCTCCTGTATTTCTGCAACTTCTTCGTCCCCACCCTTAATTTCAATAGAAAGTTTACTTGCTTCCTCAGTTCCTGCAAGAATTTCAGTAGCTTTAGTGACTCCTTCTACATTTATCGATTCTTCAATTCTTTTGGAAATTTCTATACCCATCATTTAATAATACCTTATTTAAATTTGGTATTATATACATAATGTCTAAAAGAGGTAGAAAAAAGAAACTAAGACTAAATATTAAACCAGAAACAATTAAATCTGTTTCTGCTGTTTTTTTGATACTATTTGGTTCGCTATCTCTTTGGTCTTTAATGGCACCTTCATATAAGTTAACGAGTGTCTTCTACAATTACTTAAATTTAGTTTTGGGGATTGGTTCATACATTTTTCCTATCGCTCTCATATTTACTGGAATTTTAATGCTTTGGCCTATTGATAAAAAGTTTTTAAATTTGAGAATAACTGTTGCTCTTTATTTATTAATTGTATTAGTTGCTTCGATAGGTGAATCCCTATCAGTTGGTTTGGGTGGAAAATTAGGTTTTTTTGTTTCAAATTTGTTGTCAGTAAATATAGGTTTTATTGGAAACTTAATAGTTTTATTTTTATCCTTTTTTGCCGTACTAATATTCTTAACAGATATTCCTACACCAATGATTCAAGCATTTATCTCTAATTTAAATTTAAAGAAAAAAACTCAATTTGAAGAGACTGCAAATGAATTAGAGGATAATTTGAATGGTGATGAGGAAGATGTTGAAATTGGAGATAATATCTATACCGAAATTCCTTCTCTGTCGGCACCGGTAGAGGATAATGTAATTGCACCTGTTTCAATTACTAAACCTACTAAAAGTAAATCAAATGTTCAAAATACTTCTCCTTTTGAAAAAATATCTGACACAATATGGGAGTATCCGCCAATATCCCTTCTTGATGAGCCAGACAAGACCCCTATAGATAGTGGTGATGTGAAGGAAAATAAAAACATCATTGAAGATGTATTTAATAGGTTTGATATTAAATGCAAAGTTATTGCTATTCAACCAGGTCCGTCTGTTACACAATACTCTGTAGAGCTTTTAGATATTGCTAAACTTAATCAGGCAACAAACTTAGGGCCAAATTTAGCAATGGCTCTTAGATCTGTATCTGGAACAGTTAGGCTTCAAGCACCAATACCTGGAACAAATTTGATAGGAATTGAAGTTCCAAATAAAAATAGAATTAAGGTAAGTATAAAAACATTATTAAATTCAGACAGAATGAAGAATTCATCTGAAAAATTAAATATTGTCATTGGTTTGGATGTTTCAGGAAAACCAGAAATCTATAATGTAGCTAAAATGCCTCATATGCTTGTAGCAGGAGCGACAGGAACCGGAAAGTCGGTATTTTTACATACAATCTTATTTTCAATTCTTTTTAGAAATAGCCCATCAGAATGTAAATTAATAATTATCGATCCAAAAGAAGTAGATTTTAGTAGATATGAAGGAATCCCTCATTTGATGGCACCGATTATTACTGATTCTAAGGTTGTCCCGAATGTTTTCAAATGGCTTGTAAGCGAAATGGGAAGAAGGTATGGGTTACTTAGAACAGCAGAGGCAAGTAATATTGAAGAATATAACGAAAAAGCAGGATTTCAAGCAATGCCGAACATCGTTATTCTAGTTGAAGAGTATGCCGATATCATGCTTACAGAAGGGGCTTCAGAGATTGAAAGAGGTATTCAGGCATTAGCTCAAAAGGCAAGAGCGGCTGGAATTCATTTGGTTATTGCTACTCAAAGACCCTCAAGGGATGTTATTAACGGCACCTTAAAGGCAAATATCCCATGTAAAATTTCATTTACAGTAAACAGTCAGATTGATTCAAGAGTAATTTTAGATCAACCTGGTGCTGAAAAACTACTTGGAAAAGGCGACATGTTGTTTTACCCTCAAGATTATTCAAAGCCTATTAGAATTCAAGCCCCAATGGTTTCAAAAGATGAGTTAAAACATTTGATAGATTACTTAAAATCTCAAGGTATTGAACCGGAATATAATACTGAGGTTACATCACTTCCTGTCAGGGAACTTCCAGGGGCTGGTCTTGGGAATGATGAAATTGACGAGTTTTATGATGTTGCAAAGGAATATGTTATAGCTGCACAAAGAGCCTCAGCTTCATTATTGCAAACTAGACTATCGATTGGATTCAATAGAGCAACAAGACTATTACAGCAATTAGAGAACAATGGAATTGTTGGTCCTCAAAACGGTGCTAAACCTAGAACAGTGTTAGTCAAGAATTCAGGAAATGATATGACAGATGCTTTTGAGAAGTCTGAGGATATGGAAGAGGATAACGAAAAAGATTTCGCTGCTTAATTCTTTAAATTATTAATATTAAAGGTTTTATTTTTCTATTTATTTAATAGAATGTTAAGCATGGGTTCAAAAATAGGCGAAATTCTTAAAAATAGAAGAGAAGACATAGGTTTGGATTATGGCATTTGTTCGTCTCAACTTAAAATTCAAAGAAAATATCTAGAGGGCATAGAAAACACTGATTACAGTATGTTTGATAATAGTTATCAGGCATTAGGTTTTATTCAAAACTATATTGAATTTTTAGGTTTGAATCCCGTTACTTTAATACCGAGATGGAGAAAAGAGGTATTAGATTTTTTTAAAAACGAGGATACCTTTAAAGATGTGTACTTTAAACCTAAGAAAAAAAGAAAAGTAAGTATTATTTTAACAGCCGATAAAATCATAAATTCAGCATTAATATTTCTTTTTCTAATATTTTTAACTTATATTTTTTATACCTACCAACAAACTACTTCAGCACCTATGCTTGAGATTACTAGTCCCGAAAATAATCAAATTACTGAAGCAGATATTATTGATATTTTCGGTAAAACAGATAAGGATGCAGAGTTAAAATTAAACAATGATAAAATTACAATTCATACCGACGGAAACTTTTCTACAAGTATTAAATTAGCAGAAGGTATAAATACCTTTAAATTTACAAGTATTAATCCTTATAAAAGAGAGACCGTTAAGATTTTAACAATTATATATAGACCAAAGAAAATAGAAATATATAATCCTCCAATTGAATCCCCAGAAATTAAAACAGAGCCCTCGACAAGTGTCTCAAAACCTGGAATTAAAACCAATTAGTTTCTTGGATTTATTCTAGAAAATTTTTTTTACTTCATCGAAAATAGTTTCATGGTTTAAGATATGGTAATCACTGCTTGAAATTTGTTTATAAAGAACTGTAGTAGGATTGATAACAAATTTATTTTGGGCTAATTCCAAAAGTGGTAAGTCTGATTCAGAATCTCCAAATACAGAAAAAGGTTTAATGCCTGTAAATTTTGAATTTTCAAGAAGATAGTATTTATTAAATACAAGTTCTGGTTTATCAAGATATTCACCATTATTTAAAAATTTATTGGCTAAATAATTTTCAATTCTTAAAAAACTTGCTATCTCTTTTACAATAAAATCAGGTTCAAGTGAGACAAGTAAATATTCATATTCAGGGTAGTTGTTTATAGTTTTAAAAACATAATCGTAAAATTTATGATGATTTTTAAACAAGCATTCCTTAAATTCATTTTTAATAATATCAGGTTGTATATTTTTTACTTCTTCGAAAAAATAGTTTAAGCAATCTCTTACTAATTCATCATATGATTCAAATCCAGTTTGATAGGTTACGAATTCAAAACCTAAGGATGACAGAATTTTAGGTGAGATAAGATTTTTTTGGACTAAATGAAGGGAGAAATCTAAAAAAACACTTCCGTCGTAAATCGTTCTATCAATATCAAAAATTACTAATTTCTTCATAAAATGATATTAACATTTTGAAATAATGTTTGACACTTAACATAGATGGTGGTTTAATAAATATATATACCTGCCCAAGTATTTTCTCCGGCAGGAGAAAAATATGGATTTTAATTTAGTTTTAATTTTAATATTATCTGTGATTACAATTAATATGCTTGTAGTTGGTTTTTATATTGTAGTAACTTTAAAAGATTTTAGAGAAACTTTAAAAAAAATGAATGTTGTTTTAGATGATACAGGTAAAATTGTTCATAATGTAGCCAATCCTTTAAATATGGTTGGTGGTTTTTTATCTACAATTTTAGATGCTTTTCATAAAACAAAATCAGTTACTTCTTTAAGAGATTAAATATGAATGGAAATAATCAAAATAATAACCAAGCTTGTCCAACATGTCAGAGCACTTCTAATGCTTTTGTAACTGGTGCGGCAGTAGGAGCTGCTCTAGGTGTTGCTATTGCCTTACTCTTTTCTCCGGGAAATGGAGAACAAAATAGAAAAACATTTATGAAGGCTGCTAATAATACCCGAAAGTATTTAGGTGAAAAGATTGAGGAAGCAGAAGAAGCACTTGAGGACTTTAAAGAAGACACTACAGAATTTATTCACCAAGTTGAGAAAAAAGCCGCACCAATTAGAAGACATACTGCAAAGTATGCCTCAGAAGAACTAGAAAATACCGAAGAAACAGGCAGGGATACTAGAAAGAAATTCTTTAAGGGTGTCAAAATTTAGTTCTAGGATGCTATAATACTCCTCTTATGGATATTCAAAATACTATAAATAAAGCTGAAAATATTTCATCTGAAACAAGAATTCCAGTAGTTGATAAAACTCTTGAGAATACTCCTTCTGAACTTAAAGTTGTAGAAGTAGTAGAAGATGAGTCAAAAAGACTTGGTCTTAAAGCTGAGGAAGAAATGTTGGCCTCTATGGATGAGAGTATTTCTAACACAGCAGTAAGAACCATCTCAAATCCAGCTGTTACAGAAAAAGGTTTTATTAAAACAGAAGAAGGTGCCGCAAGAGTTGAAAACCCTACAAGAGAGTTTGCCGATCAGTTATTAAGACAAATTTCAAAATAGTTTTTTTTCCAAAATAGTTTTTTCAAGAATAATCATCGCATTTAATTTAGTGATAATTATATTTTTTGTTGATATTATATAAATATGATTACGCTCCAATCTATAGATCAGTCTTTTTTTCTACTTATTATTTTAGTATTAATCCTTTTTTCTCCTTTTTTAACTGTCTTCTTTTATAACTTAACTTTATTCTTATATAGAAAATTTTTTTATTCTTCATTAAGTCCTAAAATGGTCCAGATGTTTGTCAAAATTTCTGGAAGTGATGAAACTCCCTTTAAAAATTTAGAGAACTTTTTTAGTGGGGTTCATGGTATTAAACAAACTTTCTTTGAGAATTTGTTTAAAGTACAAAATAGATTTTCATTTGAAATTGTCGGAAAGAAGGAGGGGATCTTTTTTTACATTGTTGCTCCAGAAAAGTATGCTCCCAATATCGAGAAGCAGGTTTATGGGACATATAAAGAATCTGAAATTGAGTATGTTCCTGTTTCTCACCCTTTCGATAGAGGGACATACAATTTAGCCTATGAATTAAAACAAGAAAATAATATTTTTACTCCTATTAAATTGTTTGAAGATAAGCAGGAGCCTTTAACAAATATTTTATCTACATTTTCAAAGCTTGGTCCTAACGAAGTTATGATGTACCAGTTAGTAGTTACACCAGCCTCTAATTCCTGGATAAAATCTGTTAAAAGAATTTTAACAGCAAAGTCTGGTGGAGGAGATAAATCTTCTCCAGTGCTAGATCCTGGGCATAAAGAAGGTTTAGAAAATAAAATTAAATTTCCAGGTTTTTATTCTGCTATTAGATTGATATCAATAAGTGATGACCAATTTAGAGCCCAAGTTAATTTAGATAATACCCTTTCTGCCTTCAATCAATTTAACGATCCAAAAAATAATAATCTTATCAAGAGAATTTTTACCAGCAACTCCGGTATTATCAGAAGACTTATTCTACGAGAATTAAATACTTTTGATTTTCATATTCCATTGTTTGAACTTAAATTATACTGCAATAGCATGCTCTTAAATTGTGCTGAATTATCAAATATTTTTCACTTTGGAAACAAATTACTACCTGTTCCTGGAATTAAAAAAATAGCATTTAAAAAAAATGCAGCACCAGGTAATGTTGCTAATGAAGGTATTCTAATGGGAATAAACAAGTATAGGGATATCACTACCCATATAAGAATTACCGACCAAGATAGATTAAGACATACTTATATACTTGGTCAAACAGGTACAGGTAAATCTGTGTTTTTATTCTCACAGGCACTTCAAGATATTTATAGAGGGGAAGGTGTTTGTATTTTAGATCCTCACGGTAAAGATATAGAGGAATTACTAGGAAAAATTCCACCAGAGAGGGAAAAGGATGTAATTTATTTTAGAGCTTCTGATGTGGAAAGACCTTTTGGTTTTAATGTACTTGAGGCAGAAAATGAGTATCAAAAAAACACAATTATTAATTACTTTATTGAACTTTTAAATAAAATGTATGATCCAAATAATCAAGGTATTACAGGACCCCAATTCCAACAAGCTGTTAGATCATCTATGGCTACCTGTATGGTTGATCCCGAAGCAACCTTGATAGATGTCGTCGAGTTGATTAGAGATCCTGAAAAAGCTGAAAAATATTTACCAAAAGTTACCGATCCAGATGTTATTTCTTACTGGAGAAATCAGATTGCAAATACCACTGCTCAAACAAGATCTGAAACTTTAGGTTACTTTACTTCTAAATTTACTAAATTTACATCAGATACCTTTATGAGAAACATTATTGCTCAACCAAAGTCATCAATTAATATTCCAAAAATCATGGATGAAAAAAAGATTCTTTTAATTAATTTAGATAAAGGAGACCCAAAAATTGGAGAAGAGAATGCGAAATTTTTGGGTCTCTTACTAGTGCCTCAAGTTATGTATGCAGCTCTTGCTAGGTCAGAAAAAATTGTAAAAGGAGAGCAGTTTCCTCCATTTTATTTGTATGTAGATGAGTTTCAAAATTTTGCTACTGAGTCTTTTGCAACTATCCTTTCAGAAGCAAGAAAATTTAAACTTGGACTAACAGTTGCAAATCAGTACATTGCACAACTTCCTGATACAATAAAAAACGCAGTCTTCGGAAATGTCGGAACTTCAGTCTTTTTTAGAGTAGGTCCCGAGGATGCAACTTTTTGCCATAAAGCTTTTGGCGGTGAGAAAGATTCACCTTTTTCCGAAGGAGATATATTTTCTTTAGAGTTAGGTAATTGTTATGTAAAACTTTTGGTTAACGGGCAGCCTACTAAACCTTTTCATATGAAGGTTGAATATAGTTTAGTCATGCCGTTTAAAGAAGATAAAGTAGTTGCAGCAAGGATAAAAGAACATTCAAGAATGACATACGGAAAATCAGTTGCTGAGGTAAATGAGATGATTAACAAAAGGTTTAATGAGTTTTATGCAAAAGAAGAAAAAAGTTCCTCAGAGACAGTGCCCTCTAATCCTAAATTACCAAATATCCCAGGTTTTCCGACTCCTCCTGGAGGTCCAAAATCCCTCTCTGATGATTTTGATGATGATTTCTTTGCAGATTTATAACTTTGATATAATAAACATGTGAAATCAATTGAAGCAAGACAAAAATACATAGATTTTTTTAAGAAGCATGGTCATCATCATATTCCTTCTTCTACACTAATACCTGAAAACGACCCAACTACTTTATTTGTTAGTTCTGGGATGCAACCTCTATTAAAATACTTTCTGGGTGAAAAACATCCAAATGGAACTAGAATTGTTAACTCTCAAATTTGTTTGAGGGCCCATGGATTTATGGATGACCTTCTTGAAGTTGGAGATAATAGGCACACATCTTTTTTTGAGATGTTAGGAAATTGGTCATTTGGAGATTATTTTAAAAAAGAACAAATACCCTATTTTTATGATTTTTTAACAAAAGAAATCGGTTTAGATCCGAACAAATTGTTTGTAACTTGTTTTATTGGGGATGATTCAAACGATATTCCAAAAGATAACGAAGCTGTAGAAATTTGGAAACAACTTTTTAAAAATGATGGAATAATAGCTTTGGTTTCAGAATTTAATTCTATGGGTGAGGCTGAAGAAAAAGGTATGGGAGAATCAAGAATCTGCCTTTATCCCTCTAAGAAAAACTGGTGGAGTAGAAACGGTGTTCCTTCAAATATGCCTGAAGGAGATATCGGAGGACCTGATACTGAGGTATTCTATGATTTTGGATTCTCTCATGATGAGAGATTTGGAAAAAATTGCCATCCTAATTGTGATTGTGGGAGATTTTTAGAGATTGGAAATTCTGTCTTTACTCAATATCAAAAAAAAGATAATAAATTTGTAGAGTTACCCTCTAAAAATGTAGATTTTGGAGGAGGGTTAGAGAGAATTGTTGCTGTTTCAAATAATACCGATGATGTATTTGAAACTGACCTTTATGAAACCATAATTAAGAAATTGGAAACTTTACTGAAAATAAATTACTCAGAAAACAAACCTCTATTCAGAATTATTGCCGATCACATGAAGTCTGGAACATTCCTTGCAAATTATGGAGTTAGACCTACAAATAAATTAGCTGGTTATATTTTAAGAAAATTTATTAGAAGAGCTGCGGTTAAAGTTTACTTGTTTAACCCAGATCTTGATTTCTCCCTGATCTTAAAAGAGGTTCCTTCATCAGTTTATGAGACATACTCAGGTATTTCTAATGATTTTGGTATAAATTTAGATTTAGGAAAGTTGGACGAAGTTTCAGAGGTTATTTTTATGGAATGCGAAAATTTCAAAAAAATTCTTCTAAATGGTATGAAAGTTGTTAATAAAACTCCTTTGGAAAAAGTGGATACTAAATTTATTTTTGATTTATACCAGAACTTAGGTTTTCCATTTGAAGTTTCTTATGATATTTATCAATCAAAAGGTCTTTCTTTGTCACATGAGGATTTTGTTGCCGAGTTTAATAGGCATAGAGAGTCCTCGAAATAACTATATAAACTTGATATTATATTATTACTGATGAAATTTATACAAAGTGTTAAAAGTTTAATAAATTATAAGAAAAATACTCCTTATTTTTATACTTTAGATATTGGTTCTGATTCAATCAAGATTATTCTTTCAGAAATTCTTAAAGAAGAGTTTAAATTAAAAATAGTAGATAGTATTAAAATTGCACAGGATTTAGATGCATATAAAAACGGTAAGATACTCAACGAGGATAAGATTATTAACTCTCTTAGAGAAGCTATTCGAAGGTTAAGTGAAAAAAATACAATCAAAGTTAAATCAGCTGTTGTCTGTATTTCTGCTCCTAATTCAAGAACCATAATGACTACTCTTAAAGTAAATAGGCAATCGAAAACACCCATTAGCTCAACAGAAAATGACGAGATTACTCACAAGTTATTAGAGAATGCCTACTCTTCCCTATCAAATGTAATTTATGAAGAGAGTCTTTACGAAGAAATTGATATGGAGATGATTGATTTACAAAGTGTCTACATTAGATGTGATGATAGGGTTGTCTTGGATTTAGAAGGTGAGGAAGGGTCTGAAGTAGAGTTGTGCTATAGTGTTTCCTTTGCCGATTCTAGTTATATTCATGAAATTACAAATTTATTTAGAAAAATTAGCTTAGAAGTTATTTCTTTTGTACCCTCTTCAATAGCAATTTTAAATGCTTTAAAAAAAGGTAAAAAAGAGAAATTAGATGGGGTTATTTTAAATGTAGGTGCCTCTTCTACTGAAGCTATTGTTTGTTTTGGTGGAGGTATTTTCTTAAATAAATCTATTCCATTAGGTGGATCTGATATCACCCGGGAGTTATCTCTTAAATTAAAAAGACCTTATTTGGATGCTGAAAAAATTAAAAGACTTTACTCTATGGGCAAACTTAATCCTAAGGATAGTTCAACAGTTTTAAATATTATAAATAAAGTACTAACCTTTTGGCATGCAGGTATTGAGGAGTTATTTAAGAATTTTTCAGGAGTTAAAACATTTGCTCCTGACTTTTACTTAGTAGGTGGCGGAAGTGACCTTCCAGATGTAAAAGAGCAGCTTTTCGAGGAACCTTGGACAAAATCTATTCCTTTTAAATCTTCTCCAGAATTTAAAAAAATAGACATAAGTAAATTAAAAGAATTAGAAAGGTCTGAAGATTTGAAAAGTAGTGAGGACTTGCTTCCTTTATTGTGCGCATATTATTATTTTCTAGTAAAAGGTGTCAAACATGAATGAATTAATTATTAATAAAGAATATAACCTTGTTGAGATTATAAATTTAGTCTTAGATTCGGGCGAAAAGGATTTAATTTTAAAGATAGAATCAGGTTCTGTTCTCTTGGATACTAAAGTTAATTTAGGAATTCTTTATAAAATTTGTATTGATAAAGGTATCTCTGTTGCATGCGAAACAGAGGATGTTAGAGGTAAAAAAATAATTCAAGACCTTGTATATGAGAATTCAGAAGATAGGGAACTTGATGTTGATAGACTAATTGAGGAAGAAGAATCTCTTAGTCACCTAAAGAGAAGTAATTCATTTACTCCTTCTGAAAAGTCAAAAGATATAAATTTGCCAAAGAAAAATTTAGATTTTCCAAAGATAAACTTCTCCTTTATTAATTTTTCTTTTCTAAAAGAGACAAAAATTTTACCAATTATTTTAGGTGTGTGGATCGTATTATTTGGTGGTGGGTTTTTTTATTTGAATTCAACATTATCCGCGGATGTCGAAATATTTGTACAAGCTGAGAGATACGTAAAGTCTTTGGAAGTCAGGCTTTCGGCTTCTAAATCAACAGATGTTGAAAATAAAATTTTTAAAGGGGAAAAATATTTACAAAATATTACATTGATTAAGGAAATAGATACCTCTGGAAAAATTGACAGTGGTAAAAAAGCTACTGGTGAAGTTACCCTTACAAATAAAACAGATGAGGATTTGGAATTAAAGAAGGGAAGTAAGATTGAATATAAGAGTGGTGGAAAGGAATTGGTTTTTCTTACTCTAGAAGAAACTGAAATTCCAGCACGAAAACTAGAATCAACTTCCCCAAATGTTTATGTGAATACAACCAAGGTTATTAAAGTCGAAGCATTTGATTTTGGAACTTCTTATAATTTAGAACTAAATAAAGAAGTAACTTTAGACGGAAAATCGATTGATTTAGTTTCAGGTTTAGTTACCAAAGCAATTTCTGGGGGTGTTAAGACAGATATTAAAGCTGTATCCTCCGACGATTTAAAAAAGGTATACGAGTCAGCTTTATTAGAAATTAAAGATAATTTTAAACCTGCTGAAATTTCAGGTAAAGTTTTTTTGAAAGGATCTGAGCAGTTTACTGTTACTAAAACCGAGTATAGCGGTAAAGCCGGTGATGCTCTCGATAAATTAAAACTCACTTTAACTATCGATGCATCAGGACTTATGTATGACAAAAAGGATGCTGAAAATTTTGTAAAAGCTTCTATGAATTCCTTACTTCCTAAAGGTTTTGAAGTATATGGGAAAGAGCTTGATATTGAAGTTAACTTACTTGGAAAAACAAATTCATCAACACTTACGGTAGATGAAGGTGATGTTCAACTAACAATCAAAACTTATAAGATACCTACATTAAATACTAATGAGATTAAATCTATGCTTTTAGGAAAAAACTTAAATGAAGCCGAGGCCGTTGTAAAAAATATTCCAAATGTAATTAGATATAATATTGCTTTTAAATATCCATTATTTAGTTCAATTCCAACAGACCCACAGAAAGTAAATGTCACAATTTCTAAAGAGTAAATTTAATATACTTGGTGTAGATTATGGGGATGTGAACACAGGATTTGCAGTTTCTGTAGATGGGGTATCAGCTCCTTTAAAAATTGTAAATTCTAAAAACTTTTTTCATTTTTTACAAGAGATTCAAAAAATTATTCAGGAGTATGAGATCAAATTAATAGTATTTGGGCTACCAGAAAGTTTTGATGGTAAAGATACTAACCAATCTATAAAAGTTAGGCAAGTCGTAAATAATTTGAAAAAGTATATTAAGATCCCATTTGAGTACACCTCTGAGTATGGAACAACTTCAGAAACCTTAGCAAACGGAATAATTTCAAATATGTCGAGAAAATCTAGAAACAAAAGAAGTGATCATTATTCGGCTCATTTAATTTTAATGAATTATTTAGAGAAAAATTCTTAAATTTGAGATTTCAATTTTACTTCGGTCGAATCACAGTTTGCACACATAAAATTGTTTTCTTTTTTCTCAAAACATGACGGGCAAAGATAGAAACCGTCTTTGTAAACCATTTCCTTACTATCACATCTATTACAGATAAAAATAACATCATCTTGGTTTATAACTCCGCAATTTGGGCATGAAAACTTAAGTTCTTTTTGTTCAGTAATTTGTTCTGGAGTATCTGTAGATTCAACTATTTCGAAATCTTTTTTGTTCATATTCTAATAATATCATATTAGAAATATTGTAATCTTAGGTTAAAATAATAGTATGGATTGGTGGTTAATTTTATATATAATACTTGGTATTCATATTTTTACATCTATTGTTTTTGCTTTTTATATTTATATTAACTTCTATAAAAATATCCTTCAATTAATTGTTAATTTACTTTTTGGTTCTTATGGCTTCTTTAAAAGCTTAATCCAATATATAAGAAAAGAAAGGATTAGTTTTTTCTAATGTTTAAATCAATTCTTTCAGGATACCAAGCTGTAATTTTTGATTTAGATGGGACAATCTTAGATGATCAAGTTACCTGGGATAATGCCATCAGAAAAGTTTTAGGAAAGTACATTATTTCTGAAAATCCTAATTGGGGAACTCCTGGTTTATCGTTAATACCCTTAATTCAGCAGATTAAAAATTCTAATGAGATATCCTACGACTTTAAAATTGAATGGGCTTACACAGAAATAAATAGAGAGTTCTTTAAAAATTTCGGTGATATAGAAATCAGGGGAGGTTTTATGGAACTAGCCGAAAGATTAATAAAAGATGAAAAAAGATTAGTTTTAGCCTCTAACACAGATAGGGAAATTGTTAATCAGATTTTAGATAGACTAGACTTCAAAAAATACTTTGAATTTATTATTACTAGAAGTGATGTCAAAGAGGGTAAACCTTCTCCGGATATTTACTTACTTGCTCAAAAGAAACTTAATGTGATTCCAGAGAGAATTCTTATTTTTGAAGATTCTTTTGTAGGATTTATGGCTGCTGAGGAAGCTAAAATTAATTCAATACTTGTCTTAAATCAAGAAAGGTATGCGGGTGAATTTGGTTCTAATGCTAAAGTCTTTATAAGAGATTTTTACGATGTTTTAAATTTAATTGACGAAGATTACGAAGATTATTTTGTTTCACATTTGTAGGAATAAATTATCTTTTGAATATTAAAAAGATTTCCAAAATTATAAAAATTCTCAATTAGATGGTAGTTTTCTACCTCATTTCCAGAGGAATTAATAAGAAGATAATTTTTAGATTTTTTAATTTCTTTAATCTCAATTTTAAGCTTTTTAGCCAAAATTTTGACATATATTGGGAAGATATCTATGTACTTATTTAACTCCACTTTAATTTGGGTTTCTGACATAAAATTAGTATAATATACCCCTATGGAAACATATAGTCCTCAAAAATATTATATAACTACTTTTGGATGCCAAGCGAATGAAGCTGACTCAAATACTATGGCTGGAATTCTTGAATCCTTAGGATTTGAAAGAACTAAAAGTATGGACGATTCAGATGTTTATATAGTAAATACTTGCTCAGTAAGGCAAAAATCAGAAGATAAAGCTTATGGAATCGGAAAAGAGTTGAAAGAAATGTCGGATCAAGGAAAAAAAACACCTTTTATAGTGATGGCAGGGTGTATGGTAGGTTCTGTTACAGGTGAAAGGCAAAGATACGCTTTTGATGAATTAAAAAAGAGAACACCGTGGGTAAATGATTATATAAATCCTCATCAAATAATGAATTTACCAGAAATTTTGTTTAAAAATGGGCTTATTAACGAGTGGGCTGTCCAGAAATTTAACCCAGAAAAAGTTTATGGATCTCAAATTGATAGTAAACATGTATTTATTAATATTTCTACTGGATGTGATAACTTTTGTGCTTTTTGTGTAGTTCCTTACTCAAGAGGTGCTGAAAGATCAAGGTCAAAAGAAGAGATAGTTAGAGAAATACAACACTACTTACTTAGAGGCTACACTGACTTTACTCTATGTGCTCAAAATGTTAATTCTTGGGGACTATCAATGGTGGACAAATTTGAAATTAGGTCCGGTTCAGATCAGAAACTTCCTTTTGCAAATCTTCTTAGAGAAATTCATAGTATAGAGGGAGTTCAAAAAATTGATTTTTTATCTTCTAATCCATTTGATTTTACTTCTGACCTTATTGATGTTTTTAAATTACCTAAAATCTCTAATTATTTACATATGGCAGTTCAATCAGGAAATAATGAAGTTTTGAAAAGAATGAACAGAAGGCATTCTATTGAAGAATTCTTTTCCTTAATAGAAAGAATTAGAGAGGCTAAACCTGATTTAGAAATTGGCACAGATATTATCGTTGGATTTCCCGGAGAGTCCGAGGAAGAGTTTTTGGATACAGTAAAGCTTTTTGAAAAAGTAAAATTCAATGTTGCTTTCATTTCTATTTATTCTCCAAGAAAGGGCACTCCCTCTGAAACCCACATGAAAGATGACATCCCTTTAACAGAAAAAAAAGAAAGACATGCAAGACTCATGAAAGTATGGCAGGAAAATAAAGGAAAAAAGTAATGAGAAGAATACCTGTTATTTTAGGGCCTACTTGTATTGGAAAAACAGACTTAGCTATCAAAATAGCAAAAGAAACAAATGCCCACATTATCTCAATAGATAGCAGACAAGTTTTTATGGGTTTGGATATTGGGACAGGAAAGATAAAATCTAATTCTGAAATTTTTAAATCTTTATTTATGTGGGAGGTAGACGGAGTCAAGATTTTTGGTTACGATGTTTTAAAACCAAATGAAGAATTAAATGTAATTAAATACTGTGAGTTTATCAAGAATATCCTTGAAGAATTTGATAAAGATAGATTTATTATTACCTGTGGAACTGGTTTTTACTTGAATTTTTTGATGGGAAATTTGGAATTTTCTGATATAAACCAAGAAAGAAAACTAGAATTAAATAAGTTATCTAGGGAAGAGTTGGTTCAAATATATCAAACTTTAGAAGACTCTAAGGAACTTGATTTAAATAATAAAGTAAGAATTATTACAAGAATACTATCCTTACAAAATCCTAAATCTAAAAAGAAAAGATTTAATGTAAAAAATACTAAATTCGATGTTTATTACCTTACAGATGAGAGGGAAATTTTATATGATAGGGCAGATAGGTTTATTGAAGATATTTTTTCTAAAAATGTAGTCGGAGAGTACTTAGATACTTTTAATTTTTATGGAGAGGTCAGGCCTTTGCATGGCTTAATTTATAAAGAGATTGGTAATTATCTTCACCAAAGAATAACTTATTCTGAATTAATATCCAAATGTAAATTCGATATGCATTCCTATATTAGAAGACAGGAAACCTATTTTAAGAAATTTGAATGCATTCTTAAAACTAATGATAGGGATTTGATTTTTTCTTCAATTCTAAAATGCTATAATTCATGAAATGCATAATTTAAACTTAAATGTTCCATTTAAAACAATCTTATTTACTTTGTTTTCATTGGGTTTTGTTTATGCTCTTTACTCTATTTATCCTATTTTGATACTTTTAGTATTAGCTGTAATCTTTGCAATTAGTTTAGAGCCTTTAGTTCAAAGAATTTCATCAGTAAAATATAATAAAAAACAAAAAATTTCTAGAAGTTTAGCGGTGATTTTATCTTTTGTAATTGTTTTATCAGTTATTGTGACAGCTTTTTTGTTTATAATTCCTGAAATATTTAGTCAGTTACCTAAATTATTTGAAACTACACAAAGAACACTTGAAATGTATTCTAGGCAATATAATTTCTCAATCGAGATACCTGATCTGTCTCAATATACAGAGAGAGCTTTATCGATTAGTCTTAGTTTATTTACTAATATATTTTCAATTCTAACTTTTATACTTTTATCTATATATATTTCTCTTGATTGGCTAAACATCAAGAAATTTTTTCATAAACTTTTAGCAGATAGTTATAAGTCAAGATATGAAAAAATTTTGAATGAATTTGAATTTAGCATTGGAATGTGGGTAAAGGGTCAATTAATTTTGATGTTTACAATTGGAATTTTAAGTACTTTGGTTTTATATCTTATTGGAAATCCCTACTATTTACCTCTAGGAATTTTGGCTGGGATTTTAGAAATAGTACCTATTGTAGGTCCAATAATTTCAACTTTATTTGCTGTCCTAATTTCATTTAGTATGAATGGACAAACCGCTGGTTTGATAACTTTAGGGACTTTTTACGGAATTCAAGTTTTAGAAAATAATTTACTTGTTCCAAAAGTAATGGAAAAAGTATCCGGGTTTAGCCCAATTCTGATCTTACTTGCTTTTTTAATATTTTCTAATTTTTTAGGAGTTGTAGGTGCTATCTTAGCCGTACCTATTTTAATGTTTGCCAATATACTTGTTAAATATTTAGTACTTAAGAAGTAATTCTTCTTCACTTCGTTTCAGAGCGAAATGAAGTTAGTACTTCTTTCTTCTTCACTTCGTTTCAGAGCGAAATGAAGTTAGTACTTCTTTCTTCTTCACTTCGTTTCAGAGCGAAATAAGCCGGATTCTGTAACTTGTCGTGATTTTTTGATTTAGTCAAAAATTTGCGATTTGTTTAATGATTATTTATCTAATGCCTCTTCCTTAGGTCTTGCCAAACGAGCTAATAACGACCAGTTCGAGAGTTGCTGCAGGTGGGATTGCCCTTTTCAGTTTAGACCGTGTTTTTCAATTTAGGTCTAAAATAGTTTCTGTTGCTCTCAGGTAATGTCATTTCACTACCTGCCTTTAACTCTTTTCAAAGTTGAAGGACCAGCTGTTTCCAGTCGGAGATTTCCCTCCGTCCCCTGTTTTGTGCAGTCCGGACTTTCCTCTGGATAAATCCAGTAATCATCTATCGCTCTGAAACACTGCAATTATAACATTTTTGGGCATTTTAATCAAAAAGTGGTAATATATTGTAATGGAATTAGATGCAAAAAAGCTTTTCGCCTTAAATCCAAAACAGAAAAAATTTCTAAAATTCATAAATGTTTTCTTACTTTTAGTGGTACTTCCTTTGACAATTTATCTTTATTTTGATTATGCAATTAATAGGCCATCTCAAAATTATAAAGAAGTAAACTATAACTTAAAAGAAGGAGCTAGTTTAGATAGTATAGCCGGGGACTTGAAAGAACTTGGTGTCATCAATTCCGAAAATTTATTCACTTTATATGTAAAGATTTATAGACTTTATCCTAAATTTAAGTCTGGAATATATACTTTTCCATCTGGAGCTAGTTTGAAAGAAGTCTGCAACCAACTTCAAAGTGGATCAAATGGAATCTCAATCACTTTTATTGAAGGCAGGAGACTTGAAGAATACGGGATTGTAGCCGCTTCTAAATTGACTTCTTTTAATTTTGAAAGATTTATGGAAAAAACAAAAGGTCTGGAGGGACAACTTTTCCCAGATACATACTTTTTTTACACATCAGCTAATGAAGATGATGTAATTAGAGTCATGAGAAATAATTTTGAAAACAAAATGGATAAACTTAGAAAATCTGAAGATTATAAGAAATCCAAACTTACAGATAACGAAATCTACATCGTAGCTTCTCTTTTGGAGAAAGAATCCTATAGGGGGGAGGAAAGAAGGATTATTGCTGGGATTATTATTAGAAGACTTTTAAGAGGAGAAATTCTAGGAATAGATGCCTCAAATCAATACGGAATAGCTTCAGGAAAAGCCTGTCCTTCGGTGACAAAAAAAGTATGTCCAGATCTTGAAACAGCTAAGAAAATTAAGTGGTGGGATCCAAATATTACTCTGACAGATTTAAGGCAAGACTCTCCTTTTAACTTAAGATTAAATGCAGGATTGCCACCACAACCAATAGCTTCTTTTAGCGAAGAGTCTCTTCAGGCTGTAGTTGAAAATAAAGACTCTCCGTATAATTTTTATCTTCATGATAGACAAGGTAATATCCATTATGGAGTTACATTAGCTGATCATGAATCAAATATCGCTAGATATCTTTCAAACTAAATTCAAAATTTTAAATCTATTCTTCCTATAATAGAAAGTTATAGCAAATAAATAATAATTATTAGTATAATATAGTTATATGTTGTCAAACTCAATAATTAGATTTGAAAATGTTTTTAAAGCTTACGGGGATGAGACGGTTTTAGAAAATATAGATTTTGAAATAAAAAGAGGAGAATTTGTTTTCTTAATCGGTCCATCCGGAGCAGGGAAATCGACTGTTCTTAAATTATTAAATAAAGAAGAAACACCAACTAGCGGAAAAATTATAATAGATGATGTAGACTTAGAAACTGTAGACTATTCTGAGATGTACAAGATTAGAAGGAAGATTGGGGTTATTTTTCAAGATTTTAGAGTTATAAAATCAAGAAATGTTTTTGAAAATGTAGCAGTCTCACTCGAAGTTACAGAGGCTCCCCAAGATGTTATACAAGAAGTAGTACCTAATATTTTAGAGATGGTAGGTTTACAGAATAAAATTTTAAAGAAAACTTCCGAATTATCTGGCGGTGAAATTCAAAGATTAACCATCGCTAGAGCATTAGCACACGAACCAGATATTTTAGTAGCAGATGAGCCAACCGGAATGATTGATCCTAAAGCAGCTGGAGATGTAATGAATTTACTTCTTGAAATAAATAAGCTAGGAACTACAGTATTAATGGCAACACACGACTACAATATTGTTAATCACTATAAAAAAAGAGTTATAAAAATTGAGGATGGGAAAATTATTTCAGATAAAAAGATAGGATCTTACCATGAATAACCTTTTACACTTTCTCCAAAAAGAAAAAATGATTTCAACTATCTCAATTTTGGCAATTTTTGTTTCTTTTACCTTGCTTTCTTTTATTTTTAGTTTCTCAGTTCTGTCTAACACCGCTATGAACTTTTTACAGAAACAGGTTCAAGTCAGGGTGTTTTTTAAAGATTCATACAATCAAGAGAATATTTTAAATTTAAAAGCTGAGCTTGAAAAAGATCCAAGAATTATGGAGGTAGGGTTTACTTCCAAAGACGATGCTTTAAGGATTTTTAAAGATCTTTCCAAGAATGATCCTATATTACAGGAGTCTTTGACCTCAAATATCTTACCGGCATCCCTTGAGATTAGAGCAAATGATGTTAAAGATTTAGATGATATAGCAAATGAGTTTACTGGTAGAGAGTACATAGATTCTGTTAAGTACCTTAAGGATATCAAGGATACCTTTAAGTATTATTCATCTATCATAACAATTGTTTCAGTTATTTTGTTTTTACTTTTCTTTATAGTTTCTTTTGGTATTATTTTATCTACTATCAGAATCAACATTTTTCAAAAGAAGGACGAGATTGAGACAATGAAAATAGTTGGGGCTAGTGATGAGTTTATACAAAGACCATTTATCTCTCAAGGTGTCATTTATGCAATGGTTGGTTCTTTTTTAGCAGGGTTATTTTCTTTTATTACATTAGTTTTAATGTTTGTTTCAAACTCTTTAGGTTTGAAAGATATTAAAGAGGTTTACCTTTTGGGTAATATTAAAGTACATTTTCTAGTTTTCGCAATTATTCTAGTAGTTGTAATTAATTTATTAGGTTATTTATTAGGTAGATTTGGAAGTAAAGCAGCAGTGGACAACTATCTAAAAATCTAGAAAAATGTCTATAAAAAATTTTTTATTTTTATTAACTTTATTTTGCACATTAAGTCTTTTAACCTTCACTTTCTCTTCAAGTTTATTTCATAGCAAAGCTTTAACTAACGATGAGTTACTAAATAAAGAACAAGAATATCAGAGGATTATTGATAGTTTGAAATCAAAGTCAGCTACTCTTCAAAACGAAATTGATTATTTCGATAATCAAATGAATATAACTAAGCTTAAAATACAGAAAACTGAAGCTGATCTTGCTCAGAAAAATAACTTACTGACTGAACTTACTAATTATATTACTGAGCTAGAAAAAAGAATTGAAAAAATTGATTCTTCCATTGATGTTCAAAATATTGAAATTCAAAATAGAATAAAAGAGAGGTATAAGTCACACTCAGAAGTTTCCGCAATAAATTTAATTTTAAATAATAATTTAAATCAGACCTTAGTTAAGATACAGTATCTTCAAGAACTAGAAGAGAAAGATAAAAAATTGATTGATTACATGAAGAATACAAAATCTGATTTTGGTGTTCAAAAAAAGTTAATTGAAAAAAAGAGAACTGAAGTAGATGAAGTTAAAATTCAAATTGAAAATGAAATGAAAAATTTAGTAGCACAAAAAGCAACTTTAGAAAAGCAAGTTGGGGAAAAAAATAGTTTGTTAAAGTTAACTCAGAATGACGAAGCTAAATACCAGAAACTTTTATCTCAAATTCAATCAGAGTTGGATGCTCAAAATTTAGCTATCGGAATATCTGGAAAAAACGGAAAGAATATTAAGAAGGGTGAAATAATAGGTTACCTTGGAAATACTGGATGTTCAACAGGACCTCACCTTCATTTTTCATATTTCATAAATAATAAACCAATTGATCCCTTCCCTTATTTGAAATCAGGAAGACTTGCCTGGCCAATTTCTAACTATAAAGTGACTCAATATTTTGGGGAGAACTATAGTTTTTATATGAGAAGGTTTGGAGTTCCAGGTCACTTGGCCATGGATATTATTGACCCTTCAATTTGGATTGGTTCGCCCGTAAGGGCTTCCAAGGACGGGGTAATTCACTATGCCTCCGACTCAAAAGTTTACTGTCCTGATATAAATAATACTATCGGTAAGGGTGCTGTAATTGACCACGGTAATGGAGAAAAAACACTCTATTGGCACTTAAAGTAGTTATAATATAAATATGAGAAAAAATAGTAAATTTTACGATGTGCTTGAGGATTACTTTCCTTTAATTGTACTATCGGCTTATATCTTTATTCAATCGTCTAGACCTGCTGTAATGGTTAGTTATGACGGTTCCACTAATTTTTTGGTTCATAAGTTAGCTCATGTAATTGTTTATTCTTTTTTATACCTCTTTGCTTGCCGAGCTTTTAAGGATAAAAGAAATGCTTTAGTTTATTGTATTTTGTTTGCAATATCTGATGAGGTTCATCAATTTTTTACCCCGACTAGAAATGCAAGTGTTATTGACTTATTAATTGATGCAACTGCAATTTTAGGAACAAATTATATAGTTGAAAATCATTATTCTAAGATTCCAAATGTACTTAAGAAGTTTTTTGGTTTATGAGTAATAGAGTTGAGATCTCTTCATCTCCAACAGAAACTAAATTAATTGCTGCAAATTTTATAAAATCTTTAGAAAATAAAAAGATTAATATTTTTTTAAGTGGAGATTTAGGTGCTGGAAAAACACAATTTGTAAAAGGAATTTTTGAGGGTTTGGGTTATGCAAACTCCCCTACCTCTCCAACTTATGATTTAATTCTAAGTTATCAGATTGAAGATTTAGTAGTTAATCACTTAGATTTATATAGAATTGAAGTTTTGAATTTGGAAGATGAGATTTGGTTAAATCAAATTTTAGGTCAAGAAAGTTTAAATATAATTGAGTGGGGAAACAAGTTTGATTTCGGAAATTTAATCAAACCTCAGTATTTAATACATATATCTATAATAGAAAATGATGAAAGAAAAATTGAAATTTTTAGTAATTGATACCTCTGATGAAAATTTAACAAGTGTAACTTTTTATAATTCAGGAAAAGTTTATTTAAAAAATTCTACTGAAGAAAGAGGTCATATAAAAAACCTGATGCCTTTAATTAGGGATGTATTATTTGAGAATAGTATTTCAATATCTGACTTGGATTTTATAGCAGTAGTTGAAGGTCCTGGGTCTTGGACTGGTTTGAGAATTGGTTTTGCAACTGTTAAAGTTTTATGTTTAATAAATAATCTAAAGTTAATTGTAATAAACAACTTTGATGTATTTCAAAAAAATTTTGAAAATAAAAATAACTCAACTGAAATTGTAATTTTAATCAATTCTTCGAATTTAAATTATTATTATAGGTACATTTTAAAAGGAAGTGGTGAGTATGCTGATGGTATTGGTTCAATAAAGACTTTAGAAGAAAAATTTCCTAAAATAGAAAAAATAAATTTCATTAGACCTAATCTTAATGAATATATAAATTTAGCAATTGAAAAATTTGAACATAAAAGATTTCAAAATGTCGACTCTGCAGAGCCTTACTATATATCTACTGGTGATATTAAATCTAATTTTACAAAGGCAAAAGTATGATAATTTTAGGCATTGAAACAAGTTGTGATGATACTTCTATTTCTATAGTTAGAAATGGAAATGAAGTTTTATCAAATATTGTTTGGAATCAAAATAAAACTCATGAAATTTACGGAGGAATAGTTCCAGAACTAGGGGCTAGAAGACATTTACAAGTTATTAATTTAGTTATTAAAGAAGCATTAGACAAAGCATCGATATCATTTCAAGATATCGATGCTGTTGCTGTTAATAACCAAAAAGGTTTAATAAGATCATTAGTAGTAGGAGTTTCAGCTGCAAAAGCTCTTGCCTACTCATTAAATATTCCACTTATCCCTGTTCATCACATTGAAGGTCACATATATTCCAATTTAATAGAAAATAAAAATCTGACCTTTCCTCATATTTGCTTAACTGTTTCGGGCGGACATAATTTGTTAGTAATTGTGAATAATCATTTTGAATATGAAATAATTGGAAATACTTTGGATGATGCTGCAGGGGAGGTGTTAGATAAAGTTGCAAGATTTTTAGGTTTGGGTTTTCCAGGAGGGCCAGTTATCGATAGATTATCAAAAGATGGTGATAGGAAAAAATTCCATTTTCCAAGACCAATGATTGAAGAAAGTAATTTTGATTTCTCATTTAGTGGGTTAAAAACAGCTGTTACCCGAAAAGTTCAACAATTAGCTGATTCAGAAACTTCATACGAATTAAATAATTTATTAGCTTCCTTTCAGGAAGCAGTAGTTGAAACGCTTGCTGAGAAGACTATTAATGCTTGTAAAAAACATAATTTAAAACAGATTTCGGTTGTAGGAGGGGTGAGTGCCAATTCTAGACTAAGAGAACTATTTATTGAAAAATCTTCTAAAAATGGGTTAGAGGTATTCTTTCCTTCCCTCTCTTTCACCACTGATAACGCAGCTATGATTGCTTGTCTGGGTTATTATAAATATAAAAATCACTCTCTTGGAAATTTAGACTTAGAGGTGCATTCAAATCTCGGACTTTAATTTGTGATAAAATTAGGTATATGAAAATCCTCGTTACTGGATGTGCTGGGTTTATAGGTTCCAATTTAGTTGACTACTTGTTAGTTAAAAATTACCTAGTAGTAGGTGTTGATAATTTTAATAATTTTTATTCTCCTAAGATTAAACATGAGAATTTAAAAGAGACTCTTACAAATAATAGATTTAAATTATATGAATTTGATTTACTAGATTTTGATAAATTAGATCGTATTTTTAACGAAGAGAAATTTGATGCAATCGTTCATTTAGCCGCTTATGCAGGTGTTACTTATTCTTTTGAAAAACCTTTGGTTTATGTCAGAAATAATCTCGAGGTAACAACAGAATTATTAAATTTATGTAAAAAATATGAGGTAAATAATTTTATTTTTGCATCTACTTCTTCGATCTACGGTGAAAATCCTACTCCTTTTAACGAGTCAATGTCGACTGATTTGCCTTTAGCACCTTACCCAGCTACTAAAAAAGCTTGTGAAGTAATGATTGCTACCTTTGTGAAAAATACAAATATTAATGCAAGTATTTTAAGATTTTTTAATCCTCTTGATATAAGAGTCAGAACTGATTTAGCTTTGTTTAAATTAATTAAAAGTGCAGAATACGGGGATGATTTCCCACAGTTTCAAGATTTAAATTCAACAGGAAGGGATTATTGTTACCTACAAAATATGCTTGAATCAATGGAGTATATTTTGCAAAATCCATTTAAATATGAAATTTTTAATTTGGGCAATTCTTCTCCAATAACTTTAGGAAAATTAGTTGAAGCTGTTGAAAGTGTCACTGGTAAAAAGGTTAATTTAGTTAAAATGCCTAAGAGAGCAGGTGAGATGACTTTGACTTATGCAGATGTATCAAAAGCAAAGAGAATGTTAGGATATAAAGCAGAAACACCTATTGAATTTATTGTCGAGAAATATTATAAATGGTTTTTATCACAACCAGAGTGGTATAAAAAAGGAGATTTTTAATGTCAAAAAATATAAAAAAGAAATTAGTTTCAATTGTTATACCTTGTTACAACGAAGAAAAAAATATCGAAAGATTTGAAAAAGAATTGATTTCAATTTGTGAAAAAATGAAAGATTACGATTTTGAATTCGTAGCAGTTGATGATGGATCCACCAAAGATTTAACTTGGGAGAAATTAGAAAATTTATCAAAAAAACATGAAAATTTTATTTCAATTAGACACACAAGAAATTATGGAATGAGTGGTGCATATCAAACAGGTTTTGATGTTTGTTCTGGAGAATATGTTTTAACATATTCCTCAGATTTAGAAATCCCTGCTGAACATATAGAAGATGTACTTAAAGAATTAGATAACGGAGCGGACTTTGTAAATACTTTTAGAACAGGCAGGTGGCAAGAGTCTCTTAAGGGTTCAATAGTAAGGAGGATTCCATCAAATATCGCCCAGGTTTTTATTGAGAAGATTTCTGGTTTAAGAATCAAAGATAATGGGTCAGGTTTAAAAGGTTTTAGAAAATTTATCATTGATAATTTAAGACTTTATGGGGAGATGCACCGATTTCTTCCTGCATATTCTTCTTTATATACCAAGGATATTAAAGAGATTCCTGTTGAATATAAGGATAGAATGTTTGGTGTTTCTAATTACGGGTCTTTAAAAAGAACAATTAGTGTGTTTTTAGATTTGTTTACTCTAAAATTCATGCTAACTTTTTCAACCAAACCTTTTACTTTTATGCCAGGAAGGGCTTTTGGTTCGACAGGTTTTGCTGTTTTTACTTTAGGATTTTTAATTTTGACATATGTTGTAGTCTACTTAAAGTTAATTCTTAATCAAAACATTAATGATAGACCATTATTTTTTGGAGGTTTAATTTTATTGATTACAGGAATTCAGTTAATGATGACAGGTTTAATTGGCGAACTGTTAATGAGGTCTTACTTCGAAGGAAGCGGAAGAAAACCTTATATTGTTAGAAATAGACTAAATTAAATTATTCAACAATTATATTTCCAGTGTGGTTAGAGAAAAGGTGGTTGTGAAATCCCCAATTTCCTGGTTTTTCAAATTTAAACTCGTATACCACTCCTCTAAGGGAAATATCTTTTTGATCAAATTCTGGATATATTTCGTGAGCTGGGTGATTATCTGAAGCTACCCACATTTTTCTATCGGATTGATTGATGAATTTAACAGTATCTCCTTTTTTTATCCTAAGTTCTTTTGGTAAAAATCCTTCGTTAGTGTAAACAATCGTTAGTTGTTCTTTTATTAATTCGTTAGTTATTTTTTGATCTTCCGGAGAAGTAGTTTTATTGTTCTGGAAAAAATAAATTCCTAATCCCGTAATAACTACTAAGCTTAATGTAATTATAATTTTTAATTTCATTGTTAATCTTTCTTTTTAAAATAATTAGAGAATTCTATATCTAGCTCAGTTTGAAGTCTTCTAATATTACTTTCTTGGAAGAAACTCATAACAGATTGTGTATTTGAGATTTTGATTTTTTCGTCTTCGCCTAAATTTCTATTATTTTTTTGATCGTTTAAGTAACTATTTGCTGTCTTATATTTTGAATCCATACAATTTTTTAATTTCTGTAAACCTTGATTTTTACACCAGTTATCTTTAATAAAATTTCTAGCACTAAAAATTACAAAATCAGCAATAACTGGGTTTTGAGAGAAGTAACCGTTATTTGATTCTACGGCCTCCCTTAAGTAAATATTGGCATCTTCATTTGAAAAATAAGTTGCAACATCAATTTTCAATGCAAGACCTGATTTTTTGATTTCAGTAATTACTCTTTTAACATCCCCGTTACAGTCATCCATTCCGTCAGTAATTAAGATAATTAAATTTTTTTCGTTCTTATTTAGCGTCTTACTAACTTGATCCAAAGAGTAAGCTAAAGGGGACTTACCGTTTGGAAGATAGTTTTTTAAAAACTGAGAACCGCTTATATTTGAATCCGTAACAGGTGTAACTAAATTTTTGTGCCTTAGAATTGATACACATGACTCATTATCTGGAATATTTCCTGCTGTACCCCTATTTCCAAATGAATAAATAGAGGTTCTATAAAATGGTAATGAAAATTCATTAAATACTTCAAACCTTACACCTCTCTTAACTTCTTCGATTTTGGTAAGTTCTTTACCAATAATATTCATTGAAGTTGATGCATCTAAAATAATATTGATGTTATGAACTGAGTTCAAAGGGGATTCTTGACAAGTTATAGATGACCTTTCACACTCTGTAATTTCAGATGAGTAGAGATTTAATCCAAGAGACTCCTCCATAAAATTTGGAATTTTATCGCCATCACTATCTTCGTCATACTTATTGAGATTGGACTGGTTACCGTTAGAGAAGTTAGTGTTATTTTGTGGTTGTGTTGCGGTAATAGGTTTTGGAGCAGATTGCTGGGAGTTATTTAGAATTCCAAATATAATTCCTGTAAAAATCACCACACCTAAAATACCAAAGATAATGTAGTTTCTATTTATTGGTTGTAAGTCATCTTGTGTATACATACTAGATTAATTTTAATATCTCAATGTAAATTGTATAGCAACTAAATACTCCATAGGATACAAAAATTAAAAAAAGAATAGATGCTCTAGGTATTGAAGGTCTAAATTCTTTTTCTAATAAAGTTAGATTTGTCCATAAAGAAAGACCTGTATGAACAAACATTGCAAAAGCATTGAGGACAGCCGCTATAATGAGTAATTCAAGAGGCTGTCCGAAATTTATAAAAAAGATAATAATCCCTGCCAAGATTTGTAACCATAAAAAAATAAAGTAAATTTTAGGGATTTGATTTTCTTTCAATTTTTTATTAAAAGTTATAACCGTAGTTTCTGCTAAAATTCTTGAGGTCGCATCCATTACAGTTAACTGAGTGCCGAACAATGTAAATCCGCAGATAAGTAAAAATAAAATGCCAAAAAAATTACCTGCTTTTGAACTAATTGCATTAGATTCAAAAAATAAAAAATCTATATCCTTAAACTGGCCGTTTAGATTATGTGTTGTTGAGTAGGAAAGAAATGAAAGTAAGATTATAGTACTTGCACCTATTAAAAAAAATACAAGAAAGTGCTCTATGTTTACAATTCTCCACCATTTTTTAAACTCCTTTTTAGACTCCTTATTGATTGGAAAGGTATACCCAGAGATTGTTACCTTTTCTTTATTAGAATTAAATAAACCTGTAATTCTTCCAACATATTTTCCCATTCCATATCCTTTTTCTCTAACATAGTAACTTTGTGCTAAGTTGAGATTTCCCGCAGCACCTGAGTAGGCAAAGGCAGAGAGAAGGGTAACAAGCGAGATACCTGCAGGTATTAAAAAGTAATTATCACCTTGACCAACTAATCCTTTAAATAGATTTTCATAATCTTGATAATCTGATAAGTAAAAGGTTAAAAAAATAATAGTCGGAATTGAAATTAAAATTAAAATAGTTTGAAATCTTTCTATTGTCTTATAAAGTATTTTTCCAGCTGAGAGAATTACACCAATTAATATTAGTAAAAATATTCCAATGTAATTAAATTCTTTAATTTGTAACATTGAGCCAAAAATTTTAGCACTAGCTGCAACAATTCCTGGCCAGATCCATGGAATAAAAGTTGAAAGTAAAAGCCAAATTGTTACATATTTAAATTTTCTATAATACCCAACAATAATGGATTCTCCTCTCAGAAGAGAATACCTTTCTATCTCCATGTTAATAAAAAACTGAAATAAAATTCCAAGAACTGCAGCCCAGATAATTCCCATTCCATAATTTGAGGTAAGATACGGCCATAAAATTACTTCACCGCTACCAAGCCCTAGTCCAAGTAAAATTAATGAGGGTCCTAAAACTTTGCTAAACGGAATAGACTTAGGAAAAGTTTTTTGGGGCTGTTTAAAACTAATCATTAAAATTATTATACAATTTATTGTATGAAATATAAATTTCCTAAAGATTTTTTATGGGGAGTTTCAACTTCTGCTTATCAAACAGAAGGTAATGGTGCGAACACTGATTGGTGGTATCAAGAAACTCATAAAAAGAATACTGATAAGTATCCAGAGGAACCAAGTGGTATTGCTAATGATTTTTGGAATAGATATGAAGAGGACATTGATTTAGTTTCCGATTTAAATTGCAATTCTTTTAGGATGTCCGTAGAGTGGGCAAGAATAGAGCCTAGAGAAGGTTACTTTGATGAAGAAGCTATTTTTCATTATAAAAAAATAATGCAATATGCAAAGTCAAAAAATTTAAAAATATTTTTGACTTTGCATCATTTCACTATACCTCTATGGTTTAGAGAGATGGGGGGCTTTGAAAAAATTTCTGCTAAAAATTATTTTTCAAGATATGCTCTTAGATGTGTAGAAGAATTCAAAGACTATGCTGAATTTTTTATAACTATCAACGAAATGGAAGTTCTCTCTTTAATGGGATATATTAGAGGTTCCTGGTCTCCTATGAAAAAATCTAAACTTCTTGCTGTTTGGGTTCATTTAGTTTTGATTTTATGCCATAACCAAGCCTATAAAGAAATCAAGAAAAAATTTTCTGTCAAAATTGGGTTAGTTAAAAATATAGTTTGGTATGAAGGTAAAGGAGATAGTTTTCTTGATAAACTTAACGCAAGAATAGCCTTTTTTATAAACAATGAATTGGCACTTATGCCTGTTTTAAAAAGAACTGATTTCATTGGCTTGAACTTTTATTTTTCTAATTTAATTAAGAATTATATTATTTGTAATCCATGTGATCCTGAAAGTGACTTAGGTTGGTGGATTTCTTTTGATGGCCTTAGAAATGTTTTAGTAAGTTTAAGAAAAACTAAAAAAGATATTTATATTACTGAAAATGGTTTAGCAGATTCTGAGGATGAAAAAAGAAAATGGTTTATTAAAAATATGTTGATTTCTGCCCATGAAGCAATGGATGCCAATGATGTTAACTTAAAGGGATACTTTCATTGGACTTTAACTGATAATTATGAGTGGCACCACGGATATTGGCCTCAATTTGGTTTAGTAAAAGTAGATAGGAAAAATAATTTGCAAAGAATCAAAAGGTCTTCTTTTGATTATTACAAAATGATTTGTAAAACAGGTACCGTAGAGGATACAATTTAAATCGTAAGATTAATAAGATAGAATAATAAAGATGAGAATTTTTTTTAAAACTGCCCAAATTCTAATTATTGTTTTTTTAATTGGGATGCTAATACCATTTGCTTTGTACCTCTCATTTAGTCCATCCAAAAAAGAGAATGTAAGTTACGGTTACAATTTTTCAAATAAGTATGCACAAGAGTTAGATCTTGATTGGAAAAAAGTTTACGATTTGATTCTAGCCGAACTTCCTTCAAAAAAATTTAGACTTGCAGTTTACTGGAATGATGTTCAGCCAACAAAAGGTACTTACAATTATTCAGATATTAAATACCAATTAGATAAATTAGAAAAATACCCTGACAGTGAAGTAATTTTGGTTATTGGAAGAAAAGTTATCAGATATCCAGAATGTCATGAACCTGGCTGGTGGCAAGATATTAGAGAGGAAGAGGTTAAAAAAAAGGAGTTACTTACCTATGTAGAAAGAACTGTTAATGAGCTTAAAGGATACAAATCTATTAAGTATTGGCAAGTTGAAAATGAAGCTTTGTTCCCGTTCGGAATGTGTACTCAAATTAAAGACTTAAAAGGGTTCCTCAAATCTGAAGTTGATTTAGTAAGAAGTTTAGACCCAACTAGAAAAATAATTATTCAAGATTCTGGGGAGGGTGGGTTTTGGAAAACCTCCGAAGAATACGGTGATTTAGTTGGTATCTCGATGTACAGAAAAGTTTGGTTTGACTTTGGTGGGACATTAAATGGATGGAGTTTTCAAGTTAAATATCCTGTAGGAGCCTCCTTTTATAAAATTAAATCTCATCTTTTAGGAATTCCATTTGAGAAAATTCGGGCAACAGAAATTCAAGCAGAACCATGGGGTCCTACAAGAAATTTCTTGCTAACTGTTGAGGAGTCAAATAAGAGTATGTCCAAAGAAGATTTTGATGGAATAATTGAGTTTACAAAGAATTCTGGTTTTGATGAGTTCCATTTGTGGGGTGTTGAATGGTGGTATCACATGAAAGTTTTCCATAATGAATCTTACTTTTGGGAAAAAGCTAAAAATAACTTTAAATAGTCCATTTTTGATATAATATAAATATGTGTTTAGTATGTTCAGCAACAAATACACCTGTATGCAGTACCGGTGTTTGTCAGGCAAGTTTCTGGCAGCAAAATATTAATTTATTAATTTTAACTATGACGCCCGTAGTAGGAGGATTTTTATTATGGATCAAAAACCTGATACAAAAAGTGAAAAAGAAGTAATTTTTGATAAACTTTCTAGACTTGATATTTACATTATTATGATGTTTTTATTAAATCTATATGCATTTAATTCGTATGTAATGTCTGTATCTGTTTTTGCAGTTAGAATCGTGACTGTAATTTCAGAGTTCATCCCTTTTATTTCATTTACCTATGGAGTGATGTTTTTCTTATTCTTAGTAAATTTTTATAGATTTTACGCATCTTTAAACACCCCTATTTATGAAGAAAGAAAAGACTTGTTAAATAGCACAATTGTTTCTTTTTTTGTGATTATTGTATTAAATATCATAGCTGAAATTCTAATTTCTCGAATTAAATTTTAATTATGAATATGAACCCAAAACAATTAGAGGCGGTCAATCATTTTGAGGGGCCGGCCTTAGTTTTGGCCGGCCCTGGTTCTGGAAAAACCCGCATTTTAACAAACAGAATTATACACCTTATTAATGAAAAAAATATCAGTAAAGATAATATTCTTTGTGTAACTTTTACTAATAAAGCTGCAAAAGAGATTAAAGAAAGAATTGCACATTCACTTAATGAAAGTGAGAGTTATGTTTCGTGGGTTGGAACTTTTCACTCAATTTGTTCGAGAATTTTAAGAAAAGATGGAAGATATGTTGGGGTTGGGGTAAATTTTGTTGTTTACGATACAAATGATTCTTTAGCATTAATTAAAGAATCTATGAAATCATTAAATATTGATATAAAAAAAATAAATCCTTATGCTGTCATGGAGGCTATTAGTAGTGCGAAAAATGAAATGGTTGATGAGAATGAATACACAAAAATTTCATTTAATTTTTTTTATAAAAATGTTTCAAGAATATATCCTCTTTATCAAAAAAAATTAAGAGAAAATAATGCATTAGATTTTGACGATATAATAGGTATGACCTTAAAAATTTTTTTAGAGCATCCTCTAATTTTAGAAAAATATCAAGATGCTTTTAAATTCATCTTAATAGATGAGTATCAGGATACCAATAAAGCTCAGTATACCCTAGCTAAAATGCTTGCTGAAAAATATAAAAATTTATTTGTAGTAGGAGATATGAGTCAGGCAATTTATTCTTTTAGAGGTGCGGATTATAGAAATATATTGCAACTTGAAAAAGATTATAAAAATTTAATTGTTTATCATTTGGATCAAAATTACAGATCTACTAAAAAGATTTTAGAATCAGCTGTTAAGGTTATAAAAAATAACCCTTCACACATTCATTTGGATTTATGGACAGATAATGAAGAAGGAGATGAGATTGATTTATTTACAGGTCTAAATGAACATGAGGAATCAATGTATGTTTGTGATTCAATCCAAAGACATAGAAGTTTAGGACTAGATTTTTCTAAATTCGCTATTCTTTATAGAACAAATGCTCAATCAAGAACCATAGAAGAATATTTAATACGAAGCGGGATTCCCTATAAAATTTTTGGCGGTGTTGGATTTTATTCAAGAAAAGAGATTAAAGATTTAGTTTCATATTTAAAAGTTTTTTATAACCCTAAGGATTCTATATCGTGGGAAAGAGTTTTGAACACTCCTACCAGAGGTGTTGGGGATAAAACAATTGAAAAAATTAAAGAAGCAAATTTCGATTTAAATTTAATTGATCAAAAAACTAAATTTCCTTTCTCAGATTTAATTCAAAGTGCTGACTTACATTCAACCTTAGAACTTCTAGATATGGTTTTAGAAAAAACAAATTATATTTCTTGGATCAATGATGGAACAGAAGAAGCAGAAAGCAGAATAGAAAATATACAGGAGTTAAGAAGCGTAGCTTCTCAGTTCTTACTTCTTGCAGACTTTTTAGAAAATGTTTCTTTAATTGAATCTTCTAATAAAGCAAAAGATAGTGAAGTAGAAGCTGTAACTCTAATGACCGTACATTCTGCAAAAGGGCTTGAGTTTGATCATGTATATATGATTGGGATGGAAGAAGGGCTTTTTCCACATTCAAGAAGTTTGATGAACCCAACTGAAATTGAAGAAGAGAGAAGGCTTATGTATGTAGCGATTACTAGGGCAAGAAGAAAATTGACCTTAAGTAATGCTAAAGCAAGACTTTATTTTGGAAATGTTCAGATGAACTTACCTAGTAGATTTTTAATTGAAATGGGTAAGTTAAATAAAATTCAAAGTTCTAGACTTTAAATTATTGTCTACCGCCACCTAATTTTCCAGAAAATGGAACAAAAAATTTGCTAGATTCTTTGCAAGCAGTTGTTGAAACTGAGAAAGAAGCATTAGCATTTAAAGTATCTGTCTCCAGATAACATTTTGATGTATTTATAAATTGAGTTGAAGTAAGATTAAATCCGATATTTGGTGTACCCTCTTCGGAATAAGTTAAATAAAATGTATCTAGAGGTATGTTTGTTTCTACAGAAACAATTTTATCAGTTTTTAATTGTTCAAGTAAGGAAGCATCGATTAATCCAGTAGTTGCCAAAGTGTTTCCACTAGTAATGTAATAACCATAAATTTGCTGCTGAAGTTTAGATGCGATATCTAAATTTCCAGTATCAACAGCTTTGTTTCTATTATCTAAAATTCCTGGATTAAGAAGTACTGTGGCTGCCAATATTCCAATAATTGCCATCACAATAATTAATTCTAAAAGTGTGAAACCTTGATTATTTTTGGCAGATAATAATCTCATATATTTATTATTTATTTAATTAGTATTAAAGTCAAGGAGATTGAATTATTTTTTGATTAGATTAATTTGAAAGAAATTTCTAAGGCCTCCAAAAGCTAGCTTCTTTGACCAGGAGGTTTGTCTTTCTTTTAAATCTTTATTGGAAATTAATTTAAAATGCTCTAGTACCAAACCTGGGATTTTTGAATATTTCTCATTCAAAAATCCCAATTCTTTGAGGTTTAACTCTTTTAAATTTAATCTTTTAGTTTCAGATTTTTCAAGTTTAGGATCGTATCCAAAAACAATTTCTAGTTCTCCACCTTTTTTAAGCATTTTAGTCAATTTTTTAAGAATATCTTTATCGACTGTGACTACATATTTGAGCAACACACCCCAAGGTAAGTGAATATAAATATAATCAAAGAAATTATCCTTAGCTTCAAATGACTCTAATGATGAATTAATTAAGGTTGCATTACTGAGTTTTTTTCTGTTTATCTCTCTTTGATACTCTTTAAAGTTCACAGAGGGCTCAATACCTATATAAATATTTTTAGGATTTAAGGCGGCAGATTTATAAATAAATCTACCGTCACCTGTTCCTATGTCTAAAATGTTTAACTTTGTCATATAATATTTCTCAATGGATACTTATATTTTACCTTTTTGGAAAAAAATTGGCACCTCTTCATCTATTATAGCTAGAAGAGTGTCAGAAAAATTAAATTTACCAACTTCTCACACTGGAACATTGGACCCATTGGCTGAAGGAGTAGTTAAAATAATAGTTGGTGAAGAATCGAGAAATAAAGAAAAATTTATTTCTGAGGATAAAACATATCATTTCAAATTTTTATTTGGAGTTTCTACCGATACACATGATGCCCTAGGTCTTATAACTGATTTTTCAGATAAGAGACTAGATTTAAAAGATCTAGAAGAAGATATTATTTTGGCAATTAATAAATTTAAAGGAAAGTATCATCAAAAGTATCCTAACTTTTCTTCTAAAAAGATTCAAGGAAAGTCACTTTGGCAGTATGAGAGAGAGGGACTTCCAGTTCCAGAAGTTTTTATTGATGGTGAAGTGAAAGAGGTTAGAGATATAAATTTTGGAAAAATCTCAAGTACTGATTTTTTAGAAAAAGTTCAAAATCAAATTAATCAAGTACATGGAAATTTTAGACAAATTGAGATTATAAATTTATATGATTCCAAATTAAATAATAAATTATTTGAATTAATTTATTGTGAGATAACTGTTGTAATGACTAGAGGACTATATGTTAGAGGTTTAGCTAGAGATTTGAGTGAAAAAATAAATCTACCTTGTATTATTTTAGATTTAATTAGAATTCAAGATGGTGAGACTAAAAAAGAGGACTGTTTAATTCCTGAAGAATACTTTGAAGAGGAAATTTTGAAAAATCAAAATTTCCTCTATCCAGATTTTAAAAATTTGTGATAGCATAAAATACATGAGCCAAGATTTAATTTCAAGAAGATTAAAAGTAATAAGAGATTTAGAAGATGAGAAAGACAAAATTGCTAAAGCAAAGCAAGATTTCTTAGATAATGACGAGCATTACATTCAATTAAAAGATAAAAATACACTTCATAGAGAAGCCTGTAAAATCCTAAAAGAGCAGATAGAAGAAAAAGCTCATGTTAAGGAAATTACAATGCAATTAAAAGATAAGGTTAAAGAGATTAAGGAGCTTAAAGAAGTTCTTTCTCAAGAACTAGCCGACTACTATAGAAACGAGGGTACCATGCAGATTGAAGACGAAGAGGGTAATATAAAAAGACTAAAATTTAATGTTTCATTAGTAAATTAATTTGGTATAATAACAAAGTATGGCATTAGGTAAAAAAAGAAAAGAAAAACAAAAAAAGAGAATGATTAAAAGAACAATTAAGAGAAAAAAGAGAATTTCTTAATATTCGATTAAATTTCCTGCCTCTTTTCAAATGAAATCCAAATTAAAATCTAAAAATAAAACCTATAGTTTACCTATATTCTTGACTGATGCTACATTTGGAGTAGTTAAATCTGTCGATTCCAAAGATATTCAGAATTCAAATATTAGAGGTGTAGTCGTAAATACCTACCATCTTTTAAACGAGCCAGGTAGTAAGGTTATTGAGAATTTCGGGGGAGTTAAAAAATTTATGAATTTTGAAGGCTTAACTGTCACAGATTCAGGTGGGTGGCAAATTTTCTCCCTTATTCACAGAAATAAAAAAGCAGGAAAAATTACCGAAGATGGAGTAGTTTTTTCTTATGGAAAACTTAAAGGTAAGTTATTTACTCCCGAAGACTGCATTCAAACACAGTTTGAAATTGGATCTGATATCATTATTTGTTTAGATGATTTTACACCTCCAAATGTTAGCGATGAAAAAATTCTCGATACAGTTGAACGAACTGTAAGATGGGCTAAAAGATGTAAAATAAAATATGAAGAGTTACTTAAAAAAAATAAATACACTTCTGAAAATAGACCCTTACTTTTTGCAGTAGTTCAAGGGGGAGATAAAATTAATCTTAGAAAATATTGTATTGATAAATTATTAGAAATTGGGTTTGATGGTTATGGATTTGGGGGTTATATGATTGATGAAAGTGGAAACCTTGACTTAGAAGTTTCAGAAAAGTTAGCCAATTTAATTCCAAATGAATATTATAAATTTGCACTTGGGGTTGGAGATCCAAATCAAGTAGTTAAGTGTATGGATTATGGTTGGGAGATTTTTGATTGCACACTGCCTACAAGGGATGCTAGGCATAAAAGACTATATATTTTTAATCATGAAATTAGAAATCAAAATGATTTAAGAAAAGATAATTTTTTTAAGTATCTGTATCTAGGTAAAGATAAATTTATTAATTCTAATGAAAAAATTTCTGAATTCTGCGATTGTTACACATGTCAAAATTATTCGTTAGGTTACTTAAATTATCTTTTTAAAATCAAATCTGTCAGCGCATTTAGATTAGCTACAATTCACAACATGAGATTCTACTCCAAGATATTTGATGCTTATTCTCAAAATTAATTCTAAAATTAATTCATGTTTTATGAAAATAATTTATTTTGGATTTTGATATTTATCTTTCAAATTATAATTTTAAATTTTATATCCCAAAAATTTCATAGTTATTTGTTCCATTTAACAGGGGTTTCTGGTCGTGGTTCTGCTTTTTCTGCAAAGGTAGCTGGATTCATTTTATTTACTGGAACATTAGTTCATGAGCTTTCTCATGTTTTAATGGCAGCCATATTATTTGTAAAGGTTAAGGCTTTAAATATTAAAGCTGAGATAACGGAAGATAAGCATATTAGATTTGGTAGTGCAGAAATTGTATTAGTTGATCCCTTTAGAAATGCTTTTGTAGGAATTGCACCTCTTATTTTTGGAATAGTAATTACATATTTCTTGGCTAGTGATATAAATTTTTCAAATATAACTTGGTTTGAAATTCTCAAGTTATTTTTAATTTCTCAAATATCCAATTCTATGTTTTTATCAAAATCAGATATAGTTTATTTTAAATTTATTTTTATCTTGATGTTTGTTTTAATAATACTTTTATGGACAGTTAATTCTTTATATTTATCAATAATTGACTTTTCAATTTTTTATAATCGGATTAAAAATTTTTTATTTTCAGATTACTATGTTTCTTTTTTAATGAACTTAATTTTAGTTTTTTTATTTGTGATAACTTTTAACCTACTCATAAATTTATTTTTAAAAGTATTGTCAAAATATAAAAGATATTGACAATCAATGCTATTTTCTATTTAATATAAGTATGAATACTTTTTCTTGCCTATTTATTTCAAGGTGTTTAAATTAACACCAGCAATCCTAAGGAGGTGAATCCAAATGCCAGTAAAAAAGAAACCAGCTGCTAGAAAAACTACAGCTAAAAAAGCAACTGCAAAAAAGACTGTTAAAAAAACAGTAAAGAAAACAGCAGCTAAAAGATCAACTGCTAAAAAAACAGTTAAGAGAAAAACAGCAACTAAAAGAAAGTAATTTCTCTTAAGTAGTTAATTGGTTCTTGAAAGGACTAAGTTATGTGTCAAACATGCGGATGTGGAAAATCTTTGATGAGAAAAACAAAGAAGACTGCAACAAAAAAAGCAACTGTCAAAAGAAAGACAACTGCTAAAAAAACTACTAAAAGAAAATAATTACTATAATTAATAATTCGAATTAGTAATTAAGATGAGGCGGAAGCAAATGCTTCCGCCTCATCTGTTTCTAAAATTAAAAAAATCTTTTAAAATTTTTGTAAGATTAAATACCTATTGTCCTCTTTTCGAAAATCCTCTAAGACTTTAAAATTTGAATAAATTTCTTTTATTTCTGAAATTTCATTTTCACTAAATTTATGACAGAATCTATGGGAAGAGTAGTCCTTCTTCCATCCTAAAAAACAATCCCCTTCTTCCCTAACATATTCTCTTGGTTTGAATTTTTGATCACTTTTTGTCTCATCAAAATTCCAAAAGGATAAAACTAAAATACCGTTATTTTCTAATAAATCAGAGACTCTTTTTAACCAATATTTTCTAAATTCCCTACTTGGAAGGTGGTGTGTAACTCCAAAAATTACAACTAAATCGAACTTATCTTTTAATTTTTCTATCGACCTGAAAATATCAATCTCTTCAAATAATGCATCCTCATATTTGCTCTTATTTTCTAAAATGAACTTTGGATTACTATCTATTCCTAAATATTCTACATTTAAGTTGTTTTCCTGTAGGAATTTATAGAATCTGGCATTACCACAACCTAAATCTAAAATTTTTGAGTCATTTTTCATATATTTGAGTAAATTTGAAAAACCCTCCCAGTAGAATTCCCTCGATCTATCAAAGCTTTCAGCATGATTTTGATAAAATTCGTTATTTAAATCAATTATTTCTTCAATTCCTTTGTTTAGCATATTTCCAGGTTTAATTATATAATATAGGTTACTTTTATGCAGCAAAGAAGAATTGATCTAAAATTGAATAGAGGTGCTATTAAAGAGGTTATTCAAGAGATTTCTAAAATTAAAACCTCAAATCTTAAAGAAACCGAAAAACTACTCAGAAAATTCAAATCCTTAGAAAATGAAGTTTTTTCTAAAAGTGTCCTTCTTACCACCTATGAAGATTTAAAGAGGAATTTAGAGATAGATTTATCTTTAGAGGAGGAAGCTAATCTTTATAAGTTATTAAGAATGAAGGAAACAAGAACAATTTCTGGAGTTACTCCAGTTACAGTTTTAACAAAACCATTCCCGTGTCCTGGTAAATGTATTTTTTGTCCAAATGATGTCAGAATGCCTAAATCTTATTTATCCGACGAGCCGGGGGCACAGAGAGCTATTTCCAATAAATTTGACCCTTACTTACAAACATTCAATAGACTGTTAGCTTTTAAAAATACGGGACATCCAATCGATAAAATAGAATTAATAATTTTAGGAGGTACTTGGTCATCCTATCCAGAAAGTTATCAAATTTGGTTTGTAAAAAGATGCTTTGACGCTTTAAATGAGTTTGAAAAATATAACTCTAATGAAATGATTAAAGACAAGTATTTAAATCTACCTTTTGAGGAGGAGAAACTAGAAGAAATTGATGGAGCTAAGATTGAAAAAAGCTATAACCAAATTATTTCAAATGCTATTAAAAATACACGAAATCTTTTGAATGAAAATGCCACTTTTGAAGATCTAGATGAAGTTCATAAATTAAATGAAGTATCAAAATCTAAATGTGTTGGATTAGTAATTGAAACAAGGCCCGATGAGGTAAATGAAAAGGAAGTAATAAAAATAAGAAGATTAGGTGCTACTAAAATTCAAATCGGAATTCAAAGTTTAAATGATGAGGTTCTGAAAAAAAATAAAAGAGGTCATGATGTAAAAAAAACAATTGAAGCTTTAGAACTTATTAGAAGAGCTGGTTTTAAAATTCATGGGCATTATATGCCAAATTTATATGGTTCTAATCCGGAATTGGATAAAAAGGATTTTGAAAAAATGTTTAATGAAATTAATTTTAGACCTGACGAATTAAAAATCTATCCTTGTAGTTTGATTAAAACTGCTGAACTAATGAAATTCTATCAAGATGGTTTATGGAAACCTTATACACATGAGGAGTTAGGGGATGTTATCTCGCATCATATAGTTAACACACCTAGATATTGCAGATTAACTAGAATTATTAGAGATATTCCTTCTACAGATATTGTAGTAGGTAATAAATTGACTAATTTTAGACAAATTGTAGAGGAGATGATAAAGAAAAATAATTTAGAAGTTAAAGAAATTAGAAGTAGGGAAATTAAAAATAAAGAATTCTCTGGAGATATTTCTACCAAAGTAACTGAATACGATACAACCTCTACAAAGGAATTTTTTATTGAGTATGTAAATGATAAAGATGAAATTTTTGGATTTTTAAGACTTTCTTTACCAAAAATTTCATCTTTCATACGAGAACTTGAAGATTGTGCGATGATAAGAGAGATCCATATTTACGGACAAAGCTTGGAAGTAGGTAAAAAAAATTCAAACATGACACAGCACCAGGGTTTAGGTAAAAATTTAATTAAAATAGCCCAAGAGATTGCTTCGAAAAATAATTACAAAAAATTAGCAGTGATTTCAGCAATTGGAACCAGAAAATATTACGAAAATAATGGATTTATTTTAAATAATCTTTATCAAATAAAGAATATATGATTAAATAATTTTATGAATAACGAAAAAATTTTAGTTTATGGGGCAATGTGGTGCCCAGATACTTTAAGAACAATCTCATATTTTAATCAACACAATATTAATTTTGAATTTAAGGATATCGATGATAATTTAGAAAATACCAAATTTGTTGAGGAAACAAATAATGGTCTTAGAATTATACCTACAATTGTTTTTACTGACGGTACTATTTTGACTGAACCTTCAAATTATGAACTTGAGAGAATTACTGAAAAATAACATGAGGGTTTAATAAATTTTTCGGATCTGTTTCTTTTTTTAATTTCACCCATTTATCTAGTACATTTCTTCCAAATTGATCCTCTAGATTTTTTTCATTCAAATTATGTATTCCATAAAGATATCTTTTACCTTTTAATTGATAGGTAATATTTGTTAAATCATTAATTGCGTTTAGAGTTTTTTTAATTTGTGTAACTGGAATTGTAGGCATAAAACCTATTCCATAGGAGTACTCATTTATAATTTTATTTACTTCTGGAACTAGGGGAAAATCATTTCCTAAATGTTTTCCTATATAAGTAGGCATCATATTAATACTTGCTTTACCGTTAAAAAAAGATTGCGTAAGAATATATTTTTCTAAATCGTAGTTTTTGATAACCTCTCTAAGAATTGGAAGAAAGTTTTGATAATTTTCAAAATCAAAAATGTAGTCAGACCAAGGATGAATTCCTTGCAAGTGGTCTTTATTTAAATCAATTGGATAATATTCGAAAATTTGTTTTTTATTTATTTCAGTATAGGTAAAGTTAAAATCAAAGTATTCTTGATTATGTTCTTTTAAAATAATTTTATATCCTGAAGATAATTGCTTTTTTACCTCTTCTAGTTCTTGTTCCATATTGTTTGATTCAAAAATTAACATCAAAGCATTAGGTTTTAGTCCAAACCAACTCCCTCCTTTTGAAATTCCGCTTACACCAACAATTTTTTCATTAAAAAGTATTTTCTTAATATTGTCAAAATAGCTTTCGTCTGAGAAGTTTAAAACTTCAAGTACCGAGATTTTTTCGAAGGATGGTACTACTTTTAAAGTTATTTCAGAAATAATTCCTATTTTTCCAAATCCTGCGACCGAGTATTTAAAATAGTCAGGATTTTTTTCTGGACTGCATTCTAGCTCATCTCCCGAAGGTGTTATTATCTTTAGCTTTTTTATTTGATCCCATAGGCCTCCATTTTTGAATGAATAAGGTCCTATACCTCCAACACTTACTGTTCCTCCAATTTGAATTTTTTGACCTGGGTTATTGGGAAAAACTGCCAAAGAATATTTGGGAAAATTAATTGTTTGGAAAATTTCTGACCATGTGTTTCCAGCAAGCACTGTTACCTCTAAATTTTTCTTATCAAAATAAATTTTTTTGAGATTTGATAGATTTATTTGGTAATCCTCGGTTAATGTTTGTCCATTAACAGAATGACCGGTATTTCTAATTGTTATCTTTTTATTTTCTTGGTAAAGTTTGGAAACTATTTGTTTAAGCTCATCGACAGATTTTGGAGAAAATATCTCTTTTGGATTTTTAAAATAGATATTTCCAAAATCTGTCTGATTTAAACTCACTTTTATTCTGTAATAATTTCTACTTTGGAGATCAATATATTTTCAACTGGTCTATCACCTGTTCCAGTTTTTGTATTTCCAATTTTCAAAACTATATCCAACCCTTCAGAAACCTCTCCAAAATTTGTATGTTTTCCGTCTAACCATGGGGTGCTGTCTGCAGTAACTATAAAGAATTGGGAACCATTAGTATTTGGTCCTGCATTAGCCATTGCTAATGATCCTCTTACTAATTTTTTTCCAGATTGCTCATCAGGAAATGAATATCCTGGACCACCAGTTCCGTTTCCTAATGGATCACCTCCTTGAATCATAAAGTCTTTAATAACTCTGTGAAAAATCAAACCGTCAAAATATTTGTTATTTGCTAGGTAAATAAAATTGTTTACTGCAAGAGGTGCCTCCTTCGCATAAAGTTTGATTTTGAAACTACCTTGGGAAGTTTCAAATTTTGCGAAATAATTTTTGGTAGGATCTATTGTTTGGGTAGGTAAAGGCATTTGAGTTTTTTGCATATTTGGGTTGCTTTCTAAATTATTACTATTTACTGGTTGTGTTGTACTGTTATTTAGGATATTTTTAAGATCCTTATTATTTTCTTGCGGAGTACTGGTTACATAGAGAAGTACAATAACCATTACTATTCCTAGAAGAGGTAGAAATTTTAAAAATTTTTCATTCATGCCCCAATTATACAATAGTTATCTTAAATTTTATTTTGTTATAATGTTTTTATGAGTTTTTCAATTTCAGATAAATTCCATTTATATCAAAAAGATAAAATTTCCGAAAAAAAGACGAAAGCCTATTTTTATGAGCATAAAAAAACAAAAGCTAAGGTCTTATTTTATGATTGTGAGAATGTAAATGCGGCTTTTGGGATTTATTTTAAAACCCCAGTTTCGGACTCTAGGGGTATTACACATATTCTTGAACATACTGTTTTTGAAGGTTCCAGAAAATATAATCAGCACGGAAATTTAGATTACTTACTCAATAATTCTTTAGCAACATTTTTAAATGCGGGCACTTTTCAGGATAGGACTATGTATTATTTTTCCAGTTCTTTTAAAAAGGATTATTTAAATATTTTAGATATTTATCTTGATTTTGTCTTCTTTCCAAAAATTGAAGAAAATACATTTAAAAGAGAAGGTTTTTTTTATAAAAAAGAAAATGATAAGTATGACTTTAATGGAATTGTATTCAATGAAATGAAAGATTCTTTGTTAGGTTACGATAGAAAAAATTACTATGATAATTTAAAAAGTCTTTTTCCAAATTCTACATTTGCTCACCTTCAAGGCGGTGATCCGGTTGATATAGTTGATTTAAGTGTTCACGATATTAGAAAATACCATGAGGAGTACTACCATCCTTCAAATTCATACACTATTATCTATGGAAAAATTGATAAGAAAAAAGTTTTTGAAAGACTAGATGAATATTTTTCTGAATTCGAATACCGAGATATAAATATTGAAAGTTCTGTCGGATCAATTACAGAACCCAAAAAGCTAGAAGATGTATATCAGGATTATTTGGAGGATGGTTTTGTAAGTTATTCTAAATCAATAGTCTTCGATAATCCTTCTTATGAAGAAGAAATTATTTTTGGGTTTCTAACAGATTTACTATTTAAATATGAATTTTCACCGATGAAAAGAGCTTTAGAAGATTCAGGTTTAATTAACGGTATCTCAAATTATTATTTTGATAATTTTAATAATGTTCCATATTTTAAGATTGATTTTAGAGGTCTTGAGGAAAAAAATATTGAAGAGATTAGCAATATCTTTAACAAGAATTTAAAAAAACTTTCTAAGGGAATTGATTCTGAAATTAAAAAAACAGTCTATAAAAAACTAGAGTTTTCATCAAAAGAATTTAATTTTTTTGAAGGTCAGGGAATTAATTACATTGTAGACTCCTCAACCAAATTTATGTTTGGAGAAAATCCAGTTGATTATTTTAAAACTCTGAAAGTATTAAGAGTAATTAAAAAATACTTAAAAGGCAAAAAACTTGAAAATTTTTTAAAGAATAAGTTTATTGATAACCCAAGAGTTTTGGATTATATTCTAAGACCCTCTGCCAATGTTATTGAGGGTTATAAAAAAGATTTAGAAATTAAACTTCAAGATAAATTACGATTAGTTGACTTAAAAAAATTAGATAAAGAAATTTTGGAGTTTGAAGAGTGGAAAGAAATTCCTAAAAAAGATGTTATTTATAAATTTCAGAAAAAAATAAGACCAAAAGATCTTGAGGTTTCTCTTGTTCACTATCACTCAAAATATGAAGATAATATTTATCGAACTTTGGTTGCAAGTGAAAATATTACAAGAGTAGAGATGAGTTTTGATATTTCAAAAATTGATACTCAAAAACTTGAATATTTTTCAATTTATTTATATGTTTTATATTATCTTTCGAGTAAAAAATATAACTTTGAAAAATTTAATCTTTTAAAAAGTAAATATCTTGGTTCATTAAGAATGAATATTAAAAGCTATAACGATCAAGTAACTGAGGAGAGCTTCCTCATGTTTTATTTAAGCTTTAAATACCTACATGAGGATTTTGAAAATGTATTACACATTTTTGATGAGTTAATAAATCATACAATTTTTGAAGATAAGGATAGGTTAAAGTTTTTAGTAAACGAATATTATCAGGTTTCTAAAGATGGTGTTGATAGTAACTTTAGAGAAAATTCTTTTTATTTTTTAGGAAAATATATGACTCCATTTGGGGAAGTTTACGAAGGAATAAAAGGATTATCTCTTGTTAAAAAGTTAGAAAAAATATCCAAAAATTTTAATGATGAGTTTGAGACTCTGGTTAAAGAATTAGAAGAGATCCATCAATTTATTTTCAAAGCTAAAATGATTGTAAATCTTGGAACTTCAGAAAAATTTGAGAAATCAAATTTTTCTGCTATCAAACAAATGGTAAAGAAACTAAATTTAAATTTAGTTGATAAGAAAGAGATTAGTTATTTTGTTAACCCTAATTTTAAAGAAGAGTACCCTAACTTGAATTTTTATCATCAGATTAATTCCGATACCAACTTTAACTTTATGGCTGCAAGATATAATAACTTTCCAAAAAATAAAGTGCATGTAATGAAATTCTTGTCGGAATATCTAAATCAGCATTTGTTTGAGAAGATAAGAATCAATCATGGTGCCTATGGAGCAAGTGCCAAGATTTATGCATTTGATAATTCTCTTTTATTTAAAAGCTGGTCGGATCCTCTTATCAACGAAACATTCAAAACCTTTTTAAATTATTCAAAAAATTATGAGGTATCTAAATTTAAAAAAACTAAATTTGAAAGATTAAAGAAGCAATTAATCGCTAGTTATAAAAAAATATACTCAAATTCAGAAATCTTTGCTCATAGTTTTGAAAATTTTATGACTAGTAGAACATTTAAGGATAGGGAACAGAGTTTGTACGAAACCAAATCTCTTTTATACGAAGATTTTAAAGAACTATTTAAATTAATTAAAAATCCTAAATATGTTATTAAGCTTGTTTGTTCAAATAAAGAAAATATCAAAATGTTTAAAGATAAATATACCGAAATAAAAGGTTAAACTTAAACTTTTAAAGTAATTGGAAATTTAAGTAGTACTTGAGTTCCTTCTTTTTCTTTTGATCTTACTTCAATATTTCCCCCATGTGCTTCTATAATTTTTTTGCAGATATATAATCCAATTCCTAAACCCTCTTCCATATTTAGAGCACTTGTTTTGTAATGATAAAATTTGTTAAAAAGATTTTTTAAACCAGCTTCAGGAATTCCTTTTCCTGTATCTGTAATTTTTAAGGCTATCTCTTGCAAATTTTTTTCAAAAGTAATTGTTATATTTCCTTCGCTGGTAAATTTAATTGCATTTTTAATAATTGCTTCAATGACATCATAAACCTTCAGTGAATCAATTCTTAAATTTGGGATTTCATAGATTGGTTCGATTAAATAAATCTTTAAGTTTTTATCTGTCGCAGTTTTTTCTAAACCTTTAATTACTTCTCTTGTTAAAGAAAATAGATTAGTAGATGTACTTAGTAATCTTATCTTTTCGTTTTGAATATCGTTGAGTGAAATCATTGTTTCAACAATATTTTGGAGTCTATCTGCTCCTTCTGAAAGACCTTTAATAAATTCTTTTTCCTTTTCATCCAATTTATTCTGGAAAGACTCCCTCTTTAAGAAATCAATATTATTTCTGATTATACTTACAGGTGTCCTTAAAATATGAACACTCTGAGATGAGAAATCTATTTTCATCTTTTCTAATTCTTGTTCTTTTGTATCATCTGTTATGGTAATTAAACAAGAAATATCGTTTTCAAAAAAATCTTTATATTTATAAGAAGATATTTTTACTAATTTAGTTTGTCCTTTAAAAGTTTCTATAAATAATGCATTTTCAGAGTAAACTAATCCGTTGGAAATTATTTCTGCCGAAGGACAGATTTGATTTAAATCTACCACACTATCCTTTTTTGTAATTTTTAAAACATCAGTTAAAACTAAACTTTCTGTATTGTAGATTTCTAAAAAATCTTTTAAATAAGTATTAAGAAAAATAATGTTTTGGTTTATACCTACCAATATCACTCCTTCGCTTAGGGAATTAAAGATATCGGAAAGAATTTTTTTTGGAAAATTTTCTAGTTTTATATCCTGGGGACTCATATAATTATCATACAATAAAAAACTATTTAAATTTAAGATATAATACTGATATGGTAAAAAAAATTACTCCTAGAAATGAGGATTTTTCAGAATGGTATCAGGACATTATCGACTCTGCAGATTTAGCCGAACATAGTTCAGTTAAAGGAAGTATGGTTATCAAACCATATGGTTATGCAATTTGGGAAAATATTCAAAAAGAATTGGATGCCAGATTTAAAGAAACAGGTGTCGAAAATGCTTACTTTCCCCTCTTAATTCCTGAAAGTTTTTTAAAGAAAGAGGCTGAACATGTTGAGGGGTTTTCCCCAGAATTAGCTGTTGTTACCGTTGCAGGGGGAAAACCTTTAGCTGAAAACTTAGTTATAAGACCAACCTCTGAAACAATTATTTACGATACTTTTAAAAACTGGATTTCATCATATAGAGATTTACCTTTACTAATAAATCAATGGGCAAATGTTGTTAGATGGGAGATGCGGCCTAGAATGTTTTTGAGAACAACAGAGTTTTTATGGCAAGAAGGTCACACAGTTCACTCAACCTATGAAGAAGCAGACCTAAGGGCTAGAGCAATGCTTGAAATTTATCAAAGATTTTCTGAGGATTTTCTTGCTATTTCAGTTGTTCCTGGTGTTAAATCTGAAAGAGAGAAGTTTGCAGGGGCTGATAAAACTTATACCATCGAGGCAATCATGCAAGACGGTAAAGCTTTGCAATTTGCTACTTCACACAATTTGGGTCAAAACTTTTCAAAAAGCTTTGATATTAAATTTTCAAACAGAGAATCCAAGGAAGAGTTTGCCTTTCAAACTTCCTGGGGACTTTCCACTAGAAGTATTGGTGGTTTGATAATGTCTCATTCAGATGATAATGGGTTAGTTTTACCTCCAAAAATTGCGCCAATTCAAGTTGTAATCATTCCAATTTTTGGATCAGATGAAAATAAGAAAAGATTAGTTTTAGAAAAATGTGATGACTTAGAAAATAAATTAAAAGCAACAGACTTAGTAAGAGTGAAGATAGATAAATCAGAAAAAAACTTTGGTGAAAAAAGCTATTATTGGGAAAAAAGAGGAGTTCCAGTTAGAATTGAGGTCGGTCCAAAAGATGTCGAGTCGTCTTCTTATATTGTTAATACCAGGCAAACTTTAGAAAAAGAAACAGTTGGAGATAATGCTTTAGTTGATTATGTTTTGGGAAGGTTAGAGCAGGTACAAAAAAACCTTCTTCATAACTCTTATATTAGAACCTTTCAGAATATCCCTACTGTAGAAAATTACGAAGATTTTAAAAAAGAAATTGAAAAAAATAATAGTGTATTTGCTTACTGGGATGGTGACGAAAAGATTGAAGAAAGAATTAAAGAGGAGACTAAAGCAACCTCAAGATGTATGCCGTTTAAGTTTTCTAATGAATATGGCAACTCTTTAATATCAAACAAGAAAGGTGTTAAGACTTTATTTTCTAAAGCTTATTAATAAATGAAATATCTTCAAATATTCTTATATGGTTATGTGATTCTTACTATTTCAATATTTGTTAATGTCATGATGAGAAGTAATGGAATTATGACTTGGTATGATTTACTTTCACTAAGAGATTTTTCAAAAGTTTCAATTGAAAATCTGATAATATTATTAGTTGTTTATCCTTTTGTTTTAGGTTTGTGTGTTTTTTTAGCAGACCGAATTTTGAAAAAATAAATTTCAAAATTCGGTCCATCTTTTAAGCAATTTTTATTGAGAATTTGCAATTTCGTTAAATGAATTGGCTGCAGTTTGCTCAGCTTTTCCTATTGAATCGATAATTTGTTTTTCGATTACTGGGGTTAGCGTTTTATTTCTTATATCAAGTACTAAAGTATCGTATAGTGAGTTCAATGCATATAAAGAAAGAGTTAATTTGTCATGGGAATCCTTAAATGTTTCAGGAACTTTTAGGTTTTGTAACTCAGTATAAATATCTAAAAGTTCTGAAGAGTATTCAATATAGACTTCAAGTTTTTGATTTTCAGTAAGGTTTTGGGTTGCTAATTTAACTTTTGAGTTCCTGACATTATTGTTATATCTTTCGATATAAGATTTAACAGTTGTTTTATATTCATCGATTGTTAATGTTTTAATTTCAGTTTTTTGAGATACTACTATTTTTTCTGTCTTAAAGTTCTCAGCAACATAGTTGTTTTGGGATCCTTCAGAAGGTTTCCTAATGAACACAAAGTAAGCTCCGGCAACTAATCCAATTGCAATTACTACCCCCAGAACAGCTATAATAATAGTGCTATTTGATCCTGGTTGATTTGGTGTAGGGATTTGGGTCGGAGTTGGTTCAGTTGTACTTTCTATCACTGGTCCTGTGCTTGAGGTTGTTTCTGCCGTTGGCAACCCTAATGGGGCATTATTTGAAATTGAAGATGTTTCAGATGAAACACTAGTACTTTCAAGATTAGAGATTTCAGGAAGGCTTGTATTTTTTTCTTCATTTATCATGAAATCGTTGATATTTACATTTGCATTGGTGTTTATTGCATTTGTTTGGAAGTTATATAAATCCTTAGTGTCTTGGGAAGAATCTATCTTTGTTGGTTCTGCAATAGAAACCCCTTCAACCTTATTTTCATCAGGTTTTGTTTCCCCAATTTCGGTTTGTGATGGTTTAACATTTAAGTTTTGAGAAAAAATACTAGTTACTGGTTGAGTTTCAGCAATAGGTAGGTCTGGTTTTTCTTCTTCTTCTACTTTTTCTATACTTAACGGAATCTCTTCTTTTGATGCTATTGAGTTTACTCCGTCTTGCGGTGTGTTATCTACTGGTATTGTTTGGTTTTGGTTGTCGTTTGGATTCATATTTTACCTTTCATTATTAATCATAAAATTCTTTACAGATACTTTTATAAATATACATTATTTATTTTTAAATTTCTATAAAAAAGAGGAGGGTGCTAAAAGCACCCTCCTCTTGAAACAAAATAATTAATATTATTTTTTCTTCAAATCTTTGATTAAATCATTAATTTCAGTTTCAGCTTTTTCGCAACTTTTTGAATCATCAAATTTCTGTAAATTATTCAAAATATTTTGACCTTCTCTAGTTTCTGCCGGGGTAAGAGAACCTTTTTTATTTATAATTTCATTAAACTCAAATATTCTATTAAAATCTTTTACAAGTCCTTTTATATCTTCGGTACATTTTTTAACTTCACTTTCTACTTCTTTATCGATTTCAAGATCTTCTAAATTCTTATTTAAATTTTCAATTTCTTTCAATTGAGATTTAAGTTTTTCGATTTGGCTGATATCAAAGTTTCCAAAAAATGCACTATTGTATAATTTATTTAAATCCAAAATAGCACTTTGAACCTTTTCTACTTTAGCAATTCTTTCTTTAAGAAGTTTATCTTGATACCAATTGTATCCAAAATATCCTCCAACCGAGAGCAATAGAACACCAACTACAATCGATACTATGAGAACTGTACTTCCTTTGTTATTTTTTAACATTTGGGGCCTTTCAAAATACATACTCTTACTAATGTACATTATTTATTTTTAAATTTCTATAAAAAAGAGGAGGGTGCTAAAAGCACCCTCCTCTTGAAACAAAATAATTAATATTATTTTTTCTTCAAATCTTTGATTAAATCAATAATTTCAGTTTCAGCTATTTCGCAACTTTTTGAGCTTATATATTTATCTATATTGTTTTCAATTGTTTGAATTTCTCTAACTTCTTCTGCAGTAGAATTTCCTCTATTTTTAACTCTCTCTACTATTTCTAATAATCTATTTATTTCTGTAACAACTCCTTTTGAAACCTCGGTACATTTTTTAACTTCACTTTCTACTTCTTTATCGATTTCAAGATCTTCTAAATTCTTATTTAAATTTTCAATTTCTTTCAATTGAGATTTATACTTTTCTAATTGATTTGGATCAAAGTTTCCAGAAAATGTATATGCTTCTTCTAAATCCTCAAAAGCATCCTGGACTTTTTCAAGTTTAGCAATTCTTTCTTTAAGAAGTTTATCTTGATACCAATTGTATCCAAAATATCCTCCAACCGAGAGCAATAGAACACCAACTACAATCGATACTATGAGAACTGTACTTCCTTTGTTATTTTTT
>JAUMAA010000001.1:104297-112930 GCA_032117075.1 Patescibacteria group bacterium
AACATTTGGGGCCTTTCAAAATACATACTCTTACTAATGTACACTATTTATTTTTTAAGTGCAAATTGTTCTTTATGTTAAAATTGCCATTGCAGATGTAGGTAGTGTAAGAGGTGCATCCTCGCAACCAGGATTAGGTTGTCTATAAAACCACTCTGCCAATGCGGTCGGGTTCTCCGACCGCACACCTATTATTGGGGAATCGTCTAACGGCAGGACGCCTGGTTCTGGCCCAGGTAATTGGGGTTCGAATCCCTATTCCCCAGCCAATTTAAATTTCTAAATCTTTATTTGATATTTTCGAGGTAATTTGTTTAATAAAATCATTTTTCTCGATTTGTTGAAGATCTTTTGAGTTTCGTTTTCTTAATGTAATAGTATTGGTCTCAACTTCTTTTTGTCCCACAATAACCATATAAGGAACCTTTTCATTTTGGGCATCCCTAACTCTCGCACCTAATGTTTCATTTCTTAAATCAATTTCTGTTCTAATTTTTTCAAATTTTAATTTTGTACTTAACTCTTTAGCATACTCTTCAAATTTCTCAGAAACTGGTATTATTTTTACTTGAACGGGCGATAACCAAATTGGAAAAGCCCCTCCAAAGTGTTCTGTGATAATCCCAATAAATCTCTCGAAAGAACCATAAATTACTCTATGGATAACAACTGGTGTTTTTTCACTTCCATCTTTATCTGTATACTTCAGGTTAAATCTTCTTGGAAGTTGAAAATCTAATTGAATTGTTCCCATTTGCCAGTCCCTTCCTAAAGAATCTTTCATTAAAATGTCAATTTTTGGACCATAAAATGCCCCATCACCTTCTAAAATAAAAAACTCTTTACCAGTTTCTTTAAGGATTTCTTCGAGTTCTTTTTCAGCAATATCCCAAAGCTTAGGGTCACCCATAAAACTTTCAGGTCTTGTGCCTAATCTAAATGAATAATTTAAACCAAAAACAGAATAGAATTTCTCAGTTATATCAAATAATTCTTTAAATGATTCTTTGATCTGGTCTTCAGTAATAAATATGTGAGCATCATCTTGTCTAAACTCCCTTATTCTTAGAAGTCCATTTAAAGTTCCTGACAACTCGAATCTGTGAAGTGCATCTGTATCGCCTAATTTTAATGGTAGTTCCTTATAGGATCTAGTTCTGGAACCAAAAACCACCATAGCATTTGGACAATTCATAGGTTTAAGGGCATATGTCTCATCTTCCTTTGTTTGAGATAGAAACATATTTTCTTGGTAGTGTTCCCAATGTCCTGAGGTCTCATAAAGTTCTTTTTTATTTAGAAGGGGTGAAAATATTTCTTGATAATTATATTTCTCATGCTCATCTCTCCAATAGTTAACTAATTCGTTATAAACTTTGACCCCTTTAGGTAGAAAATAAGCAAGTCCAGGAGCTGTTTCGTGAAACATGAAAAGTTCCAATTCTTTACCAAGCTTTTTATGATTTCTTTTTTCTGCCTCTTGAAGCATATTTAAGTAGGTTTCTAGCTGTTCAGCAGTTTCAAAGGCTGTCCCGTAAATTCTTGTAAGCATTTTGTTTTTCTCACTTCCTCTCCAATATGCTCCCGCAACTGTTAGAAGTTTAAAGTTTTTTATTTCTTTAGCAGGATTTTCAACATGACCTCCCCTACATAGATCTCTGAAGTTACCTGATTGATAAATAGTTATTTCGGAACCCTGACTTGAAAACTCGTTAATTAGTTCCTTTTTGTATTCATTATTTGAAAATTCCGATAATGCTTGTTCAGCAGTTACTTCATATCTATCAAAAGAAGACCAAGAGCTAATAATTTCATGCATTTTATTTTCAATTTTTGGTAAATCCTCTGAAGAAAGTTTGATATCTCCAAAGTCAAAATCGTAGTAAAAGCCGTTTTCAATTGCTGGTCCGATAGTATTTTTAGTGTTAGGGTAGAGTTCCATCACAGCTGCGGCTAAAAGGTGTGCTGTTGAGTGTCTTAAAATTTCTAAATTAGATAGGTTTTCTTTCATAATCTATGCAATTATACTCTAATTCTATTATAATGTTGATGATGGACTTGAAAAGTTTGTTAAAAAAGTATTATAAATTTACCTTACTATTGCTTTTATTAGCTCTATCTTTTTTTCTTAGGTTTTGGGACCTAGGTTACTCAGATTATATCCCTGATGAATATAAGTCATTTATGATTTTAAAAGAAGGGGAAAGTTCCTCAGATTTCTTTCTCAGACAGCGAAAAGGTCCTATGCAGTTTTTAACCGGATCTTTCATGTATTATTTTACTCAAGATTACGCAAACGAACTTCTTCACAGAGTACCGTTTACTTTAATTTCAGTTGTAAATGTTTATTTATTTTATTTAATAGTGATAAAACTTACTCGAAATTTGGAAAAAAGTTTTGAGATAGGTATTATTTCTTCATTCATATTTTCTTTTAATGGCTTTATCTTTGGGTTTTCAAGGATTGCACAGTACCAAAACTTAAACATGTTTTTTTCTTTTTTAAGTATTTTAATTTTTATAAAAATTTTTGAACAAGAAAACTTAGTAAAGAAAATCCTCTTTAGTTTTATATCAACTTTATTTTTTATTCTTTCATTTTTATCTCATTGGGATGCAGTATTTTATCTTCCTTTGCTGGCTTCAATAATTATTTTTAAATCTATTCATGAAAAAAAATGGAAAGATTTTTTTATTGTTACATCTACTTTTTTGATTTCTTGTTTAACAATTTTAGGAACTTTAATGTTTTTTTATTTAGAAAACCTTTCGAACAATTCTAATAATCAGGAATATTTGAAGAGAAGAATAGATTTTTTAAGTAGTAGTATTGAAACTTACTACAATTACATAGTTTTATATAATCCATTTTTATTCTTTTGGGTACTAATACCTTCCTTAATTTTTTCCCTTTTTTACTTTAAAAAGTATCTTCATCTTAATATTTGGTTCCTCAGTGTTTTTATCTTATTTTATTTATTTTTTAAAAAGCCTGGAACTCATATTTATAATTTTTTAATTCCAACTTTTGTGATGATGGGGATTTTTTTGACAGAAATTTGGGATTTATTACTCAAAAAAATTCCTTATATAACTGCATTTAATTTAAAAAAATTTCGTTTTCTTCCTGTTTCCTTGATTTTATTTTTTTTAACTTACCAAACTTATATTTTATTTGTAGATAACAAAAACGAGTATCCATTCGAGTCTGACAAAATTTTATTTTTGAACACTAAAGAATATGATTATAGTGAAGAAGAAAAGTTACCTTTGTTTGGTTTTCCTCATAGCAGGAATTGGAGAGAAATAAATCAATTTTTAACTAATGAAAACAAAAAATATGGTAAGGAGTTAAAATATTTGAGTAATGAAGATGATGGTATCTCTAAATTTTATTTACATCACAAATATGGAGAGGGTGATGAGTTTTATTATATCGGAATAAAAAATCCACAAAATTTTATTAAAGATATTAGACCTAGACAATATAAAATTGTTCAAAAGATATTGGACGAAGGGTCTCCAAAGGTTAAAATTTGGATAGTTACCAAAAAAAGAAAATGAAAAACATAGCTCAAAAAACAGAAAATAAATTTAGCTTTAAGTATAAAGAAATTCTTTTACTGGTTGTTCTAGCTGCTTTATCTTTTGTTTTAAGATTCACTGATTTAGGTTTCCATCACTTTTATGGTGATGAAATTAAAACTTTATTTTTAAGAAAAGATCAATCCGCTTTTGATTTCCTGATGGAACAGAGAAAAGGTCCAGTTCAGTTTTTAATTGTCTGGTTTGCGGAAAATATAACTGGTGGTTTTGATGAATTTTCTATTAGACTTCCATTTGCGGTTTTTGGATTAATTTTAGTTTTTGTTTTTCATTATTTTGTAAGAGTTACATTAAAATATAATTTTAATACTTCAATCTTTGCAACTTTTCTAGTTTCACTCAACGGTATTTACATTGCTTTTAGTAGAACTGCTCAATATCAGATGGTGTATCTAGTACTTGGATTTCTAACTCTAATCTTCTTTAAAAAATTAATAGATGAGCAAGTTAAGAAAAAACAAATATTATACTTTACCTTCTCAGCAATCTTCTTTACTTTGGGTCTTTTAACTCATTATGATATTTTGTTTTTTCTGCTACCCTTATTTTTGATTTTCAAACAATACAAAAAAGCAATATTAATGTTTTTTGTATCATGTTCTTTGGCATTTACATTCTACGGTCCTCAAATTTATTTGGGATTTTTTTCTGAAAACACAGCTGGGTATCTTGCAAAAAGGGTGGTAGGAAAAGAGTATTTACCAAGTTATACACCTTATACTTTTTTACTATACAATCCTCTTTACATCTATTTAATATTAATTTCAGTTTTATCGATTTATGGTTATTACAAATCATCTCCTTCTGAAAAAAATGCTTATGGTAGGTGGTTCTTTTGGCCTTTTATTCTTTTGGATTTTTTTGTTTTAATCCCCGGAACCCATGTTCATAATTATTTGTTTCCGCTATTTATTCTGGCTGGAATAGGTTTTGATAATCTAAAGAGAATTTGGTCTTATTCATTAGGTTTTGTATCTTTAATTTTCGTTTCTATTGTTCAACTTTCTGTTTTTTTACCAAAATTTAATTTTGGATATCCATTTTTGGACTCAAAACTTTTAGGTATTTCGCAGTTAAAAATAAATAAAGGTTACTCAACTCCTATTTACGGTTTTGTTTATAACAGGTCCTGGAAAGAGATTGGCGAGTTTATGAGAAAGCAGAAGAGAGTTCCTTCTTTTACAACCAATGAGAATAAGGTTGTAGCAGAATATTACTTGTTTGGTTATTCCTATACTGACTGGGATCCAAAAAAACCTGCTGAGTTTTATGTTGTTATTAATAATTCTCAGGAAATTGATAAAGTATTGCCGGTGGATATGCTTAGGTACGAATTACTTACATCAGGTACCGATTACCAAATTTTTAAATTAATTAAGTAAACTATTCTTAAATTTTATTTTGAAATAAATCTTAAAATGAAATCTTTAGATTAAAATTATCTTTTTCTTTCTCTAGATCTTAGTTGAGAATTAAGAGTTTTTTTTCTTAATCTTAGCTTGGTAGGTGTGATTTCTAAGCATTCATCGTCTTCTAAGAAATCTAATGATTGCTCTAAAGAAAAAATAGTAGGAGGAGTTAGTAATAATCCTTCCTCACCTGCACTTCTAACATTTGAAAGAGCTTTTTCCTTACAAACATTAACTTCTAAATCTTCTTCTCTTCCATTAATTCCAATTAACATTCCTTCGTAAACTTCTTCTGCTGGGGATAAGAAAATTGGTCCTTTATCTTGTATTAAATGAATACCATAAGTAGAAGCTTTTCCTTGTGCTGTAGCAATAAGTGCCCCTTTTCTTGTTTTTGCTAAGGCCCCTCCTGAAGGATCATATCTTAAGAAGATAGAGGAAACAATTGCAGTTCCTTTTGTAAGTGTCATCAAAGAACCTCTTAATCCAAGAATTCCTCTGGTTGTGATTTCAAAAATCAATCTAGTTGTGCTTACAGAAACTTCGTCCTGGAAAGTAAGCATACCTTTTCTTCTTCCAACCTCGGATTTTACTGATCCTACATATTCAGTAGGAACATCGATTGTTAGCTCTTCAACTGGTTCCATTTCTTTTCCATCAATTTTTTTTGTAATTACACTAGGTTTACCTACTGTAAGCTCGAATCCTTCTCTTCTCAGGGTTTCTAAAAATACTGAAATGTGTAATTCACCTCTTCCTGAGATAATATATTGACCATCATCAAGAATTTGAAATTTCATTGCTACATTTGTTTGTAATTCTTTTTCAACTCTTTCTAAAATTTGTCTTGAGGTTAGAAATTTACCTTCTTTACCCATAAATGGTGAGGTATTTGGTCCGATAGAGATACTTAAAGTTGGTTCTTCAATATCCATTGATGGAAGTCCCTCTGTGATGGATAAATCAGCAAGTGTATCTCCTATACCTCCATTTTTAATTCCAGTAATAGCTACAATATCTCCAGCAGTTATTTCATTTGCTTCTACTCTTTTTAGACCCTGTGAAACATAAACTTTATCTGTGGTAGCTTTTTCAATTTTTCCATTGATAATTAAATTTAGATTCATTCCAGGCTTAACACTTCCTGAAATAATTCTTCCAATACAGTATTTTCCTTTAAAAGAATCCCAGTCAAGAGTTGTTACTTGCATTTTAAATGGTCCGTCTTGAATTTTTGGGGACGGGATATATTTTAAAATAGCTTCAAAAACGGGTGAAAGATCTGCTGCCGAATTTGAATCAGCAGGAAGTTCGTTCCATGCTTTCATATCTCTTCCAATTGCATAGATAATAGGGAAATCTAGTTGATCGTCTGAAACAGCTAATTCTAGAAACAAATCAGATAATTTATTGATTGTTTGGTCAATTCTGGCATCTTTTTTGTCAATTTTGTTGATAACAACGATGATTTTAATTCCTATTTCAAGTGCTTTTTTTAAAACAAATTTTGTTTGAGGCATTGGGCCTTCTTGAGCATCAACTAATAGTAATGCTCCATCAGCCATGTTTAAGGTTCTTTCTACCTCACCTCCGAAGTCCGCGTGACCTGGGGTATCAATAATATTAATCTTTGTTTCTCCATAATTTACTGCGATATTTTTAGCAAAAATTGTAATTCCTCTTTCTCTTTCTTGGTCGTTTGAGTCCAGAATAAGGGAAGAAGTCATTAAAGCTTCATTTTCTCTAAATGTTTTAGATTGTTTTAAAAGTCCATCTACCAAGGTTGTCTTTCCGTGGTCAACGTGGGCTATGATGGCAATATTTCTAATATTATTACTTGAATTCATGACTCTTCATTATACCTCATAAAATTTAAAAAAGAACATATCCTATAGTTTTTTGGAATTTTGTGGTATTATAGACTTTCAATTCAAAATATAACAAATTGACTTTAAATATCTATTTTCAATTATCACTTCAATTTTTTATATTAATGACTTATTAATATCTTATTTTAAGGCTAAAGTAATGCCTGGTCTGTTAATAAAGTTGAAGCGAAGAAAGAAAATATGAAAGATTTTAAAAAAAACAATAATAGAAGTAACAACAGACCATCTTTCGGTGGTTCAAACGGTGGCTCAAATTTTAGAAGGGAAAGAACTAGCTCCTATAATAATTCTTATAGTGGTAATGGTGAATTTGACCCAACTAAATCTTCAAACCCAACCAATTCTTACCAATCTCAAAATAGAAGAGAAGGTAGATTTGAAAGAAATGGTTTTGAGAATAGAGAAAGATCAGAATTCAAGCCAAGAAGAAGTTTCTCAAATGATAGAAACTTTGGCGGTGAAAGAAGAGAATTCAGCGGTGAAAGAAGAGAATTCAGTGGAGAAAAAAGAGAATTCAGCGGTGAAAGAAGAGAATTCAAACCAAGAAGAGACTTTGGTAGACCAAATTTTGAGGGTAGAACAGAAAATAACGGAGAAGAAAGAAGAAGCTTCGGAGGAGGATTTAGAAATAGAAGATTTGGAAACTCTGGTAGTGGAAGAAGATTTGGTAACAATGGCGGTGGTTTAAAAAGAAGAATGGTTTGGTCTCCTTCAGAATTAGTAAGACTAGTTGAGGATTCAAAAGTAAAAATCAAAAATGCTCAAGTTAAAGAAGAGAAAGTTGAAATTACACACTCTTTTGCTGACTTTAATTTTAATCAACAATTACTTAATAATGTATTGGAGTTAGGTTATGTAAACCCAACACCGATTCAAGACAAATCTATTCCAATGATTATGGCAGGGCACGACATCGTTGGTCTTGCAAACACTGGAACTGGAAAAACAGCTGCATTCTTACTCCCTTTAATTGATAAACATTTAAAAGATACTAATCAAAAAGTATTGATTGTTACCCCAACAAGAGAACTAGCTGAACAAATAAATAAAGAATTTATGAAGTTTACAAAAGGTATGAGAATCGGTACCTCATTATGTATTGGAGGAACAAGTATTTTCAGACAAGTAAAAGAACTGAAATATAAACCAAACTTTGTAATTGGAACCCCTGGAAGATTGAAAGACTTGATTAATAGGGAAATCTTAAACTTAAAGGACTTCAAAAATGTAGTTTTAGATGAAGCCGACCAAATGCTTGAAATTGGTTTCGTTGAAGAAGTGAAATTTTTAGTTTCTAATTTGAATAAAGATAGACAATCTTTGTTTTTCTCTGCTACAACCAATAAAAAGGTTAATGAGATCTTGAATTCATTTGTTCAAGACCCAATTACAATTTCTGTTTTAAAGGAAAGTGTAAACTTAAATGTTTCTCAAGATTACTTAAGAATTCCTCAAGGTAAAAGAAAATCAGAAGTTTTATTTGAATTTCTTTCGGGTAGTGAATATCATAAGGTAATTGTTTTCGGGCAAACTAAGCAAGGTGTTGAGGACTTAACTGGTCATTTACAGAGAAAAGGCTTACTAGTAGAAAGCATTCATGGAGATAAGAGACAAAATCAAAGAAAAGCTTCTTTAATGAAATTTAAAGGTTCTGAGATTAAAATCTTAATTGCTACAGATGTTGTATCAAGAGGAATTGATATTTCAGATGTTTCCCATGTGATTAACT
>JAUMAA010000002.1:0-91815 GCA_032117075.1 Patescibacteria group bacterium
GCAGATTTTCTTGCTACACCTGGAATTTTTACTAAATCCTCAATAGTATCAGGAACTTTACCAGCAAAATTTTCCAAAATAAATTTTGCTGCTTTTATAAGTCTGTCTGCTTTTCCTTTATGAAAATTTACCTGTCTAATAATCTTGATAACATCATCTACATCAGCATTGCTTAGTTCCTCCCAAGAATTATATTTCTTGAACAACTCAGGAGTTACTTCATTTACCTTTTTATCAGTAGTTTGAGCAGAAAGGCACACAGCAATTAACAACTCTCTTTCGTCTTTGTGAGTTAATTCAATTTCAGGAGAATCGTTATTTTTTTCAAGTCTATTAGCTACTTCAATAGCTAGTTTTTGGGTTTCATCAAAAGAAGACATAATTAATTATCTTAAAATAAATTCATTTGTAAATCAGATACTTCGGATTTTTTTTCGGGAACATTTAATCTTCGTAATAATGATTTGAAATTTAATTTCTCAAATAAAATAACTAATTCATTAGCAACACCTGGCTTCAATTTTGCATCCTCTATATCTAAAACTATAGGACAATCTAAAATTATTGTTGCTAGCTTTTTGGAAATATATGCAGTATCAATACTTTCGATTAATTTCTTTTTTAAACTTTCTGGTTTTACTTCCTCTATGTGAGAATAAATATTTTCTAAAGTTTGATAATTAGCAATTAATTTCTTAGCAGTAACCTCACCTATACCATAAACTCCTGGAATATTGTCCGCGGTATCGCCCCTAAGAGCTTTATAGTCTACTAAGTACTCATTACTAAATTCTAATCTCTGATCGACATTATCGTTATTTACTTCTTCAAAGGTACCCTTTGTATTAGGTAACATCACTTTGACATTTTTAGAAATAAGTTGCCACAAATCTCTATCATTTGAAAGAATAAAAATTTCAAAATCATTTTCAAATCTTTTTACCAATGTTCCAATAACATCGTCTGCTTCGTAACCCTCGCAATTCATTTTTAATATACCCATTTTATCGATAGCATCAAATACAATTGGAATTTGAACTTTTAGTTCTTCGTCCATTTCTTTTCTTTGAGCCTTATAATTTGCAAATTCCTCAACTCTAAATGTAGGTTTTTTAGAATCAAGAGCTGCTATCATATAGTCTGGCTTGATTTCATTGATTAAAGAAATTATCATAGAACAAACACCGAATATTGCATTAGTAGGGGTATTATCAGGAGCTCTAAATGATTTAGGTATTGCATAGTAAGCACGATGCAAAAAATTGAAAGTATCGATGATGACTAATTTTCTCATTGATTATTCCTGAGATTTCAAAATCTCATAAAATTCATTTCCATCAATAGTCTCAACTTCAAGAAGTCTTTCAGATACTTTATCTAAAACAACTCTATTATCTTTTAAAATCTTTAAAGCTGAATTATGAGCTTCTTCGATAATATTTCTAATTTCAGAATCAATTTTGGCAGAAGTTTCTTCTGAATAAAGAGGACCCTCACCTAATTCTTTGGCTAAGAAATAACTTCCGTGGTGACCGTCGAACGAGACAGGACCTAAGGAACTCATTCCAAATTCAGTTACCATTTTTCTTGCAAGAGAAGTTGCTCTCTCAATATCCGAAGATGCTCCAATTGTTTGCTCATCAAAAACTAATTCCTCGGCAGCCCTACCACCTAGCATTGTAGCAATCAAAGCTTTTAATCTAGATTTAGTTTCATTATACCTGTCTTTCTCTGGAGGAAGTGATGTGTGACCAAGAGATCCTCCTCTTGGGATAATAGAAATTCTGGATACGGGGTCCATATTTTTAGATACTGCCGCAACAATTGCATGACCAGCTTCATGATAAGCTGTAACTTTTTTCTCTTCTTCAGACTGCATGGTCCTTCTTTCCTCACCCATAGTAACTTTAAGAGCTGCATCATCTACATCTTTATCAGAAATAACTTCAGAACCTCTTCTTGCAGCTAAAATTGCAGATTCATTTAACATGTTTTCAATATCAGCACCACTAAAACCTACAGTTTTTTTAGCAATCTCATCGATATCGACATTCTCTTCATATGGTTTTCCTTTCATATGAATCAGAATAATTCCTTTTCTATCTTCCAAATCTGGAAGAGGAATTGAAATCTTTCTGTCAAATCTTCCAGGTCTAACTAATGCGGGATCAAGCATGTCAGGTCTGTTGGTTGCAGCTAAAACAATTACTTCAGTTCTTTCATCAAAACCATCCATTTCAATAAGTATTTGATTAAGTGTTTGCTCCCTTTCATCATGACCTCCTCCAATTCCCATACCTCTTTGTCTACCAATAGCATCTATTTCATCTATAAAGATTAAACTTGGTTGTTGTTCTCTAGCCATTCTAAAAAGATCTCTTGCTCTTGAAGAACCGACACCAACTAACATTTCCATAAATTCAGAACCAGCAACCGAGAAAAAAGGTACTCCTGCTTCACCTGCAATAGCTTTTGCTAAGAGTGTTTTTCCTACACCTGAGGAACCAACTAATAAAACACCTTTAGGAATTCTTGCACCTAATTTTCTATATTTTTCTGGAAACTTTAAGAAATCAACAATTTCTTTTAAATTTACTTTAGCTTCATTGTTTCCTGCAACATCATCAAAAGTAACCTTTTGAGATCCTTTAAAGAAAAGTTTAGCTCTGGATTTTCCAAAACTAAACACATCACTTGAATTTCCTCTCATTTGTCTAAAAATAAAATAGATAATTAAAATTGGTAATAATATAGTTAAAATTGGAGAAAGAATTTGTTCTAAGCCCATCTTTTTTTCAATCAAAAGTTTTCCTTTAATTTTTTCCAAAGGAACTTGATTGTCGCTAAGAATTTCATTAATTGTTGAGTTAGTTTCTTTTTTTACAAAATAAGTTGTTTTATCCTCTAAGGTAATATTAATATCATCCCCACTAACAACTACATCTGTTACCTTATCTTCTTTGAGGTTTTTAACAAACTCACTAATTGGTTTTTCAGGTCCGTTAGATGTATTTCCAAAACTATTTGAAAAAACTAATACTACTAAAGTCACAATAATTATCCAGAAAAAATAATTTGTTCCCTGAGCACCTTTTTTTCCAGGTTTGTTAGTAAATAAATCTAATTCTTTTTTTCTTTTTTCGAAACTTGATTCTTTTTTTGACATAATTATATATTTTACCTTAACTTATTAAATTTAATTTATTTTTTAATTCTTTCAATACCTCAGTTGCCTCTTTTCTTACCTTTAAGGATCCCTCATTAAGAACTTCTCTTAAAATCTTTTCATCAGTGAATTGATGTCTTCTTTCTCTTATTGGTTCTAAAAATTTATCTATGGATAAGTAAAGTTTTTCTTTAACTTCAACATCTCCAACTTTTCCTTGTCTGTATCTCTCTTTTAAATCCTCAACCTCTTCTTTATCGGTATTAAAAGCATCGTGATAGACAAAAACTGGGTTACCCTCAACTTGACCAGGATCCGTAGCTCTTAGTCTATTTGGATCTGTATACATTCCCATAATTTTTCTTTTTAATTCTTCGGAAGTTTCATCAAGATTAATTGTATTACCAATACTCTTAGTCATTTTTATACTTCCATCTAAACCAACTAATCTTGGAACACTTCCTAATTCATATGTTGGGTTTTTAATTTCAATATTGTAAATTTTTTTCATTGAATCAAGAATGTCCCTTGTTAATTCTATAATCGGTAACTGGTCCTCTCCAACCGGAACTAGATCAGCATTTACTGAAATAATATCTGCTGCCATCAGAATGGGGAAGTTTAAGTAACCCATTGAGTAGGTATCTCCTAAATTCTTGTCTCTAATCTCGTCCTTAATTGTTGGAACTCTCATTATTCTTGGGTATGAAACAAACATAGAAAGAATAGAAAATATTTCAAAAATTTCTGGAACCTGACTCTCGTTAAAAAAGGTAACTTTATCTGGATTAACTCCACAGGCTAGATTATCCTGCAATACTTGTAGAGTATAAGTTCCAATATTCTCAGTTCCTGTAATATATTTTGGATAGGCATAAGCATGCATATCTGCAAGTATAATAAATGTTTCGTAATCGTTTTGATGTTTAATTCTATTTTGAATAGAACCGACATAATGACCTAAATGTAATTTACCTGTTGTATTATCTCCAGTTAAAATTCTTTTTTTCATTTTGATTATTATAACAGTAAAATATGGTGCCGATAAGTGGAGTTGAACCACTGACCTGACGCTTATGAAACGTCCGCTCTAACCACCTGAGCTATATCGGCAATCGAATAGTATTTTATCAAAATTATTCTAAAATAGGGAAATTTATTTGGTTGCGGGGCCTGGATTCGAACCAGGGTCTTCAGATTATGAGCCTGACGAGGTACCACTCCTCCACCCCGCTGTGTGATTTCATTATAGCAGATTAAAAGATAACTTCCATCCATTTTTGAAGGACGGTCTTTTTTTCTTGCTTCTTTGTCGAAGAGTCATCCGAGTAATTCGAGGTAGATCCGTTATTAACAACAAAAACCTGCTCTCCTTCTTTCTTCATATTTAACTTAGTTCTGGCTTCTTTTTCTACAAAATCGTTGGAATTAATATAAGAAAGTTTCTCGTTTAATTTAGTTTTCTCATTCTCAAGAGACTGAATCTTTTGATTTTTTTCTGCTTCTTTTTGTGATAAACCATATATATCAAGGGATAAGGTAGTCAGATTGTATAGACCAAAAATCATGGCAGAATAAAAAACTATTCTTTTGAGCAGGACCGGCAGGTTCATAGTCTTAAACACTATATGTTTAAAAAATACATTTTTCAAGTAGTAAAATGACCTTGATTTTATATTTTAATCATATAGAATAAATAACTTATAGTATATAAAATAAAGTGTAGTAAAATCAACTATGGAATTAAGAAAAGCACAAGAAAAATTTGTTAATCATTTAAACAAAATTGGAAGACCTAAGAACACAACTTTAGCCTATTCTATCGATATAGAGCAGCTAGTAGACTATCTTGAATCTAACGATGTATATAGTATTTTGCATGTACAAGAAAAAATGCTTGAGGATTTTATCAAGTCTCTTGAAAAGAATTCCTATACAATAAAGACAATTTCTAGAAAAATTAATTCTATAAAGACCTTTTTTAAATTTTTAAATATAGACGGGCACTTAAAATTTATTCCTACCTCAACCCTAGTTCATCAAAAAGCAGAGATTAAGGCTCCAAGAATCCTTAATAAATTAGAGTATAGATCGCTTAGGGATGCGGCCAGAAACGATATCAGAACCTTTGCTATGATTGAACTACTTATACAAACAGGTCTAAGAATTAGTGAGTTGGCTGAAATCAAACTTAATGAATTAAATCTTGATGTAACTAACCCAAAAATAAGTATTCCTTTTAGAAACTCTATTACCGCTAGAGAAATTCCTTTAAATAAAGCTGCGATTGAGGCAATCAAAAACTACTTAAATGAAAGACCCAAAGTTAATTCAGATTATCTATTCATTACTAAATCAGGAAATACAATCCTAATTAGAAATATCAGATCAACTATAGATAAGTATTTTAAAGAGGCGGGTGTAGAGAATGCAAAGGTTAATGATTTAAGACATACCTTTGTAGCATTTCATATTCAAAACGGAATGAATTTATTAACTTTATCCAAAATCTCAGGGCATAAGAGAGTTACCACTACTGAAAAATACCTAGAGTATATTGAAGCACCAAAAATTTCTGATAAACAAGAGTTAGCAATACTTTAAAATTTCACAAATTAAGAATTATGGTATAAAATACCTTCACTCTAATAAAGGAGGTAGGGAGATGAATGATCAAGTTTTGAATATCCCAGAAGAGTTCTGGAACAAGACTTTGCTAGTGAATTCAAGAAGGAAATTCGAACGGTGGCTAAGAAATCCGGATAATGATGAATGTGTATACTTCATCCTTTCTGTAGATACCAAAAAGGCCCAAGGAGAAAAAATGCTCTCAAATAGAGAGATTGTTGAACTCCAAAAGGCTGGTTTCCAGCAAGTTCGAATTGGACTCAATTGTATTCTGTATTAGTTTAAAACTAGAGAGAAAAGCGGCGGGCAAATTTTGCCCGCCGCTATTCATTTTTCTAGTTTATAAATTGATTGATAAATGGTGGGTGTTCATGGATTCGAACCATGGACCATTCGTGTATAAGACGAACGCTCTACCAACTGAGCTAAACACCCTCATTTAGTTGCTATTTTACCATATCGTTTACATTAATAATTTTAGATCTAATCTTTTCTCCACTTCTGGTTTCAATCTCAATTTGAACATACTTATTCGAATCTGGAACAATACTTCTAAATTGTTGAGTTTCCTCTTTAGTGAATTCCTTTGATTCAAAAAATAAAGTTAGGGTATCAGGAGTTTTTCCGTAAAAGTATCTTACTTTAAGCTCCTCATCACTCAAAATCTCAACATCGAAACCAATATCACTCATGTTTGTAATCTTAAAAACCATATCGGCTTTATTTTTTTGTGAGCTTAAATCTAAATTTGTGACAATTCTTGAAGTTGTAAAAAAAGTCAAAACAAAGACAACAATACCAATAAGGATGGAAATAAATACATACAATCTGTAATTATTTAATTCTAGTTTTTCAATTCTTTGTTTAATTTTACTTGGCATGGGCAGTCAATAAGATTTAAACTTTCTGAGGAAAAACCCTATTTCCTTCCTCATCAAAAAGATGAATTGCCAGAACAGGGCAAGATTGAGCTGCCATTAGCAGTTTATTGTCATCTAATTTTTCAGCACCTTCTTTTATGATAGCAATCCCTTCGTCATCCAAATCAAAGGCATCGGGAGCAATTACTACACATGTAGCAACCCCGATACAAGCTTTTCTATCTATATAAATTTTATGAATTTTTTTCTTTTTATCTTCCATAATTAAAATTATTCTAATATATAATAAATCTATTAGCAATTATAAGTATGTTTAGTAATAATTCACCTTGGGTCGAACAACTCAAAAATAAATTTAATACAAACCCATTAGAGAAAAATCACAAAACAGATGTTTTAGTTATTGGAGCAGGAATTTCTGGAATAACAACTGCATATTACATTCTAAAAAATACCAATTTAAAAGTAACTCTAGTTGAGGCCAGGACATTAGCTAGCGGAGCTACAGGACATAATGCAGGACAGCTTGTGAGTTACTTCGAAAAACAGATCTCAAACTTAGCCAAAGAATTTGGTTTTGAAATGGCGGTATCTGCGCAAAAAGATATAAATTCTTCTTGGTTTCTACTAGAGCAGATTTACCAAGATACTGGTATTACAACTAACATTTCTATTTCAAATGGTTATGCAGGAATTCAAACATATGAAGATTTAGTTACTTTTTTACAAAATGCTCAGGTCTATAAAAAGGCTAACTTACCGCATGAAAAACTTTCAATTGCAGATGATTGTCCGTATTTAGAAAAAATTCCACAAAAATTTCATAACCTTTTTTCAATTATAAAAAAGAAAAATTTAATGGAATATCTTGAAACCAATGATACAAGTTACTATGCGATGATAACTGTAAAAAAAGGGGTTATGAATAGTGCTTTGTTTTGTGAAGATTTATTAACTTATATCTTTAAAAATTTTTCAAATAGATTTAATTATTATGATAAAACTCCGGTTTCAGAAATAAAGTTACTTGAAAACAACTCATTAACAATCGCCAATAATAAAGAAATTTATTCAGACAAAATAGTTTTATGTACTAACGGTTTTGAAAAAATAGAAATTATTAATAAAGCTGGGAATGATATAAATACTAAATTCCATCACTTAGTAATAGGTGTTGTCGGTTATATGGCGGGATACTTGGAGGAAGATTTAAGGAAACCTACAGCAATAAGTTATTTACCTAAAAAAAGTTCTACAGGAAACGATGCATTTGATAAAGACCCTTATTTTTATTTTACAAGAAGAGATTATGAGATCAAAAATAAAAAATTTAATTTAATTTGTATCGGAGGGCCGGAAGCAGTAATGGATGATTCAAATAACTATAAAAAAGAACATCCTTTCCCAAAGGAAGCTCAAGATAGTATAAACAATTTTTTGCATAAAAGTTATAAGTACTCACCGAAAGGAAATATTAATTATAAATATATTTGGCACGGATTAATGGGGTATACACCCAACGGGATAAGATTAATTGGAATTGAACCTTTAAATAAAAATCTTTTATATAATCTAGGTTGTAACGGAATAGGAATTTTACCTTCAATATTTGGGGCAAATAAAATTTCAAAAATATTGTCAGGGGAAAAATTTGAAAAATCAATATTCGATCCTTCAAATTTTGATAAATTTTAACTATTCACCAAAATTAATAACTTCATTGATTCTATCAATCATTTCCTGCATTTCTTCGTCAGAAAGCTGGTGAATTTTAGCCCCTTGCTCTATCGTGTCGAAACTAGATGCAAAACAACCAACACAGGATAGACCATAATCAGTTAACACTTCAGCAGCTTCTGGATATTTAAAAACCACTTCTCCTAAATTCATCTCTTTTGTAATTGTAATTATTTCCTTATTTTCCATAAGGGTATTATACCAAATTGTAGGGAAAAGCTTTATTTGTCCAAATTTTCAAATGCTTTATGTAATGTTTCCAGTGGTAAAGTAGCACATTTAATTCTAGAAGTTGTTAGATTTACACCTATTAAATCCAGCAACTTTTGTTTATCTAAATTCCTAGCTTCATCAATCGTTTTACCCCTAACTTCATCAGTTAAAATTGCCGAAGAAACTACACCTACTGAACATGAGGAGGCCTTAAATTTTACATCTCTAATTACACCATTTTCAACTAGAAGATACAAATCCATCTCATCTCCACAAGACTCATTAACTCCATGTTCCACAATGGTAGGTTTCTCAATTTCACCCATATTCATTGGGTTTTTATATATTTCCATAAATTCTTCTCGGTAAATATCCATAGTTTTTTATTTTACATCTTATAAATCAAATAAATAGTACCAATTACCATAGTTAAACTCTCTAAAATTGATACATAACTCAAGGGAAGGTTGAACAAACCTCCCATACAAGCACAAGTAAAATTTCTTCTTTTTTCCAAAGCATTAGCAATAACAATAATGTTGGTAATAAATAGAACCAAACAAAGGTATTCCAAGTATAAATATTCTTTCTGAAGAATAAATAAGACCCCAAAAACTACTTCAAAAATTGGAAATGCATAGGCATAAGATTTAAATTTTTGGGCAATAAAATCGTACTCCAACACACTATTCAGGTAAGATTTCAAATCATATAATTTTAAAATTCCAAAAGTTAAAGAAAAGAAACCTAAAAAATAAAGGTACATACTTCTAAGTGCGAGGTCAAAAAAGAAGACAATATTTAAACTTACTAATAAAGAAAAGGCATATACATAAAATACAGGTAAATAGGCGAGAATCTTTTCTTTTAAATTATTATTTCGAATTGTTTTAACATCAAACATAAATTAATTATACTTTAAACCTACTCAATCCTCACCGCAGCACCCTCATTTAAATCTATCTTAATCTGGTTGAGAGTTATAGGGTAGTTGTATATCTTTAATTCATCTAATTTACCTGTGAAATTTTTTCCAACTACAAAAGGCCTATTAGTACAGACAACAGGCCTTCCCCCAGTGCAAGTATTTAAAATACTTGTGAAATTACCAGAAGATGAATTATCAAGTATTCCGTTTAGGTAAATTTTATAACCACTTCCATTTTCAAAAACAATAGCTACATGGGTCCAGTCAGAAGAAGAGATAGCTTTTGTCGAAGTCAATTTTACATTTGTAGCTGCATCTGAATTTGTTTTAACAACTATCTTGTTATCAGTATTTAAATTTATTAAATGAGAGTTAGTGGCATCAGCAGAGCCAATTAGATTTACATCTTGCAAAGAATTTCCTTGGATATTTATCCAAAAAGTTATAGTTGCATTTCCTTCAGAATTAAAAACTCTTGAATGATAATCATTTCCTTCCATATAAACATTACCGTCAAAATAAAAAGATGAATTATATTTTCCATTTTGACCAATGTTGTAATTACTTGGGGCTTGTTTATCTGTACAGGTTCCGAAATTCAAAGCCCCGCTTGGCCTTGTGATTACTAAACCAGTATTTAAGAATCCGGATGCATCTGTTCTTGATCCGTTTTCTCTAAATTGAAGAGGTTTGTATAAATTCAAATTTGAATTGTATGAATTATTTCCAGCACATTCGTCAAATTTAAAATATGCAAAAGGCTTTCCATCAGCATATTCGTGTGCAACCTGAGCCGCATCTCTTTGATAAGAATAAGATCTCAGATTATCCAGAACACCTTTACTAAACATCCATTTTTCATCAGTTGAATTTTTGGTATAGGTACCAGAAATCATTTTTACACCATCAAAGTATAGAACTAATTGAGCAGGAGTGAAGGAAGTGTTGTAATTAATATTAATATGATGCCAAGGATCTTTTGCTCCATATAAAGATAGTTCAGTATCAGTTGTAAAAGATCCTGCCGGGACAACAGAAAAACTATCGTTATATGATCTAAGCGAGATTCCTTTTCCAGAAAAAATGAAGTCCCCAGTAGAACCACCATAAAATGCTGATTTGTATCTAAAGGACAAAGATCCTTCTCCAGAGTTATTAATTAAGTTTGTTGCAAAAGTATCAGTATCCAAATAATTAAAGCTAAGTCCTTTACCAGTAAATCCAGTTATTCTTGAAGTAGTAGTTCCTACAGAAAGAGGGGAGGGATCTTCTGAATTTGAATTGTTATAGGCAGTTTGCCCTGAAACTTCATTGAACAAATATTCTTTTGTAGGTGAAGAACAAAATGCACTAGAACCGTCTACACAGTAAGAGCTTCTCTGAGTACTAAATTTTATTCCAAAACCACCTTGATAAAGATTGGTAATGCTATTTTGATTTAGAACAGTATCGTATATTTTAACTTCATCTAAATTATATGATCTACCTTCAGTAAGTGTAAATTTAAAATCAGATAAGTCTAAAGAATTTGTTGCTGAATAACTAGCAGCTTGAAGTTCGTTATCAATCACTAATTCAAATACACCTGTCTGACCATTTTTTTGAAAAAAGACATGAGACCAATTATTGGTTGGTAAGGTTCTGGTTGAGGTGAGATTGAAATTAGCACCAGAAAAATTTATTTGATTTCCATTCAATTTATTAATTTTTAATCCTGTTGAAGAGGCAATTGAACCTAAAGAACTGTTATCTGTTTTTATATAAAAAGAAATTGCAGCATCACTTCCTTGACCGAAATTGAAAAAAGGTGCATATAAATTAATATTTTTCTCACTACCGACTGTGAAGAAATAAGCAGAACCTCCTCTGACACCGCCATTTTGAATGTAAATAGCGCCATTATTGGCTACAGAAAACAAGGGCTGATTAAGAGTCACATATGTAGGAGTAACTTTTGAGTTGTATTTACCAAGTAATTCAACACCAGGATAGGAAGGGGTTACAAAAGACTTGGTACACCAATTATTTTGCAAATTACAGATGTTATCAGGATCTCCAGCACCATAACCTATTACACCTGAATTTCCAAGAGGTGTATAAGAATTTATACTATTTTTCATATATGCTTGGTACTCTGGTAAAGATAACTCTCTTGAAAAAATTCTTAACTCATCAAAAGAACCTACCCATCCTTCGGAGTTAGTCAAACATTCAAAGTCAACATTAATCCTTCCAATACAGACATTACTAAAAGATGAAGGAAAAGAGTCCTGTTTACCAGTACTTGAGGTAGCAGTTATAGCCCCATCATCATAAAACTTCATATAATCTGTAGCGGAAGCGCCTTGAAATCGAACAGAAAATCCTCTAAAAAGGTATTCGGTTCCATCATTATTATTTGCTTCATAATTACGTGAATTATAAAAACTGACTCTCTGGTAATTTGTGGAGGCTTCATCAAAAAATCTTCCATATGAAAAATAATTACTTTCATCTCGTCTATTAAAATCAAATAAAGTCATAGTCTTGTTAGAAGTTGGATAAATCCAACCTAAAAAAGTAAAGCCCGGCCACGGCTCAGAACTAGCTTGATTAGTAGAAAAATCCATAATTCCAAAATGTGTACTTCCATTCAAAAAAGGTGCTCTTCCAAAGGCACCTGTGCTAGTATTGTCTCTTCCTCCATACCAGTTAATATTTCTTCCCCAACCAGAAGAATCGTAGGAAAGAATCCCTGTAGTTTCTTCAAAATTGTGAGCTAATTCTAAATCTGGAATTGAAAAATCAAAAATGTCAGTAACATTACTGCTATAGTCCCTAAACATACCACTTGGTGTAGTAGCAGGATCTAGTTTTACTTTTATGAATTGGGTTTCACCAGTAACAGGAATTTTTGCAACCAAAACTCCAGTTCCGTTTTTACAAGAATTAGGCTCGGCCCAATATTGTAACCTTCGTCCCATTTCATCAGTCAAATAAATGTTTCCACAATTTGCATGAGTAAAGTTTTCAGCATTGTAGTTTGAAACAGGTAGAGAAAACTTAATTTGATAATTTGAGACATTGCTTGGAACATTTTCAAAGGTAATTTCTTCGAGTGTTACAGGACTTTGAGAAACTAAAATTGAATTAGATTTAAAATAAGAATCAAAATTTATTTCAACAACAGGATAAATTGTATTATCAGCACCAGTCATAAAAGTTGAAGGTTTTTGATTAGATCTAATCGAATTATAGATATTTGAATTTAAGGCTGGGGAAGTTCCTGCATTTCTCATATCCATTTTAATTTGATCTTGAGATCTTGCATAGTTATAAATCTTAGCTTCATCAAGCATTCCATTATATTGAAATTGAGTATTTGATTGATTACCTCCAAAACCTCCCAGCACAATTGAAGAACCTCCAATGGAAACAGTATTTGATGTACCAGTATCAACTTTCACCAAATCACCATTTACATAAATGTGTCTTAAGTAGCCATCATAAGTCGCAGCAACATGATTCCAAATAGGAGTATTTGAGGCAATTGTTAGATATAAATAAGGAGAACTAAACTGAAGCCTATCTGTATCTGAATTATTAAAAAAACTATTCAAATTTAAAATTCTATTTGTCTGAGGTCTAATGCTTAGGGAAGAGTAATCATTACCTGTCGGTGTAGTAGGTCCGATATACATAAGAGAGGGGATTTGGGATAAGCTGTAATCACCATAAAATGGTTCTGAAAATGCTGCCCACCCCATCAACGAGAATGGTTGTGTTAATTGAACACTCATAGTAGAGGAACCCACAGAAAATAAATTCTTAGTTGTTGATGCATTAGTTGTGAAGTCATAAGAATTACCTATTTTTCCAAAAGTATTCCAAGAATTTTGATTTGTAGCCGAATCAAACATAGTTAAATTATTATTGTTACCTGATGAATCAGAAGCGGTTGTTGTACCATCAACGGAGTCTAGTTTGTAAAAAGAGATTGCATTATTTCCATAAGCACTGTAAATAGGTTTGTAACTATAAAGCAACTGAACCTGTTTATTTGATAAATAGTTATCATAAATCCTAAATTCATCAATTAATCCTTCCACTGTTCCGTTAGCACTTCCATCCCCACCTACTCTAATAGGGTTAGTGTTTGATTTATCGCTGGTGTAACTGTTAAAACAATAATCTTCATCTTGTAAAACTGAATTAACAAAGAGTTTTACTTTCTTGGAATTTGAAGTTATAACTATGTTATCCCAAGGCATTGCAGAAAAACTTCCAAAGGTACCTGAGGTCTCAAGATTGGTTCCACACAAACTAGCAGAATATTTTTCGGTTACTGCATTATATTTAATATGAAAACCTCCGCTTCCGGCTTTGTATAATAAGTATTTATCATCAACAGAGTCATCGATTACCCTGACCCATAAGGAGTAAGATGCTTGAGAATTTAGATTAATAAAATTATTATTTGGAATTCTTACTGTGTCAGTTCCTGTTCCAGGACTACTGAAAGCATTATTAAAAACACCTGCGATATTTATATTTGATGAAGAAGGATAACTTGCCTCAGCTTTGATGTCAGAATAATCAAAAGCAACACTTCTATCAATCTCATCAAAAGGGTAGTAAGCCATCAAATTAAAGTTAGTGACTGTTTCTGATTCAGCACTTAAATTATATTTCAAAGTATTTAGTCCTTTTCGGTATTCAGATCTTATAGTGTCAGTATCAAGATTTGTTCTGTAAATTTTAAACTCATCAAGATACCCTCTAAAATAATCATCGTCATAATTTTGGGAAGCCGCATTACCTCCTAAGAAAATTTTAGTATTACTTGGAGGGTTACATATTACTGAAGAGTAACAAGTTGATGGATTGGTATTTGAAGTATCAAATTCTCCATTAATATAAAACCTGTTTCTATAGTCTTCCTCTTTAAATGTAAAAGATACATGGCTCCATTTATTAATAGGTAGGGTTGAAGCTGAAGAATTTATGTAGGTACCTGCATGAGTAGCATACGTAAAAATTCTCATATTTGAGTCTAAATATAAAACATATCCTTCTCTAGCATCAGAGGTTCCAAATGAAATTATTGTTTGCCTTGAATTTGGATTTGATAAAGGCTTTATCCAAAATGAGTAAGTGTAATCAGATTCTTTCAGTAAACTTACATCTGCATCTCCTCCAGGTATTGTAGAAATACTAACAATATCATTCAATCCATCAAAATATAAACATTGACCTTCAATACACTTATTCTCCAAGGCCCAATTCGGTTCCTGACCAGTAAGAACTGGGCCTACTGAGGTCGAAGGTCTTGTATTTCCAAGGAATGAAGTGGAGATTTTTCCAGCAGAATCTCCTAAATAAATTCCTTTTCCTTCATTAAATTTAAAATAAATTTGAGGTGAAGCGAATCTCTCTTCAGGATTTGTTGTATAAACTAAATTGGAATTATACTTTCCTAGTAAATCATATCCAGGATAGGAAGGGGTGACATATGATTTAGTGCAGTAATTATTTACTTGATTACATGTATTAACAGAGGTATCAAACCTACTTGAGCCTATTGTTGTATTTGTTGTGTAAGCTAAAAGCTCTGTATCTGTTAGAGGTTTGTTAAATACTCGTATCTCATCAACTGCTCCAGACAACCTAAAGGCATCGGATGGGGAAGCTCCGACATATATTTTATCAATAAAACTAAAGTATTGAAGGTCACTACTAGTACCAGGAGCAGAAGAAATTGCTCTATTAGTAATAACCTTTGCCCACTCGTTATAGTCATGTGAAAAACCTGTAAATATAAAATTTGTTGTAGGGGTAGGTAAAGGGGAAGAGGCTAGTAAGTCTCCTTTTAATTTATATCTAGCTAAAAGATTGGTAGAATTTGCAATTGAAAACTCATGAAATATATATTGATTATTTTCTAAAAAGATAGCATTCCTACCTGCTGAAGTGTCATCTATTCTTACCCAGGCAAGCATCGAAATTCCTGGGTAGGATAGCTCAGCACTGGTACCATCATACGGAAAACTTCCTTCTTCGTTATCTAATCCCGAGAAAAAAATAGATTTTCCAAAAACACCTGCTTCAGAAAAACTTGCACCTTCTCGAATACCTAAGCTCTTACCTGAACCTATCCCAGAAATATCGGGAGCAACATTTCCAGAAACATCGTCAAATGTATAAGCGGAATTTAAACCTGAAATAGCTGCATCAAAAACCTGACTTGGGGGGTAGGTCCTGGCATTAGATTTTTTGTTTCCGTAGTAAATAAAAACATTTTGATTACTTCCTCCTTTTACAGAATATTTACCAGTCCCTGATGAATCAGGATTCATCTTGATATAAAATTTGGAAGAAGTTGAGTTACAATTTTCAATCCAAAATGGCAGGACTCTATAAAAATCATCAGTAATTACTATTCCTGAACAATCAGTATTCATTCTTTGATTACTTATAGGTGTTGAAGTATCTATGTTAAAAGTTACCTGGAAATTAGGAATAGTAATTACTGGAATTGAATCTATATTCACTCTTAATCTATATGGGTAATCTTTATCATACCAATAAACATTTTGTGTTTCCTCAGGAAAATCTTGATTAAATGTCAATGTTCCAATAGCGGAGGAGGTAAGTGGGGATTGCCACAAGGTCTTTCCATATGATGAATACCCATTCCATGGTTGAGAATGCAAATTAAGCTGTGTTGTACTTAAGGTTGCACTGTACACAAAAACATCATCCATACCTCCAAAATAAAATTCCGAAGGATACGTTGAAGTTCCATGGTTCTCGTTAACAAAAGCCCCAATTAATAAACCTCCGTTAGTATTTACATTTGTGTAGGTATTTGTGTAGTTATATGTAGATGCTCCTTTATTAAATCTTGACGTGATTGTGTTGGCAGTGTTATCAAATTGAGTTGCATATTGATACCAACTCCCATCAAAAAGATTAAAAGTAGATGATATGAAAGATGCTTTTGAATTAAGATTACTATCCAGATTACCGCCGTACTGTTGATAAAAATCATTTGAATCAGAGGTATTAAAATTGTAATTAAAATTAGAGGTAGCAGTAGCTGTGTTGTATCTTGAATTCGCATGGTTAGAAAACCCAGCCTGAAAAAAATCATCATCACTATTTGCAAATATTACATAAGATTTTTTTAAGGTGTTTGTTATTAGCTGATGAATAGTTGAATTAAATACACCTCCTGTATAGTAGGCGCCTCTAAACCAAGAAAGATCCTCTCCAAATGAATTGTATTCATCTATTTCTCCTTTAAAATTACTTTTGTTTGTATTAGATGCTCGGCCTACATACATTGGTACATTTCTAGCAATTGTTACATCTGCAGTTGCATCACTTGCTACAATTACACCATTTACAGCTATGTATCTTGTACCTGCAAATTGGGCGGTTGCTAAATTTAGATATGTATTTGAATTAGCATAGATTGAATAATTTCCAGCGATTGAAGAAATTTTAGTAGAAGGTGCTATGTTATTTAAGCAGGGTGTGGCTAAGGTGTTAACCTCATCAGTAGAGTTATTATAATCTAAAATAAATCTCAAAGATCCATCACTACAAACATTGTAATCAAGTGCATAACTTTTATTAGCTGGATTTGGTGCAGTAATTCCCCAAGAATGAATTGTTCTTCTATCCCCAACATCTCCATAAGGTTTTATTTTATAAAAAAATCCAAAATCATTATAAGTTGTAAGAAGTGGGGTAAAGTTAGTCGGATTACTTTGAAATAAAGATTGAGTTGTTCCATTAAAAGTTACTGCAAGTGAGGGTCTTGTAATTTTATTGAAATAAGAATCATAGTAATAAGTATAAGAACCAGTTTTCTTTTGAGTAATAGCATCTGGGGTATATCTTAATCCATTTGCAAAACAAGAAGCCACACCATCCCCTTCTTGATATTCATCTATTACACAAGGATAAGTTGCATTTTTATCTATATTTTCGAAATTAAATATCTTACCCATACTTTCTCCCCGCACCATGTAACCATTGGCTCTGGTTCCTTCTGGTTTTACATATGTGATTAATGAGTAGGCATTACTCAAATTAATCATAGGAATCGGTGTTGAAATATAAACATTCTGCCCATTAAAGAAAAATGCTTTTTTACTGTAACCTTCCGGGAATGTAAAAATTTTATTCACAGTTGCTCCTCCTGGGAAAGTATTAATTGTATTAATTATTTTTGCATTATTTCCCAAATCAGATCTATCATCTAAAATTTCTCCGGATGAAATATCTTCAAAGGAATAATTAGCTTTTAAATTAGGAATAGTAGCAGTGAAGATTGTTGAGGCGGCAACTGTGGAAACAGTTGCCGCAGTATTTGCATAATAAATATAAAAAGTATTTTGACCTAAGTTAGGAAAATTAGTTCCATATAAAAAAGGAACTTGAAAATAAATATTTGTTTTAGATGTGTTGCATGTTTCAGGATCAACCCAGTGTGAAAGTATATTTAAATTAGTATCAACAACTCTAATATCAGAACAATTATTATTCATAAAACCTGCATCTATAAGTGAATTAGTTGCAAGAGATGCCTCAGCAATGAAATTGGGGGCATCTCCTGAAGCTGCATAATTTATGACTATTTTTTGTCTCTTAATCCACAAATCATTAAACCAAAGATCACTTGCTTCCGCTGACCTAAATCTTGAGAAAAAAAGAAAAACTGATGTTAGAGAAAGTAAAAAAATCAAAAATAACATGAAGTTATGACTAAAAATAAATCTCTTACTAAAAATATATTTTGTAAAATTTTTAAAGAAAAATTTCAAATTAAAAATAAAAGTTGAGAATCTTTTTTTGGCAGAATCCATACCAAGATTTTAACAAAATTTGATTATAAATTTAAGATAAGAAAAGAATAATTTTTTTAAATTTAGTTTAAGATAAAATTTTTTGAGCTTTTAAAAGTCCATCAAACAAATCATCAATATCTTTTTTATCATTATAAAGATAAAAGCTCGCTCTAACACTTCCGGGAATTTGCAAATGTTTGTGAAGAGGCATTGCACAGTGGTGCCCACTTCTTACTGCAACACCTTCGGAAGATAAAACTGAAGCAACATCATGAGGATGAATTCCAATTAAGTTAAAACTTACTAATCCTGTTCTTTCAGAAATATTTTTGGTTCCGTAAATTTCAATTCCTGCAAATTGTTTAACTTTTTCAAAAAAATAATTTAACAATTCAATTTCATGATTTCTAATATTATCCATTCCAATTTCTCTTAGGTAATCTACAGCAGAACTCATGCCAATTACACCGGCAATATTTGGTGTACCGCCTTCAAATTTCTCACAAGTATTTTTGAATGTAGAATCATCAAAACCTACTTCTTTAATCATCCCTCCTCCAAATTTGATAGGACTTACTTCATCTTGTATTTCTTTTTTAATGTATAAAATTCCAACTCCAGTAGGCCCTAACATTTTATGTCCTGAAATAATATAAAAATCACAATCAAAACTTTTTAAATTAATATTCAAATGCGGAGTGGCTTGGGCACCGTCAATAAAAAATCTAACATGAGGATTTATTTTCTTAACATTATGAATTATTGTTTTAATATCAAATATATTTCCTAAAACATTTGAAGCATGTGAAAGAGCAACTAACTTTGTTTTGGAATTTATTTTTGAATAAAAATTTTCCATATCGTAAGAAAAATCTTCTTCAATATTCTGAACATAAAATTTCAACTTTTTCTTTTTTGCAAGTTGTTGCCATGGAACAAAATTTGAATGATGCTCAGATAGAAAAGAAATAATTTCATCACCTTCTTCAAGATTTTTTTCACCCCAACCAAAAGCAATCATATTTGCACTTTCAGTAGTTCCAGAAGTGAAAATTATCTCTTCTGATTTTGCAGCACCTAAAAAGTTAGCGATGTTTTCTCTTGCTGCATCATACATATTAGATGCCTCCTCGGAAAGAGTATATAAACCTCTATGAATATTAGAATTATTATTTAGATAAAAATTGGATAGGCTATCAACAACCATTTTTGGTTTTTGACTTGTAGCTGCATTATCCAAATAAACCAATTTCTTCCCATTAACTATTCTTTCAAGTATCGGGAAATCTTTTTTAATTTTATCTATATCTAGTATCATAAACTAGGTATATTTTACCTTAAAATTTGATATTAAATTATAATAAACCTATGAAAAATACCCTCAATTCGAAACCTACTAATAATTTCACTGAAGAAAATAACAAACTTTATAGATATATTGTTAAGGATCTCGATTTAAAAGATAAAGCAGTGCTAGATTTAGGATGTGGATACGGTTGGTTCTGTTTAATAGCTGAGGAAAGGGGTGCAAAGAAGGTTTTTGGGGTTGAAATATCCGATGAGGATCTTGTGACTGCAAAGAAGTATATAAAGTCTAAAAAAATTGAGTTTTTAATTGGAAGTGCAATTCATATCCCACTTCCTGATAATTCTATCGATACCATATTTTCTTGGGAGGTTATCGAACATATACCAGAAAAAACTGAGAGAAAGATGTTTCAGGAAGTACAAAGAGTTTTAAAACCTGGAGGAAGATTTTACCTTTCAACTCCATATAATAGTTTTATCTCAAAACTTTTTGACCCAGCATACCTTATTTTGAAGCATAGACATTACGAAGAAAAAGATTTTGTTAAATTTATTAAAGGAACTGAATTAGAAATAGATAAAATAAATATAATTGGAAGAATATGGTATCTACTTGATTTGATAAATTTATATTTTTCTAAGTGGATTCTAAGAAGAGAAAAACTTTTTGAAATGTTTATGTTGAAGAAAAGAATTAACGAATTTATCAACTCAAAGAAAAAAGGCTACATGGCAATCTATGTTGAGTTCAGCAAACAAAATTAATTTAACTATTTAATTTTGTTTGCAATTTTTCTGTCATCAAATTTCTAACTTCTTCATCCTCAATTTGATTTAAAAGTTTTTCAAAAAAACCTTCAACAATAATATTTTCAGATTCTTTCTTGGATAAACCTCTTGCCATCAAGTAGAAAATTTCTTCTTCATTAATTCTTCCCGTAGTAGATCCGTGACTTGCCTTTACATCGTTATTTTTAATCTCTAAGATAGGATCTGCTTGGTTTTTTGTTCCGCTTCCTAAAACCAAAACACCGTCATCTAAAAAACTTTCTGTTAAAGATGCATTTTCTTCAATCACGATTGATCCGATATATTTTGACTCTGAATTATCTTTTAAGACACCTCTGACATCCTGCAGACAAGATGTGTTTCTAACCAAATGAGTTGCTGAGGTCTTAAAATCTAATTTTTCACCTTCATTTAAAACATAAAGCCCAATTAAGTGACAAGAAACTCCAGGTGTATCAAATATTAATTCTAAATTGGATCGTTCTTTTGAATCAAATAAATCCAATACTAAATCTACATCTTGTGTGACATGGTATTTTTTATGTCCATTTAGTTTAATAATTTCTGCTTTTTTCATTAACCTACACTTCCTTCCATTTCAAGTTCTATTAATCTATTTAACTCCACTGCATATTCTAAAGGCAACTCTTTTACAATAGGTTCTATAAAACCACTCACTATCAAACTCATAGCCTCAGCCTCTGTTAATCCTCTAGACATTAAATAAAATAATTTCTCTTCACCAATTTTTGAAACTGTCGCCTCATGCTCAATCTGAGCGGAGGAATCATCAATTTTCATTGTTGGATAAGTTTCAGAAATTGATTTATCATCCAAAATCAAAGCATCACATTCAACTCTTACTTTTACATTTTTAGCACCAGGTGCTACTTGAACCAAACCTCTGTATGATGATTTACCACCGTTAGTAGAAATAGATTTTGAAATAATAGTTGAAGATGTATTTGAAGCAGCATGAATCATTTTTGCACCTGCATCTTGATGTTGGTTTTCACCAGCATAAGCAATTGACAAAACTTCTCCCCTCGCTCCTTCACCTACTAAATAACATGAAGGATACTTCATTGTAAGTCTCGAGCCCAAGTTTCCATCAACCCATTCCATTACACCATTTTCTTCGACTCTAGCTCTTTTGGTCACTAAGTTATAAACATCATTTGACCAGTTTTGAATAGTTGAATATCTAAATCTTGCTCCCTTTTTTACAATAACTTCAACTACAGCTGAGTGCAAAGAATCCTTTGAGTAAACTGGAGCAGTACATCCTTCTACATAATGTGCAAAAGATCCCTCATCAGCAATAATCAAAGTTCTTTCAAATTGACCCATATTCATGGCATTAATTCTAAAATAAGCTTGCAAAGGTCTTTTTACATGAACACCTTTTGGAATGTATACAAAAGAACCACCGGACCAAACAGCAGAGTTTAGTGCGGCAAATTTGTTGTCATTTGCAGGAATTATTTTTCCAAAGTACTCCTCAAAAAAGTGTGGATATTTCTGGAGAGCTTCATCTGTTGATAAAAATATCACACCTTGTTCTTCTAACTCTGACATCAATGAGGAATAGACAACAGAAGAGTCAAATTGAGCCTTAACTCCAGCTAAAAACTCTCTTTCAGCTTGAGGAATTCCCAATCTTTCAAAAGTATCTTTCATCTCTTGAGGAACTTGATCCCAAGTTCTTTCTTCCTTATCAGTAGGTCTTAGATAATAATATATTTCATCATAATTAATATCATTTAAATTTCCACCCCAATTTGGATTTTTCTTTTTCTTAAAAGTTTCGTAAGATTTTAATCTAAACTCAGTCATCCAAGCAGGTTCATTTTTATTTGCAGAAATTTCTTGAATAATTTCTTCATTTAAACCTTTTTTAGATTTGTGAGAATAATTTGAATCAACATGAAAACCATATTTTTCTTTGTAGTCTTTATTAATTACAATATTTTGCATATTTAATTCTCGTAGGCTTTATAACCTTGTGACTCTATTTCGTGTGCCAATTCCTCAGCACCTTCCCTGATTATTTTTCCATCTTTTAATACATGAACGAATTGAGGTTTAATGTAATTCAAAATTCTAGTATAGTGAGTAATTACAATTACAGACATTCTTTTGTTTTCTACAAGATAATTCACTGCTTTTGAAACAACTTTTAATGCATCAACATCAAGACCAGAATCTGTTTCATCTAGAATTGCTAATTTTGGTTCTAGAACTAACATTTGAAGCATTTCCATTCTTTTCTTTTCACCACCAGAAAAACCATCATTTAAATATCTATTAATAAAGTCTTCTTTAATATCTAAAATTTCCATTTTAGATTTTAAAATTTCTCTAAATTTAACTGGAGAAACTTTCTCACCATGTGATTTGTTGTAAATCATTCTTAGGTATGAAGAAATATTTACTCCTTCAACTTCAGAAGGATATTGGAAAGATAAAAATAATCCTTTAGAAGCTCTTTCATCCGCTTCTAGTTCTAATAAATTCTCATCTAGAAAAGTTACTTCACCTGAAGTAACTTCATACCCTGGGTGTCCCATCAATGTGGATGCGAGGGTAGATTTACCGGATCCGTTTGGACCCATTATGGCATGAATTTGATTCTCGCCGATTTTTAGATCTAAACCTTTTACTATTTCTTTGTCAGCAGTTTTAATATGCAAATTTTTAATTTCTAACATTTTTCCTTTTTGATTATCTTTCACTAACTAAAATACAATTTTTTAATGTTTGGGGACATTTTTCATTTATCTCATAAATGACAAAATGACCTTTTTTAGAACTCTTAACTAAACCGTTTTCTTCCATCTGTTTTAAATGGTAAGTAACAGTTGGTTGCTTTAAACCTATTTTTACAGCTATTTCAGATACAGAAAGAGAAGAAACTTCTTTCAGTAAATCATATATTCTGTACCTTGAATCAATCCCAAGAGAACCAAAGCAACCTTGGCAATTACAACCTTTAGTCATTAAGTATAGATGATAATCTATATTTTATATTTTTCAAGTAAATTAGAAATCTTAGGGTCTTTGGGGACCTATATATGGCTTACAGTTCTTACTATCATTAAGAGAACTATCAGTAGGCCTGCCACTAAAATTTAGCTGATTAATCGGATTTATACATAATTGGTTGTTGTAAACTGGATAATTAAACTTAGCATATAAAGGATTATTCAAATGTGAAACATCATCAAGTTTCCTTGGGATAGTATAAATCTCTCTGATCTTTCTTGTATAATCTAAAACACAGCCTTCATCGCCTCTGTTCATTTCCATAGCTACATTTTTAGCCTTCGGATCTGAATTCTTACAAAAATAAACTCTTTCATTTACCCCTTTTCTAGAATAATGAGGAACAGGCCTTCCAGTTGCTGGGTCAGTAGGAACAGCAACGGTAACAGCAGGGGAAGTCGAACTCTCAATCACTTGATTAAAGAATTCGGATCTTGAAGAATAAAATTCATAGGTTGGGTAAAGTTGATTACAAAAAGTTAGACATTTTCTTAATTTACATTCTTCGGGAGGAGAATTAAATCCGTGGTTATTTAATCTATCTTGAGGTGTAATATCATCACCAGTTTCACACCTGTCTAATTCTTCAGGAATTATTTCATTACATAAAACACCTCTAGAAATGGCAAAATTTAAATCTAAACCTCCATCGTCGGCATCTCTTCTAGAATAATTAGTAAATTCTGTAGTTTTAAAATCAACTAGTGTTGCTAATTTTGGGGTTCTACAAACAGAGTTACCACTAGCTGGAACAATACCGAAGGTAGTATATGGCCTAAATTCATTTAGTAAATCTGGGATAGGATCATATTTTTGGTTTAAATAGTTAAATTTCGTATAAACATAACCAGATGTTCCGTCCTTTGTTCTTTGATAAAGATTAGCAAAACCAATATTCTTTAGGTAAGGTTGACCAGTAACGGGGTCGATATCTTTTTCATTTAAACCGACTGTGGGTGTTTCTGTTCTGGAAGGGTCTGGGATATCAAAATCTTTTTCTAGTGAAGATATATTTTTATCAGCAACTTCCTGTTTGAAGAAAGCATAAGATCTGCAGTCTCCAACAACTTTATCTGCGGGTATGTCTGTATCTCCGGATTCATATAACTCTAAACAAGCTTTGTCAGAAAAATACTCACCTAAAGTTCTTACCCCATTAACGACTGAAGCAAATGGGGGGTTATTTAAACTAGGTAATGCTCCTTGATTTGTTTGAGGTATATTTCCACCTGGTTCGGTTACATGATGAAAATATTTATCTACTAAATAACCTGCATCCATATCACTATAAGAATATCCCCAAGAAACAGCTAAATTATTATTTCCTCCTATATAGTTTGAAGTACCTTCAACATTAAGTCCCGATCTTCTACCTTCTAAGAATTCATTACAAGATTCCCCATTTTTTGAATCCCCCTTAGTCATGTTGCATAAAACACCAAGATAATTTTTTCCGTTATTTTGATTATTAGCCCCAACAAAACTTGCTACACCATAGTTCAAAGTATTGTTATTACTATTCAACCTTGTAGCAGCAGTACATCCTGGTGTCGGTGAGTTAGGGTCACACAAACAAAGAGAGGAGGGTGTTCCAATTCGTGTCACTGCTAACTCTACCCTTTTTTCATTTGGTTGAACATTTCCATACCCTTCGTTAACTTTACTAGTATCTGCTTTGTCAGAAAAAATTCCCACTGAGGAAGTTGGTATTTTAGTATTTTCGTTACACATTTTAGCAATTACTCTTAGTGCAGAGACAGAATAAACTCCTCCGGGAATTACAGCAGATCTACAATTTGCAAAATTCTTATCTTTTGTTTGAGCATTTTGGAAGTCACCATAGTTACACTCTTCGCTAAAAAAAGAATTATTTCCTGTTTTGTTTGCATAGTTATCATTAGAAATTGCATGTAAGAATTCAATGTTATATGGAATTGATAAAAATGAAATCATAGGAACTGGTGAGTAAAAATTCTTGGAACCAAGTACAGATTGATAAGTTATACTTCCATCATTATTTAACAAAACGGGCTTCCCGTCATCGGCAAAGCAGGCAATGATGTCAGAAATTTTTTCTACTGGTTTATACTTTACATTTGGAAGAGGTTTTTTTGGATTAAAATCTGAGGAAATTAATTCGTTCACCAGTGTCATTAATTCTAATGTAATATCTTTTTTGGATTTTAAAGTCATAGTAACTCCCGGACCATATCCTGAAAGAGCATTTAAATTGGTGAATTTAAATTTATTTTCTAAAGTTAGATCGGTACCTTTATCTTCTGCCTTGATTGGAACATTACAAATTTCACCTTCAGAAATAAATTTATCTCCACAATATAGTTCTCTGCAAGATGGGATTCTTAAATTTGGTGTGTAATATTTATTTAATGCTGGATTAGCATCCTGAAAATCTTTTTCATCATTCTCCGCAGAGGATCTAGCTAATGGAAAATTAAAAGTTGTAAAACAGGCATATAAATCTTTAAGAGAACTTATATCAAATTTAACATCGTCAATTGTAGTTTTTGCATCTAGCTTTCCATCTATCTGACCTTCGTAACTATTTCTATCAATGGGTAAATAATCTCTTCTACTAGGGGAATTACCATTTTCAAAATCAATTTTCCTACTATTCAATCCTCTACTAGTATTATATGAAAATACCTCATTTCTTAAAACAGGATTAGCATTTAACATAGAATCTGAATCAACTAAATAAGCCTTATCTTCGTAGTTAAAAAAATTTTTTTGCTTATCAGGTATAGGGAAAGATTTGGTTATAAAATTTTTTGCACAAAGAGGATTTGAAGGATCAATACAGTCTTTAAGAGTATTTAGAGAAGGAATTTTAGTACTTCCTTGAACTAATTGATTAGGGTTGTAACTTGAACTTCTAAGGGGTTCTTGAACCTTTTTAAAATAGTTAACTAAGTCAGGACTAACATCGTCCATCCTACACGAAGCAACATTATTATTAGATGTATATTCTAAAAACATAGGTACTGGAAAAGGAGCTAATTCAGGAGAACAACTTACCTTTATATCAAAATTTTTTCTTGATAAAAAGTCTGGTCTATTAGCACCTTTATAAGGCTCATTATAATTATCAATACTATAAATCTCCCCAATCCACGGCTTTAATTTCGAATTTGCTATTTCATCACGATAATTATCTAAATTATTTGTTCTGGGATTTTTTTCATAACCCGACATACCGCAAATAACTGCGATATAAAATTTAGGATATGACTTTGTGTAATCAAAGTGAGTACACCTGTTACCTGTTTTAGTATAACCATCCACACAAAAATTTTCTCCATATCTCCTAATTTTATCCTCAGAAAGTTTCTTGTAATCATTACAAGCATAGACAGTATATCTACCATCCTTGGTAATATCGAAGTGGTATAAGTTTGAAAGTCTTTCACCCTCACCTACCACAAATCTAGAAGGACTACCAATGTTATCTGTCACATTATTAGTGTGCTCAGATCCCATATACACTGCGACAACTGCTCCGTTTATTGGGGAGTTTGTTTCTTTAGAAGAGACATTACCGCTAATTAAAATATTTCCTTGAGGGTTGTTTGGGTCATCTGGGTAACAGTCATCTGTATCTCCAATCATAATATTATTTGGATCCACAATGCTTAATCCTGCATTTCTATAGGGATTAGGTACATCTTTGTCAGGAATTCTGTTTCCAGTACTATCCTTTTGAAATTCAATTTTGTATTTGATTAGGGGTTCCACAGCAAGTACATCAAAAGATGTAAAGGATAAAAACATTAAAAATAGAAAATAAAGAAACTTTTTATTCATTTTAAAAAATTATACAATAATAAATTAATTTTTACTGATAAAATAACTTAAATTAACTATGAAGTTTATAGAAAAAATTAAACAATTATCAGAAAAACAAAATAATAAAATTAAAGTCTTATTTTTTTTAAGCTCTTTTTTTTATATTTTACTAACTTATATTTTTTTTATTTACAATATTGGAGGGAATGACTTCTTTTATAAGAATTTGACTTTTCTTTCAGATCTAACTAAAGAATTAGAAACAAATTTTAATGAAAAGAATTTAGAAATTATTTTAAAAGATAATACTTTTAATTTAAATCAACCAGAACCTGTTTTATTACCTTTAAATAATAAATCTATTTCAAGCAAAAAGAATCTTCTTTATATCTCAAGTACCGCAGAAGATAGAGATTTTACTGAAAAAGATGTCTTGATGATACTAAACAAGAACGAGCTTAAGTTTTATACAGGTAACGAACCCATAGCATACCCAATAACTAATATTCAAAGCATACAAGATAAATTCAACAAAGAAACCTTAAGTTATATAAATAGTACATTCTTCCCAGGGTCTTCATACTTCAACAACCTAGGTCTAAATTTTATTGCTGTTTTTAAGATAGTAGAAGTTGCAATTTACTTTCTAGTGGTCTTAAAAGTTATTCCACTAATGGTTTATGGTATTTTGTGGCTGTCTGGTTACAAAAATACTGATAGTAAAAAATATATAGACTGCTCTTTAATTATATTTAGTATTTATCTAATAATTAAACTACCTTTAAATACTTTCATAATTGAACTTCCAACCCTTAGTTCCTTATTACTAATCTCAGTAATTGTCAGCATTCTAGAAAAGAGCAAAATAGAAAAAAATTGAATAATTCCCTCTTTTATATTAAAATAGGCAAAGTTTATTCCCCTGTAGCTCAACGGCAGAGCAGAAAGCTGTTAACTTTAAGGTTCGTGGTTCGAATCCACGCGGGGGAGCCATTTAAATAGTACAGGTAATATTATTTAGAAATTTTCCAAATTGTTTCAGGATAACTTAATTTAAAGTTTATAAACCTAGCCAAAACAAATAGATAATCAGATAACCTATTAAGGTAAGAAGAGATTTTTTGAATATCATCATTATTTAGAGAGTGGGACATAATTTCTACTTTTCTAGCAGTTGTTCTTAGCAAATGGATTTGAGATGCTACAAAGTGGCCTCCAGGCAAAATAAAGTTTGTTAGTTTTGGTAATGATTTTTCATAACCGTCTATCAAGTTCTCTAGTTCCAAAACCTCTTTTTCTACTTCAAACACTAACTTAGCATAGACACTAATAGACCCAATCACAAATAAATTATTTTGAATTCTTTCTAAAGATGAAATCTCCTTAGTAAAATCCTCTTTTTGAATCTCCTTTAAATGAGATATGGTGTAACCTAAATGAGCATTTAGCTCATCTAAAAGCCCAACAAAGCCTATAACAGGTGAGTTTTTTGAAACCCTTTCCCCGTTAGCTAAACCTGTTTCCCCCTTGTCTCCTGTCCTGGTGTAAATTGACATACTTCTTATTTTAATATATAATTTCCGTTCTTAGACAGAGATTGTCTGAGAGGGATATATTTTCTTATTCAAGGAGGTAAGTTGTGGAACAGGAAACCGGTAAAGGTGCCTTCGAAGCAGTTATTGATATCGGACAGAAGCACGACAAACTTCTGCAAGATGCATTAGATGCACTCGAGAAATTGGTAATGGAGCTGACACTTCAAATCGAAGATGGGCTCAAGGACCTAGGCTGCGAAGTCAGTATTCGGACAAAAGGTCGTGAGGTAGGGTACGAAACCGAAATCACAATCTTTCGTGGGGAAGCAAAGGAGTTAGACTTATTGGCTTGGTACTCAATCAGCCCATGGTCAAAACTCTCAACCACCCAACACCTAGAAAAAATCCTCAACCTTGTAATCGAGAAGTTCTCAAAAAGAATTGCCGACTTCAAGGAATAAGGATTCAATGAGAGAAAAGAGTGCGGATGCAAAGCATCCGCACTCAAAACACAAAATATTTCAAAAATTAAAATCTAATAATCATTTGACATACATAATATTTAAATTTAATATTAATTATATGAAAAAAATTTATGCCCCAAATAATACTGGTTCCTCGTATTTGATCATTATCATCGCTTCTGTCGCTGTACTAGTTTTAGCTTTGGGAGGATATTTTTTATTCTTCAATAAATCAGGATCTAATCCACTAACCCGGCTTACAAACAAGTGTACTTCAAGTGAAAAAGCATGTGAATTAATTGAAAATATAAATAAATATAGAGAATCAAAGAAATTATCTCCAGTTAGATTTGATGGGGAAGTTTGTGCAAAAATTCAAAACTTTACAAATGATATGAAAGAAATCTATAGCGACAATTCTGTGAAATTAAATAATGATTCAGTAAAAGAAAATTTAGATAGGTTAAGAAACGATTCTAAGTATGAATCACTAATTGGGGATTACACACTATCAGACAAAGAAATAGATAACGATAGAAGAATAAGATATTTTATTAGAATTATAGAAACCAACAACCTTGAAACTGATGTAAAAAAATATTCAGATTCTTATCAAGAATTATTTGCAGGAGATTACAATACTGCTTGCATCACAACCTCAAGCAAAGAAATAAAAGGTGATTATGATTTTGCAAGTTTTTATTTTGTAAATTTTAAGAATTAATCTAACTTAATTTTTAAGCTTACCGTACAAAAAGCCAAAACCACCAACGAAAGTTTCAAGGGTTAGCATAAAAACTAACCCTAAACTTATAAAAATATTCTTTAACCAAAGATGAGAATATTTATAAAATTCAGGTCTTAAAAAATAAACAAACTTTGAATCAGTAAGCTTCATCCCATGTTTAGAAATATAGTTAGAGGCTTTTTGAGCATAATAAAATTTCTTTTTAAGAATTCTTAACAGCCCATAATCCCCCTCATTATGATAGATTTTGGAATTAGTAAAATACTTTTTTGGATACTTTTTATTAATCCTCTCTGGCAAGTCCCAATCCTCGGGTCCTGTAAGATTTAAATCATAACCATTAAATTCCTCAAAAACCTTCTTTTCAAAAAACCTTGCAGCATGTGTCTTGGAATCAGGGTTAGAGGAATAAAATTCAAGCTCTAGTTTTTTACATTCAGCCCAAAAACTTTCACCCATCGGAACTTCTCTAATAGTAATTGTTTTGAGTTCCAAATTTTCTTTTGTTTTCTCGATGCATTCTTGTAAAACTTGAGGCTCTAAAATCATGTCAGCATCTAGGATTAAAACATATTTTCCAGAAGATTGAGAAACACCAAAGTTTCTTTGAGCACTTCTTTCAGGCCCTTTATTTAAGACAATAGCTCCAAATTTTTCCGAAATTTCTTTAGTCCTGTCAGTTGAATTATTATCTACAACTATAGTTTCGAAATCTTTGAAAGTTTGATTTTTTAGAGAGGTAAGAATATTTTCCATATTTCTCTCTTCATTTTTAGTTGTAATAATAACCGAAATTAATTTCATTTCTTTCTTATTTTAACAAAAATATTTACATAACCATTTTCACACTGATTTGAGTATGAATACTCTTCTATTTTTTTAAATTCTTCTTCAAATAATCTTTTTCTTCTAAGTATCCATTTAGAAAAATAAAAATTAAGCAAATCCAAAACCAACCCAAACTTACCATATATTTTATGTTCTACAATTTCAAAGTTAGATTCAAAGCAAAGTTTATTTAAGTCTTTCAAATTATAGTGCCTATGACCAAACCACCAAGCAGGATCTAGTACATTTGAAATTGGATGAGAGTATGGTGTAGATAAATATAAAATCCCTCCAGACTTCATTACTCTATTTATTTCTTTAAGCATCTCAACATCCGTACCTTTTGGAATATGTTCAATAACTTCCCAAGCAGTTACTGTATTAAAAGTAGTATCTGCAAAATTTAACAAATGAGCACTCCCAACTACCAGTTCTAGTTTATCTGTTTTTAATTTCTCCCTGATTAGATTAAAGTCGGTATCTATGACATCAAGTCCTACCACTTTTTCACAGTTATTCTCCAAACAAAATTTTTCAAACCAACCAAAACCACATCCTAAATCAAGTATTTTCTTGTTTGAAATAGAGTTTTTAATATCTACAAACAAAATACTAGCTTTTTGTCTTTCAGATAAGCTCGAATCTGGATTTTCATTTAAGATATTTTTCATACATTTTTTCTTCCAACACAATACTAATTCAATTTTCTTCAAAATGATAAAATGACCATATGAACAAGCAACCTTTAGTAAGTATTATTATCGTTAATTATAATGGAAAAAAGTATTTAGAAGAGTGTATAAACTCGATTTTAGATGGAACATATAAAAACTTTGAGATTATCGTAGTCGATAACAACTCTTCGGATGGAAGTCCTGAGCTAGTTAAAAGTAAATTTCCAACAGTTACTTTAATAAAAGAAAAATATAATCATGGATTTACTGGAGGAAATAATATTGGATTTGAATACTCAAGGGGTGAGTATGTAATTCTTTTAAACAACGATACTAAGGTAGAAAAGAATTATATAAAAAATTTTATTCAAGTTTTTGATGAGTTTCCCAAATGCGGAGTAGCGCAATCTAAAATTGTTTTGTACGATAATCCAGAAATTTTAGATTGCGCAGGATCCTTCTGGACAGATATAACTCTTCTCTATCATTTCGGATTTCTCAAAAACTCTAATCTCAAAAAGTTTAACGAACCTTTTAAAATCTTTTCGGCTAAAGGAGCATCGATGATTATTAAAAGAGAAGTTATCTTACAGGTTGGTTTATTTGATAAGGATTTTTGGCACTATTACGAAGAAACTGATTTTTGCCACAGAGCTATAAATGCGGGATATGAAGTTTATTATTACCCCAAAGCACTTTGTTTTCATAAAATCGGGATTTCAAGGGGAGAACTGAATCAGGAAGATAAAATTCTTTTCAGTAACACCAAAAATAAGTTTTTTTCTTTTATTAAAAATTTCGATTTTCCTTCTGTTTTGTGGGTATTAATAAAACATTTTGTCTCATTACACTTTTATATTATAATGCTACTGATAAACGGAAAGTTTAAAGAGTCAGGAACAATCTACAAAGCAATTTTTTGGAACATTAAAAACCTCTCTTTTATATTAAAAAAAAGAAATGAAAATAAATTTAAAGGCAATGAAAAAATACTTCCAAAAAAGACTTTCTCCTATTTATTCTTTTTTAAACCAGACAAATATTAAAAGTTTCTTCCTAAACTTTAAGAAAAACTTAAATCAACTTGAAACTAAGATTGAAAAATTTAATTCTAGATTTTCATTTTTTAATAAATACTTTATCCATATTTTTATTATCTTTTCAATCGTTAGCTACTTACTTTTTAAATTTGTTTTCAATATCGGTATGGGAGGGGACGACTCTAGAATATATATTTTTCACCCCAGCTCTTACCTTGAATATGCAGCTACCAATAAAAGGTTTGCACCGCTAGAGGCAGAGAACAACCAACATTTTTATATTAATACCATGACGGTTATGTCATTTCTCGAAACAAATTTTGGATTTACTTACAAAGAATTTTATTTTTTAATTTTTTATTTAGGATTTATTTTCTTCTATCTTGTATTAAGAGAAGTACAAAAAATCTTTAATAAAGAAAATGAAAACAGATTTGTACCTTTTTTCCTAGCAATACTTTATCCAGCAAACCCTTTGATGGGAGATCAGGTTTGGAACAACCACTGGGTTTCAATTTTTACTATTCCTGCAACTCCTCTTATTTTTTACATCTTTATCAAAATAATTTATGGTAATTTAAAAATTAAGGATATTATCTTCTATAACCTTTTAATCACAGCACTTTCAGTTTATTTTGGAGGAGTAATACACCCCATGGTTACTTTTCTTTTAATAGGCTTATTTTTAGCTACTTTTTTAATATTTAACCTAAGAAAAACTTTTAAAATTATCTTAAATTCCATAATTTTTTTAATTGTTTTCTTACTAACAAATTCGTACTGGTTGTATATGCTTGCTAGTAACTTTAAAGGTAATCAATTTTTAGTAGCAGTACAAAGTGCCGCTGAGGGAGATACCAAAAACAATCTTGATTACTATGGGAGATACTTTGATTTAACTAAATTTATCTATCTTACAGGTGTTAACGATTCATCATATTATGATATCTCTTTTAAATTAAGTTCATTTTTATTTTTTGGATTAATTTTGTACTCTCTATACTTAATTTTTTATAAAATAATTAAAAATAGAAATTTTACTTTTTTTAAAACAGTATCTCCATTTCTTGCAGCTTTTACTGTTTCTCTATATTTTCAAACCATCTCCCTTACTGCAACTGGTCAAAGATTATTTCTCTTTTTATGTAAAGTATTTTTCTTACTTTATGGCTTAAGAAACTATACAACAAAAGTTCCGCCTACTTACTCACTATTTGTATTATTAATAATACTTATTGGTTTCTATAGTATTCAAAAATATAAAAGTATCTCTAAAGCATTATTTATCTCAATTCTTTTATTTTTTTCTATCATTTCAATTAGAAATCTAGTTCTTTTAGAGGACTATAAATACAATATCCCAAAAGGAATGGAAAGATTAGAATCATTTAGTGAAGATACTTATGAACTAGCTAATTACTTAAAGATTAACGAACAAATTGAAAGAATTACATACTTACCAATGTCAACATCAACTTGGACAGTTACACAAAACGGTGAAGAAGAGCTTTACATCGGGCTTTCTCCTCTAACTGTCTTTTCTGGGGTTGATGATTTTAATGGATATATGTATACAGACTTTATGCAAGGATACTTTAAAGATTATAAGGACCTTATCGTGAAGGATATGAACAATGACGATTTAACAAACTACTTAAAGCATCTTTCTTATATCGGAACAGAAGTAATTGTGATAGATAATGATCTAATCGAAAAAGACATTACCAAATACATGGGATATGACAAGTCAATTGATTATGTAAAACTAAATAAAAATATTAAAAATAACTTAAAACTGGTATATACAACTAAATCTGGTAAATATTCTGTATATAAACTCCCTTACAATGTTCTGAGCTTCAAAAACAATATCTACAGATTATCTCAAGAATCTACAAGTAAAACTTTTTATAGTTTTGACTACACCAAAGATGTATTTACTATTAGGGATTTATCAGAAAAATATGTAAATTTTGATGTTAAGGAAATAAATATTAATTCTCAAATTAATAATCTTGAAGAAATTTCTTTTGCTAAGTCATCTAATAGTAAAAATATTGAACTTAGTAAAACAGAAACAGGACTCTTATTAAACTCAGACCTACAAAAAGTTTTTATGATTGATTTCAAAAATCAAGATTTCATTAGATTTGTCTTAGATGGTAACAAAAAAGATTATAGAATAAAGATGGTATACGAAATAGAAAATAAATCATGCTTTAGTAAAATATTTACTAGAGAAGACACTTGTGAAGAAACTACTACACCAGATATTCAAGAACTTGATAATAAAATCATTATAACTAAAAGATTTAGTAGATATTATCTAGAGGATAAAAAATTACTAATTTACATTAGTAGTCTTAACCCAAACATTAAACTAAAAAATATTAATCCTATTTTTTACTCAGGATTGATTAAGGTAAATAATGCCGAGAGAGAAGATTTGGTAGATGTGGTAGTAACAAAAAACCCAAATTCTTATAAGTACCAACTTCCTACCAATTATTCTATTAAAAAGATTGATAGAGATCATATTAATGTAAATATCGAGCTAGAAAACGATAAGGACTCGGTAATTTTAAATTACAACAAGTTTTATAATGATAAATGGATTGTAACAAGCGAAAATATTAAGAATCAAAAAAAGTTTGCTTCAAACATTTTCTTCAATAGCTGGATTATCACCCCTAAAGAAGGGCAAAAAGTTCTTAATATTAATTTGAAATTTAAAGAAACTAGCTATGAATCAATACTTAGAGATGTTAACAAATATTCAATTATAATAAGTGTAATACTAATAGTAATATTAAATTTATATGAATATAGGAAACTTTTTTACAATATACCTTTTAGGAAACTTCGGGGATAACTCTTGGCTTCTTTGGGAAGGTTTAAAGAATAAATACGGGCTCTACTCAAACCAAGATTTAGGTTTATATGGTTACGTAAGTAATTCATTAATTACAGAACCCTTTATTTACCTACCTTTTTTATATCTTTCTTATTTTATTAATCCAATATTTTTGTGGAATCTCTTTGTAATTTTATTCATCTTTCTTTCTTTCTATTTTTCATATTTATTTTTTAAAAAAACTAATTCAAGATTTGACTCAACCTTACTTTCATTGATTTGGATTTCAAACTCTTACTTCTCATTTCATTCAAGGGAACATTTAAGCTTACTTGCAGGATTTTTGTTTCCAATATATTTATTAATAAATAGTGAAAATTCAAAAAAATATCTCTATTTAAAATATCTGTTTTTAATAGTCTCTCTTGGAATTTCAAATTACATTGGTGTATTTTTGATTTTTATAAATTCTGTATATTCAATATTTCTTTATATTAAAAATAAAGATAAGCACTTTTTATTTAATTTAATAATAAGTATGGTTTTATGTATCGGACTTTCGATTTCCTTAAAATTATATTTTTCTGATATTCAGAGAAATATTGATAACTTTAAGATTTTTTCATTTAAACCATGGCATTTTTTCATGCAACCTGAAAGAGCTTTTTTTAATGTTTACGATCTTAATAAATATTTATCAAATAGTAATAATATCCTTTTTACTTACTTTGAAGCAGAACACTCTACTTCTTTCTTTGGATTTACTATTCTAATTTTATTTTTCATAGTTATTTTTAAAAAACTTAAATTTAATTTTGATTATCTATTCTTGTTAATTACTACACTGATTATCACCTTACCTCCAGTAGTCACAATTAAAAGTATAGATATTTACACCCCTTCATATTTATTTTTCCTTTTATTTGATCAGTTTAGAGTTACATCAAGATTTAATATTTTTTCATTTTTATTAATCCTAATATTAATATCATATTACTTCAAAATTTTAAAAAATAATTTTAAAAATAATCTTATAAAAATACTTATCTCCTTAACTATCTTTGTAGAGATTTTTGTGCCTTATAAAATAAGTTACTTAGAAACAAATCAAGAAATATATAAGTATATCAGGGAAAAAACTCCAAGTAATTCTCAAATTATTATCTACCCATATAACTATAGTAATCTTGTTTTTAAAGATATGATTTATTTTCAAAGAAAAGTTATAAATCCATATGGATACGAATCTAAAGAAAATAACTTTTCAGCCAAGAATTTTACTCAGAACATCTCTTGCAATGAAATTGTCAAAAACAAAATAAATCTAAATAATTTATTCCTCCTTAAATTTGAAGATACCGCATCTTTAGATTCACTAAATAATAATTATGAAAAAATAATTGAAGAAAAGGAAGTTTCTTTTTATAAAATAATTTGCGATGAGTAAAAAAATATTTTTGGCATATGACTACTACGAATTAAAAGATGGTACCAAACAATACGGAGTTTCAGATATCTTAATCGAATATCTTGTAAAACAGAATACTCCTTACTATGTACATTCAATTCCAATAAGTACTAACCTAATTAACCTAGTAAGAAAATTTTCCAAATTAAAAAAAGAAATTGAAAATTTTGATCTGGATATATTTATTGGCTATAACTTCATCAATGCATTTTATGCGATACTTATTAGAACCTTATTAAGAAGAGAGTATAAGGTAATTTTTGTAGCAGTTGATTTCACTAAAGAAAGATTTAAAAATTTTCTACTTAATCAAATCTATATTTTTATGGATTATTTTGTATCAAAAGTATCAGATGAAACATGGAACTGCTCTTCAAAAGTATTTGAGAACAGGTCACATTTTTTGAAATCAAGCAAAAATTTCTACCTACCAAATATCCCTAATTATCAAAAAGAAGGTTTGCTAAAGTTTAAAGATTTTACAATTGTTATGATTTCTTTTCTTAATGAGAATTATTTATTTGAAGATGTATACCAACTTTTTGAATATATTAAAAATAAAAATATTAATTTATTAATTATTGGAGATGGAAACAGAAAAGTAGAAATTCAACAGAAAATTAATCAAGAATTACTTCAAGATAAAGTCAAATTAACAGGTTACCTCCCACACTCAGATATAAGAAAAATTTTGGAACAGAGTCACTTGGGTTTAGCACTTTACGGAGGAAAGGAATCTTATAACTTCTGGGGGGATTCGATGAAGATTAGAGAATATACATATTATGAATTACCAGTTATAACAACTAAAAATGTTAACAATTACAAAGAAGTTATAAAAGAAAATCTAGGATCTTGTTTAGAAGATTATAATTCTTTACCAGAAGCTGTTGATAAATACTTTAGTAATAAAAAAATCTATCAAGAAACTGTTAAAAGTTGTCAAAAATATAATTATAAATATAAGATTGATAATATGTTTAAAGAAAGATTGGGCTAGTTTTTAAATTCTGTATTTACTAAAAGAGCATCCATCCAAGAAATCTCTCCTTCGGACTTACCAGAAGCATTTCTATAAGATACGATTTGAAAGTCGTAACCTTCGCCTTTTAGATATGAAAATAAAGATGAAATTGTATAGTTAGGATTTTTTTCAATTGTAATTTCAATACAAATGTATTTTGTCTTAGCTAAAGATTTTTTAGCCCCTTTTAAAACAAAACTTTCAAAAGTTTCTGTGTCTATTTTTAAAATATCGATATTTGAAATCCTTTTTAATTCTATAAAATCATCCAATGATGAAACTTCAACCTCAGTACCTTTTGAAGAAAACCTACTTAATCCGGAGCTATCTTCATCAAAACTCATTTTTTGTTTTCCTGTTTTTTCTCCAATTGCCATATTGAATATATTTATATTTTTTAAATTTGAAACATTTTGTTCTAAGATTGAAAAAGTTTGAGGAATAGGCTCGAAGGAATATATTTTAGATTTAGGATAAAGCATATTGGATAGAATAGAAAAATTTCCAATATTAGCCCCAATATCTAAAACTATTTTAATATCTTTATTTTTTATTTTAATAAAAGAAAGAAGGTATTTATGTCTTGTGATAATTCCTTGGAGACTTCCTAAACCAAAGTGAGAGTCATAAAAATATTCTTTACCAAAAAGTTTGATTTTAGAAGTTCCAAACTTAAATTTGGTAAAAAAATGTTTAAAAATTAGAAAATATTTCTTAAGTAAAAACTCTGACTTATGTAAAGAAGATAATAAGTTATCAGAAATTAAAAAATAATCTAAGTAAATTGAATCAAAAAAGAAACCGTAATACAACTTTAATAGGTCTAAAGGTCTGAATTTCATAACTTGAATAATAACATAAAAATAGTTGCCCAATGAAAAAAATGGTATATTTTAAGTATGGACAAGTATGTAATTAACATAGAGAAAGAAACATTAGATAATAATTTTTTTAGAAAAGTACTTGTTACTACATCCAACCAACAATTAGTCTTAATGTCTTTAGAACCGAAGGAAGATATAGGGCAAGAGGTTCATTCATTAGATCAATTTATTAAAATAGAGTCTGGAAATGGAATTGCAATTCTTAATGGAGAAGAATTTGAGTTTGAATCAGGTTTCTCTATTAATATACCTAAGGGTACTACTCATAATATTATAAATACCTCAGAAACAGATAAAATAAAGCTTTATACCATATACTCACCTCCTGAACACAAAGCAGATACCGTACATCCAACTAAAAAGGATGCTTTATTAGATGAGTACGATATCCCAGATACACTATCTTCTTCAAGGGAAGATTTAAATTTTTGATTATTAAAGTAGTATAATTCAAATTATGACTGATTATCTAAACTTGTACCTAAACCAAGTTATTTTAAGCTTTTTACTAACCTTAAATACAATTAATCAAAATACACTCAATGCTTCAGATATTAGATTTATCGAGGATGGAACAGTTACAAGGGTTGTAGATGGAGACACAATAGAGGTTTTTGATAATAATAAAGTAAACAAAATTAGACTAATTGGAGTAAATACCCCAGAAACACTAGATCCTAGAAAAGAAGTAGAGTGTTTCGGATTGGAGTCATCTATGTTTTTGAAAAAAGAATTAGAAGGAAAAATTATCACACTTGAATCAGATAAGTCACAAGGAGATAAGGATACATACGGAAGAGATTTAAGGTATGTTTTTCTAAACGGAAATAATATCAATAAAAAAATCGTTGAGGAAGGTTACGGATTTGAATTTACATATAAAAAACCATACCTCTATCAAGAAGAGTTTAAAAAAGCTGAACAATTAGCAAAAGATAATGGAAAGGGGCTTTGGGACAAAGATGCATGCAATTATTAAAAAATATTTAAGCAGACTATACAAAGAGACTGAAGATTTTAAAGATGAAAATACTATTTTAGCTGTTAAAGATCACGGTCCTTTTGAAACTCTTTTAGATGTTGGTTGTTGGAAGGGCGATAAAACAATTCTTTACTCAAAAGCAGGAGATGTTAAAAGTATTTTAGGAATAGAGCCTATTAAATCAGCTGCAAAATCTGCAAACGAAAAGGGTGTCAAAACCTATCATGTTTTTGCAGATTCAGAAAAGTGGCCTATTGATGATGAAAGTGTTGATGTAGTAGTCAGTTCTGAAGTAATAGAGCATTTAGTGAATGTAGATTTCTATTTTCAAGAAGCACACAGAGTTCTTAAAAAGGGAGGGATTATGATTAACACTACCAATAACTTGGCAAGTTTTCATAATATATTTTCCCTCTTATTAGGATTTGCTCCATTTGATTTAACAAATTCTTCTAGAAAAGTATGGTCAATTGGAAACCCATTCTCACTACATAACAAGCAACCTCTTTCTGAAAGAGGAGAAACTTGGTTACATAAATGTGTCTATACCCCAAAATGGCTATCTCAATGGCAAGAACTTCATGGATTTAAAACTATAAAAATATATGGAGCAGGATTCTACCCATTTCATAAAAAACTTGGGAGTTTATTTATAAATCACTGTGCTTTTTTTACTTTAGTAGGTAAGAAAAAATAATTATTTCTTTTTAAATTTAGATAAGTAATCAATTGCGACACCTCCGGCAACAGTAACATTTAAAGAGTGGTAAAACCCATCCTTTGCTTTAATCTCTAAAACATGTTTTGAAGCATCTAAAATATTTTGAGAAACACCCAAAACTTCGTTCCCCAACACATACACCTGAGTATTTAAATTTGGTCTAAATTTATGAAGGTTTTCACTTCTCTTATCCTGCTCAATAGAAACTATCTCAATACCGTTATCGTGACAGTATTTTATAAATTCATCCCTGCCTTCAAAATACTTGAAGTTTAATAAATCAATCCCACTCATAGAGGTTTTTCTAATTTTGGGATGGATTTCAAAGCTATCATCTTTTTTTACAATTCCAGTATAACCAATCAGGATAATATTTCTAACACCATAAAAAGCACAGGTTCTCAAAATAGATCCAACATTATATAAACTTCGAATATTATCAAGTGCAACAATCATGTTGTTATAATACCAATATGATTAAACCAATTAAAGACCTAGGTCAAAATTTCCTAAGAAACCAGAGAGTAATTGAAGATTTTGTTAGAGAAATTGAAATTCAAGAAAATGACACAGTATTTGAAATAGGTCCTGGGGAGGGAGTTATTACTAATGAAATTCTTAAAAAAAATCTAAATTTCAAACTGATTTCTATTGATATTGATGAAAGAAGTATTGAAGAGTTAATCAAAATCTCTGATCCAAGATTTAAAATTTTACATAAAGATATTTTAAAATTTATTCCTGAAATCATTGAGAAGGATTATAAAATTGTCGGAGCTATTCCATATAATATTACTTCTCCAATTATTCATCGAATTATTGAAAAGGAAATCCTACCAACAAAAGTTGTTTTAATTGTTCAAGACGAAGTTGCTAAAAAAATTATTAACGAAGAAAGGAATTCTTATTTTAGTTTTTATGTTGGATACTTTTATGAAATGAGATACATTTCAAAAATCTCAAGAAATGATTTTTACCCATCCCCTAAAGTCGATAGCGGTATGGTTGTTTTTAAACTAAAAGAAAATTTAAAAAGTATAGACAAAATTAAATTCAGCAATTTTCTGCATAAAGTTTTTCGAAGTCCAAGGAAGAAGATCAACAAAGTTTTTAATAAAGATTTGTTAGAAAAATTGAAAATTTCTCCAGATGTCAGACCAGAAGATTTAAATTTAGAGGAAGTTGTAGAGCTTTATAATTCTGAAAATAAATAGAAACGGTTGCTTCGGAACCCGGAGGTTCCGAAGCTTCCTCTCATCACGACTCTCTTATGAGTCGCTACAATTATATCATTAATAAAAAGTGAAGAAAAATAACTTGATTTATAACACAAAAAAGTGATAATTGAGGTATGAATGAAAATATTAACAAAAATTACCAATACTCAATTATTACTATTTTAGTTCTCTTCTTAGGTCTCTCGACTTATGCTATTTATAGTTACTTAAGTAACTCAGTCTCAGCAAATCAAATAACAGTCTCAGGAACCTTTGCAAAAGATATAAATAACCAAATTGCTAATTTTACACTAAATACAAATGGGGAAAGTGCAAGTAAAGAGGAAGCTGAAAAAATAAATTCTGATAAAGTTTCAAAAATAAGAGAAATACTATTACAGTTCGGAATTGATGAGAAAGATATTACTACACAGAATTACTCTTCTTATAGAAAAATAGAATATTACAATGAAAATGGTATTCAAAAATCCAGAGAAACAAATTGGATTTTTAACCAATCGACAGCTGTAAAAATTAGAAATATAGAAACTGTAAATGAATTAGTTAGATCTCTTAATACAACAGAGGGAGAGATAGTGGGACCTAACTACACACTAGATATGGTAGATGTAGACGATAAAGAAGTTTACACCAAAGCATTTGAAAAGGCTAAAGAAAAAGCTGAAAATTTAGCAAATTCATCGGGTAGAAAACTTGGGAGAGTTATAACAATAATGGAGACAGGTTCTGGAATTGATAACTACCCAGTTCCTGTAATGTTAAGACAAGGTGGAGGAGGTGGAGGACCAGATCTATCATCAGGTACATCCAAAGTTCAGAAAACATTAATGGTAGTATTTGAACTAAAATAAGATGAACCCTCACCTAGTTCAAACTAAAGACTGGTCTGACTTCAAAAATATTTATGGAACAATTTCTACTAACTATGAAAATGTTTATTTTACATTACACAGAATTCCAGTCATAAATAAATACTATGCTTACTGCCCAAAGGTGAATCCATTCGAGATTGATTTTAAAAAACTAACCAAAAAACTAAAAGAAGAAAATGTGATTGCGATAAATTTTGATAAACCAAATGTTTATCAAGAAACAAAAGAAGCATTTGAAGCAAGTAAATTATTTGAAGACAATGGCTGTATACCTGCCTCAAAAGACACTTACCCTCCTGCAACTATATTTCTAGATATCTCACCAAACCCAGATGATTTGTTAAAAAATTTTAATACAAAACATAGATACAATATCAATGTAGCCAAAAGAAAGAACTTGAATATTACATTTGAGGTCAATGATGAAAAAATTGAAGAATTTTATTTTTTACAAAAATTAACTTCTAAGAGACAGGGTTATTTAACAAAACCAAAAAGCTACTTTGAGACCTTGATAAAGTTCTATAGTAAAAGAAATAAATGCATACTTTCTAATGTTTATTACGAGAACGAACCTATTGCATCATGGATATTTATTATAGATGGGGATACTGCTTACTATTTATATGGAGGCATGAATGAAAATTTTAGCGGACTTAAACCTGCAAATTTATTAGTCTGGGAATCAATTTTGGAGCTTAAAAACAGAGGAGTTAAAACCTTAGATTTTTTTGGGGCTAGTGAGGATTTGAATGATGAAAAAGATCCTTATTATGGTTTTTCCATTTTTAAAATAAGATTTGGTGGTAAACATTTTAAATACATTAAGTCTTACGATTTAGTATTAAATCCTTTTCTTTACAATCTCTTCAACTTTGCACAAAGTTTAAGGTGGTTTGTCTTGAAAATTATTAAATAGGTTTGTAAGATATATATATATTTGAAAGGCCCAATCAAATGAACTTTAAACCCCTAAATAATAAGGGAATTTCCATGCTTGTAATTATTTTAGCTGTTGTTGTTATCTCCGGAATTGCTGGAGCAGTTTATTTAATTACACTTAATAAAAGTATGCCCTCAAATCCGGAAAATAAAACTGTTACAAACTTAGAAAACAAAGATAACGATTCATCAGAACTAAAATGTGATGAGGATGAAGATTTCTATGGTTGCTTAACTTTACAAAATTATAATAAATCAAGAACAGTTAGAGGGTTAAGTCCTATCGAACAAGATTCTAACCTGTGTTATATAGCAAAAATTTTAGCAAACAGTATAAATAGTATGCCTAAAAATTATAAGTTCAATTTCTCTTTGCTATATCAAGATGAAGTGTTCGACAAATATAATGGCGGATACGATAGTAAGGGAAACTATAACGATTGGAGACAAATTTATTATCAATACGATACCTATTCAAATATTGAAAATTCTCAAATTGAAACAACTCAAAAAGAAATAGCTGAGACACTTGGTAGGAGCACAAGAGAAGACGGAGAAACTTTTGATAAAGGTTGTTTTAGATTCTCACGTTATGAGGATGGTAATTTTGTTTTAGTAACTGTATTGGGACAAAGAAAATAAAACTATAAATTAAATAAATAGAGGAAGCTATATGCTTCCTCTTTTTTTAGGGATTCTCTAATCCTTAATAGCACTTGGACAAATATCTTTGAAATCACAAAACATACAACTTCTTTGAGAAGGTGTGGCTTTAAAATTCTTATTTCTTATATTTTCAAAAACTTCTTTTACTTCCCCACTTAACCTCTCGAAATCTTTTTCATTTCTTTCAGTAGTAATTTTTTTGTCCTGCTCTAAATAGTAATAAGTGAGTTTCACATTTTCAAAATTAAAATATTCTTTTGCAGCCTCAGCATAAAGAGTTAACTGATCATCATTCCTTATCTCTTTTTCTGTTTTTGTTTCACCAGTTTTATAGTCTATGATTTCATAACTTCCATCTTCATTTTGATCTATTCTATCTATTTTTCCAGACACAGGCACTCCGTTCAATTCAAATTTAAACATCTTCTCAATAACTATCGGTTTTAACTTTTGAGAATGATATTTTTCGTAATATCTAGATAGTATTTCTTGTCCTGTTTTATAGTAATCAATCTGGTTATCCCTGTCCTCATAACCGAAAGGTTGAAATTTCATTTTATAAATCTCAAGTACTTCATTTAAAGAAATATCTCTATTTAACTTGATTACATGATATTCCTTTAAAACTTCGTGGATAGTATTACCAAAACTTAGTGCTTTTGATTGTTTAGTCGGAAAGTTCAATATGTATTGATATTTATATTTTAATGGACAGGTTTTGTAAGAAGATAGGGCAGTAAAAGATAAACTTTTTGGAAGATACTCCGAATCTATTTTATTAATTTTTTTTCTATAGTCACTATCTACTCCAAATAAACTTGCTTGTTCAATTTCTTCAACTCTACCTTCCTTAGCTGACTCAATTCTTTCAATCTCTAACCCACACTCTTCTACAAATGTAGATTTACTTCTGTCTCTTTTTCCATAAGTGTCAGCAAAAGTTAAATGTAAATATTTTTTTGCTCTAGTAACACCCACATAGAATAACCTTCTTTCCTCTTGTAAAAAATAATCCTCGTTTGGAAGAATTTCTTTATCTTCTATCAAAACATCAGGTAACGAAAATCCGTAGCTTCTATCTTGTGAAGGAAATCTTCCATTAATTAATGACGGAATAAAGACAGCTTCAAATTCAAGTCCCTTACTAGAGTGTACAGTTAAAATATTAATTGTATCTACATCTTCAATTTCTGCTTGAGCAGGATTGTCCCCTGCTTCTATAATAAGATTGAAATAATCAAGGAATTCTAAAAGATTTGGGGTTACACCACTATCTTGAAACATAGAAAGTTCGATATTTTTTACTCTCTTTAAGAATAAATCTAAATTTTTAACAGCTAAATCATTTTCAATTGTTTCTTCCGCAAAAAATTTATTTAAGTAATTAATCTCGTTTAGTAAGTTATATATCAAGTCAGAAGGTTGTATTTTTGGAAGTTTTCTTTGGTAATCTTTGATGGTATTTACAAATTTAGTTAAATTCTTATCGAACTTATAATTCTCACATTCATTCCAAAGTAAAGTTTTTTTATCTCTTGATAAGTTTAAAAGTTTATAAATTGTATCAACATCTATATTTAGTGAATCTATAAATAAACATTTGAAAAGATTGGAACTATCTGAAGTATTTACCAATAAATTTAAAAGGCTAATTACTAAATTAATTTCTTCTCTTTCATATAAACCTCTATTGCCGTAAAACTGGTAAGGCAGACCCGCTTTTCTTAGTGCCATTATATAAGGTTCTAAATGAGAGTTAGCTCTTCCTAAAATTGCTATATCTCTAAATCCTACCTCACCAGAATCTAAAAGTTTTTGAATTTCATTTATAACATAGTTTACTTCAGTCTCTAAATCTGGTGTACTGATAATCTTGATATTATCCTCTTTACTTAATTTTTTATTTGCAAATAATTTTTTTGAAATACCAAGAGTAGCTTCTAGTGTATATGGATTATTATTCTGAATAACTTTGTAAGAAACATCTAAAATATTTTGAACTGATCTGTAATTTTGATTTAAGGTAATTATTTTTGGATCATCAAAATCTTTTTTAAACTCAAGGATATTGGAGATAGCTGCCCCTCTAAATTTGTAAATTGATTGACTATCATCCCCAACTACAACTAAACTTCTATCAGAAAGTGTTTCTTTTAAACAAAGAAGTTTAATAATTTCGTATTGAGTATAATTAGTATCTTGAAACTCATCTACTAATACATGTTTAAATCTTTTTTGGTATTTTTCTAAAACATAAGGTTTATTTTTAAATAAATCATAAACAAAAGTTATCAAATCTCCAAAATCCATTTTTGAATCTCTCAATTTTACTTCTTTATAGTGGTCAAAAATAAGCGCAGCTTCTTGCCATTTATTTTTTTCTTTTTCATCTTCAAGAGATAGAGAATATTTCATTAAGTCCTTAGATGAAATATTCTCATCAGTGCATTTTGAAAATAATTTTAATAAATCATTAATATATTTTCCTGGATTATTTTTTGGCCTGAGTTCCTTCAAGTTTAATTTATAAATTTCTTTTCTAAGTAGCATCCACTGCTCTGCATCTGTGATTAATTTAAAATTTGTGTTCATGCCCATTTCATGACCATCCTCCTTTAAAACATCCATACAAAAGGAGTGATAAGTACAAACCTTCGGCTCATAATACCCAAGAGGCATTTTCTCATCCAGTCTCTCAACCATCTCCCTAGCTGCTTTTTCAGTAAAGGTAACTGCTAAAATATTTTGGGGTTCAACATTTTTGTTGTTGATTAAGTTAACAATTCTTTCTGTAATTAATGATGTTTTTCCAGTTCCAGCACCAGCAACAACTAATAAAGATCCGAATTCGAAGTTTACTGCTTCCAGTTGGTTATCATTTAGTTTTGCCATATGTAGAAAATCTTAAATTAAAAAATTTAACTTTCAAGGAGTTTAGTTTCCGATTCACTAACACCTTCAATTTCATGCATTTTTTCAATCTTCCCAAATAGTTTTCCATAGTTAGTTTTTACTTTATCCATTGATTTGGCTGATTTAGTAATATGCCCCTCTAATGTTTCCAATTCTTCATTAAATTTATTACCCTCAACAATGAGACCATCAAGTGACTTGAGAATTTCATTAGCTGATTTATTTAGTTGAGCTTGCTTGAAAGCGATTAAGATTGTCTTTAACAAAAAGGTAATTGTATTTGGGGAGGATAAAACAACTTTCCTTTTATTTGAGTACTCAATAATTTTTTGATTATTAGTAATTAATTCATAATAAATTGATTCAGATGGAACATACATAACTGCTTGATCGGTAGTTCCCTCATCTGGCAAAATATATTTACTTGCAATTTCGTCTATTCTTTTTTCAACATCTTTAGTAAAAATCTTTCTATAAGTTTCTCTATCTTTGTCATTATCTGAATTACTCATCGCTTGGTAGTTCTCCATAGAAAATTTTGAATCAATTGGAATTATCCCATTTGAAGAAAAAATTACAGCATCACATGTAGCTCCGTTTTTAAATTTATATTGAACTTGATAAAAATCTTTTGGAAGGGAGTCTGAAAGAATATCGTACAAAAATTGCTCACCAAGACCCCCTCTTAATTTAGGTGACTTTAAAACATTAGATAAATCTTTCATATCTTTACCAAATTCTTCGATGGATCCTAATTGTTTTTGAACACCTCCAATAACTTTAGAGGCATTATCTAATCTTTCCCACAAAACCTTAGATTGATTTTGCATCGCCTCATTCTGCTCCTTCAACTTTCTTTCCATATTTTCAGAAGTCTTTTCTACACTTCCTTTCATATCTTTCATCCATTCAAGGATTACTTGAATTTGTTTATCTTGTGAATCGTCTTTTTTATTGTTTAAATTGATGTAAAGTAAATAACCAACCGCACCGAGTAAAATTAGTATTAAAATAATTAATAGGATTTCAATCATGAAGAATATACTACCAAAAATACCTCCTTTTATCTACTCGCTTATTGTTTTAAGCACTCTTTTAGTTACTCTTCTTTCGTACATTCTTAATAATATCGACCCTGAAAGCAGTAATTCGAAGCTGATGTTTAGTTTTGTGCTTTTCATAACCTCTTTAATCACCTTACCAACAATAAGAACTTTATTTTTACTAGCAGAGGGGGATGAATACACTGATTTGAGAGCAAAATTTAGAATCTTTTTTAGTGAGAACATATTATTTAGTGTGGTTTTAGGAGTTTTAATGCTTTTCAAAACTTACGGTTTCCTTAACTTTTTTACACTTTTATCCTTAATATCCATTTATTTAGGTATAACTTTTGCCTATCAAAAATTAAGAAAACCAAAGAGAATAAAGAGGATTTAGTCTTTTTTTATTATTTTTATGCGATTTTTTAGGTTATAATTACAAAGTGAAATATATAATTACTACTGCAATCGACTATACAAACGATGTTATCCATCTAGGTCATGCCTACCAAAAAGTACTAGCAGATACCTATACAAGATTTTTGAGACAAACAAAGGGTTCTGAGAATGTGAGATTTGTAACAGGAACAGATGAATTCGGACAAAAGGTAGAAAAAGAAGCAAAATCCAAAGGAATTGAAACTAAAAAATTTGTTGATGAGATTTCCAAATTAGATCAAAAAGAACAAGATTCATTACATATCTCTTATGAAAGATTTATCAGAACAACAGATGAGGATCATCAAAAAACAGCTCAAGAATTTTTTAAGAAGTCTTTTGATAATGGGTTTATTTATGAGGGCGACTTTGAAGGTAAGTATTGTGAGGGATGCGAGGAATACAAAACAGAAAAAAATTTAGTTGAAGGAAAATGCCCTCTTCACCCTAATAAGGAAATTATAGTAACTACCGAAAAAAATTATTTCTTTAAATGGAGTTATTTTAAGGAATTTTTAAAAAAACATTTTGATGAAAATTCTGAATTTGTGTTACCAAAATCAAAGTTTAACGAAATGTATGCAATGATTGATGAAATTGAAGATATCCCTGTTACAAGAAGAAAAGAAAATTTAAATTGGGGAATTGAGTGTCCAATAGATTCAGGTCATGTTATCTATGTTTGGTTTGATGCACTTATTAATTACTATACTTTTGCTAAAAATGAATGGAACAATGAGGATACTAAAATAGTTCATTTCTTAGGAAAAGATAATGCCAAGTTTCATGCACTACTTTGGCCAGCAATGCTTAAATCAGTAGATTTAAAAATACCAAACACAATTTATGTAAACTCATTCTTATCCCTAAACGGACATAAAATTTCTAAATCACTAGGTAATATTATTAGGCCAACTGAACTAGTAGAAAAATATGGTGTGGATGCAATCAGATATTATCTTTTAAAATTTGGTCCAATTGTAGATGATTCTGATTTTTCAGAAAGTCATCTTATAGATATTTATAATGGCGAATTAGCAAATGGAATTGGGAATACAATTTCTAGAGTTTTTGCACTTGCTAAAAAAAATGAGATAACCTTTGAAAAACCAACTTCTATTAGTATTTCCTTTGGATCTGAGTTTGAAAATTTCAGACCTGATAGAGTTATTGAAAATATTTTTGAAAAAATATCTGAAATAAATAAAGATATTAATTCAAAAGAAGTTTGGAAAATACAAGATAAGAAAGAAATGACAAAAATAATTAGAGAGTACTTAAGCGAACTTTATTTTATAACAGTAAATTTAAAAGCATTTATTCCTGATACATGTGAAAAAATTTTAAACTCTTTTGAAAATAATTTTAATGTGACAAATTTTTTCCCTAGAATAGAGAAGAAGGATCAATAATTTTTAAATAAATTAATAAACCAACAGTGATTAAAGCAAATATTAAAACACCAAGAAGTACCCAAACCCAAGTATATTTCTTATCTTTTTTTGAAATTAATTGGAAATCTAAAGAATTTTCAGTTGATTCAGAAGTTGGTTTTGAAGCAATTGCAGGTTTTGTTCCAGTAGAGGGAGCTACTTTATTTATTTCTTCCATAAATTAATTATAATTTAAAAAGTAAAATTTTAAACATGTTTATAGACTCTCATCTACATTTTAATAATTCAAAGTATGCAGAACAAAATTATAGTATCTCAGAAATGATTGAAAGAGCTAAAATTTTAGGTGTAAATAGATTTATCTCAATTGCAACACATTCTGATGAATTTTCGGAAGTTGTTGAAATATCTAATCAATTTGAAGAAGTTTTCCACACACTAGGAATTTACCCAACAGAAGATATGGGGAGAAAACTAAACGATTTAGAAAATTTGATTATAAATTCAATTAATAAAAAAACTGTAGCTATTGGGGAATGTGGGTTTAACCAACCACTAAATGATGGAGATAGGAATATATACTCTCAAAGATCCCTGTTTGAAATGCAAATTGATTTAGCAACAAGAAGAAATTTACCAATAGTGGTACATACTAGAAATTCGGATTCTGAAACTTATGACACTCTTAAAAATTTTAAAAATAAAAATTTGAAAGGAGTAATTCATTGTTTTGTTTCTGATTATGAATTTGCAAAGAAGATTTTGGACTTAGGAATGTATCTATCTTTCAATGGTATTGTTACTTATAAGACCGGGCAAGATACCTATGAAACTATTAAGAAAATGCCAGCGGATAGAATTATTTTAGAAACTGATGCTCCGTACTTGTCTCCAGAGGGATATAGGAACGAATTAAACGAACCAAAATTTATTCCTTTAATAGCTGCAAAAGTTGCAGAGATTAGAGGTGTAAGTATGGAAGAAATTGAAAAACAATCTTACGAAAATACACTTAAATTATTTGATAAAATAAAATAAAGCATGATTAGAAAAGCAGTTATCAAGCACGAAAGAAAAGTACAAAGATTTTTAGAAATACTTCCAGGTTTCTTAACATGGACTATTTTACTTTCCCCAGTCTGGTTAGGATTTTTATACCCTCCACTAATCATTATTTTTTTGATTTTTCTAACAGTTTTTTGGTTTTATTTAGGAATAAAATTTACTTACGGTGCATTTGTAGGATATAACAATTACCAAAAAGAAATTAGAATTGATTGGTTTCAAAGATTAAAAAACTTAGATTTCGAAGATTTACCTGAAAAAGAAACACTACCAAATTCATTAAAAGATTTAAAACATTTTATATTAATACCTGTAGTCAATGAATCATTGGATGTTATTAGACCTGAGTTTGAAAGTATTTTAAATCAATCTTTTCCAACTAAACAAATTTTTTTAGCATATACAGTTGAAGAGAAATATTCTGAGGAAGTAATTAAAAATATTAAAAATTTAGTAAAAGAATATGAGCATAAATTTGAAAAAATAATGTTTTTTACTCACCCTGCAGGAATAGTAGGGGAAGCGATTGGTGTTGGAGGAGCTAACAGAACTTGGGGAGCAAAAGGTGTAATAGAATACATGAGGAAAAATAAAATTGATTTAAAAAATTATATTTTTTCTTCACTTGATGCAGATCATGTTCTACATAAACATTATCTTTCAAGATTAGGTCACTTATATCTAAGTAGTGATAAAAGAAATAACAAATTTTACACAACTGCAGTTCACTTATTTAACAACAACCATTGGAATGTCCCTGTATTTGCTAGGGTAGAAGCAAATGCTGTTACTTTAGGAACTATAAGTGAATGGGCAATATCTCCTGATTTTAAGGAAACATTTGCGGCTTACTCGTGTTCTTTACAAACACTTGTTGATGCAAACTATTGGGATGTAACTTTAGGAGTTGACGATTCTGTATTTTACTGGAGAGCCTTTTTTGTAAGAAAAGGGGAATTCGATGGAGTATGTCACTGGATTCCTTATTCAGCAGATGCAGTGGAAGCTGAAACAACTCTTAAAACATACAAAAGTTTATATAAACAACTTTTAAGGTGGGGTTGGGGTATTGTTAAATTTCCTTTAGCTATTAAAGGATTTTTAACAGAAGCAGATATTCCTTTAAAAAAGAAAATTCTTTGGACAATTAAACAACTTGAAAGAGAAGTGTTATTAATTAATACAGTCTTTTTGATTAACTTCGGTTTTGCAACGGTTACTTTAGTTAACCCTTATGTCAAACAATCAAGTTTTGCTTACTCACTTCCAGATCTAATCTCCTTTATTATGACTGTAACTCTAATCTTCTTACTTCCAGGAACCTATTTAAGATTAAAAATTGCACCACCTATGCCTAAAAAATGGAATATTTTAAGAAAATTTCTTTCATATTTAGAAGGATTTGCTGTAATTGTAAACCTTCTAACTTTCTCCTTCTTTCCTTATATTGAAGCTCAAACAAGATTGCTTCTAGGTAAGAAAATGAAAGATTTGTATCACACACCTAAGGTGAGGAGTGGGAATGCTTAAAAGGATTCTTTCTTCAAAACTTTCAATCTTCATCTTCATTAATCTTTTAATATCCGGGTTTCAAATTTTTTTAATCTCTTTTTTCTTTAGTCAAATGAATATTGAAATTCCTTTTTGGTATACATCTAATTGGGGTCTAGAAATGTTAACTGAAAAAAGAAATATTATTGTTATTCCTTTTATTTCAATAATTATTACTATATTTTCTTCTCTAATTTACTCTCTTTCAAAAAATTTCTATCAACAATATTTCGACGATATTATTCTCTATTCTTCTTCATTTTTTAACCTTTTTTTAACTTATTCTCTTTTAAATATAATTAGAAAAACAACCTATACTAATCTTTTTTTCTTAAACTTTATTCAAACAGAACTTTTAAATTCTTTCTTCGTTACTATGGTCCTTACATTATTCATTACACCTTTAATGATAGGATTATTTAAGAAAAATGATCTTATCACCGATCCAAAAAAGCATTTCCACCCAGGGATGATACTCAGACATCCTTCAGCGAGAGGAGGAGGTATTGTTTTTGCAATTGCTGTTGTTACTTCATCTTTTCTATTCGTTAAACTGGATAAAATAACAATCGCAATTCTAATTGCTGTTGTATTATGTGCTTTAATAGGACTTCTTGACGATATCTCAAATACAACAAGTAAAAAAGTTTTTAAAGTTTTTGGAAATCCCTTTTTTAGATTGCTAGTTTTACTCCCAATTCCAATTGCTCTTTTAATTTATTCAGGGGTTACAGTTCAGAATATAGGCAATCCATTTGGAGAGCAAATAAATTTCAATTTCTATCAATTAATTTTTTTTAATCAAATTATTTACCCAATAAGTATTATTTTTACATTCCTCTGGATACTCTGGATTATTAATTTATTATCTTGGTCTAATGGAGTTGACGGTCAATACTCTGGAATTATAACAATTGCAGGAATAGTTATTTCATTTCTTTCTTTAAGATTTGTAAGTGTTTCTGATCTAGATATTAACAATGCAAAAATTGCAATTATAACTGCGGGAGCAGCCTTGGGGCTGCTCCCTTATACCTGGAATCCTTCCAAAATCATGTGGGGATTTGGGGCTACCTCAGCGGGAATAGCGCTTGCAGCAATTTCTATTCTGTCATCGACTAAAATATCAATCTCTGTTCTAGTTTTATTAATCCCATTTATGGATGCTGTAATTACAATTATTAGAAGAATATTGAATAAACAAAATCCGCTAAAAGGAGATAGGGGCCATTTACACCATCTATTATTAAACAGAGGTTGGTCTGTAAAGCAAATCGCAGTTTTTTACTGGTTTAGTACTTTAATTCTTGGAATGATAGCTTACCTATCAAGCGATAAGGATTTACCTTTAGTACTTCTAACCTGTGCAGGTTTTATAAGTTTTTTTATAATCCTATTGAATTTGAAAATAGATATAAGGAAATAGCAATCACTAAAATTTGAGTAATAATTCCCCATGGAAGTGGGGCTTGGAATTGCATAGCGCTTTGAGCCCTATTTAATAAATGTAATAAAGGATGTTTTTTTCCGAGAAATAAATCTAAGGATGAAAAAGCATCAGGGAGTACAGAAAAAATTCCGCATAAAAAAATATTTAAAGCTAATAATGGATTATTTAATTCCCAGTAGGTATAAGAAGTAAAACCTACACCAACTGCAACGCCTACAGCCATATCTGCCATTACAGCTAGAGGTCTCCAGCCAGTTGTCCTTTCTTCCTTTTTAGTATTTGAATAAAAATCCCAATGAGGCACTTTATCTCCTAAAAAGTGACCAACAAACGATAAAGGAACTGCAATTAATGGGTTTGGTATTAGAGCTGCTATGGCTACTCCAACAAATGTGTGTGGTGTAAGTAACATAAGTCTTATTATATCAAACTGTATTATAATTATTAAAATGATAAATTTCTTCTATCAAATAATTAGAACTGCAAGGCCAAGGCAATGGCTTAAGAACTTTGCTTTAGTCACACCTGCAATAATTATGGGAAATATACAAGATCCAATGACTATCACCAAATTGATAGATGGTTTTATTGCTTTTTGTATGATTTCCTCAGCTGCTTATTTTGTAAACGACATCATAGATGCCCCTAAAGATTTACTACATCCAATAAAAAAGAATAGACCAATTCCTTCAGGGAAACTAAAAGTATGGGTTGCTTGGTTAGTAGCTATAATTTTAATTATTTCCTCAATTTTTTATTCATTAGTAAACGGTGGAACATTTTTTACGGCACTTGTGATTGTCTACATTTTAATTCAATTTCTTTATTCAACTTTTATTAGAAATATTATAATTTTAGATTCTCTAACTGTAGCATCTGGATTTGTGATTAGAGTTATTGCAGGTGCGGTAATCACAATGATTTCAGTATCATCCTGGTTAATTCTAACAACTATTGCTCTTTCACTTCTCTTAGCATTTGGTAAAAGAAGAAGTGAAAAAACTCTTCTGTCAGAAACACATGTTGAAGCTGAAACTAGAAAGACTTTAAAAAACTACCCTGATACCTTACTTGATTCAATGATTACCATGTCAGCAACTTTCTGTATTGTTGCTTATTCGCTATTTACTTTCCAGGTTAGTCCAGATTTGGCTGTTAACAGTATAAGAAAGTATTTACCCGCTGTAATTGATTCACCTAAGTGGTTAATGTTCACAATTCCTTTAGTAATTTATGGGGTAGCAAGATACCTATATGTTATCTATGAAAAGAAACAAGGAGAATCCCCTGAAAGGGTGTTGCTTTCTGACTTACCTTTACTAATTACAGTTCTTCTTTGGGGAATTTTGATTCTTTTTCACAACCTTTTTATCATCAATTAAAATTTAAATTTAATGAGTTTAAAGTTATCTAGATACAGAAGTACCCGCAACTCTTTCTATACCTATGGATCTAAAATTTAGATTAACCACCTTTAATGTAAAAGTAAGATATACAGGAAGAATAAGTAAAAAGAAAAGAATAAGTAACATAGTAATATCTAAAAAGAATCTTAAAAAGGTATGGTTTTTGGTTTTAAACATAAATCTCCTCATCTTCGTTATTACTTTCAATTTCATTTTCAAGATCTAGAACAAAAAAGTAAGTTGAAATTGGGCAGAGAATTGAAGTTAGTAAAAGAACATAACCATTTACCAATCCTAGAAAAAAGAGAATCATAGAAAGAAATAGAGTTATATATGAATAGATTAACCAGATTAAAGATTGTGAGTATAAATGAAATGAATCCTGAATCAGAAAAGAAGCTCTTAGGGTAAACAATCTTAAAGTCGTATTTGGGTGGATATGTGACTTATGAAAATGTATAGATTTTAGAATAGAGTACATCATTCCCAGAAAACAAAAAATGGCAAAACTAATTAGCAAGTAGGAGTTGATTAAACTGTAAGCTTCTAGAGAAACTTCTAACGAAAATACATTGTAAATACTTACGTTATAACCTAAACTAATCCCTAAATACAAAGTTATTAAAACTTTTAAAAAAACGAAAGTAAAGGCAGGTATGATAGATTCTTCAATCAATTTCAGCAGGATTTTAGAAAACATAATTACTTATATAATAATATGAAAATCAGAAAAGAAGCAATATTTTTAATTTTTTATTTTTTATTTTCATTAGTACCGTTCGTAGCTTTTCAATGGAATCTAGACGGTTACGAGTTTCCAAAATATTTATTTATAATTTTATTTGGATTAATTTGTGGAATTATAATATTTTTTAGTGAAAAAATTTTTATACCCAATAAAATTTTTTCACTTTTTGTAATTAGTTTTTTAATTTCAACTATATTTTCAGAAAATTTCTTGTATTCTTTTTTTGGTGATTACCCGAGATTAAACCATAATTTAATAATAATTTTTTCAATCATATTAATATCAATTGTTTATAAGACATACCTCAGTAACCTAGATATCTTTAAAATAATATTTTATCAATCTATTTTTCTAGCTCTAATTACTTTATTTGAGGAAAATCAAAGAGTTTTTGCTACATTTGGACAGCCAAATTTTCTTGGAATAATTTTAGTTATTGGATTAATCTACTCACTGGAAAACTTATCTAAAAATAGATTTTATCTTTTTGTTAGTATTTTTTTACTTTATGGATTAATTCAAACAGCATCGATTACCTCTATTTTTTCTTTCTTTATTACCATAATTTACCTTTCTATGGATAAGGGGAGGAAATATTTAAAATATTTCCTCCCCTTGATCATCATCTCGATTTTATTTGTTAGCTTAATACCGATTACAAAAAATAAAATATTAGATAATATAAATATCTTATTTCATCAAAATACTAAAATAACTGACAGTATCTTAGTAAGAATTAGTATCTGGGAGGACACTTTAAAAATATCTATACAAAGCAATAAGAATTTTCTAATTGGTGTCGGTCCTGATAACTTTTCTTTAAAGTATGAACATTTTAGAGGTAACAATATCAACACCACCTCTGAATGGGATTCTCTAATAGATAAATCACATAACTACTTTTTGGATATTTTCGTTGAGCAGGGTATATTTGGATTAATAATTTTAATTTATATATTATTTCTGTTTTTCAAAAAAGATAATAAAGAAAAAATTTATCTCATACCGATAATAATTTATTTGTTTTTTAATTGGCCGCATATTTATTTATATTTAATTTTTATTTTAATTCTCAGTAAAGAATTTAATATTGAAATTGAAGTTAAAAAAAATATTTATATAAAAATTATTATTATTTTATTTATTTTATCTGTTCTTATTTCCTTATTAATATTTAGATTTGAAGAGCAAGATGAAAATAAAAATTTTTATCGAAGCAGGAATCCATATATAAAAATTCAAGGAATAGAATATTATCAAAATAAAAAAGAATTACCAAATTACCTAGAATATCTTAAAAAAGAATATCCAAATAATCTTAAAATTTGGTATGAAATATATAAATCAGAAAGATTTAACAACTTTAAATCTTCTGAAAAAACTAAAAATAAAATTTATGAGCTCAGATCTGATTTAATAGAATGGAATGAAGTTTTTAAATAATTATTTTATTTTTGAAAACTCTTTTGAAATATATCCAATTTTTCCATCTTTCATTTTTATTTGAAACCAACCAGTGTTAGCTTCAGATACTAATTCTAACTCGTCATTCTTTACTACTTTCCCAATCTCAGACCCATTAGGCTCCTGTCTAACCCTTAACCAATCAGCTGTAACTACAACATATTTTTTCGAAGTTGAGGATAAAACTTGTGAACTTGGAGATGTCTGTGAGGTAGGATTATTACTTTGAGCTACCTGATTTAAAGAAGTATTATCTTTTTTTTCTGTTTCATTTTTATTTGATTTTTCCAAAGAATAAAGTGCAGAAATAGTATCAGTATTTTTATTATTTAACACATCTCTATTTATATTTTTATGAAGTAAAGCAACTTTTTTTGTAGATAAGTCACCTATAGAATCAAAATCATCAATTTGTCTTAAGTCTTTATCAAATACCCTTCCCTCAGAGTCAATAAAATATTCAAAGAAATTTTCCTTTACTATTCCCTGATCCTTTATATTTACCCCTCTTCTTTTTTGATAATAATTTAAATAATCTAACCAATCTTTGGTGTAAGTGAAAACATCAGGATTTGAAGATTTAATTAAGTAAAGATTATCGTAATCTTCAAATTTAACTATTTCTTCCTCAGAAGGTAAAGGTGGTAGCTTTATATCAATATTTGTTTTGTAACCATCTCTAATATTTACAGTAAAGTTAAGATCTTTAAAACCTTCTGAACCTACTTTAAATTTATAACTACCACTTTCTAACTTATCCAACTCCTCAGAGTTTAATTCTTTGTCATTTACAAATATTTTGGCATTTCTAGGTTTGACAAAAACTTCAACTTTTTTCTCGTCATAGGTCCCCTCCCAAATATTTACACCGCTAGAAAGATCCTTATTTATCCCAAGTTCTCGGTAAACAATATTTTCTGAGTTATCAATTATATTCAAATTTGTATTGTAACCACTTATCTCACCTTTAATTGACAGATTTAGTAATCCAGATTTTACTTCGATATTTTCTAAGGGTGTTTGTCCAACTAAATTTGAATTTATATAAACCTGAGCACCTGCCTCTAGTGTATTTATTGTTAAAAAAGATTTTCTCGATATCCCGAGAATCTCAGGAATCTTCTCTTGGTAGTACGAAATTAAACCAAAGATAGAACTAAAAATCACTAACCAAATTATTAGTTTCTTAAAGTTTACCCTTTTTTTTGAAGGCCTGATAGTTGTTATAGACATAGGATTTACATTATTATAAACTAACCTCTTCAATGTTAAAATACACTCACAAAGGCGCAGTGGCGAAGAGGAAACGCAGCAGTCTGCAAAACTGATATGCGAGGGTTCGATTCCCTCCTGCGCCTCCAAAATAATCAAACACTTAAGTAAATTTGATATATTTAATAAAATGTCAGAAATACCAAAATCTATATCCCCAATTGCAGAAATTAAAGAACAAAAATTAAATTTGTCTGAAACCCAAAAAGAAACATTAACCGATTCATTAATGGGGAAGGTTAAAACTGCTATAAAAGAAATCCAAGAGAAAGTCAAAGTAATTATAGAAAAACCAAAATTAAAAGGGTTGATTGAAAGTAAAAATTACGCAGAAGTTTTTTCATTAATAGATAGTTACCCAGAAGACGTTAAAAAAATAATCTTAAAAAAAATATATCCGGGAATAATTACTTTCTCTAATAATAATTCAGACGAAAGCAGAGAAATTGATAGAAAAAATGCCGAATTGTTTATTAAGAATTATAAGTATTTTGAAGAATCAGATACTCAAACTTCTCTTGAGGTAAAAGAAAAAAATAGTTACAGCAAACTATTAGCAAATAATTCTGATTTACTTTTAGATAACTCCCAATTGTTTCTCACCAAAGAAGATTCGCAAGGTAATAAATCTCTATCACTAGAACGAGCATTATCAGTAATTGATAAAATATTAGAAACAAAAAACGTAGGATGTTTTATTCGAAACCTAGATGTAATTTTTGATATAGAAGAGTTAGCCAATAAATCTGGAGATATAAAGTATAAAGTTCTTAAACAAATACAAAGTATAAAAGAATTAATTCTTAATTCAGATGAAAAAATAATTCAAAATGAATTGAATAACTGTTCGGATAATATCAAAGAACTTTACACAGAAAAACTAGAAAAAAGGTATTTTAAAAGAGAATATATTGAAAAAGCAATTATAAGGGTAAGAGAGAGAAAAGAAAAAGCTGAAACACAAGAAGATAAGGATAAATATCAAACTACCGAAGCAGGTTTAGAGTATTTAAAAAATTTTGAAGCAAATGTAAAAGATCACTGTGAAAAAATGTTCGAAAAATATGGAATTTTTGAGGAATCAATGAGAAAACATTTAGTAGATAAGATTAATAAATTCATGAAGGAAGATATCGGGGATAGTAATTATATGATTGCAAAACTAGAGATATTAGCGAAAAAAGAAGGTTTAGAAGTTTTAGAATATATCGCATTTTTACAACAAAAACTTAATGAGATGATTGATCAAATGTGTTTTTATTCATATAAACAAAAAAATGTAATAAATCATGTATTTGAAGAGGGAAATGATTCCCCAAGATTTTTATCGCAAATTGAAATTGATGAAAAAGGGATTAAAGTTTTTAAGGGGAGAGCATCTAATTCAAGAATTATGAAAGTTATGGAAGAAACTTTATTTGGGAAAGATTTTCATTCTCAAAGCAGGGGAGAAAACAACTGCACATATGGATTTATAAATCATTCGGAAGCATCAAACTCTAGAGAGGGTGCTAATGCATACAAATCAGAAGAATACGGTTATGGAAAATTTACTTTAAAATTAAAAGACGATGTTAGAGAAAGAACTACTTTATTTAGTGGTGACTCTAGTCAAGCTGATAGAATTAGATCAGGTAGAGGACAGCTTGTAACTTTTGCAGAATTTCCTCATATATCAGTCTTACTATCCACTTCAGAATTTGTAGAAAGTATTAGAAACATAGATGAAATAGATAACTTGAGTTTAGATAGGGATTTTATGCAAAAAAGTTCTATAGCCCCTTTTGCTTATTTTGAGTGCCAATATCATGGAAAAACAGGATCTAGGGATCAAATTGAAAGTATCATTTATCACGGTACCAATCAAGATGAGCTTGAAGAAATTAAGTCACTCCTACAAAATGGAAATGGGCTAGATTCTCCAGAATTAATTAGTGCTGCTGAATATGCAACAAGAAAGAAATAAATGAAAAATATGTATATATACGAAGTTGGTTTAAATCAGAGAAATTTAATTTTAGTTGGTACAACAAAATTACAGGAACTTTCAATTGGAGAAGTAAAATCAACTTACTGTATCAGTATTGATTTATTAGAAAAAAATATCTATAAACCTTCCCTTTTAATAACTCAATTGAAATTCGGAGAATGGGATGATTCGTTTTCGGATAAAGAAGAAAAAGAAATATTAGAAAAGATTTATCTAACATTTTCGGAACAAGAAATCGAGGAGAAAATAATTAAACCTCTATCCTCAGTAGAATCTATAATTTGACCAAACACGGTCTTAGTATATAATTTAGTCGAATTCAAATTTATTTATTTTAAAGGAGGAAATATGAATCTTGATAGTATCAAACCACTGCATGATTATGTATTAATTGAGCCTATTGAACAGGAAACAACACTTCCTTCAGGGCTAGTATTGACTGAAGCTGCGAAAGAAAAACCACAGAGAGGAATTATCATCGCTGCAGGGTCAGGAAAAACTAATGAAAACGGGGTGGTCAAAAAACTTGCAGTACAAAAAGGGGACGAGGTTTATTACAAAAAATGGGGAGGAAACGAAATTAAAATTGAAAATAAAAATTACCTGCTTATGAGAGAAGAGGATATTATTGCTCTCATTCAAAAGTAACTAATTCAGAAAGGAAAAATTATGCCAGCAAAACAAATTATTTATGGTGAAGATGCTAGAAGAAAATTAAAAACAGGGGTAGATAAATTAACAAAAGCAGTAGTTACAACATTAGGACCGAAGGGAAGAAATGTAGGAATAGATAAATCTTGGGGAACTCCTCAAGTTATTCACGATGGGGTATCTATTGCAAAAGAAATAGAACTAGAAGATAAATTCGAAAACATGGGAGCACAGTTGGTTAAAGAAGCTGCTTCTAAAACTAATGATGTTGCAGGAGACGGAACAACAACCTCCACAATGCTTGCTCAGGCAATTATCGAGGAAGGAATGAAAGTCATCTCAACAGGATCTAACCCAATGATTATCAGAAAAGGTTTAGAAAAATCAGTCGAGGCTGCCTCAGAAGAAATAAAAAAATTAGCCAAAATGGTTTCTTCAAAAGAGGAAAAAGCTCAAGTCGCAACAGTTTCTGCACAAAACACAGAAATTGGAAATCTAATTGCTGAAGCAATGGAAAAAGTTGGTAATGACGGTGTTATTACAGTAGAAGAATCAAGAGGTTTTGAAATGGAATTAAGTTATAAAGAAGGTATGCAATTCGACAAAGGGTACCTCTCTCCTTACTTCATTACAAATCCAGAAAGAATGGAAGTTATTTTAGAAAATCCATATATCCTAGTAACAGATTCTAAGATATCAAATATTCAAGAACTTCTCCCATTACTAGAGCAATCCATGAAGATTACAAAAAACATCGTAATAGTTGCTGAGGATGTCGATGGCGATGCTCTAACAACATTAGTTGTAAACAAACTTAGAGGAACTATTTCTCCTGTAGCAATAAAAGCTCCTGGATTTGGAGATAGGAGAAAAGAAATGCTTGAGGATATTGCAGTTCTAACTGGAGCAACTGTTATCTCAACCGATACTGGAAAAAAACTTGAGACAGCCTCATTAGAGGATCTTGGAAGGGCTGAAAAAATTGTTGCATCTAAGGATGAAACAATAATTGTAGGAGGACATGGAAGTAAAGAAGAAGTTAAAGAAAGAGTTTCATTAATCAAAAAAATGTTCGAAACTTCGGACTCCCAATACGATAAAGAAAAATTACAAGAAAGAATTGCTAAACTCTCAGGGGGTGTTGCAGTAATATCAGTTGGAGCAAACACAGAGGCAGAACTTAAAGAAAAGAAACTAAGAGTTGAGGATGCTGTAAATGCCACTAAGGCTGCCGTAGAAGAAGGAATTGTTGCAGGGGGCGGAGTTACCTTACTAAGAATCAGAAAAGCAATTGAGAAACTAAAACTGGAAGGAGAAGAAAAAATAGGAGCTAATATTCTTATGCAAGCATTAGAAAAACCTCTTAGAGTAATTGTAGAAAATGCAGGAGAAGATTCAGGAAAAATTCTTTCAAATATTGAGAGATTACACGATGAAAAAAAGAATCACAACATTGGCTACAATGTAATGAGAATGGATTATACAGATATGATAGAAGACGGTATACTAGATCCTGCAAAAGTTACTAGGAGTGCCTTACAAAATGCAGTTTCAGTAGCAATAATGATTCTTACAACAGAGTGCCTAATTACTGATTTACCAAAACCGGATACTCAAACTTCAATGAATGAAGGTATGGGCGGTATGGGAATGATGTAAAGAATTATAATAACTAAATAATATGGCGGGGGCAGAATTGCCCCCGCCATTCATTTACCAAACACTTTTATGAAATTTTTTTCTTTTGAAAGGAATCAAGTATTTTGATAGAGTGATCTATTTTTAAAAAATGTATTTTTTCTTTTTCTAAAATCTCAAATCCTGAAAAATTTTTCATAAATTTCTTCTGCATATCCATAAAAAAATTATCAATCAAATCAAGAGCAGTAGTATGATCCTTTGCTAATTCCTGCTCAACTAAATCTTCAAATTCAAAATTAGGTAAAAATTCTTTTACCCACTTATTCGCTGCTAAAAATTTAAAATAATAATTATCTTTATTTACTAAAGGCTGTAGCATAGCAATCTCATGTGCAACATAGATATTTCTTTTTTCTAACTTCCAACTCATTGATTTAGAGGAAATATAAAAATTAGGACAAATCTTGTATCTTACATTCTCGTCATTCACATAAGAATTTAATAATTTAAAAATTAAGACTGTGATTAGTCTTGTAATCCAGACCCTTCCTTCATCGCAAATGATAAATAAATCTATATCATCAGATGAATCTTCATAATTGTAGGAAGCCAAACTTCCGCTAATACCTGCAAATTTTATAAATGGGATTTTACTTAAGTAATATTCAATAAAATTAATTTCCTTAATTAGCTCTTTAGATTTTTGATACCTTTTTTCAAAATTTTTAATTTTAGTTTGATTTAGGTAATACACTCCGTTTTTAAATTTTATTTTCTTTTTTTGGAGTAATTCTTTTATAGATTCATGTAATAAATTTCTATCTTCAAACTTACCATGTCCGAAATGTATAATTTGATTAATAGTCATCGGTTGTGTAAAAACCTTCTTATAGTGCAAAGTATTTAAAATATAATTTTGATAATCGTTATTGCTCATCCAAAACTTTATTAACTAAAAAATCGGCTCTTTTATTTTTTTCCCTTCTCACATGTTCTATTTTAAAATTAGCAATCTTTTTAATCAACTCTTTACATTCAAGATAAAGTATTTTTAAATCCTCATCTTTTACTTTGTATTCTCCTTTTATCTGTTTTACCATTAACTCTGAATCAGAATAAAGAGTGTAATTAGTAATTGTTAAATCTATATTACTTTCTTGAATTTTACTTACAATATATTTAAGTGCAGTAAGCAAAGCAGTATACTCAGCTTTATTATTTGTAGAAATACCTAAGAATCCAGAACTAGAATATATCTCAATATTAGAATCGAAAATTACAAAAGCATAAGCTGAAATTCCTGGGTTTCCCCTCGAACCTCCGTCTGTGTAAACACTATACTGAACCATTTTTAGTTTCCTTTACATAATTAAATAAAAATAAAATTGACAAACAAAAGAAAAAAGAAACAAAAAAATAAATAAAAGGAGATACAGAATTTTCAAAAGAGTTTGTAACCGTATCTAATCTTTCTAATTTAAAAACCTTTTGAGAGTTATACTTTTCAGCATAAAAAAGAATTTCCTTCTCATAAGTTAAAAACATTTTTTCTGAATTTTCTTTAGTATTAGACTTAACACTTAAAACCAAAACTCTAGGGACTATCTCTTTAAAATTAGTGCTTAAATTTAAAATAAATAAATCTTGAAAAGTAATATTCTTTCCCAATTCTTCTGAAATTTTTTTCTTAAATTCAGGAGTTTCGATTAGACCAACTATGGTCTTCGAATAGCTTTGAGAAATTTGATCCAAGTAGTAACCGTCATAATCATAAACATTAGCACCTCCTTTAGAATTACTTTCAAAGTTAGGAATTAAAATAAATGTTCCTTCAGTGATGAAAGATTTGGGTAAAACAAATGAAAAAGATAAAAAAATAATACCTGCTAAGAAGGAGATTATTAAATTTCTTTTCCAATTTTTAATAAGCAGTTTTTTAAACTCAGCGGTATTCATTGGCACTATTATATAGTATTTAAAATAAATTTAGGATTTCCCAACTTTAATAAATTACATTTTTCGTTTAAAATAAATTAAACTATGCCTGTCCCAATTAAAAATAAAATCGAAGTCAAAAAAACATCTCTAGCCCCTATCTCAGTTATCTTTTTTGGAGGTAACTATTTAGGTTCCAAATTAGCTGAAAAATTACTAGAGAAAGATAGTAGAGTAGTCATCGTAGATAAATTTGACTCTGATAAAGAATTTCATTTTATCAGTCTAAGAGATAACCCAAAACTCTTAATGGTAAATGCTGATCTCGAAAAGGGAATCCCTCAGGAATTAAATACTGTGGATTATGTTTATTTTTTAAACTACTTTGATTACTTTAATAAAGATACCAAAGTAAAAATAATCGAAACAGCTCAATACACAAAAAACATCATTAATTTCTGTGTTAAGGCAGGGGCCAAATTTACTTTTGTCTCCAATATAGAGGTAAAAAATGAAAATCTAAGGAGATTATTTGATAATCAAAAGTTAATTCAAGAGATAATAAGAGAGTCAGAAGAGGCAAAAACACTTAATTTTAGGGAAATCTCATTACCTATAATTTACGGACCCAGAATGATTCTGGAAAAATCAGGTAGCTTGATTAAAATTCTAGATGAATATATTAATGGAACAACTATTGTTTTAGATGACGATAACAAAAACAAAGACTATTATGTCTATGTAGATGATGCAGTAAATGCAATTATTAAAGCAACATTCTCAGAAAACTCAAAAGATAAAGTTATTACTATTACTGAGAAAGAAGGAATCTCAGAAATGGAAATAGGATCTATCATTAAATCCTTAGCTACAAGACATTTAAATTTGGACTATGTTGAAAATAAGAACAAACTTAAGTGGGTTATTCCTAGTGAAAGAAATCTACACCTAATAGGTTATGCACCAAAAGAAACATTAAGAGCAGGAATAATAAAAACACTTTCATACTATGGATTAGAAACTAACACTTTTAGTTTCAAACCAGATAAATTGATTGAGGAAACAAAAGAGATAGCCTTACAAAATTTAAAAAAGAAACAGGTATCTGAGGATAAAATAGAAGAAATTAATAGTCATTCCAACGGATATACTAATATCTCATATCAAAAATATAAAAGATCAGCAGTAAAATCAAAAAAATCGGGAAGAAAAGGCGACTTTTGGTATATTTTACTAACGATTGCTTTAACCTTCTTACTTGTCTTTGTAATTTTTCCAATAGGAACTATTTATTACAATTACTCCAATGCAAAAAACAATATTTATGAATTGGAAAAAAAGTTAAGTGAGGGGGATTTGGTAAGTGTAAGAGAAATTTCTGATAAAACTTCAAAAGACATTGATAGTGCACTCAACAATTTTAGAAAATTTAAATCCCTCTTTTTGGCAGTTAGAAGTGAAGAAAAGTACAGAAATTACGAGGATCTACTCCTTTCTATCAAATCATTTAATCAAGGAATTAATAGTTTTACTTTCGGGGTTAGTCCTTATCTCGAGCTTTCAAAATCTATTAAAGAAGGTAAGGAACTAAATCCATCCATTTTTAAAGATTCAGCAGAAAATCTTGCCGTCAGCTATGAATTTTTCGATGCTGCAAATAAAACTCTTATAAATAAACTTACTGATGTAGATTTTGGTAGTGAGGAAATTAATAGATACAAAAAAACTTTACCAAAAGTTGTAAAACTGAATGAAGTTCTCTTAGCAGTATCTAAGGATGCAGAAAGTATTTTTGGATTTAATGAACCAACAAAAATACTAGTATTGTTTCAAAACCAGGCCGAAATAAGACCAACTGGAGGATTTATAGGTTCATATGGGGTAATCGAAATTTCTAAAGGAAAGATTCTTTCAATTAAAATTGACGATATCTACAACCCAGACGGACAGATTGATGTTAAAAAAATAAATGTAGCTGCTCCTGAAAATATTAGAAAAGCATTAAATGAAAATAAATTGTACATTAGAAATGCAAATTTTATCTCGGACTTCCCAACTTCCGCAGACAATGTTTCAAGTCTATTTCTCCAAGCAACAGGTGAAAAATTCGATACAGTAATAGCAATTGATTCAACATTTATTCAAAGTTATCTAAATAAGTTTGGGGGAATCTACTTAAATGCCTATGAAGAAGAAATAAATGAAGGTAACTTCATAGAGAGAGCTCAATTTCATAGTGAATTTAACTATAAAGAAGGGGTATCTGAGAAAAAATCATTTTTAACAAACCTAGGTTCTAAGATTTTAGAAAAATTTTTCGAGTTCAACTCCTCTGATATGGTTAGATTTAGTGACTCTGTGTATAACTTATTAGAAACCAAAAATATACAAGTGGCTACTAAGTATCCAAATATTTCTAAATCACTAAAGAATCTAAATTGGGACGGATCTCTTGTACAAACTAAAGGTGATTATTTAAGAATCATTAATTCAAACCTAGGAGGAAATAAAGTTAATTATCTAACTAAAAATAGATACAAGTATGAGGTTCTTTCAATGACAAGAGACGGACTGTTAAGGGGAAGGGTAACCGCTAATTATACAAATGATTCTAAAACAAAAGCTTGGCCTTACGGCAGCTTCATTAATTACTTTAAAGTAATAACCCAAAAAGGTACCAAACTGACTGGGGCTAAAGTTTTAATTGATGGAAAAGAAGAAAATATTTTTGGCAGCATCAAAGTCTCAGGTGAAGGTAATTACCAAACATTTGAAGGTAATTTAGAGATAGAGCCGCAAAAAACTGCTGTTCTAATAGTAGAGTATGATCTCCCAGAAAATCTTTCCATTGTTAAGAATACAAATACCAAATATTCTTTATACTGGCAGAAACAATCAGGGGAAAATAATGAGATAGAATTTGTCTTTAATCCACCATATGGCTATTATTTTGGGGATATAACCTCAAATACTTCCTACTCAAAAACCGCAGAAAGTACTAGTTTTATAACTAAGCAGGAAACAGACTATCAAATAAACATCGATTTGGTCAATCTTGCAAGGTAACTTGACCCTTTCTTTATTGACTTATATGGGTTTAGCGATTAAAATTATGTTTATCTTATGGAGTTAAAAGCAACAATCAGACAAATAAAAGGTAGCCAAGTTAAAAATCTTAGAGAAGATTTTAAAGTTCCTGCTGTTGTATACGGTTTAGGAAACCCTAGTGTTTCTCTAGAAATTGGATATAACGAATTTGTTAAAGTTCTTAGAGCTTCAGGACTAACATCATTAATAGAACTAAACATAGACGGGAATACTAAAAAAGTTCTTGTTAAAGAGGTCCAAAAGAACCCTGTTTCAGGAAAAGTTATCCATGTTTCATTTATAGAAGTTAATCTTAAAGTTAAAATTAAAGCGTATATCCCTGTAGTTGTAACTGGGGAGGAAGACTCTTCAGTTCTTAAATCAGGTGAGGGAGTTTTAAATGTAATCAAACAAGAAATCCATGTAGAAGCACTTCCTACAGATTTCCCTCACGAATTTACAGTTGATGTCTCAGGTTTAGAAAATATTGGAGATGAAATTAAAATCTCTCAAATTGCTTTTGACAGAGAAAAAGTTTCCCTTGTTGACGACTCAGAAGACGACTTAGTCCTAAACATTGATAGACCACAAGAAGAAGTAGCAGAAGAAACAACAGTTTCTGAAGAAGAAATGATTGCTAACCTAGAAGCTTCAAAAGAGAAGAAAGAAGATGAAGAATCTTCTGACGATGAAAAATAATCTCAACTTTAAAATACTCACAAAATATAGTTAAATAGATTCATGGTTGAAAATTTAAGCTCAAAACCAATTTCACAATTACCAGAAGAACAAGAATCCACACAAAAATTATTCAACACCGAACAAACTGAAACACTTAATAAATCATTAAACCAAAGAGTACAGGAAGCTTTGGAGAAAATTAAATCCAGACTCAAAGCATACCTGGAGAAGGATATAGTTAAACAAAAATTTATAGAGGGTAACTACGAAGAAATTTACAAAATGATTGAAGTATATCCAGAGGATATTCAAGAAAAAATCAAGGAAAGAGTTAATCAAGAATTAATTAAAAATCCAGATGTTGTAATAAGTAGATTTCCAAATAAAGCACTAACTGAAAGAGATATTTTTCTATATTCAACGAATGAAAATGGGGAGAGAAAACTTGAAACACAAAGAGTGACTTTAATTCTAGAAAAGTTAATTAACGAAAAAGATATCAGAACATTAATTAAAAATTTGGATATTTTTCTTGAGTTGAGAGCAAAAGATAATCTAATAAAACTAATTCTTAGTGCTGATGAAAAAATTATACAAGAGGTGATAGTTAATGCTTCCCCTGAGATAAGAAAATTATATGAGGATAATTTTGAAAAAAAATATTTAAAAAAGGAATACATAGAAAAAGCAATTACTGGAGCTAGAGAAAAAGGTGAAAAAGCAGATTCAGAAGAGGAAAGAGACAAATATAAGAAAATAATTGAAGGCCTTGAGTACCTAAAAGATTATGAAAAGAATGTCAGGGAACACTGCAAAAAAATGAATGAGCAATATGGAATTTTTGATGAAGATACTGTTAACTACATGCTTGAATTAATACAGAAGTACCTTTCTCAAGGAAGTGTTACTTCAAAACTAGAAAAAATAGCTGGAGAACAAAATTTAAGTGTAGTAGAAATTCTTGGTTTTCTCCAAACACAAACAAACGAAGTAATAGAAGGGTACAGGCTATATTCAGTCAGACATTCAGATGAGATAAAGCATATTATAACCGGTAGAGGGGATCATGATAAAAATAGGCCAAATTTTAGAAGATTTATTTCTAACAGCGAAAGAGGTGAATTGAATCTTAACTTTATTGGAGGAGGCAGTACAAAATACATTTATGAAACAGGACACTTTGGAGAAAAGTATGCCAAAAAGAAACACGGATCAAGAAATGTAACTTACGGTTTCTTAAACCCGGAAGAACAAATTAATGAAAATTTTGGCAAATTAACATATAGATCCGGAACAAGAAATTATAGAGTGGAACTAAAAGACGAGGTAAAAGATAGAGCAACCTTTACTTTAAACCAAGTTAGTAGCTATGAATTAAGTAATTTAATTGAGGGAACTATAACCTCTTGGGTGAGATTACCTCACATTTCCACAGTACTTCGTTTCTACTTAGAAAACAATGGGAATTTACCTATTGATAGAAGTCTACAAAAATATTTGGTGGAAAAATACAAAGGAATTGATATTAATGGAGGAATAGAGGTTCAATACCATGGAGAAACTGGATCCGTTGATCAAATACAAACAATTATGTATCACCATCAAATACCTGAGGAGAAAGCACAATTAGAAGAGTGGTTAGAGGAATGTGATTTACCAAACGATATTAAAGTAATCTCAGATTATGAAATACACCATTCGAGAAAAAGAAATTAGTACTCAGGCCAGTTAGAGGTAGCTAAAATATTTGATTTTTGTGTTGAATAAAGATTTTGCCAAATTTCTTCTGTTACAAAAGGCATAAAGACACTTAATACCTTTAAACAATCTTTAAAGATTAAATTAAGAAGCGGGTATAGTTCTTTATTGGTTTTAGTTTTTTCAATTACATCATCTGCAATGTGATGCCACATGTATGCAAAAACCTCTTCAGCAGCATCTGAGAGCTTATAACTATCTAATTTAGAGGTAATACTCTGAATAAACTCTTTATGTGTTTTGGCAATTTCAAAATCTAAATTTTCTAAATCTTCTAATTCATAACTTTGGGTTAAATCAAATCCTTCTGGTTTTGAGAATTCAATAAATCTGGCCATATTCCAAACTTTGTTAGCAAAGTTTCTATTTCCAATGTATTTTGATTCAGAAAAATTCTGATCATTTCCAGCCGGTGTTCCCATAATCAAAGACATCCTAACTGAATCAACACCAAATTTTTCAATTAAGTCTAGAGGGTTAATAACATTTCCTTTTGATTTAGACATCTTTTGCCCTTTAGCATCTCTTACCAGACCATGCAAGTAAACATTTTGGAAGGGAACTTCCCCTGTCACATAAATTCCAAGCATAATCATCCTAGCTACCCAGAAAAATAAAATATCATAAGCAGTATCAAGCATTGCTGTTGGATAAAAATGTTTGAAATCTTCTGAATCAGGGTAACCTAAAGTAGCAAATGGCCATTGACCAGAACTAAACCAAGTATCAAAAGTATCATCATCTTGCTTAAAAGTATCACTCCCGCACTCACACATTTTTGGATTTAAATCGGTCGCAATTTGCCAATTTTTACAAATCAAGCATTCAAAAGCAGGAATTCTGATTCCCCAAACAATTTGTCTAGAGATATTCCAATCGATAATTTTATCTAACCACTCAAAATAAACATCTTCAAATCTTTTTGGATGAAATTTGATTTCCCCGTTAATAACTGCTTGCTTAGCTTTTGCAGCCAGAGGCTTAGTTTTAATAAACCATTGAGGAATAAGCATTGGTTCTAATACAGAACCACATTTATAACAACAAGGAACAGAATTTTTATGAGGAACTATTTTTTCAATTAACCCTTCCCCTTCAAGTTTTTCAGCAACTTTTTCTCTTGCAGCATTTACTTTTAAACCAACAAACTCTAAAGCAAAGTTATTTAACCTTCCGTTCTTCTCAACAACACTATTATATTTTTCAATACCATGTTTCTTAGCTAAAGCATAATCGTTAAAATCATGTAGAGGAGTAACTTTTAAAACTCCGGTACCTAACTCAATTTCAACATATTCATCAGCAATAACTGGCATTAATTCTTTGGTCAATGGGTTTATTACCTTTTTACCTACATAATTTTTATATCTTTCGTCCTCTGGATTTACAGCTAGACAAACATCTACAAAAATAGTTTCAGGTCTTACAGTAGCAACTGTTAAAAAGTCTTTAGTGTCTTCAATTTGATATTTAACAAAATAAAAATTTCCGTCTTTTTCTTTATGCTCAACTTCCAAATCCGAAAAGCTAGTTTCATGGACTGTGCAATAATTTACCAATCTTTCTCCTCTGTATAATAAAGAATCTTGATTTAATTTTTCAAAAGTATTGTAAACAGTATTAATGATATGGGGATCTAAAGTGAATGTTTCTCTAGACCAATCAAATGAAAAACCCATCTTTTTTAATTGATTTTGCATATTTGATTTATTCTTTTGAACAAATTCAAAAATGTTTTTGTAAAAATCTTCTCTGGAGAAATCAAATCTAGACTTACCTAATGTGGTCAAATATTTTTCATAAACAACCTGTGTTTCAAACCCAGCATGATCCTCACCTGGAACCCAAAGAGAATTAAAACCAGACATTCTTTTATACCTAATCATAATGTCTTCGACTGTATAAAGAGCATGACCCAAATGCAGATCACCATTAGCATTGGGTGGTGGAAGTATTACTGTATATGGTTTTTTGGAAGAATCGACCTTAACCTGAAACGATTTTTGAGAATCCCAAAGAGAGATAAGTTTTTCTTCTACTTCTTTAAAATTGTAATTTTTCTCCATATATTTGGAATTTTACTATATTTTAAAGGAATTATCTTACTTTAAAGAACAATCAGTCTTAATAACACCGATACCTTCAACTAAGTCTTTACTCTCAGTTGCTTTGATATAGGTTTTAAGAGTATCAACACACCTATTGTTACCAGCTCTATCTGAAAAAACTATCGATTGACCATTTAAGTGTGTGGCATTTGCATTGTTAGCATAATTACTTAAGGTCTTCAAATTACTATCAATGTCTATATAGTTAGCTAATGATTTTCTTGCAGGTAGAGAAGGTAACTTTCTTACAGAGGCTTGTTTTGAATATATATCCTTAGCAGATTCCTCGGAAGATAGATATCTTAAAAATTTCCACGATTCATTTGGGTTTTTAGCTTTGGTAGGTACAACTTCTACAAAATAGGTTGGCCAAATTTTAGGATTGTCGATACTTGCAGAAGGTAAAGGAGCAACACCTAATTCAATCCCTGGGTTAGCTACTAGTAAATCATTTACTCTCCAGGATGGAACAATTATCATCGAAGTTTTTCTTGCTACAAAAGCATTACCTGCATTACCAAAGGAAGGACTCCAATCAGTTTGTCTATTTAACACTCTAAGAACACTATTTAAACTAGAGGATTCCTTTTCTAGATCATTTGGAAAGTTTAAATTCGAGTTAGCTAGTAATACACCAAAGATGTCAGTGTAAAACTCTAACTCGGAATTTCCGTAGGCAGCTCCGGATCTAACAACCTTACCTGAGGAATCTTTTTTAGTTAAGAAGTTAGAAATTCTAAAAAATTGTTCCCAATTTACAGGAGGATTCTTTATACCTTCTTCCTCAAAATGAGCTTTATTGTAAACAAGAACTAAAGAATCGTAGTACAAAGGAATTCCGTAAACTAAATAGTTATCCTCGCCAACAATTTTTTCAGCAACTGCAGCATTCACACCAGGATAGTAGGTATCATTGAATTCAGAAGATGAGATAACAGTAGGAGCCAGAAACTCTTTAAATTCAGGAATCCAAGAAACATGTATCCTCATTAAATCAGGAACATTTTGACTGTTTCTTAACCTACTTAGTAAATCTTCTTTATAAGAAACCAAGCTTGAGGAGGAGTTATCGGTAAATTCAATTTTTACATTTGGAAGCGATTCCTCATATTTTGAAATCACATCACTGTAAGTTCCTTTTGGTTCCCATAAGCTATCATATTTTAGAGTTACATTCTCAGGTGCTCTATTTAAAAAAGGAATGGTACATCCTGTTAATACGAAAAAGGACATGAAAATTGCAGAGAAAGACAGGTATTTATATATATTATTTTTATTATTTGTCATAGGCATTAATTTATTTTAATACTAAATACTCTATTTAGGGAATAGGGTATTACAAAAAATAATAACATCTTTAACTGATGATTAGTAAAAAGAAAATGATCAAACACAGATATTGAAATGAGAACTAAAAAAAATATCTTAAAGGAGTAGTCAGCATTTTTAATTAAAGAGAAACATAAAATTAAAAATGCTATTAAAAAAATTAACCCGTAATTCCATACTACTAAGTAAAAGATATTATGAGGAGGCTGAAAAAATCTAATAATTTCATAAAAATAAAGATCCTCTGATACTAAATTAAAATAATTATAGTAACCAAATCCAAATAAAGTTTCAGGTAAATTTTCTGAAAATTTTAAATTAGAAAGATTTACCATATACAACCTCCTATATACTGATAAATCCTCTTCATAGGCTTTATAACCGCCTGAAAGGTAAAGTAATAAGACATATATAGAAAATATATAAATAAGCAAAATCTTATAATTTAACTTCAAATAAAAAAATACAAAAAACAAGATTAAACCAATTAAGATATTCATACTTCCAGATAAAAGGACTCCAAATATAGTAATCAGGGTAAAGTAGATATTATTTTTTCTCATAATATGAAGGAACATGCCGCAAATCAGAAAAAAAGCACCATAAATATTCGAGTGACTAAAGATACCGTAAGCTGGGATTAGGTTCTTAAGTAACATTCCGTCTTGTTTAATATGATAGTTATCACTACTGTAATTAAACTCACCAAAATAGTAGTAACTTCCTAAAACAGATTGTTGAAAATAAAACTGAAAAGAACCAAGTATTAAAAGTATAGTCATCCAAAATTTTATCGAATTAGTTAAAAGAAATGAGGTATTCAGTTTTTGAAAATAAGAGATAGTGAAAGCATTTATAAAAATTAAAATGAGTATAAGATTTTCATAAATACCTAAAATTGGATATCTTGATCTATAGATATTTAAAGCCATAAAAAAAACTAAGAGAAATAGTAGGATTGAAAATCTTTTAATAATTAAAATATTTTCTTTAAAAAATTTACTAACCCATCTAATATTAAAAATTGTTAAAAATACAATAAGTAACTCAGGTATCGATATTTTTAGCATTAAGTAATCAATTATTACACCATCAATACTTGGGAAGGGCCTTATATGTAGTTGTTGATTTACTGGAAACAAAATAACTAAAAGTATTAAAATGAAGTATCTAATTTTTTCTTGGAAATTTTCTAGAACATTATTCACATTTTTATCATAATAAATTTTTTTATAAATAATAGAAGTTATAGTATTAGGTTGGTGTTTAAGTGGGTAATTTTCAGAGAAGTTGTTATCTCAATGTCTAGTAAGTATTCGGCTGTGGAATCCACTTGCCTCTTATAAAATTAATAATATTATCATTTCTCCCTCGTAAAAATAATTAAAAGATCCCCTAAAAACTTTCTTTCTTCGTGGATAGCTTTGTGGATAACTTTCCTTACTTATCCACTAAACTTATAATAATAAACTATGTTATCCACATTAAAATACAAAAAGCGACATCTAAAAAACTATGAGTTATACATATGGATATGTTGAAAACATAGAGAATAATACCCATTCATTTTTGATTTTAGAGTTAGTAACGGTAATTAAAAAATTTATTTAGAAAAAATTTGTGTTTTGATTTCTGATATTTGATCTTGAAGATCTGCATCTGTTTTTAGGGTTTCCTCTATTTTTGAGATCCCATGCATAACAGTTGTATGATCTTTTTTATTTAGGAGTGCTGCAATTTCATTCAAATTTAACTTGGTATGTTTTTTTAAAAGGAACATACAGATTTGACGAGGTTCTGAGATATTCTTTTTTCTTGATTCTGATTTAATATCTTCTTTTTTTATTTTATAAAATGAACAAACTCTATCTATAATTGTTCTAGGTGAGATGTCTTCTTCGTTTCTAACAGGGGCTATATCTTTTAGAGCTTTAATAATTACATCTCTTGTTGGGTTCTCGTTAGTAATAAGTAGGTGATTCTTAATTTTGTTGTATGCCCCTTCTAGTTCTCTGAAGTTTGTTGTTACATTTTGTGCTACAAAATCTATAGCCTCATTTGGTAGATTGAACCCATCTCTTAAAGCTTTAGATTTTATTAGTCTGTATCTTAATTCATACTCTGGTTTTTCTATATCTATTACCATTCCCATACTTAATCTAGATCTAATTCTTTCAGGGAGCTGGGAGAATTCAGAAGGTTTGACATCCGAAGTTAGAATTATTTGTTTGTTTTCTTTTTGTAAATCGTTAAAAATATTAAAAAATTCACCCTCAATACCCTCCTTCCCAGATATTCCTTGGATATCGTCAATAATTAAAACATCAAGTGTTCTGTACTTCGTTCTAAAATCACCTCTATCCAATAAAGGCCTCCTATTTCCATGAGAGAAGATATCCATAAAATCGTTTAAGAAATTTTCAAAAGTTACATAAAGAACCTTATAATTTGGGAATTTCTTAAGAATCTCTATTCCTATTGAGTTAACTAAATGAGTTTTTCCATGCCCAGAACTTCCATATAGAAAGAATGGGTTAAAACTAATTCCTGGGTTATCTATAATTCTTTGAGCTGCTGCTAAGGCAATTTTATTAGAAACTCCCTGTAAGTATGACTCCAGAGTTAATTCCTTTCTTAGGTTTGCTTTCTTGATTAAAACCTCTATATTCGAGATTGCTGCTTCTTCCGTTACCCTAGGGTTAAAGATGGGCAATTCAGTTATAGCAGATTGGTTTTCAGAGAATTTAGATAGTTCAAAGTGAATCTTGTATCTTTTTGTATAAACCTCGAAGGCAAGATCCTCCAGAACCTCTTTGTATTGATTTAATTTCTGGATAAAAACCTTATTTTTAATGTAAACAATAAGGGTCTTTTCCTCTTCAAGAATCTCGGCCTTGGAGCTTACTAACTCCATAATTAAAAAGCTGCTGATATCAATGTTATCAGCATACTTAGTTTTAAAATTTTGGGTTACAAAACCCCATTCTGTACTTAAATTACTATTCATTTTTGGCAGGGGGCAGAAATTTACTCTCTTATAAATAGAATATACTTCACATTAAATCAAGCAATAGGTATTGATATATTCAGTTCAATGTAATTGACTTTTAAGGGTCTTTAAGGTATATTTCAAGCAATATGGTTAAAAGAGTTTGGCAACCAAAAAAAAGAAAAAGAGTTAAAAAACACGGATTCCTCAATAGAATGTTTTCTAAAGGTGGGAGAAAAGTTTTGAAAAGAAGACTAGCTAAAGGAAGAAAAGTTTTAGTTAGAGCTTTATTTAAAAAATAACCATAACTCTGTCTTCACTTTTAGGTAAAAATAAATAATGATTTCTAGAGATAAATCAATTAAAAACCCCTCTGATTTTTATAAACTAAAGAAAGAAGGTGACTTGGTTAAATCTTCTCATTTTCAAATAAGATATTTTAAAAATAGTAGTGGTCTGAAAGTAGCTTTTGTAGTCTCAAAAGTTATCACCCCGAATTCCCCTAAAAGAAACAAACTAAAAAGAATATATAAAGCACTATTAAAAGATTCTAATTTTGACCAAAATATTACTATGGTTATTTATCCAAGACTTTCCTCACTTAGTATTAAATACTCTGAACTTAAAATAGAGTTTGAATCTGTTTTAAAAAAAATAAACATATAGAATCCTTTTATGAATACAATATTCATTTTTTTAATTAATACTTATAGAAGTTTATTTTCCATTCCTATGGGAAAATCTGGTGTCAAGTTTTGTCTCTTTGAACCCTCTTGTTCTCAATACGGTTTAGATTGCTTCCAAAAATTTAATTTTTTTAAAGCTTTATATTTGACATCCTATCGTATAATAAGGTGTAATCCTTTTAATAAGGGAGGTTATGATCCTGTACCTGAGAATTAGTTTTAAAGAAAGAAATAAATGTTAAAAATTTTAATTGAAGATCCTATATTAAATATTCTTAGTTTGTTCTATACGTATTCTATGAGTTTAGGAATTTCAATAATTCTTCTTACTGTGGTTATTAAAATGATTCTCTTTCCTTTCATGGTTCCAACTTTTAAGAATATGCAAAAGCAAAAAGCAATTAAACCTCAACTTGATGCTTTGAAAGAAAAATATGGCCAAGACAAGAAGAAACTTTCTGAAGAGCAGATGAAGTTATTTAAAGAGCACGGTATAAATCCAGCTTCCGGTTGCTTGACTCAGTTAGTTACTATTTTTGTTCTTATCGGTCTTTACCAAGTTATTCAAAGATTTACAAATATTACTTCTTTAGATCAGCTAAATAATGATATTTATTTTTCATTTATGAAATTTGAAAATGTTTCCATTGCAGAAAGTTTTAAATTTTGGATTTTTGATTTAAAAACACCTGATTTTACTTATATTCTTCCTTTTATAGCAGGTATTGCTACTTTAGTTACCTCAGCTATGATGCTTCCAGAAGTTTCATTAGAAGAGAAAGTAGTTAGAAAAGTCTCAAAAGATCCAATGGAAGAGATGGCTTACTCCATGCAAACTCAAATGACAATTATTGCTCCCGTAATGACTTTCTTTGTAGGTCTTCAAATTCCTGCTGGTTTAACTCTCTATATCGCGGTGTCTTCTTTGATTTCTATTGTCCAGCAGTACTATTTACTGGGTAAATCTTTTGGAGGAGTTGTTCCCTACTCCAAGTTAATTAAAAAGAAAGTACTAGCACTAAGAAAATGAATTTTGAATGTTTACAAGAAAATTTAAGCAAATCATTAGCTGTAGTTGTGAGAGCAGTGCCTACTAAAGGTGCTTTACCTGTTCTTTCTAATGTACTAATTAATGCTGCAAACGGTAAAGTGATTTTGACTGTAACTAATTTAGAAACTGTTATCACATCTACTTTCCCAGCTATTGTAGAAAAAGAGGGGTCGACCACCGTTCCTGCAAAAATGTTCAACGAATATATTTCAAATATTAATCCTGGAAAATTAATTATTTCCTCAGACAGAAACATTTTAAATGTAGTTTCCCTTCCAAAAACAAAAACAAAATTCAATGGTATGTCTAGTATAGAATTTCCCGAGATACCTAATCCAAATAATTCTAAAAGTTATATTGAAATCAATCCTAAGATTCTAAATAGATTAGTATCTCACACTTCCTTTTCAAGTTCGACCGATGTTACAAGACCTGTATTAACAGGCACCTTAATAGAATATTCTGATAAGAATTTAAGTTTTGTCACTACAGATGGATTTAGGTTATCTGAAAATACTCATTCAATTGATGGGGATTTTTCAAATTTTAAAGTTGTAGTTCCTACTAAAACTCTCCAGGATGTTTCAAAAATATTTTCCAATAATGAAGAAAGTGTATCCCTAATTTTTAATCCTGATGATAACTTAGTCTTTTTTCAAGGTAATAATGTTTGTGTTGGGGTAAGGGTAATTGACGGAACCTTCCCTGACTATAAAAGAATAATTCCTTCAGCAAAGAGTCTTTCAGCCTCCTTCAAGGGCAATGATTTAAGAGAGGCAGTGAGGTTAACTAGCATCTTTTCTAAGGATTCCAGCTCATCTATCAAAATTGAATTAACTGATATCGGAACACTTCGAGTTTTCACTTCCTCTGAAGAATCAGGGGAGCATGTATCTGAATTTGAAGCTCAAATTGATGGAAGCCCGCTTATACTTTCCTTTAATTCAAAATACTTAAATGATTTTTTAAATAATATAAAAACAGATGAAATATTCTTTGAATCAAACGGTGGTGTGACTCCTGTAGTTTTTAGATCAAATGAAATTGAAAACTTTTTGCATATTATTATGCCAATGAAGTTGTAGTTTGTAATTCTTGATTAAAACCATTTTGTATTTTATTTTTATCTTCTTCTTTTTGTCTTAAAATTTCTTCAGGATTTGTTGTAATTACTTTATGCTCTTCCTCGGAAGCTTTTATTTCAATCCAGACATGGTTTCTGCCTGCAAAAAAGATTCCTTCCCCCTTGTTTGCTGCTAGAAGTTTACTCTTTTCTCCTTCTGAAAGTCCAAAAGTTTTTCCTACCAGGTCTATTGAAGCTTCTACTTGTTTCATCAAAACAACAATTGATGAGTTTGAGATTATAGCCCCTCCTTGAGGTGATACAAGGAAGTCATTTACATCTTGTGTTATACAAGTAATTCCCAAATAATATTTTCTAGCCCTTTTAACTAATCCGTACATAAACTTGGCTGAGTCTTCTCTTTGCATCATAAACCAAGCCTCTTCAACAATTAATATTCTTTTTTTCAAATCTTTTTTAATTTTTGTCCAGATAAAATCTAGAATTAAAAAGAATGCTAATGGTTTTAGAACTTCTTCAAGATTTTGAACTGAGAAGACTGTCATTTTTGAATTAATTTGAATGTTAGATTGGGCATTAAAGATTCCTCCAAGAGAACCTTTCACATATCTTTCTAATTTGTCAGTTAGTAATCTAGCCTCAGGCTCATTTCCTGCTTGGAGAATCTTATAAAGATCTTCCATTAGTGGCGGTTCATTACCAATTTGTGTTTCAGGGTCTTTTGTAATACCCTTGATTCTGTAAGCTTCAGTTAGTGCTCTATCAAGAACAGCTTCCTCTCCTGGGGAAAGTTCTCCGACCATGATTTTAATCATAGAGTGGAGAATTGTAATTTTGGAATCAAGAACATCTTCACCTTCTTCAACACTTAGTGATAAATCAAAAGGATTTAATTTATTTTGAGATCTAGCGGAGAAAGAGATGAAATTTCCACCTACCATATTGACCAAATCTTTGTATTCCGATTCAGGATCTATAACTAGAATTTCTACTCCCTGGACAAGGTATCTGAGTGCTTCTAGTTTAACCATATATGATTTTCCGCTACCTGAGGTTGCAAAAACAACAGAATTAGAATTTGGCATTGAAAATCTATCAAAAATAACTAAAGAATTATTTATTTTATTAATTCCGTACATTATTCCGTTTTCTGATGAGAGCATTGATGAGGTAAAAGGAAATGTTGTAGCAAGAGAAGTGGTATCCATATTTCTTGTAATCATCAATTTATCTAGTCCCTGAGGTATTGTTGTAGAAAAAGCTTGATCCATTTGTAATGAAGCATATTTTGGAATAAGTAATAAAGTTCCAAGTGTTTGCATAAGATCGGCTGAGATATAATTTAACTCTTCCAAATTTTTAGCAGGAATTGTTATGTAGAAGGAAAATTGAAAGAATTTTTCCATTCCTTTAACAATACTATCCTGGGCTGCCTGTGCATCTTCAAGTGCGGCTCTAACAGATGCATCCTCGATTCTTCCTTTTTCTATATCTATAGTTCTCTGAGTTTCAAGCTCAGTAATTTTTCTTCTTAATCCATCTAGAATTTCTTTTGATTTTACAGGGTAATAAAACATGGAGATATCAAGAGAGTGTTCGTAATTAATGATAGGAGATAGCCAGTTAACCCCGACAAATCTTGGATACCCTGAGATAAAAATTGTTCTGTAATACCAATCATCGATTTTTACATAAGTGAAATCATTTTCTACTGCCCCAGGAGCTAAAATATCCTGGATATCAATCATTCCTTTTGCAAACTCTTTTGCAGCAGACTCATATTGCTCAGTCTTATTTGATTTTGTTGTTTCTTGCTTATCGTTATTTTTTTTAAATATATCTAAAATCATATTATGTTTGGCTCTACTAAAGGAGACTTATAATCTGCGATTGACTCACCAATTTTAATCTTACCAGAACTTTCTTTGTAACTATCAAAATATAACTTTACTAATTCCACAGTAGTCATTCTTTTAGCACTAATATGTATTTTTTCGAACAATCTAATTAATGTATCAATTTTAGGTATCAAGTCACCTCTAGTATCTGCAATTATTCTATCTACATCAATTTCCTTTGCTCTTTGATTTTGTTTACCTATCAATTTACTAAAAAATTCAAAAGGGTTTTTTCCTATTTGTTCATATTCAACGTAACCACTTGGGATAACTAAATAAAATTGTTTATCTAAAACTTTATTTACTTTGATTGTTTTTTGAATAAATTTTCTATATGCCTCAGCTTGCTGTCTAAGTAGAGGGTCTGTTACTTTTTGTTCAATATCTAATAATTTATTTACATACTTTTCAATATTCATAGCTCTTGATTTGATAACAACTTGGACAGTAAAATTCAGTGAGTTTATAATCTCTGCATAGGTAGAGATAATTGCATCCTGCTCCCTTGATGAAAGTAAATCAAAATTAATTGAGTTAAGTTGGAGTACAGCCGCAACTTTTCCATTTTTTAAAATTACTAAATCATTTTTAATATCGTAAATATCTATAAAATCTTGTGTTGAGTCGTAAGTATTATCCATTTTGTTTTTTGCCTATTACCTTAATTTGAGGATAAGGGAATCCAAGAATATTTAAGTTTATTATATCAAAATTTAAATTATGAAGATAAGGGTTTGCAATTTTAATTTGGTACATTCCCGTATTTAAGTTAAAGAAGATAAATTTACCATCTTTATCTGAAATGCTATTTGCTAATAATGCATTCTGACTATAAATTTGTAAATCTAGACCCTCTAGAGGGGTACCTTGCTCACTTAATGCAATTCCTGCTAAATTATTTTCCCTTTTTTCCTCATTAAGGTTGATAGTTCTAAATGACTCAACTCCATATGTTACTTTAGCTTCCTTAGTAATTTGTTCCAGTTCCTTTGCGAGTGTTTTGATATCTTTTCTGGGGGCACTTGATTCAATAATAGGTGTTCTATCAAAGATATTTATAGATTTTTCACCTCTTATCGGCAGAATTAATTCTTCAGCTTCTTTTTTTGAGAAACTGATAAATTTTCTTCCTGGTGAGGTGGAGATAGAAGTTCTAAGTTGATCCTGAGTATCCTCAGTAGCAGGTTTTTTACCAAAGAATTTTAATTTTTGCGGAAATATTTTTGAAATTTCAGGTGAAACTATTTGTTTTTTAAATTCAATCTTAGGTTTAGAAACATCCTGATCCTCAGTTTTAGTAGTTGGTGTAAAAAGTACAACTTCTTCGAATGATGGTTCCTTTTCTATAACTTGAGTGGTTGTAGGGATTTGTTTTGCTTCTTCTCTTTTTACTAAAGTTTCTGCAAGTGAAGGTCTTACATCAACAAATTTTCTCGATGTAAAATTGAAGTCAAATTCATCAGGCTTTTCTTCGAAAGCACTAATTCCTTTAATATACTCTTCAACTTTTCTACGATTTGAAGTTGAAGTAGTAGCAATCATACCTGCTTGAATAAATTCAACTGATTTCATGGAAAATGCTCTAGGAATTTCAACTGATTTTTTATAAACTCTCTGATTAACTCCATAGATTGCTTTAAGAAGATTAACGATCCACTCGTCAGCACCTCTATCATCTATTGGGACTCCAATTAAAACAAATGTTAGTAAACCAAAGAAAGCAACTAAGGGCCATTTAACAATAGCAGGCATAGGAGCAATATAGAATAGATAAGTAGGTCCTCCAAAAGCAACAAGATACACAAATTGTCTCATTGTAAGGTCACCAATTATTTTGAATTCTACATCCATGAAATTTTGAGGAATAGGATGTTGAGAATTTCTCGAGGTGTTTTGGGCATTTTTATCATCCATATTTAATGTCTCAGTTTAATCTACCTAGTTCCCGCTTTTGGAACTTGAACCAATAGGTTCTGCCCCAGTTACATTTTTAGCAAAAGTATTTGCCCATTGTTCGGTGTTATCTGCATACTGGTAGATAATAATTGAAACAACTAAAGGTGATAAGATTGCTAATCCGATTGCTCCAAACATAGCACCGTAACCAGTAGATCCCCAATTATAGATTAATGCAGCATAGATCATTGGCCCTGTTCTTATTGCCTGGAGTAGGAAGCTTCTTGATACTAGTGCAACTAATGTAGAGAAGTATCTCCTAATTTGCAGAGCTCCCGCCTCTCCTGGGAGAAGTGATGCTGCAATTAATACAGGTGAGGCGAAGGTGAAAACAAATATTCCGATAAGATTTGTAAATAACATCCACCATAAAACAATCAAACGGTAAAGACACCAAATACCAAGAATGCACATTAGGATTATTATTCCTGCACCCACAGGATTTGCGGATAAGAAAAATACAAAGATAATAGCGATAATCAGTTGTAGAACATTTACAACAAGCGAACCCTCTATTCCACCAAACATGTAAAGAATTAAAGGGGCAAAACCTTCATTAATATGGATGTATAGAAGTGCTTCTCCAATTGTGTAAGAGAACTGAATTAATATAACTGAAATTATGACTCTAGGAATAGCTTGCTCCAAAGAAAGTCTCCATTTAGCATTATTATCTAGGAAACTATTTGATGACATTAATGTTAATCCAAGTACGATACTTAATAACCCAATCATTGCATATGCAACATTTCTAAAATTTTTCCAAAGATTGAATGCAGTGTCTCTCCAAAATTCTCCCATAAACCAAAGATCTTGTGTTGAAGGTTGCTGGGCAAAAACTTCTTTTGCTACTGGTATGTTTTCAACTGATTTGTATACAAAGTAAGTATTATCAAAAGAGTTTTTTGCTATTTCACTGTTAATGTTATATAGATAATTTGTCATAGCTAATGCACTAAAACCATCTGATCCTGATGTTGTGAAAACTAATCCTGATTTATCTACTTCTGGATTAAGATAGGTAATTGCATTACATATATTATTTAAATCAATTTCCTGGTTATTATTTCTAAAATTTTCATTTTCTTTTACACATTTTTTCATATTATCAAATGAAGCACCAAATACCATTGCCGGTACTGATCTAACTATTTGACCTGCAATTACAGTACATCCTGCCATAACAATGTTATTTTGACCTGAACATACACCATTTGAATAATTCTGTTCATAATCTATCGGAACTACAGGCATTCTATCTGAAAGGTCACTTGGTACTCTAAGAGACTGAGAATTAACTAAGGTGAATGAACTAAATATTAATAAAAATATTATTAAATAAAATTTACTTGTTTTTTTCATAATCTTAATTTTATTCTACACCTGATTTTCAATTTTGTATTATATTAATTTTTTAAATTATAATATAAATTATGGCAAGTCCTTATATCAGTTTAGTAGAAGAAATTTTCCAAGAAAGTGTAATTGAAGCCCTAAGTGAATACGGAATTAATGTACCGGACAGGTCTTCTGATGATTATTCTAATTTTGATCAAAAGAAAATTTTTCTAAGAGAAGCTGTATTAAATAAATTAGTTTATCAATGGACATACGATCCTGGATTTAGAGCTAAAATAGGTTACCACTTAGACCCGACTACTGGAAAATATGTTGCCGATGACTTAGATGTTGTTAGAGATTTGGTTTTGGAATATGTAAGAAATGAGATTAGGTTTGAGACAGATAGAATGCAAGTCGATGCAGAAAGAAAAGTCTTAGAAAATATTGCTGGAGGGGAATACTTTAAGAAAAAAGGTGTACAAAAATTAATAGATAATTTCACAGATATTGTTTCTCCTGGTTCAAAAAATACTAAAAAACTTTTAGGCACAAAAGTATCAGACCATACAGCTCTTAGAAATGCTTTACTTGATGTTGTATTCACCAAAACAAATGACGGATTAGAAGTTGAAATTGGTAAAATGGATCAATTTAGAGGCAAGGATCAAAGGCCAAAGGTTTCTCCAACTACTGGAGCTCCTACAGAACTTAAAACAGGTCAAACATTTCAGGAAGCTGTTGTTGATATTCTTCAGTCAAAAACTAAAGCCACTCAGCAATCATCTCCTTATATTTCAAAGGCCGAGGAAATCAAAAGAGTTTTTGATGAGACACCTGAAGTAAAAGCTGTAAAAAAGGAGATAGAAGCTTTAAGAAAAAGTTATGGTATTTCAGTAGTTTCTGGAGGAACTTCGAGTATTACAACTCAAATAGAAGCTAAATATGCTGAACTTGAAAACTTATTCGAAACACTTCCTATTTCGATTGCAGGTACTCCTGCTACTTCCTCAGCAAAAGGTCTTCTTGATGTTGAAATGACAAGGTTAAATGCTTCCTTAATTCCTGGAGCTGCTCCTACGGGTATTGTGGTACCTAAAAGAGATCATCTATTTTTTAATTCCGGCAATGCCGTATTTGCAGATATTTGGGAGGGGGATCCAGATACACAATTAAAGATATCTCAATATACTGCTCAAAGGGATAAATACCCAGCGGGAACTCTGCTTCATGCTCACTACAACAACTTAGTTACAAAATACACTTCCAATTTGTATTCTTACTCGACTACTGGAAGTTCTAGGGAACCTTTTTCATACTCTTTTAAAAATGGTGATCTGGTGGTTGTTGATAGAATTAGAGCTAGATACGAAAGAGGTGTGAAAAACCTAGCTCAAGAATTAAAATTTGTTGATGTTTCAACCGCATTAAATAATTGGAGAATTCAGAGTTTAGAAGCCCATGCAGGTCAGTTAATGACTTTAAGATCGCATCTTCTTGGTAAGGCAGTACTGACTGCTAGCGAAAGAGAATTACTTAAAAAAACGGAAGCTTTGATTGAGAGGTTTAATACACATTCCCAAGCAATTTCATTACTTGAAGGAATGAGAAGGGTTCCTGCTTCCGACCCAAGATATGCTTCAATGAAAGCAGATTTTATTTCTAAAATTAATCTATTTACCACTGATACAGCTAAACAAACAGAAATTTTAAATGCATTAAATTCACGTAATTACTTAGCTTTAAGATATTTAATAGGTTCTGGATCGGGAAATAAAGATACCGATAAGAGTATCGATGCTCTTTACAAAGATTTTTATGAAGCAGGTGATCATGCTCACCGAGTACATAAAGAAGGAGGTTCAGTTGATAACTTTTTTGAAGACTTTAATAGGTGGACCAAAAAAGCTTCAATTGACAATGAGATAATTGCCCAATTTATTGCTAGGAGATATGTTGAAAATACGATTTACGCAGTACAACTAATTACCGATACTAAATATTTAAAATCTGAAATTAAAAGAAAATTTCATGAGGAAGTAAAGAGAAGGTTAGAGACAACTCTAGTAAGTTACTTTCCTGAAAATAATTTGTTTGGTGCTCAGGTAGGGTTTGTATATGATTTACTAAGAGAGAAAGATAGAATGAAATACCTAAAAGAGAAGGGATGGAAAGCTTTTCTTGAATTAGGTAGGGAATACTATAACAAAACAGAGCTAGCTAAAAACTTAAAAGAATTCCAACTCTTAGGTCAGTCTGTCTCTATCGATCTTTTAGAATTTGCTCAAAATCCTTGGGTCTATTTTAAAGGAAGGGTTACTGTATTTTTTAGAAGTACCGTCTCCAACTTTCTTAACAAAAACTACAGAAGACTAGTTGAATCTTTTACCTCATTAACCAGAAGAATAAAAAAAGCTCTTTGGGGACTAAAAGATAATATTAGAAACTATACTATCTCTTTCTTAGAAAAATCTGGAACAAGAGTTGGAGCTTACCTAGCAAGAGTGTTAGCCGGAGTAGCAATTCCAGTAGCAGGTTGGGTGGTAACTGCTGTGCTTTTGGTTTTACCTACACTACTTAAACCTATCTTTGGAGATGTTGATTTTGGAACTATGATTAAGAAGTTTTTTAAATTCTTACTTTTTGGTCCTTGTTTAGTTTTATTAGTAATTTGGTTTATGGTTCTCGTTCCAATTATTTCTTTATTTGCAAATTTTTGGTCAAGTATTTGGGATTTTCTAGGTGTAGATTACTTTACTAAAACTTCACTTGAGGTTTCTTACCTAAATGACTGGACTTTTGGTGCAGATAGTTCCTATGCAAATGGGCAGGAACTTATTTACAACTTAGTTACAACAACTGGTAATAAATGCATAGATGATAATAAAAAACCAATCTACAGCTCTCCTGTAAGTAAAAATTGGAATAATTTGAAAGCTAGAGATTTTGAAAATTTACCTGGAAATAGAGATTTAAATTGTCGTATTACATGTAATACCCAAAAGGCAATGGCTACCTTGTATCCTGGTCATATGGGTGTAGGTGTTAGATTATTGAATTGTAATGCATCTAATAGAGGTCAAGGGGTTTTTGATATTGCACTTAAAGGTAATGATCCTGTTGGAAGATATTGGTGTACCTATACAGTTACCGATGCCTATAGAAGTGATTTTCCAAATGAAATTAGTGATACTGCTTTTGCATCAGTTATCTCACTTGATAGTTGGTTAAGAGGTAAAAGTCTCCCAGGAGGTGTGATGGATAGAATTGATGCCCAAGGTTGTTTTGATAAAGACTCTTTGATGTCAGGAGCGGCTATTATTATGAGTCAGGATAGTTCTTGCTCACTTTCAACAGGTAATCATGCTGCGATATTTTTAAAATTTGAAGATGAAAAATTCTGGTATGTTAATTCAAACTCAGGTTTCTTAAAAGAATATGCAACTTACTCTGATTGCGGGGGAGGAAAGATTAAACTTAATCCAAAGAGGTATTCTGATGCTTTAATATTTCAATTTTGTGGAATTTACCAATTAAATAGTAATTTTAGACCTTCTGAACCTTGCCCAACACAATGTATTCCTGATATAAATAACTACGACTTATGACAAAATATTTAAATAATCTAAAAACACTTCCTTTATTAGTCAAGTTACCCTTCTTGGTAATTTTAATTATTATTATTTACTTCCTAGTTACTTTTTCAGTTTCTATATATACAGAAAATAAAATCAATGAAGAGGTAAAGAATTTTAGGTTTCAAGTAGATATGGTATATTTCGAGTCCAGGTTCGACAGAAGATCATATAGGGATAAGTTTTTAACAATACGAACACTGACATCAGTTTCAAAAGAGCAGTTTTCTAAAATGACTTTTTCAATTCCCCAAGAAGAGGTTAGGGCTGAATTAATTAATGATAAAGAGATTAAAGTTTACTTTTTAAGTGAGTTTAGAAAAAATATTAATTCAAAAGTAACTGTTTATTTCCATAAGAAACAAATTTACAAATTTGATTTTAGTAATTCTATTTTTGATGAGCAAGACGAAAAAAATAATCCAATTAGAGAAGTTAACTTATATTAAATTTAACCTCTACCTGAACCTGAAGTAGTGGGTGTTGACCCGGTACCGCAGGTACTAAAATCTCTCAAACAGTTCATTAAAGATTTAAATTGATCCGATACAATTTTAGTTATTCCCTCTGTACCTGGGTTAGTAATACCAAAGACATATAAAATTGTGTTAAGTAAAAAATACGTTGCTAGGGCAAGAGCTAAGCCCTTTACGGCACCTGTCATTTGTTTATTTGCAGCTTCTGCTGTCTTTTTGGAATTATCAAATCCTGTAGCTAAAGATATAGCCGCTAGAACAAATTCCATTACAAAAAAACCAATGATAAACAGAAAAATAGTTCCAATTATTAAATTTAAATAGGGTTCTAGATTCATATATTTATGGTGTTAATACTGGTATTAAGGTTCCTAATCCAAATGTATTTAATACTAGTCTAACAATTATCCAGATACTAGCAACAATAATAAAAGCAAGTAATGAATTTGTTATTATACCCTTGGCATCTTCGAAGGCACTTTTATTTGCACCAGCTTTAGCTAGATATATTATTCCAACTATGACACCTATAATTGATAAAAATACTGCAAGAATAGCTAAGGTATTATTAATAGTCATAATTACATCATAAAGACCCCTACCAGTTGCAGCAGGTACTGCATTTGAAGGGGATCCACATCTGATTACATCCCCAGGTTTTGCATTTGGATTTTTTAATATGTCAGCACAATTTAATTGTGCTAAAGAGTTGAAGTTTAGGAAAGTTAGAAAAAATAAGAAGATAAATATTCTAGAAATTTTATTTATTAATAATTTATTCCATTTAAAATTAATCATTATTTTTAATTGTTTCTGAAATAGGTTCATATGTAAATGTTCCAGATCTAGTCACACTTATTATAACTTGTATTATTAGGTATGCAGAAAGTACTACTACTAACCCAATCATACTTCCTTTAATTTTTTCAACAGCTTCTTCAGTTGATTTAGTATCCCCCGCTGAAGTGACAAAAGAAATTGCAGAAGCAAGAACTGCAATAATACCTATTCCAATTCCAATCGCAAGTAATGTTGGTATTAAGAAAGTATATAGGAAAACCCATATACTTTCTTCACAACCACTTGCATCAAATGTTCCACAAGCAAAAACTTTGAACATTAACCTCTACTACCGCCACTGGAACCACCAGGGATCAGATTATCTGGGGCTGATGCAGGTGTACTACCTGCTCCAAGAACATTTCTTAATACTTGGATGATTACTACAACAAGTAGAGCTATTGACAGACCAATTGCTGCATTTGTTAATGTAGCAGTAGCAGTTTTAGTAGCTTTTTCTTCTCCGGCTGAAGTAACATACTGTATAGCACCGTATAATAAATAAATTATTGAGATACCTATTACAATTGCCTGCATTGTCGGAAGAACGAACTGTAAAATTGTTGCATTGAATGTTGTACAGCCTGTACCGTCGAATATCGCACAACCGGCATTAACTGTTAAAGAGAACATATTATTTCCTTTCTAAAAATAAATAAATTATATAACTAATTAATTTTAATACCTGGATAAATAAAATCAACTATATAATGATAATTTTGTTAAGAATTACTATTTTGTAATACTTGAAGGGTCAAATTGAAATCCTAGAATATTTGAAATAACTCTAAAAATTAAATTTAAAAGTAAGAGTATGACTAGTGCAACCACAGCATAAGTAAGAGATTTTTGTGCTTCTTCGACATTTTTCTTTGCACTGTCACTTTCTCCAAAGAAAAATTGATATCCAGCAGAAATAATAAAAATTATAGTTACTGCTAGACCTAAGTAAAAAATGAACTGTTCTACTTTTGGAAGAACATTACCTAGTGCATTTCCCCCCGAGAGTCCTGTTAGTGCATCGTATGCTTTTTGTTCTTTTGTTGTTGCCATAGCTTAGCTTGTCAAAATATTAATTAAGTAAACTATAACACCGCCTGAAACTAGTACAAATAGGAATCCTGCAATTGTATTAAATAGACTCTCTTTTATTTTCTTAAGTGCTGTAGGATCTTCCCCTGATCTTACATAGGCAAAAGCATTTGAAAGCATTAGAACAATGAAATAGAAGATTGCAAAGTAAAATAGGAAATTAGAAACACTTCTAATTAAACCAATAGGTGAAAGTGGGTCGACATCTGGAACTTGTGCCTTAACATTAAATGCAGGTTGATCAGTACATGAGATAGCTGCTCCAGTTTTAAAGTATACATTTTCTACACCATTTAAAGTTTTAATCTCACTAATTTCAGTATAAGATTTTACTATATAATAACTGCTTCCTTGAAGAATTCCCTGGCAAAAATGTACATTTCCCTTATCTCGTTTACCGTCACCTTTGTTGATGCAATATAAACCACCTACAATACCCGAATAAACACCTTTACCATCTACCCTAGGGGGTTGCCCTGAATCATTAAAACAGTCCTTCGGGATAGAACATTCATCCCCAACATTACTGCTAGAAGTAACAGAGCATCCTGGTGTTGGTCTAATAGCTGA
>JAUMAA010000003.1:0-16832 GCA_032117075.1 Patescibacteria group bacterium
AATACATCAGCAAACAGCGGAAGATATGGGTTTCGGCAGAAATCACAGAATAACTGATCATGAAATTGAAATTGCAATTGAAGATCAAAAAAATTCACTTGATAGATGGATTGAATACTTAAGTTCACAGGACTCATCATCATTTCCAACTTGGTCTAAATATTGGGCTTTTATGGGAATTGTTAGGATGTCAGGTAAAACAAATGTATCAAATGAAATCGGGGAAATTTCTTATCCAAAAAGAGAAAAGTATACAATCAGTGGTTTTCCAGAATTAAATAGAGAAGCTTTGGGTTTAGCAGTAAATCATATTGTTTCTTTAGTAGAGCAAGGAAAAAAACTTGAAGAGTCTCTAAAAAAAGAAAGTTTTCAAGAAGTGTATACATATTTTCTAAATAAATTACGAAAGGAAAATTCAATTAAAGAGCTCGAAATAACAGAAGGTGAGTGGGTCAAATATAACCAGGGAAGTAATACTGAGACTTTAAACAACCTTGTTAGTTCATTAGAGGGGAAAAATACAGGTTGGTGTACTGCAGGAAAAAGTACCGCTAAGGCTCAGCTCCTTGGGGGTGATTTTTATGTCTATTATTCTAATAGCTCTACTCTTAAACCAAATCCCAGAATTGCTATAAGAACGGAAGGCAGCAAGATAGTTGAAATAAGGGGGATTGCAAGATTTCAGGAATTAGATGAAACAATTGCAAATACATCGATACTTGACGATAAACTGGCAGAATTTGGTCCGGAAGCCAAAATATATCTTAAGAAAAGCTCAAACATGAAAATGATGAAAAATATAATTGAAAATTTAAAAAAAGATATTGGATATAAACTTTCTACAGAAGAAGAGGGGTTACTAAGTGATGAAGTTATAGGTTTTGGATACAGTGAAGATCCAAGAGCTGATCAAATTAGATCATTAATCTATTTTAGACAGAAATATGATTTTTCTAATTTAGATGAAAATACAATTCAAAAAATCATTAAAGATGAGATAAAAATTGAAAATTCAAGAATTAAAAAATACAATGAAGATCCTGAGTATTACGATTATGTAAGAAATTTTGAACCATCAATTTTCAAAATCTTACGCTTTCTTGATAAAGATCTTCACCCAAAAATTGCAATTAAACTTATTGAGGAAGGTCAAGAAAATCAAGTTGCACATAATTTATACAATTTCTCAATTTTAAATGCAGAAATTGCAAATAAACTTTTAAATAAGGGTTACTTTAGTGCAGTATCTTTAAATATAGACAAATTTCCAGATATAGACAATTTAAATTTATTGAATAAATTAATAGAAATTGGAAACCCCCAAGCGGTAGCTTCAAATGTATCAATCATTAGAAATGTTGGTCCAGATATAGTTGCAGAAATACTTTTAAAAAATGGATTTGAATTAGACCTTTTAAATAATATTAATAATTTCCCAGGACTAATACTGGATAAAGAAATTGCAGATAAGTTAATTGAATCCGGAAATATCAGAGTTGTGGTAGAAAATCTTGATAGATTTACTGACCTGGATACAGATGAAGTTATAAAAAAATTAGTTGAGAAAAAACTTCATTACATCATTATTGAAAATTATGAAAAAATTTCTCCAGCAACAGCTCAAGAGGTTGTTGATAAATACATAGAAGAAGGAAATGGAGAAGAATTATTAGATATGGAATTTGAGAATACACAATCCCGAGAATTAGTACTTAACAAAAGTACCGCGTATAAATTAGTAGAAACAGGTCAAGGCGAGATTGTTGCTCAAAATATCAAAGAATTTTCAGGTATTAATGAATCCGATATTGCAAATAAATTAATTAATAGTGGGCAGGAATGGAGTATGCTTTTTTATCTAAATAGATTTTCAGAACTCGATCCTACTATTGCAGATAAACTTATGGATAAAGAACATAAAGTTGGTTTACTAAATTTAATAGAAAATATAGATAAATTTAAAGATATAGACTTTAATAAATTTGTAGATAAAATAATGACTTTAGGTGAATATGGAGATGAAATAGCTTATAACCTAGTAAAATTCAAAGGTTTAAATCAGAGAGAATTTTTTAATAAACTTTTGAAATCAAAAAAAACAAACGGTATTAGGTATTTCATAGAAAATTTTTATGATTTAAACCCCAAAGAGATAACTGAAGTTGCAAATATACTTATTAATAGTGGGGAAATTAGATTGATAGCTGATTTTTTAAATAAATTTCCCGAAATTGATCAAAATGAAGTTGCAGAAAAAATTATTGAAACAGGTAATATAATGCCTATAGTTAAAAACATTGGCAAGTTTAGAAAACTAAATAAAGAAAATATAATAAAGTTAATTAATGCAAAATTTGAGAGAACTATTGCATATTCATTAAGCAGTTTTGAATCATTATCTGAAGCAGACCGACTTGAGATTGCAAGATTAATAGCAAACACAGGTGACCCAATGGCGATTAACAAAGTTGCCGACTATCTTAAATAGATAATAAAAAAATTCAACAGATGGGAACTACCTGGAGGTCTTTTAGTTATCTCTAGAAATAATATTGGTAAAGTAAAGTTATATTAATTCTAACTGCTAGGGATCTTAAAATTTTAAAAATTGAGGATATTAAAGAAGGTCTAGACTTTGAAAGTATTTTACAAAAAGTAAAATCTATAAAGCAATAGCTTTTTGTAATATATAGTAATTTAGTTAATAGTTATTATTTATAAATTTGCTATCATATCAAATATGTTAAGCCTTAAAGACTTCAATGTTACTAAGAAAAAATTCAAAACTTCCAACGGAATTAATGTAGTACTTTTCAAATCACCAAATATGCCAGTTTGCTACGAAATTAGCTTTTTAGCAGGCTCAAGGTATGATCTTGACGGAAAAGACGGAACTGCGCACTTCTTAGAACATATGCTTTTAGGGGGCTCTAAAAACTTTCCAACAAAAGATTTACTAGCTATGGAAATAGAAAATTTAGGAGGAAGTATTGGCGCTTCTGCCAATGCAGATACCATAGACATAAATGTTGCACTGGGAGATCCAAACGATTTAGAAAAATCTCTAATTGTTATTTCTGACATGTTAAATAATTCTTTATTTGAAGAAAAAACTTTAGAAAACGAAAGATCAGCTATTTTAAGAGAGATAGGAATGGCTAAAAGTAGTCAAAATTCAATGTTTAAATTTATTATCCCTCAAATGATTTATGCAGATAATCCTTTAAGCAGATTAACACTAGGTACAACCGAAACAGTAAATAATCTTTCAAAAAACGATTTAATAGAATTTAAAAACACTCATTTTAATGGAGAAAATACTTCTATAACAATATCAGGCGATCTTAACGAAGAAAATTTGAAACTTTTAATTGAAAAATACTTTACACTTCCAAAGGGAGAAAGAAAGAATTTTGAAGAATATATTAGTACATCAAGAAATAAATTTGCGGATTTTGTTTTTTATGAAAATGAAAATACTTCCGTAAGATTAATTTTTAAAACTGTTAATATGCTCAGTAAAGATAAAATGCCACTCAGAATTCTATCTTCTATATTAGGAGGGGGAAGAGCAAGTGTTTTGCATAAAAAACTAAGATATGAAAAAGGTTTTGCTTATAACCTTGGAACAGGTGCTAGTTCTTTAATTGATAGAGGTGATTTTGAATTTTATATCACTTTAAAAAAAGAAAATATTCAGGAAGCTCTTGATATTTTTACAAGTGAGATTAAAAAAATAGCATTGGAAGGCCCGTCAGAGGAGCAACTTCAGTTTGTAAAAAATAGAAGTTTAAAATCTTTAAGATTAAAATTTCAAACATGTTTTGATTGGGTAGATACTCATTCTTCAAGAAACACATTTTTTCCAGATTCAGATTGGACAATTGAAGATAATTTTAAAGAAATCGAAAATACAACTGCTGAAGATGTAAAAAGAGTAGCTAAAGAATATTTTAATAATTCAAACTGGTATTTAGCTTTCTCAGGACCGGTTGATCAAGAATTCATAAGCCAAATCAAAATAGAATTTTAGTTAAAATAAATAACCTATAAAATTGACTTACTTAAGCTTTAAGGTTAAAATGCAGTGGGATTTTTATTGTAACTAGGAGAGAGACATGTTGCGTAAACTTTTGAGTATGGTGATGCTGATTGCAGTCTTTGTGGCTACAACAGCTGTAGCACCTGTTTCGAGAGCTGGAGCAAAAGGACTGGTATCACTGTGGTCAACTGCTCAGGAATGGGTTAATGACCCAAAAAAATTATTCAGGGATTATTCTGTAGATTATTTTGTAAAAATCTTAGAAAAAAAATGAAATGAACATTCTTATTAGTATAGAAAGACAATATTTTGATGAAATCAAAACAGGAGTTAAAAAATTTGAATACAGAAGAAGATTTATAGATGGGCCCTGTAGGGCATATCTATATATCACTGTTCCATATAAATCAATAATGGGATACGTAGAACTAGAAGCACCAATAATTGGTACTCCTAAAGAAATTAGTGAATTGGCGGAAACTCATAGAAAGGGAATAGGAATTGAAATATATGAATATATGAAAGGTTCAGATAAAGGGTATGCAATTCCAATAAAAAAGCTAGTTGAGATTGAAAACATTTCATTGGAATATCTTCAGAAAAATTTTGATTTAACTGCCCCCCAAGGTTATATTATTTTAGATAAAAAAACAGAACTATTAGCCAAACTTGAATCTCTAGAAAAAATATAAAGCAGCTTAGTCTTTCTATTTCATAACATTTGTTCGAACTTCGCAACAAATCGCCCACCAAAATATGCGATTTGAGACTTGTTTTCAAATGCAAATATTTTTTATGTAGGTGAGAAGAAGAGAAATTTCAGGGTTCAGCAGAAGAACTCAAAGAAACCATTGATAAGCGAATTGAAGATTTCCTTATTGTAAAAAGTTGACTATTGAGATTTTCTAAATATATATATATATTAAATGTATGAATAAAAATCCAAATTACAAATTAACAAGATATTTAGGTTATATAATGATATTGATAGCTTCTGTAATGACGATTCTTGTAATCACAAGATTTGAGGAAATTAACCCTTCAATTGTACAGATTTTACTTATTCCTGTTTTATATTTTATCGGATTTTACTCTCTTTGGAAGAGCGAAGAAAATGCTAATAAAAAATAAATCAAAGATTTAATTAAATTTTCCACTTCACAAATCGCCCACCAAAATAACCTATAAAATTGAAAAGTTGATTTTTTATGATATTATTACGCTGAGATTGTATATAGGAGGAGAGTATGAGAAGGATTCTAGTTGCGCTAGCGATTGTTCTTGGTTTAGGGTTTTCTACAGTTATTATGGCTAAAGGTCGTTATGGGGTTCAGAATCCCGGACATCCAAATGTTGTAATGTTGGTTGGAGGTACTGAAACTACTTACTTTGTTCGTAGTGAAATGAATTGTTGGACTACGCGTCTTGCTGGGCGGGTCGGTAATTTTAGAGGCCGTATAGTAATTAAATTTACTCAACCTCAACTAATCAAACTCCGTTATGCGGAGTGTGAAGAAAATCGAGATGTCTCTGCACAAGCACGAGCTTTTTGGGCCTCAAGATATTTCTATTTTCAGTATAGATGGGAAGTGGTTAGGAACAATCAACAAATTATAAGACCCAGCGTCACCCCACTTCAAGATGGGTGGGGTTATGAAGAATTTAATTTTCCCGATTTAGTAAATGGTGAAGAGGATGATGAAGGGGCGTACTTAGTACCAAAAGCTTCTTTGTGTGTAACCGATATTGACTCTGGAAGGGTTGGCGGGAGAGATCTTCGTAGAGCTATATTTGTGACATTGAGAGACACTAATGTTGTACTTTACAATGTATATTGTATTAAGTGGCAAGATAATCTTGTACTTAAGATGAGTGTGCAGCAGATGAAGTCGGAACTTTCTACAAGATATGGAGGTACATACAATAATTCACTTGTTAGGTATTTTGACCGCACGGGGAATTTTGTATTAGCAACAAGAACACCTACGGCTTCAAGAACTCCGACAATTGGATCTTCTATAAAGATACCGTCGGGGGTTACAGCGCTTCATATTCCAAGAGCAGGACATATTTGCTGGGGCGAAAAAGTAGGAAACTACTCAAACGCTTTAGTGGAATATACTCGTAATCAAGGAAGGTCTATTCAGATAGTTAACGGGGGTTGTGAAACCACAGGAAACTATACTGCTTGGCATATTTTGAAGCATTTGGAGTCAAAAGGAATAAAGTATAAATCATACGAATTTCCAATGATTCCTACTATTACAAACACACCGACAGTGACAATAGTTGCAAAACTATCTCACGATTGGGGCGGAGGTAAAGGGACTTGGTTGATTCCCGTTAAGGGCTCAGTTTGTTGGGGTACTCAAATCGGACCTCATATCCTGAAGGTAGTTGAGTTCACTAAGCAAATTAACCACGCTCTTTTGTTTAAAGACGCTTTTTGTATTCAAAACATAGTTCATTCTAGAGATGACGTGTTTAATCATTTAAAGCGAACTGGCAAAAGAGTTGATGGGAGGGAGTATTACCCCTAGTAAGTTTTTGGCACATCGGATGGGAAGCAGCGAAGCTGTTTCCCATCCATTCTTTTTGAAAATGAAATATTGACTTTCTTATATGTTATCAACCAAAATCAAGACACTTAAAAATTAGATTTACGAAAATATTTTAAATAAAAAACCAGAATTATAATCCATACTTGAATCTCTAGAAAAAATATAAAGCAGCTTAGTCTTTCTATTTCATAACATTTGTTCGAACTTCGCAACAAATCGCCCACCATAAAAAAAGACTCACATTTATGTGGGTCTTTTTTTTATGAAGTAGGTTGTATTCACACTGTACAGGGTTACGATTTGAATTATGCAGGGGTTATAATCGGTCCTGAATTATCATACGAACCCTATACAAAACAATTTAAAATTCATGCCGATCATTACAAAGATAGAAACGGTAGACAGGGAGTAGAAGATTTAGAAGAACTTAAAAGATATATTATAAATATTTACAAAACTCTTTTAACAAGAGCTATAAAAGGTACATATGTATATATCTTTGATGAAAATTTAAGAAATTTATTTGAGCAAAATAAAATTTAACAAATTGTTTACTTAATAAATTAACAATATAAAATATTTTTATAATATGAAAACATTATATTTTATAGATTTATTTTCAGGTATTGGAGGTTTCCACATTGCACTTTCAAAACTTGGGCATAAATGTCTTCTTGCATCAGATATAAATAAATACGCGAATGAAGTTTACAAAAAAAATCATAAACTAACACCAAGAGAAGATATTACAAAAATTCCGTTGGATGAAATTCCTGATCACGATATTGTTTGTGCTGGTTTCCCATGCCAGCCATTTTCAAATGCCGGAGAAAAAAAGGGATTTAATGATACCAGAGGAACTTTATTTCATAATATCGCAAACATTCTTGAACATAAAAAACCTAAATATATAATCCTTGAAAATGTAAAGCATTTGGTTAAACACGATAAAGGAAATACATACAAAGTTATCAAAGAAAAATTAAATGAATTAGGCTATGCATTACCTAAAAAAGATGTGATACTTAGCCCACATTTATTTGGAATACCCCAAAGAAGAGAACGAATTTATATTTTAGGAATTAGAAAAGATTTAATACATAGTGATGAGCTAGTTTTTAACTTTGATGATATTAAGAAAAAAGATTTAATAAATATTTTAGATGAAAATGATGATAAAAAATACAGAATCTCTGATTATGAATTAAATATATTAAATGCTTGGGAAGAATTAAAGCAGGAATTAGGTGAAAAAATATCAGGTTTTCCAATATATATTGATTATTTTGAATATAGTCAACCAACAGAAAATTTACAGAAATGGAAGCAAGAATATATAATCAAAAATCAAATATTTTATAAGGAAAATAAAGAAATTTTAGATAAATGGATAGATAAATACAGTGTAAGAAATTTTAATACAAGGGATAGAAGATTTGAATGGCAAGCAGGAAAAAATTATAAGAGTATCTGGGATACATATATTCAACTTAGACAATCAGGTATTAGATGCAAGAAACCTGATTACTTTCCAACATTAGTAGCAATGGTTCAAACACCAATTATCGGAAAATTTAAAAGAAGATTAACCCCTCGTGAAGCAGCAAGATTACAATCATTTCCAGAAGACTTCGAAATAGATACAAATGATCACCAAGCCTACAAACAATTTGGTAATTCTGTTAATGTTGAGGTAGTAAAATATTTAGCAAATAAACTATTGGTTGTATAAAAAATGTCAAAAATCCATTATAAAAATATTGTAAACGGTTCATTTGTTTTAGAATCTGAGGAAGGTTACTGTAGTAGACTTCTTCCTTCCGAGGAATTTGAGATAGAGTTTATTAGATTTTTAAATTTAGAAATAATTAACAAATATAAACTATCAGGAAGTACCATTTTTGAAATTAAAAAAAATGACAAGTCTTTTGACATTTTTTACCAACCACTAAAAAATTCAGGAGTTAATAATGACAATAAAAAAAGAATACACATTCCAAATTTAAGCAAAGTTTATTTTAAAAAAAACTTATGGTTTATTTCTTCTTATAACACATTAGATAAAATTCTTTTTATTATAACTAAAGATGAGAGTTTACTTGATAAAGATTCTAATAGCAATTCCTCACTTTGGGTTGATTTTGATAAATTAATAGAAGCTTATGAGAATGGTATCTCTTCATATCAAAATAGAAATGGAAGAAAATACTTAATTATAGATAAAAATAATCTTACTTCAGGTAATTTTGAAAGCTATTTAAATAATGTGATCTTAAAAGATATTTCTAATGAAATTAGCGGTGACAACGGTGAAATTAACAATAGTGAATTTAAATTGTTTGATGAGAAAGAACATACCTATCAGTTAGATATAGCTAAGGAATTATTTAGAAGTCAAGGGTATAAAAGAATCGCAATTAAAAATGCTAATTTTAGATGTGAGATTTGTAATACCTCAGAAACTTTTATAGATAAATATGAGGAGATGTATTTTGAAGGGCATCACATAATTCCTTACAATTTAAATTCTCAAAGTAGATTCAAGTATCTTCTGGATAACCCAATAAATATAGCTTGTTTATGCCCAAATTGTCATAAAAAAATACATTTTTCAAGTGATACAGGTAAACAGAAATTAATACTTTTATTATTACATAAAAGACCGGATTTACTTGAAAAATACGACATTAAAAGTATAGATGATATAATTAACCTATATAATTATGAATGATACAGTAATACACTCACAAGATCTTAGATCATCACTAGGTGAAACCTTAGATGGTTATAAGGCATATAGTTATAAAGTTCCTTACGCACTTTCTGAGTATGTTGATAATTCAACTGCAAGTTATTTTATTAATAAAGATAGATTAAAAAATATATTCGGTCAAAATTATAAATTAAAAATTAAAATCAATTATTATCCAAACGAAGGATTGCACGGTTCACTTGAAATTATCGACAACGCATATGGTATGGATAGAGAAACTTTAAATAATGCTTTGAAAATAGCTAAAAAACCGATTATTACTGGCGGAAGAAACGAATACGGAATGGGTCTTAAAACATCCTCATCTTGGTTCGGAGAGGTTTGGGAAGTTGAAACACAGAGACCTGATTCAGATACTTTTCTACACTCAAGAATAGATATACCAGAATTAATTAAAAATGGTAATTTTTTAGTAAGTATTAATGAATCGTCTAGAACATACCCTGGATATTCAACTAGGATAAAAATTTCATCACTTAGAAGAAAGATCACTTTAAAAGATTTCAAAACCTTAAAAAATGAATTAGGGAGTATTTACAGAAGAGATATCCAAAACGGAGATATAGAAATTTATGTAAATAATGAAAAGTGTTTTTTTGAAGAAATTGAAATTTTAGACACAACTAAATTACCAAGTCTAAAAAACATAGAGAATAGGATTTGGAAAAAAGATTTTAAAGACTTCATAGAATTTGAAAACCAAAAACTTGAAATTAGCGGTTTTGTAGCTCTAAGAGATGGGGGTGAGGAAAGAAGAAAAAAATACGGAATAAGTGCATACGATGAAACAGGATTTTCATTATTCAGGTTAAATAGAATTATCGAGGGAGGTCCAAAAATGAACTTTAAACCAAAAGAAATATTCGGTAGTACTAACTCTTTCATATCCTTAAGACTCTTTGGTGAAATAAATATGGACAATTTTCCTGTAACACAGGCTAAAAATCAGTTCGATTGGGAATATAATGGTTTAAAAGATCTCTTTATAGAAAAAATTAAAGAAATATGTGAAAAAGATAAATTTATTTATACTGCAAATAATTTTAGAGAAGGGGTAGGAAAAATATCTCAAATTGCTATTAAAAATTTAGCAGATAACTTAATAAACCAGCTACCAGAAAAATACATTAATGAGGACTCTTCTTTAGAAATTGATAAAGATAATCTTATACTTATTGATATTTCAGAAAAAAGAGGGTATGAAATACCAATTGGTATAAAAGGTACCCGTTATTTATTGAAAGTCTTTTTTGTTTCAGATCCAAGTATTGATTTATACACCTTTAATTCAGAAGCAAGTAAGGAGTCCTATGGTAATGTTACCCTAAAAGTTACAATAAACGAAGCTTTTCCATTATTTAGTAAACTAAATATAGATGAAAGGTTTATGGATATATTACACAAAATTATTGTAATTCTAGCCTTATCAGAAAAAATTTCTATGAGTATAGGGGAACCAAAAAATAATTATTTTCTCATACCGCATAAAAAAATCAGAGAAGAGTTTAATTCTATTCTTAATATTTTAAATGAGAACTCTGATCAAGATTTTTTTTCAAAACATATATGAGCATATTAGATTTAATTTACAAATTTGAAAATATAAATAAAGAAGAAGTTAATCTTATTAATGGAAATATTTCAAGAATATTGTCTCACAAATTAATTGGAAATGTAGGTCTTTTATATGGGAAAGTTCAAAGCGGTAAAACAAGAAACTTAATATGTCTTACTGGCAAATTATTAGATGAAGATTATAAATTAGTAATAGTTCTTACATCAAATACCCTCTCCTTGCTAGATCAGAATTTAGACAGATTTGATAAAGTTTTTGGAAGAGAGGAATTAAAAAAAGATATAAAAATAATTAAGAGTGCTGATATTAAATCAGATTATTACAATAATAAGAAATTTGATTACTATTTCAAAAATGAAAAAAAAATTATTATTTTTTGTTTAAAGCACCAAAAGCATATAGAGGATGTATTTAAAAAATTAAAAGATACAGAATATCTAAAATGCAAATCATTAATATTAGATGACGAAGGTGATGATATAACTCAAAATTCTGCAATTAATAAATTAGATCCTACAACTGGGGAAGAAATAAACAGAACATCAGTGAACAAAAACTTAGTAGATTTAAAAAATACATTTAATTGTAGTCTAATATCTATAACAGCAACTCCACAATCAAACCTCTTACTTCAACCACAGCAAGAACTTGCTCCTACATGGTGTGAAACTCTAAATGTATCTAATGAATACTGCGGGTTAGAAGACTACCTCAACGACGAAGAGTCATTTGAAATAATTGAAGATGATTGGAAAAAGTTACATGATGAAGACGGGGTAATAGAATCTTTAAAAAATGCGCTAAGCTTTTTTATAGTTTCTTCAACAATACTTAGATTTCATAATAAAGAGAATGGTAAAACGCAGATGCTTGTTCATACGGATAAACTAACCGTATCCCATGAAACTTTGGAAACGAAGATAAAACTTACTCTCGAACATTATTTCAAATCAAAAACTTTTAAAGATGAAATTTTCTTAAAATTCAATGAATACTATGAAAATATTAGGAAAAGAAATAACGATTTAAAATTGAAGGAATTCTCAAGTTATAATTTTATTGAAACTATTGATTTAATTGAAGTAATTAAAGTTAATAGTAAAGATAACATCTTCTTGACTAAAAAAATGGAAGAAATAATAGAAGACAGTCCTCCCCACATAATATTTATTGGTGGAGAACTGCTTGATAGAGGAATAACTATACCACAACTTGTTACAACATATATTTCCAGGGAATCAAAACAAGTTGACACCTTATTACAAAGAGCAAGATGGTTAGGATATAGAAAAGAGATTTTTTATTTATCAAAAATTTTCTTTACAGAAAAATTATTTGAAGCATATCAAAAAATAGTATTAGCAAATAACTTTATGCTTAAGATGCTTGAATACTGTGCTGAAAAAAATATAAATCTTAAAGATTTTGATTTTAAACTAAGACTGGAAGGTAACCTAAATATTACAAATAAAAATAAAGCTCAATGGGAAACTTACGACCCAGAATGGTTCTTACAGGAAACACCAAATATAAATATTCAAAATAATAAATTAAATCTTGATAAAGTAGAACATTTTATTGATTTACTAGAGGGTAGTGTTATGGAATACATGAATTTGAAGGGAAGATCTACATTTCTTAATTTATGCAAATTTTTAAATGAATTTTATACCTACGAAAAAGATTTTAAGTTTAAAAATCTTATTCAATTTCTTGAAGATCTAAAATTAGATGATGATGAAGAGGTTGAAGTTTTAGTTATGAGAAATAGAAATCCTGAGGAAAGATCTTTAAAAAATAATTTTCATGTAAACAATCTTTTCCAAGGACCTAATAAATCAAATCATAATCTATATCCAGGAGATAGAAATTTATTGGGGAAAAAAATTCAACTACAAATTCATTTTGTAAAATTAAAAAATGATATGTTAAACGAAAATAAATCTCAAGTGATATATTTCAAAGACACTATTATACCTATGTTAGCTTTAGGAATACCAATTTTTTATAGAGAAAATAAATTTATCAAAAGAAAAAATATTTTTGAAAGGACATAGGGAAATTCACGGATTTTAGTTTATAAAAATTACAAAGATAAAATATAAACATGAAAAAATATTACAGAATAATGCTTGGTGCTCAAAATAAGTTTGGACAGAAATCTTTACAAGATGGTTATATAGGTGTTGGTTTTTTACCTAATATTGATTTCTCAAATCAATTTGCAGAGCATTGGAGAGATTTTAACAAAAATTATATTCCTGAATATATTTCTCAAAATCCTGAAAAATCAAAAGTTGCAGCAGGTTTGGCATGTGCTTCAATTTGGGTATTAGGTAAAGACATGAATGTCGGAGATCTTGTTTTGACTCCTTCCGGTAATAGGGAATATCATATTGGCGAAATTACCGGACCTTATGAATATGTTAAAGATTCAAACTTGCAGCATCAAAGAAAAGTTAAATGGCTAACTACTTTAGTAGCAAGAGATTCTATATCACAAGAATTAAAGAATTCAGCCGGAAGTGCTTTAACCTTAATTAATTTAACAAAATATTCTTCAGAACTTGAAAATTTAATTTTTGGTACCTCTTCAGATAAAATAATTGTTACTCAAGATCCAACTATCGAAGACCCAAGTCTTTTTGCTTTAGAAAAACACTTAGAAGATTTCTTGATTCATAACTGGAGTCACACTGAGCTAGGAAAAAATTACAGCATCTATGAAGAAGATGACCAAATTGTTGGACAACAGTACCCTTCAGATACAGGACCAATAGATATTTTAGCTATAAGTAAAGATAAAAAAGAACTTCTTGTTGTAGAACTAAAAAAAGGAAGAGCAAGTGATGTTGTTGTAGGTCAAATTCAAAGATATATGGGGTATGTTATTGAAGAACTAGCTGAAGAAAATCAGACAGTTAGAGGAGTAATAATTGCATTTGAAGATGATTTAAAAATTCAAAGAGCACTTTCTGTAGCAAAAAATATAGAATTTTATACCTACAAAATTGATTTTAAATTGAATAAGAAATAGATCTGTATTGAAATTTAATTAAATAAAGTTCGTACTTCTTCACAAATCGCCCACCAAAATATGCGTTTTAGGAACTTGTTTTCTAAGACGCATATTTTTTTGTGTTGGTGAGAAGGAGAAGAGAAGCCTCAGGGTTCGCCAATTTTTATTTATGAAAATTCTAACTAAGATTCGTTTCTTAATTTCTTAATTTCTCAATAATTATATATAGAGAAGCCTTAATCTCAGTTTTAATTGGTCGGTTTCTATCTAAAAATTCAATTGTGTTTTCAAGTGAGTCAATAACAGATTTTTTATCATATAAATCTTTTCTTTGCAGTAGAAATCTCATCCAATCTTCTAATTCCCCAGATCTTATCGCAACTGCAATAACTTCGAAGTCTTTAGAAGCCCTGTCATTAAATCCAAAAGTTTCTAAAAAAGTATTTAATAAGTTTTTATTTAATTCAGGCTCGTGTAAGTTCGTGTTCATATTTCTATTATATCCCGAAGATATGTTTTTAAAATATTTTCATAATGCTCTTAATTCAATAAATCTATCAACTCTATCTTCGTATTTCATTTGGGTAATTTTACTACAAAGATATGAGATTTAAAATTTGTATTTTCTACATATTTTGGAGATAACAAAACAATTAATCACAACAAGTTATATTACGAAATGATTGATTCCCTAAACTTTTATTAATCAATAACTATCAAAAATCTGCTAAAATAGCACAATGTCACAAGAAAACGTCATTATTAGATTTGACAAAGTTACATTTGAATATAACGAAAAAAAGCAAGTTTTAGAAGAGGCTACCTTTACTGTTAGGAAAAACTCTATTGTCACCATTATGGGACAAAACGGAGCAGGTAAAAGTACCATTTTTAAACTATTACTAGGAAGACTAAAACCACAATCTGGAAAAATTCACTTAGAAAACAATGCCACAGTCGGAATTGCAGAACAAATGATTCCTCATGAAAAACTAGATTTAAGTGTTTTGGATTATTTTAAAACTTCAATTCATGAATTCAGACCTGGGGATGAGGCAAGTGTAGCCAAAATGCTTAGAACAGTAAATTTAGATATTCCTTTAACAAAAGAGGTTAAAGATCTATCTGGAGGGCAAAAGGCAAGATTACTCTTGGCTTTTGCCCTATATTCTGACCCAGATATACTCTTGTTAGACGAGCCGACTAACAATCTGGACAAGTCTGGAATCGAGCATCTAACTGAATTTTTAATAAATTACAAAAAGACTTGTATTGTAATCTCTCACGATGCACCTTTTCTAAATAGTTTTACAGATGGGGTTTTGAATCTTGATGTCCATACCCATAAGGTAGAACAATTCGCAGGAAATTATTATGATGTGCTTGAAGAAATTGAAGCCAAACTTAAGAGAGATCAATTACAAAACTCCAGACTTCAAAAAAGCATCAAAGATAGATTTGAAAAAGTAAACAAACTTGGAGGTAAAAGTGTCCAAATGAGTCAATTAGCAAGAAGAATTAGAGAAGATATCGATGAAGATAAAGAATCGATGGTGGAAATGAGAAAAGAAGACAAGACTATTGCTGATTTTACTATCCCAAACCAAGAATTTGTTGGATCTGTAATAAGAATTAAAAAACCCTCATTTAAAGAATTATATAAAGGAGATAGGTTGATCATCAAAGGACCAAACGGAATTGGAAAGAGTACACTACTCAAAAAAATACTAGCTGAGGAAGCCGCAGAAATTAATCCAAAAATTAGAGTAGGATACTATAGTCAGGATTTTTCAGAATTAGACTTTAATCAAACTTGTTATGAATCTCTATATGATGTTGCTTTAGAAAAAGAAACTACCAAAATATATGCAGCGGCCTCTAAATTTTTATTACCAGGAAGTCTTTTACAAAATAAAATTGGGACATTATCTGAGGGTCAAAAGGGTCTTTTATGTTATGCCCGGTTCATGCTTCAACAACCAGGACTTTTGATTTTAGATGAGCCAACTAACCACATTAATTTCAGACATATCCCAGTAATTGCTAAAGCTATCAACAACTACAAAGGACCTATTATTATGGTAAGTCACTTGGAGGAATTTGTGGATACCATCGATGATCTTTCAGAGATGGAACTAACCTATTGGATTGAGTATTAACCCAAAATAAATAAGGTTTTTTAACCCTAAGTTGAATTCTAAACAAAATAATTGTATTGTTTAAGTATGATTAAATTTGAAGTCAACGAAAGTCAAAAGGATAGAGCAATCAGATATTTAGTAGGTGGTTTTATAGTTTTAATTTCCTATTTTATGCTCACCGAAACATTACAGATTATTGGATTAATTTTTGGCATAATGTTAATTTTTACAGCTTATACTGGATTTTGCGGTATCTATAGAATTTTAGGGGTATCAACTTCTAAAAAATCGAAAAAAAATAATTTAAATAATTAATTAGATATAAACGAAATGTGCGGCGGTTTTTTAAACCGCCGCACTTGGACTTTGTGACTACCATTTGATGAGCTTACCACCATTTTTTTCAGCTTGCTTTAAGGTTTTAAAACAAGTGATGTTTCGGTCAAAGTAAACTACTCCAAAGGGTTTACTTGGGTAATTGAAATCTTCGATTTGATTGCTTGGAATATACACTACGACTTTTTGGAATGTAGTTTCTTTCCATACCCAACCTATTCCTAACATCTGATAGTCGTGTGCCCAACCAACACTGGTTCGGCAATACGGCTTGGCCGGATCATGCTTATTTACAATGTAAGCAATGAAATCAACCTGCGATGGGAATGGGTGGAAAAAATGAGCAAATCTCCATTTCTTACCCGTGAACTTCTCTGGTAGGTC
>JAUMAA010000003.1:16842-157491 GCA_032117075.1 Patescibacteria group bacterium
CACCCTTAAAGCACTTTGTATCAGGTGATACAAAGAATTCTCCGGGATAGTTGAGCTGGTCATCTGCCCAGAAAATTATAAAAGAGTAATTGAAAGGACCGAAATCCTGAACTTTCACCCTTTTAGCAATCTGGGACATACAATAAACTTCTTTTCCAAGATTATACTCCCCGAAATTGTTCCTTAGTGCTTGAGAAAGTGGAATCAGTTTTGATAAGGCTTTAGCCTCAGTCAACCTAGAATTACCAAGTCCAAAAACACCCAAAATAACAAACAAAATGAGCAAGTTCTTCACAGTTACACCTCTCTCTGTGTATACTAAAGTCCTCTAATATTATAGGCTATTTTAGTCATTTTTTCAAGTATTTACAATAAATTGTTATAATTAGAGGATTATGAAATACTTCAATCTATTAAAAAGAATTTTAGAATTTTTATATGTATATCTGATAGTTTTAATCATATTTTTGAGAAATAAACTAAAGTCTGGTGAATTCTTTTTTGCGCAAGTCGGGGCAAATGACGGTAAGTCAGGCGATCCTTTTTTCTATATAATTAAATTTTTAAATTGGAAGGGTATTATGTTTGAACCAGTTCCATATGTTTTTGAAAAACTAAAAAATAATTATCAAGATAATAAAAATATTATTTTAGAGAATTCAGCACTTACATCATCTATTGAAAAGCTTAACTTTTATTTTTTAAAAAAATCAAATAATCCAAATCTTCCTGATTGGTACGACCAAATTGGCTCATTTAATTTATCAGTTCTAGAAAAACATAAAAAAGCAATTCCTGACTTTGAAAACTTACTTACACATACTGAAGTAAAAACAACTAATTTTAATAAAGTAATCGAAAAATATAAAATCAAAAATATTGATTTGGTTTTTATTGATACTGAGGGTTATGATTACGAGGTAGTTAAAATGATACCTTTCAATTTAATAAATCCTTCAATGATACTCTTCGAACATAAACATCTTTCAAATAAAGACTTGAAGGATTCCTTAAAACTACTATCAAGTTTAGGTTATAAAAACTTTAAAACTAGAGACGACTATTTATTTTTCAAATAATCTAGAATTACAATTAAAATGTTTAAAAATACAATTAGAAATTTAACAATTAGCTTTTTAGCTATAGTAATAATAATTACAACATCAATTAGTGGGCTGATTTACCAATCATTAGTCAAAAACACTGAAAGTATTCTAAAAATAGAAGAAAATAAGGTTATAAGAAAATTTGGTCTAGATGATCCTAAATCAATTAAGAGAATGCAATTTTCAGGTAATAGCATTCGAGAATTTAAGCAACAAACACTTATTACTTTGATAATTCTAAATTTAATAATTATTTTAATTGTTGGTTCTTTGGCATACCTATTGGTAAGAAAAAACATCCATCCAATCGAAAATTCTATGAAGAAACAAAAAGAATTTATCTCAAATGTTACACATGAATTAAAAACACCACTTACTGCTTTAAAAAGTTCATTTGAAATCGAATTAAGATCAAAGAACCCAAATATAAAAAACACATTAGAGTCAGGAATTGAAGATATAAATAAATTGAATTCTCTTATAAACGGATTTCTAAAGCTTAGCTTATTGGAAAATAATCAATATCAAATTAAAAATGAAACTTTATATTTGAAAGAAGTTCTTGATTGTGTAATTAAGATTCATATGAACGAAATCATAGAGAAGAGAATTGAAGTTATTTACGATTTAAAAGATGAAAAGATCTTTACCGATAAATTTTTGATTACAGAACTTCTATCCGTATTAATTTCAAATAGTGTGAAGTTTAATAAAAATTATGGAAAAATTATAATTAAAAGTTTCAAAGAAAAAAATAAAGATGTAATTCTTGTAGAAGATAATGGGCAAGGCATTGATAAGGATAGAATAAATAAAATATTTAATAAATTTTATAAAGAGGATGAATCAAGAAATAGAACTGGCAGCGGAATCGGACTCTCAATAGCTAAAGAAATTATTAGTATCTTAAATGCAAGGATTGAAGTTAGAAGTCAAAAAAATATCGATTCACAATTTAAATTAATTTTTTCAGGTCTCTTTAAGAAATAAATTTTACATTATATAATAGTAATAAATTAGAAAGAAATAAATGGAAAACAAAAAAAAATTACTTCCAATATTAGTCTTAACAGTACTTATTTCAAATGTTCTTGCAGTCAATGCACTTACTCCTGAAGAGAAGGCTTCAAATAAAGAAGAAAGATCTCAGATGAAACTTCAAAAAGAAGAAGAAAAAAAAGTAAGGGAAGAGACTAGAGAGGCCAAAAAAATTGCAACATGTACAGAAGTTGTAAGTAAGATTGGAAATAGAAAAACACAATTAGAAAAATCTATTACCAATTACCAAGCTAAAATTTCTAGAATAGAAACTTCTTTAAATACTAGAATTCAGGAATTAAAAACTGAAGGAAAAGATACTTCTGAAATTGAGACCAATATTGTCAAATTCAAATCAGATGCACAAGGCATATTAAGTCAAAGACAGGCACTTCTAACCCAGCTTCAAAATATAGACACTTCAAGTTGTCAAACAGATAAAAGAGCTTTCTCAAAAAATTCTAAAGCTTTCAATGCCTCTTTAAAATCAGTTGTTACAGCACAAAATAATCTAAAAATTTTTATTATAGACAACATAGTTGCTAAAATTAAAGCATTAAAGGAAACAACAACAAATGAATAATAAAATACTTTATTTAATTTTGGGCTTAGGTCTTTTAATCTCAGCTGTTTACCTAGGTACTAGAATTTACAATAATGATCTCATCAATAACAATGGTGGAAATATTGTAAATCAAAACTCTACACAACCCGGAGAGGAAAAAATGGAGGAGGTTCCTGCAACCAAACCACAAATGATTAAATCCTCCGATGAAGAAATTGATAAGGAATTAGAAAGTCTAGTTAATGATTTGGATTTAGAATTAGAAGAAGAAATTGAATAAAATCAAAGATTAAAAATTTTGAATTAGAAGGGGTTGCCGAAGGCAACCCCTTTTCTTACTCCTTGGAAATTATTTCCATACCCCCCACCTTAAAGCGGTAAAAAAGAAAAGATTTAGTTACATTTAGGAATTTTAATACTTCCTTTAATTAAAGCAGGCGGGGTTCCTGCAATTTTTGGAAGATCTTTTATTACATCAAATTGTTTATAAGTAGAAACATAATCACTTTTTACCCATGAGAAATGGTCAAATGGTGGATTATATTTAATAGTAAAAGGCATGACAGCCCTAACTCTATCGTCCTTTAACCATACTTTTTCAAAAGCTATTTTATAATTTTCGGCTACTTTGTCTTCACTTAAAAAACTTCTTTCAAATTTTTCACCTTCAGAGTGTGCCCAACCAGTTTCTGTAATAAATACAGGCAAATCTTTTTTTACGCCCAACCTGCTTTTTAAAAAATTTAATTCATCTTCGTATGCACGAATACTCCACCTACCTTTTGACAAAGGGTTTCCAGAAAAATTTGGTTGTGGGTAAGGGTGAGCGGCCCATCCGTCTAATTTATTAAAAATACCTGGAACAGCCTCATTCATCTTCATCATAAAATAAAATGAATCTACTGTTTCGGGGGTGTTAGAAGCAGAAACATTAAAAGCACCATTCATCATAAAAAAATCCTTATCTCTATCTTTAAATGTTTTAATGGTGAATTCTAAAATCTGAGCATACCCAACCGGATCAATTTTTCCATACCAAAATCTTCTATCATTTACCTCATTATACACACTTATATACCTTTGTTTTATTGGCCAATCAAAAGAATCTAAAAATTTAGCGGCACCTCTTGTTTGACTTTCGTATTTTTCTAAATCAACATCCCACAATTGAATAACCGGTATTAGTTTTAATCTATTTAAGTCCTCAAAGACTCTTTTCCACCTAGTAGAATCTCTATCTCTTACATTAAAGGGAATCAAAACATATCCCCAGGAACCTCCGTTTGAATTTACAAGCTCTGCTGCTTTCTCAAAAAAATCTTGCCTCTCTGCATAAATGTAAAGACCAAATTTATTATTAGGTTTAAAATCGGAAGGCTCCTCCAGATAGAAAGCAAATTCCTTAGTTTCAAAATCCAGACATTCAGGAGGGACCTGTTCCAAAGGAGATTCAACTATCTGAATATTTTCAAAGGGATTGTATAGAAAAGAAGAGACTTCGGAAGGTTTCTTAAGGTAATTAAAATATAAATAATAAGAAATAAGTACAATAACTAATAAAATAGTAACCCCAAAAAGAATCTTTTTAAGCATAATTTATTATAGTTTAGATTAATATTTAAGCAAAATGGTAAAATATAGAGGAGAGTTACTAGAATGAAAGAGGTAACCTAGTGGACGAGAAATACTCTAATGGACTTAATACGGAGGAAACTATGATTAGGTCAGGGTGTATTCTTATCTTGGGGAGGTTGTTTGCAATCGTATTAACCATTATATTAGCTATTTTGCTAATTAATACATTTGGAGGTTAGCATGAAGCCGACAAAAAAGAGCTATGCCAATGCAGAATTTTATCATTGGTATATTGTATCCAGTCTCAAGGGAGAATTAATTTGGGAGGGACCTAATTTAGAGAATTGCCCAAATTTGGAAATCCCAGCACCTTGGAGAAGCGGGATCTTTTCTGAAAAAAAGAACCTTGATGAATTCTATGTGCTTAAAGGAAGTCCAGAGGGAATAACATTCCGAAGATTACCAATTGATTTAATTCAAAAAATTAAATCAAGAAAGAAAGAGTAAGGTCTTTAACAAGAACTTGGGAGAATAGGCGGGTGTGCATAGCCCACCCGCCTGAACTATTAAAAGAAGTTTTTATTAAATTTACATCAATTCAATCTTAATGCTAAAATATTTTCATGAAATTAACTCAAAGAGAAATAGAGATCAAAGGTAAAAAATATCAATATTTAGATAGCGACATTGGAGAAAAAGCAATATTTTTTATTCATGGACTAGGAAGCAATAAAGATATTATGCCTAAGATTTTTAATTCATTTATTTCTGAATATAGATGTATTTTCATAGATCTACCGGCACATAACAAAATACCTAATTACAATTTTGATTCTTTAGATGATTTTGCAGATTATGTTATCGATTTTACAGAAGGAATGCACTTGGTAAATTATAGTTTAGTAGGATTTTCATTCGGTGGGGTAGTTGCAATCCAAACTCAAAAAAAACTAAAAGAAAAGAATATTAAAGTTAAAGCAGTAGCCTGGGCATCTCCTCTTAGAAAAGATTTTTTAACTCTAAGATCTAAAATCTTTCTTAGACTAGTAGATTCTTTTAACAACAAAATGTTTAAAAAATTACCATCAAACATGTATTTTAAACTTGCAGTTGCTCTACTTGGCATTAAAGTAACTGATGACGAATTAAATAGTTTTAAATATTTTGAAAATAATTTACTAGATAAATTTCATAAAATAATGCCATCAAAATTTATTAATACAGAAAGTCAAGAAATTCTTTATATCTTTGGAACAAAAGATCCTCTAATTAATAACTTAGCTTTTAAAAAAACAAAACTCTTCGGTAATTATCAACATAAATATTTGATTAAAAAAGGCGGGCACTATATGAAAAGAGAAGGTAAAGAAGAAGCTCACAAATTAATTAAAAAATTTATCAATCAAGAAACTATTATTTAATTTTATATAAATAAATAATTGAATTTATAAAAAGATTTCCTTTAAATTCTATTTGTTTTTTTTCAATTAAATAGAAATTATCTCTGAAATTCTGATTAACTTTAGGTGAATCATACGAAAAAATATAAATTGGGTTTTGAAGTTTATTCATCCTATTCCAAGCACCAGAAGCATCTACTTGGTTTTCATTAACCTTGTAATTTCTTACAATTTCAATGGACTTAGTCCAAATATAGTTATGTGTATAAATAAAATCATTAGCTAATAAGTAAGAAAAGAAAGTTTGGAAAATAATAAAGGGAATTAAAGTAAGGTATAAGTATTTACTGTTATGCAAATAATTTAAAAATAATAAAATGAAAAATGGTAAAAAAACTAAGATATATCTGTCAAAAAATATTGATACAAAAAAAATTAGAAATAAATTAACTAAAATAATGTACAAATTAGCATTGTTATAATTTAAATTATGATAACTTTTATTTTTAATATTATTTAAAAGATTTACAATGAATATTGAAAATACTAAACTTATGAGTAATTTAGAAACTAAATCAGCATAATAATAAAGATCGTAATTATACTTAAATTGATATTTTGTACCATCAACTGTTCTTGGTAAAAATCCTGTTCTTTCGAATGTATTTTCAAAATATGGAAATTCTTCCCAAGACACAAGACCTGGTTTAAATAAATAACTTGCTCCATAAAATACAAATCCAGAAATTAAAAATGCAATGAATATTTTAGAGTAATTTCTCTCAGAGAAGAAATTCCAAATATAATATGTAATAAGAGGTAAAGTAAAGAAAAATAAATAAATTAGAATTCCATAACTTATTGAAAATAGATAGTCAAAATTTAAGTTTAGAAAACTAAAATCTTTATCTCTCATTTCACTAGTTCTTGGAAATAGGAAGTAATAAGTTAGTAGTGAAAATAATGTAAATAAGCTAGTTTTCTTAAGTTCATGAAATCTTTTAGAAAATAGGTAGTAAGTAGAGACACCAACGAGAAAAACAAGTGCACTTTGTTTGGAATAAAATGATAAGAAGCCAAAGATACCACTTAAATATAAATATTTATTTTTTTTAGTATCCTCATAAGAATAGAAATAGTAAATAGCTAGCAAGAGGTAAAAAATAACATAATTTTCAGTCATAAACCCAATTGAGGAATAAATATGAAGTGGATTGGTAAAAAGTAATAAAGCAATTAGAAATCTAGTAAATTGATTCGAAAACCTTAATTTTTGAAGTATTTTCCAAAACAGATAGAAATTTAAAACTGAAATTAGTAAAGTTAGAAAGGGGATTTTTGTGGGACCAAAGACCAATGCCCACAAAAATCCCAATATGCCTTGAGAATAAAAAGTGGTTGCAGTTACTTGTAAAAGAGAGAAGTCACCTGTAAGAAATCTTAACACTGTGGAGTTTCTATTCCAGTCATCGTTTTGATAAAAATTTACAAATGAGTATAAGGGGATAAGTAATAAAAATAAAACAGCTGAAACTATCTCAGGCAAGAATTTGATGACTATATCCTTTATTTTTAAAATCATTAATTCCATTCTATAATAAGTAAGTGAAAATACTTATCATCAACTGGAGATCAATTACTGACCCTTTAAAAGGTGGGGCAGAAGTAGTGACTTTTGAACATGCTAAAAGATGGGTAAAAAGACATAATGCAGAAATTACATGGATAAGTGCTAAATACGATAAACAAATAAATTCAGAACAAATTGACGGAATAAACTTTATTTATGTAGGGGAAGAACTTAAGAGAGACTCGGTTTTTAACCTCATCTTCTCATTTCCTTTATTTTTTTTCTTAGTTTACAAGAATTACAAAAAACATTTTCAAGGAAAAGTTGATGTTGTTTTAGATCAAATTCATGGAATTCCTTACCTGACACCCCTATATGTAAAAGAAAAATGTATTCTTTATATTCACGAAGTAGCAGGTGAGATTTGGAACAAAATGTTCCCATTTCCAGTTAATTCACTAGGAAAATTTATTGAAAGACAGCTTTTAAAATTTTATAAGAAAACTCTAATAATTACTGGGTCAGAAAGTACAAAAAAAGATTTACTTAACTTAAATTTCAAAAATGAAAACATTATAATTGTTGAACATGGAATTAATATTAAACCTTTGGAGCATAAAACACCAAAATTTCAAAACTTCACTTTGCTTTTCCTCAATAGAATGGTCAAAATGAAAGGACCTGAAAGAGCAATCAGGATTTTTTCAAAAGTTAAAACCCAAATCCCAAATTCCAAACTTGTCATGATTGGCAAAGGAGATGAAATCTATATTAAAGAAATAAAGAAAACTATTACTGATTTAAATTTAGAAAAGGATGTTGAAATATTAGGTTTTATTTCAGAACAAGAAAAAATAAATTATTTACAAAAATCTCATGTACTAATTAATACATCATTTAAAGAAGGGTGGGGACTAGTAAACATTGAAGCAAATTCACAAGGAACACCGGCTATTTCATTTGATGTAGAAGGTTGCAGAGACTCTATAAAAAATGGAATGAGTGGATTTGTTTCAAAAGATGAAAATGAATTTATTGAGAATATATTAAAATTTCAAAAATTGGATTTAAGTAGCAGTTGCATTAATTACTCAAAAAAATTTGATTGGGATATCAAAGCTGAGGAATTTTACCAGAAATTAATATGATCTACTCACACTCACAAAATTTTTTATTTAAAAAAGATTTGGTTGAAAAACTAATCAAAAAAGCAAATTTTAGCAATAATGAAAACTTGGTAGATATTGGGGCTGGAAATGGAATTATATCGGAGTTCCTATCCCCACTAACTAATAAGGTTTATGCTTTTGAAATCGATGAAAAGTATCAAAATATTTTGAAAAATAAATTTTCAGAAATAAAGAATGTGGAAGTAATTGGGGAGGATTTTTTAACATTCAATCTTAATAAGTTAAAAAATCCTCTATCTATATTCTCAAATATCCCTTATAACCAAACATCTAAAATTTGTAAAAAGGTTCTTATAGATTCAGATAATTTTAATAAAGTATTTTTTGTCATGCAAAAACAATCAGCAGAAAGATTGCTAGGAGTTAAAGAAGGGCTACTTTTAAGTTTATTAATTTTTAATAAATACGAAGGAAAAATAATTCATGAATTCAAATATACCGATTTCAAACCAGTTTCAAGGGTTAAATCTGTACTGATTTCTTTTATAAAAAGAGATAGATATTTAGTAAATAAAGAGGATGAAGTATTATTCAGAGATTTTATTGCATTTTTAGTTATGCAGCAAAAACCAGAGATAGTTCAAAGACTTGAAAAGCTAATTTCACCAAGAGCAGCTGTAGAAATTTTAAAAGCAACTGGAATTAGTATCCATGCCTCACTTTATGAAATACCAAAAGAAAAATATTTTCATCTTTTTGAAAATTTTAAATTGAATTTAAAACCATTTCATCATAAAGTTAATAATAGTTACTCCCAATACGAAAAAATTAATCAAGCTAATGTAAAAAATTTTCGAACAAGGTCTGCTCCAAAAAATGAAATACCTAGGTCACACAACCAAAGAAGCCGAAGAAATCCTTAAATCAGAAGGACAAAATGTTTTATACGAAACTAAGGATTTCCCTTTAATAAAGTCTATTTTTTCGTCATTTAAAGAACCAATGATTTTAGTTTTACTACTCGCTTGTTTTACATATTTCTTTATTGGAAAATTTACAGATTTTTTAATTCTTACTATCTCAGCATTTATTATCTTAAATATTAATATTATTCAAAACTACAAAACAGAATCCGCGATTAAAAAGCTCAAGTCCTTATCCCAAAAATATTCGGAAGTAATCAGAGATGGTGAAAAAATTTTGATTCCATCTGAGAATTTAGTCAGGGGGGATATTGTTCTAATTTCAGAAGGGGAACGAATCCCGGCAGACCTGTTGGTATTAGAATCTTCAAATCTCAACATAGATGAATCGATACTTACAGGAGAAAGTATACCTGTTACAAAAGAGTCATCAAGATATGATTCCCAAGTATTAAAAAATAAAAAAATTGATGACACACAGATTGCTTTCTCGGGCACAATTGCAGTTTCTGGTTGGTTAATCGGGAGTGTATACTCAACAGGAAAAAATACCAAAATTGGAAGAATGGGAATTAAACTTTCATCTTTAGTAGATGAGGAACCATTAGTTAAAAAAGAGATAAATATTATCGTAAAAAATTTAGCTATAATTGCCCTTCTCACATGCTCTTTTGTTTTTTTATACGGTTATTACACAACTAGTGACTGGGTAAAACCAATCCTCAATGCTGTAACATTAGCTATTGCTTTAGTTCCAGAGGAATTACCAATTGTTCTTACGATCTTCCTAGCATTAAGTTCTGTCAGACTATCTAAGACAGGTTTAATTGTTAAAAACAGATCTATCATTGAAACACTTGGGGCTGCAAATATCTTATGTGTAGATAAAACAGGAACACTCACCAAAAATAAAATGAAACTTTCTAAAATAGTTACATTAAAAGATGTAGCAGACGGTAGTTCAAAAAATTGGAATGAAGATGTGGTTGAGATTATAAAATCCTCATATTTAGCAAAATATTTTAATTCTAAGGACTCCCTAGATTTAGAAATCGAAAGAGTTTATAACAAGTTGAATATTGAATCAAACGATTATTACTTCATTAATGAAAAAATATTAGATCAAAAATTTGTGTTTACTAGACAGTACTCAAAAAATAACCAAAATATTGTTTTTGCAAAAGGAGCATTTGATGAGATTATAAAATTATCAAAATTGAATACTGCATCTGAAAAATTCATTTACGATCAATTTTATACATTAACAAATCAAGGTTTAAGAGTGGTAGGAGTTGCAGTTTTGGAGAATAAAAATATCAAATCAAAATTCTCATTTTTGGGACTTCTTGCCTTTGAAGATGAAATTAGGCAAGAAGTCCCAGCAACCGTAAAGCTTTGTCAAGATAATTTTATTAGGGTTTGTATGATTACTGGGGACCATAAAAACACTGCTATTTATTATGGAAATAAAATCGGACTTAATAATCCAAATGAAGTTATCACAGGAGATGAGATTGAAAACCTTCCAAATCATCTTCTAGATGAAAGAATTAAAAAAACAAATATCTTTGCCCGTATTAAACCAGAACAAAAATTAAGGATTTTAAATTTACTTAAAAGTGGAGGAAATATTGTAGCCATGACAGGGGATGGTGTTAACGATGCCTTAGCATTAAAATCAGCTAATATTGGAATAAGTATTGGGCTAGGAGGAAGTGACATTGCAAAGGAAACTTCCGATATGGTATTAACACAAAACAACCTTAAAAATATTGTTGATGGAATTATTGAAGGAAGAAGAGTATATGATAACTTATCTACAACTGCAAGATATATTTATTCTTTTCATTTACCTTTAATATTAATTTCAGTTTTTAATGTTATTTTTAAATTACCTGAGTTACTTTTACCAATACATATCACCTTACTAGAATTTATCATTGATCCATTTTCGACACTTGTCTTCGAAAGTATCCCTGGAAAAAAAGGTCAATTTAGCTTAAAACCTAGAAAAGGGAAATTTAAATTAATTGAGAATATGAATGTGGCCAAAGGCTCAATCTATGGATTTTTAATATTTGTTTTTGTCTTTATAACTTACTATCTCTATGTTCAAGAAAATGTTGTTGCAGCCCAGACTATATCATTATTTTTGATTCTCGGATTAAATATAATTTTAATCTATTTAAATTTCTCAGAAAACTTAAAAACATCAGAACTATTAAAAAATAAAGTCTATCTAATCGCAAATCTAGCTCTATTTGTAGCTATTTTCTTAATTTATTTTTTTAGAGATTTTCTCAACCTAACAGAGATTTCTTATAATCTAACAACAAATGACATTTTGACAATATTAGGTTTAATTTTCCTTTATTTCTTGATAGGGAAGTTTGCTCAAAAAATGATGTAAAAAGATTGATATAATAAAAAAGTGTTAAAAACATATCTTGATAAAATTTTAATAATAGGGATTTTTATTTGTGTAGGACTGGTAGTGTTCTTTAATATTAATGAACAGTTATCAATAGACTTGTCTAAAATCCCTACTAAATTAGAAGAAAATTCTAAATTTCAAAAGTGGCTTACCAATGCCAAAAATAAAGAAATAAATGTCGAGGCGGATAAATTTAAATTCATCGAAGACTCGAATATCTATAATACTATCTGGACCTCAACTTCTTCGATTGATAACGATGGGGCAAGAATGGATTATGAGAATAATATGAAAATATTAGAAACTTTTAAAACTTCTGAAAAATCACCAAATGAAAGAGAGGTAGTAAATTATGATAATTCAACTAGATTTGGATTTACCAGCAATCAAGTGTTCTTTTACGGTTTAAGAGAAGATAAAATATTACTTACAAGGGTAGTGGATTGCGAGATGGAGGCAAATTGTTACTTCCACAGAGCTGGTTTTCTAGATAATCATGTTTTTTTTGTAGCAGAATTATCACTTAAAGATTTTACCAAAAAGAATCCTATTACATGTGACCCAAATTCTGTTTGCAAATATTCTTTTAAAATACACTTAGTAGACCTAATTAAAAATTCCAGAACAGTCTACGAATCTGAGCCATTTGAGGGTATTTTTGAAGATTTGAAATCGAAACTATAAGGATTTTGTTGTATAATTGCCCTAGTATTGTCGGGGTATAGTTCAGTAGGCTTAGAATGCGCGCTTTGGGAGCGTGAGGTCGCAGGTTCGAGTCCTGCTACCCCGACCATAAAAATGTCCTATCAACTTTTGTTGGTGGGGACATTTTTTTGTAAAAAAAACATCAATTAACGAAAAACCCCCACACGGTTAAGTGCGGGGGTTTAATTTGAATTCTGCTATTTCAGTGTAACTACTTCCTTCCACCAAGGATTTCGTTTCCATTTGAAATATGTTGCGAGGTCTTGAGTGCATGTAACATCCCGACTTACCCAAATCCAAGGATTGGAGTTAGCCAACCAGATAGCCTTTTCATGACGAATATTCTTATAGCTGCCATTCCAAGTCATCAGACCCAATGAGTTTGCCTTGCACCAGGTTTTTCTAGAACTACCAATTGCCCAACTCAAATTCTTGAATTGAGCAAAGTATGCCAAGTCATGATGCGGCTCAAAAAAATTACTGCCGATTGGTCGTGATTTTTTGAATCCATAGATCCAAGAATCAATTACCTCACTTCTTGTTGTGCATTCAGCATCCTTAGACACGAGTGCACCAGGTCGGTACCAGACCGACCAAACGACATTTCGTTTGATACTGTCCCCATCATTCATCTCATTTGCCCGACAAACCCAGTCGTTGGGTTTGTACTTACCGTCAGAGTCAATTTGATAGTATACATCAACTATCTTTTGAGTTGAAGAAATCTTCACATCAAAGATGTGAATGTACTTCGAATTGCTCGGATAGTCAGGAATGAAGGCAAAAGCCTTCTCGGTTGTTTGAGACAAAAATGAAACAAACACCATAAGAAAGACAAACAAGTTCTTCACAGATATACCTCCTCATAAAACACTCTTCTTCCTATTCCACTAGGAATTACACATATTATAGGTTAAAAAGTTAAATTTGTCAAAAAATTATCAAAAGTAAGTTTGACTATTCCTTATATTTACAGTAAAATCTGCCTTTTATGACAAGTCTTAACAAAAAAATAATACAGGTTGATTTTCAACTTTCCTTTATCCAGAGAAATGAAGAGGGGGCAGTAGAAGCACTATTTTTTATTGATGAAATGGGAACGGAATTTGTGTTGCCTTTTGATCCTAGAAATAACTATAACTTTGGGATCTGTGTTGAAATTAATGAAAGATATTATCAAGTTTGTAAAGGAAAAAGATTTGATATTTTAGCTACAGAGAAAGTAATCAGCAAAGCAACAGGAATTGAAATAAAAAATCATAAAAATAATAAAGAATTTTTAATAAATGTTTTATTAAGAAAGAATAAATCAATCAATTTTCAGGACAAAGTAACTGGTGATGAAGTTGAATTAATAAGATATATAGATGCTTCTGGAAACAATCTGTACTTAAACAAACAAGACTTCTATGAAATATTTCTATCAGAAGAAGAAAAAGAATATGCTGTAATTTCATTTACATATTCAGATCTCGAAAGAGATTATCAAAGAACGATAAAAAAGTTTCCAAATGCAAATTACACCAATATTTCTCCTAGAACTGTAAAGAAAGGTAGGCTTCTTAATCATGATGAATACGATTACTCAATTTTAGAAGAAATTTTTAAAGGACAGAGAGCTAGGGACGAAAAATATAATGGGGAAAACTTTTATGAAGTGTTTAAGGAAATAAAAAGTAATAAAAATGAAATAAAAATAAAACCTGATGAGGAAATTGATTATGGATTCATAGAAATTGAAGGATCAAGACAAATACCTGAAAATGAATCACAGAAAATAGATAATTTGGAAAAACAAATTAAAAACATGCAAGGAATGATACAAAATTTAAAAAAAGAAAATAGTGAACAAAAGAAAGAATTAGGAAGATTAAATACAGAATTTCAAAAAACAAGAGAAGATTATCAAAGACTAAGAAGAATAATTGATGGAGAAGACGAAGAGTTTACAGCTGTTATTTATCCCGTCTCTTAAAAATAGTAAAACCAAATTCAGTTTCGATTCTAGTAAAATTTATTGAATTTTGAAGAACATAACTATAAAGAAGATTTTCTTCAGGTTTTATTTTTTTTAGTTCATCATTATCAAATGCGAAATATTTAAAAGTAATAAACTCATCAGACATTATTTTATAGTCTCTTCTATACAAAAATAAATCTTCATTAGAAACATACCTTCTATACCAAGTTAAAGACCTAACAGACCCGTAAGAGTACATTCTATCTGTAAGTTGGAAATTATTTGTTTCATTTTTAAAATATAAAAAGAGAGCATGATATTTAGTTGGTTTTAAATTGTAAAGGTAATCAAAAAATACGAGAGCGGAAATCAAAACCATTAAAGAGAGAAAAATTTGTTTTTTGATTTCCGTAATATTTATATTTCTTATTCCTTCAATAATAAGAAAAATTAAGGGGATCCACAAAGTTGAAATATATCTTTCATTATGAAGAGAAAGAGCAATAAATAAAAAAAAATTTAGAATAAAAAAAGTCCCGAAATAAATTGTATTAAATGAAACTTTTTTAAAATTTTTCAACGATTTTAAAGAAATAAAACTCAGATAAGTTCTAAAATTACCGTCAGTATTTAAAGAATTCACAAAATAAGAATAAAATGGGGATTTATTAAAAATTTCCCCATCAACTATGTGAGCTTTTCCTTCAATATTTCTTTGTAGATATGTATCTTTAATAAATTTAAAAAATTGCTTGATACCCTCAGTAAATCCCAATGACATAAAATAAGGCATGTAACTTATACCAAAAACTACACTTGAGGAAAAAAATAAATAAGTGTAGTTCTGAATGAGTAATTTTTTTCTATAATTTAAAACCTTATTTTGATAAAAAATTCCAAGTGCTATAAAGATAATCAAAATTACAGAGGTAAATTTAGTAATTAAGGATAGTCCTAAAAAAATTCCAATAACTATAAATAAGTTTCGATTTAAAGAATCCTTATTTAAGACAAATGTTTGATAAAAAAAGTATAAAAATAAAACCCAAAATAAATGCATAGGGGATTCAAGCATCACCATTCTATTTGATTCAAAATTAATTACTCCAAATAAATAAAGAAGTGTTCCAAAAAATGCATATCTTTCGTTATAAATTTTTGTCAAAAAATAATTTAAAAAAAGTAAAAAGAAAACAAATATTATTGAAAATACAGCCCTTAATAGATATACATTATATGAAGAAATACTAAAAGTTACCCCTGCTATAAATTTTGCCAAAAAAGGGACTTGAAGGTTTTGTTCGTAACTTCCGTTTAAGTTATCATAGCCTTCCTGAACATAAAGAATTTCATCAGTAAAAAAATAAGGGAAATCTAATTTATAAAAAACAAGTAAAGAGATTGCAAATAATATTAAAGTATATAAGTATTTCTTCACTTCTTAATTATATATTATTTAAAAAAGTATTTAAAAAGAATAATCTGCCGATTGAATTTGGCGGTCTTTAGGTGATAACATAAATATATGACATGGGTTATTTTTGCTTTATTTTCAGCTTTTTTTGCTGCAATGGTTGCTATCTTTGGAAAAATAGGCATTTCTGGTGTAGATACTACTTTAGCTACAACAGTAAGATCTTTTGTGATGTTTATTTTTTTATTTGGAGTGTCCTCATTTTTAGGAGTTTTTAAGAATTTTAAACAAATTGATGGGAGAAGTTTAACTTTTATAATTCTCTCAGGGATAAGCGGAGCTCTTTCCTGGTTATGTTATTTTTATGCACTAAAAACAGGAAATGCCTCCGCTGTTGCGGCAATAGATCGACTTTCAGTTGTTTTTGTTATTATTCTGGCAGCATTTTTCTTAACAGAAAAAATTACAATGCAAGTTGTCATCGGAGGAGTACTTCTAACAGCTGGAGCAATTCTTTTAGCTGTTCCAAATTTATTTAAATAAAAAAAGTGTTATATTTAATTTATGGATTATGATTTTGATGAAATTCAAAAAAAGTTAGAAAATTCTCAAAGAGGATCCTCAGGTAAAAAACATCCTGATCATCATGGGAAAAAAACCTCAAACTTTATTAGAGATGACTTCGTTAAACATACCCATGATCTAAAAATTACAGAGTCGAAAAAAAATATCGAAAAGGTAGTTTTAAACTTTCCTCAATTTGGAGATAATGAAGATTTAAGAAATAGATACTTAGATAGATATATTGGTTGGGTAAAAGAATCTCTTAAAGCAGGTAAATTAATTTTTAGAGAAGATAAAGATATAGAGTTAGAATTTTCAAGATCATCTTCTCATGGAGGTCAAAATGTTAACAAAGTAGAATCTGCTGTTCGGGTTGTACATAAAATTTCAAATATCTCAGCACATAATGAAGAGACCAGAGATCAAATTGAAAATAGAGAAAAAGCAATCACAATTCTTAAACACAGACTTGCTGAGCATTTAAATGATTGGGCATTAGCAGTAGATGGAAAAGATATTGATGAAATTAGTAGATATGATGTTTTGGAAACACCAGAACAAAAACTTACATTCTAAAATAAGAGTAAATTAAAATTGAAGTTATATTCTAAAGGATTATTAAATATAAAATTATATATTGTTCTGGGGAGTTGTGATTCACAACTCCCCATTTGCCCTCTCAATGAAATTTCTTGCATTTGAAGACAATATCCCCTGCGGCATACCTAAAAGTAAGCTCGACATGATTTATAGTGTCTTGATGAGTAAAGACATAGAGTTCAACCTCCAGGTCCCTTTTTAAGACCACAATAAAAATATCACTTTTACCTTCATCAAATTCCACTCTTCTCAAGTATGCTGGACCCTTATATCTGGGGGCAATGACCTTTTCTGCTGAGAGAAGCTCAAGGAAAACTAAAGCATAATCGTTAAAGTCTTCGCTTGGACCTAAGGCTAAACCGCCTTTATGAGTTTCATAAACACCAAATTGATTTAGGATTGAAAACTCATCCCCGTTAAAGGAAATTTGGTCATACTTTAGAAGACTACACTCGAAAACTGGAAGAAAGAAATTACTAATTGTAACTTCATCCCCTTTAACAACCTGTGGCCCTTCAACAAGTACTCCTGGTACCGATTCCTGATCAATGTCCAAATAGATTTGCCTAGCTTTTGGGGTCAGTAATGCAAGTCTCATCTCACCCTCCTTAAAGAAAGTAACCCATAGTTTTGGGTGAGATTATTCTACTTTAAAAAACTTCAAAAATCAATTATGATAATGTGACATTATTTAATTGAAAGGAAAATAAATGAGTAAAACACTTATTGTTTCATACACACCCAGAGAAGGTTCTAATACCAAAAAATTAGTAGATCATTTCGTAGCAACTTCAAAAGAAAAAACAGAGATTGAGATTCTTGATATTGCAAAAAATCCAGTTCCAATGTTTTTAGAAAAGGAAGTTAATGCCTATGTAAAAAGAAATTTTGGAGGACAAGAACTTACTCCAGAAGAAGCAGAAGTATTAAAACCAATAGATGATATCTGCAATCAAGTATTAAATGCGGACTTTATCGTTCTTGCATACCCAATCTATAACTTTACATTTCCAGGACCTGTTAAATGCTGGTTTGATGCCATAATACAAAGTGGTAAAGCATTTAAAATAGTGAATGGAGAATTTGTTGGGATGCTATCCAATAAAAAAGCACTTGTTCTAACAACTTCAGGAGGTGACTATACATCAAATTCAGCATGGGATTTCTCAACTCCTTTAGTACACGGTGAATTCGGATTTATGGGAATTGAATCTAAGGTTATTACAGCTGGGGGAATGTCTATGAGTTCTGAAATGACACAAAATTCACTTAATGAATCTATGAAAAAAATCGACACAACAATTAACGAGTGGTATCACTAAAATTAATCGTTTTTTAAAGTTCTAACAATACGACCATCTTTTAATTCGATGGTCGTATTTCCAATTGTGGCATATTCTTTTTCGTGAGTTACCATCACTATTGTCTGACCTTGCAAGTTTAAATCCATAAAAGTTTCTAATACTACTCTAGAGGTTTCGGTATCAAGATTAGCTGTTGGTTCGTCAGCAAAAAGTATTGCTGGTTTATTCACAATTGCTCTGGCAATACTGACTCTTTGTTGTTCACCTCCAGAAAGCATATTTGGTAAATTATTATATTTTTGGGAAAGTCCAACTTTATCTAAGGCATTTCTACCAAGTTGGTAGGCTTCACCAAAATTAATTCCTTTCATTATTACTGGCAGTGAAACATTTTCTAAAGCTGTTAAAGTTGGAATTAAAGCATAGTCTTGAAAAACATATCCTAAATTGTTTAATCTAAATTTAGTCCTTTCTTCAGAATATAAATCAGTTACTAAGGTGTCGTTTATAAAGATTTCTCCTGAAGTAGGGTGATCTAACATACCCATTTGATACATTAGTGTGGATTTACCACTTCCACTTTTCCCAATAATTGAGAGAAATTCTCCTGTTTCAACTGTAAATGAAAGATTATTTACAGCAACTAATTCTGTGTCTCCATTTATAAATTTTTTAACTAAATTCTTTACTATAATCATAATTACCTTCCTAAAATAGCATCAAGTGTTTTTTGCTTGACGACAATCCTTGCTGGAATAAATCCTGAAAAAATACTTGCTAAAACTAAAATACCAAATCTAGAGAGCGAATCTGAGATTGGTGCAAATAAAATACCATCAGCAAATGGAAAGTTAATAGGGTTTTGAGCAAAATAAGGTACAAAAAAACCATATAAAATACTTATACCGATTAAAGATCCAAAAAAGGCATAAAAAATTGCTTGTAAAATATAGGAAAATTCAATAGCAAGTGAAGTCACACCTATAGCTTTTAGGATACCAATAAATTTCCTTCTAGTAATAGCATTTACAAATATAACAATAAAAACTGTTACAGAGGCAACAATAATACCAATAGCTCCTAAAAAATTTCCTAAAATATCGAAAGTAACTCCAATATCATTTAAAAATTTTGGTTGGGATTCAACAGCTGTTTGAATTTTGGCATATTTTTGTAAACCTTCCGCATAAAATTTATTTTTAATTTCAGTAGGATTTACTGAATTGTAAAATTTAAAAGATATTTCTTCTGGTTTAAAATCTTTCTCACCAGCAATTAATTTATATTCAGGTATATTTATAAATATTCTTCTATCAACTTCCGATACCTTAGATTTAATAACACCTCGTACGATATAGTAATAATCCTTCTCTTTAATTGTAATTTTGACCTTTTCTCCAACAACTAGATTTTTAATTGTAGACTCAGAAGGAGAATCAAGTGGGGAATATCTAAAAAGCATAGAAGCTCCCACTAAAATTCCTTCACGATCTTTAGGATCTAAATAAGCTCCTTCTACAATAAAATTAGACAAACCTGTAACTTTATCTTCGTCAACGGGGTCGATTCCAGTCAAAATACCACTTGTTGAATCATAAACCTCACTATCTTTAATTCTAGCTTCGTAATCGGAAGTTAGAGTTGCAGAATGAAGGTATCTCTTAGTTAAAGCTCTTACTTCAGGCATTTTTTGATAAAAGTTTTCAATTGCTTGTTCATTAACTATATATGAATCTTTTCTTAGTTTTGAAATGATTAAGTCCCCAGAATATCTTTCATCATAGACATTTGTAGCCCCCTTCGGAAGACCAACCAAGATACCTCTTCCGACAGTAAGGTTAAGAAAAGTTAAGGTCATAATAAAAACAATAAGAAGTGTAGTCAATTTGGATGCTCTAGTAATATCTTTAAAGGCCAAGTAGATTCCTACTTTTAATGAATTAAACATGTCTTAATTATACTTGATGAAACACTTGAATTAGATAGTTAATTCCCATAATATAAAGATGATGAACCCAAAAATTTTCACTAAAAATAATTATTTTTTTATGCTTGCTCTTGATCATAGAGATAGTTTTAAAAAGATTGCAGGAACAGAAGATGAGAAAAAATTAGTTGAATACAAATATAAAATTATTTCATCTTTAATTTATCAGTTTTCTGGAGTTTTAATAGATCAAGATTTTGGTTTTAAAGCATACTCAATGATGAATCTTGATATATTAAAACCTTTTCTATTACCCATAGAAAAATCAGGATTTAAAGAAACAGGTGACGGAAGATTTAATGAATTAGGTTTTACAGTAGAGGAGATTAAAGATAAAGGAGCTAGTGGGGTCAAACTTCTAATTTACTTTAACAAAAAGGATAGAAGTGCAAGAAATCAAATAGAACTTGCTAAAACTATTTCCGAAGAGTGTAAGAAAAGTAATATCCCATTTTTTTTAGAAATTGTAAATTACGGTGAAAATGCCGATGTTCTTGATTCGGTATCAATCTTTAAACAGGAAAATATAAACCCCTCTGTTTTCAAGTTAGAATTTCCTGGATCAGAAAAAAAATGTTTAGAAGTAACCCAATTTTTAGAGGATACCCCTTGGATTCTTCTCTCAAGAGGTGTTTCTTATAATGAATTTTTAAAACAGGTTTTTGTAGCCAGTCAAAGCGGATGTGGTGGTTTTTTAGCTGGAAGATCTCTTTGGCAGGATTATTTCCAAAAAACAGACAAAGAAAAAAAAGAAGAATTTTTAAGTGTAGAACTTCCTAAAAGATTTGCTGAAATGTCAGGATTTTTCAAATGATTAAAAACCCCAATCTAACAGAGGAACAAGAAAATATCTGTTTTTTAAAAGGTACAGAGGCACCTTTTTCAGGAAAATATTATGACTTTTACGATAAGGGTGTCTACAAATGTGTTAATTGTGGTGAAATTTTGTTTAATTCAGAAACAAAATTTCACTCTAATTCCGGATGGCCTAGTTTTTTTGAACCCGTAGCTGGAAAATTACAAGAACAATTAGATCCCAGTTTAGGTATGAATAGGACAGAAGTGCTATGTAAAAAATGCGGATCACATCTAGGACATGTTTTTAACGATGGCCCAGAACCAACAGGAATGAGATACTGTATTAACTCATTAGCTTTGGAATTTATTAAAAATAATGAATAAAAATATTATCTTACTTTTAGCAGTCATATCACTTGTAATCATTGTAGGCCTTTTCTTTGATTTTCAAAATCAAAGAAAAAAGAGCTACCTTGAAAATATTGAGGCAGTTTTGAAGCAGCAAAGAAGAGAAAAAGAATGGAATACTAAACAAATCAAAATAGGTGACAAAAATTATGAAATTTTTGTCACTCAAACAGAAGATGAGAAAATAACAGGTCTCGCAGCTTTTGATGACATTAAAGACAATCAAGGAATGTTATTTGAATTCCCTGAAGAAAATTATTACTCTTTTTGGATGAAAGATATGAAATTTGATATTGATATCATCTTTTTAGATCAGGATAAAAAGGTAATTCAAATCTTTGAAAATATACAAAAAACTTCGTATGTAGATGAGAAAAATTACAAAACCTATCTACCGAGATTAAAATCTAAATATGTGATTGAAATCAAATCAGGAGAAGTTAAAAAAAATAGTTTACAGATAGGAAATGTTATAATATTTTAAAATGAATGAAGAAAACACAAAAATATCAAGAATGTCTATCTTCGCAGCATTTTTTTCAACATTTTCTCTAATTTTTTATAAATTTTTTATAAAACAGATTCTTTAAGATTCCAAAATCATTTAAATGCATTAACTAACTATACTATTACTGCATGGATTTTTGTGATAATTTTATCACTTACAAATGTTACTTAAAAAAATATTGAATCTCTTGGTTTTTTTAATTTATGTTACCTTGCATATGCCAGTTGAATAATAAAGAGTGGTAAAGAATTTAAATTTTTCTTTTCAATTAAATTTATCAAAGAAGAACAAATATTAATAAGTAGTTTTCCTTTAATAAATAAAATAAAGATATTATAATAATTACATGTTTAAGAAACCCTATATAATTTTTTTTATATCTATATTAATTCTTGGATCTATCTTAAGATTAGTTAATTTAGGATACTCTGACTACCAAGGTGATGAAATTAAAGCCTTTTTTAACCCAAATGAAGATGGGGAATTCATTCAATTTCTACTTGATCAGAGAAAAGGACCTAACCAATTCTTAGTTACAGGTCTACTTAGCGGAGTAACAAATAATTTCGATAATTACTTTCTAACAAGACTTCCTTTTGCTTTAGCAGGTGTTTTTTCTATCTTAATTTTTTACTTAATCGTAAAGAAATTATTTGGAGAAAGATTGGCGGCAATATCAACTATCTTTTTTGTAACTAACGGTTTTCTGATTGCTTTTTCAAGAATAGTTCAGTACCAATCATTTGTAATTCTTTTTGGACTTCTAGGTATCTACCTCTACCAAATATTTAGAGATGAAAATAAATTCAAATACTTGTACCTTTCGCTAATATCTTTTGGAATTTCGATACTTTTCCACTACGACGGGGTATTCTTTGGAATTCCAGTTTTAGTCTTTTTTATTCAAGATTTTCTTAAAGCTAGAAAAGAGAAGAATAAACAATTTTTCACCCATGCAGCAGGTAGTATTACTTTATTTTTAGGACTGCTTCTGACATTCTATATTCCATTTGTGTTAAACATCTCTGAAAAAACATTAGAGTATTGGGGAGGAAGACTGTCAGGGGAAGTATCAAGTAAGATTTCAAGCTCGTATTACCTATTTACAGTTTATCAACCTATATATGCAATACATTTCTATGTATTACTAACATTTGTGGGACTTTTGATTATTTTTAGCCCTATAATTTTCAAACTATTCAATAAATATGTACCAACAAATTTCAAAATTTGGGAATTTGATTTGAAGATTTTTATAATTTTCCTTTGGGCATTTATCCCGTTTGCTTTCATGGAGGGCCTTGTTTCAATCCCGGGTACACATATTTACACATATTTAATACCAACATTTATTGTGATGGGTTATGGGATTGAATTCTTCTTAAAACTGTTTTCAGACTTAAAAAGAAAATTACTTACTTCTATAACTATCATTTCAATAATTTTTTTAGGAGCTTTCCTTTACTTGCAAAGTTACGAAGCCTTTGTTGACCATAGTAGAGGAGAGTACCCTTGGCAAGAAAAGAAATTTCTCATTTTTACAATGAATAAGCCAACACCAATGTATCACCTTAGTATGTTTGGGTTTCCTTACTACAGAAACTGGAAAGAAGCTGGAGATTTTGTAAATAGTAGTGATAAGTACTATACAACTAACGATAGGGTAACTATAACTAGATACTATGTAAAATTAAAAAAAGATGGGGATAAAATTGGTTATTATCTATACAGCAGGTCACCACAGACATTTAGTGATGAGCTCAGTAATTCAAGAGTCAAAAAATGGGTTGCAGCTGGTAACAAACCAATTAAAATAATCAAGAACCCTAGTGGAAATAATTTAGAAATTTATTTACTCCCAGAAAGCTTTGAAAAACCAATGCCTAAAAAAGGTACCCCAATACTAACAGAGGATACAGGTAATGAAGACGGAGAGTGATAATAAAACCGAAAAAAAGAAATTTAATTTAGCTGATATTCAAACTTTTCTAAATAATATTCTTTATTTTATTAAATTAGGTAGAAAAATTTATGGATCCCTTTTCTACAAAAATCTTGTATATAGTTTAATTCAAAGAACAATTACCTTTTCTAATTCAATTTTTTATGGATTTTTTATTGATGGAATAATCAAAGGGTATAGCCAAGAATATCTTTACAGTCTATTGATAGGATTCTTAATTTTACAATTTTTTAATGAAAGTTTTTTTAAATTTTATGAAGAAAAATTAGTTATTCAGGAAGAATTATTAGTTGAGAAATACGATAAATTGGAGTTGGAAAAATATGCGGAGATCCCAGTAGGGGATAGGTTGAACGAGGAGTTTAAAAATACAGCTAATAGAGTTAGCACCCAAAATGTAGTCTTATTCTATAAAAATCTAGAAGAGTTAATTCTAGCTGTTTATACAATCTTAATCGCTTCCTTTGCAATTACCCTAATCGATTATAGGATTATCATTCTAACAATTATAGGGGTATTAATTGGATTTAAGTTTAGAATCGATAGTGAAACAAAACTTTCGAATAAAAGGAATGTGATAAATGCCTACAATAACTACAGGTTTGCACTTCTAGAAGCTTTCAAATCAAATAAAATTGGAAATATTGATGACAACACTGTAATCTCAAATAATTCAAGAGTTCTAACAAAAAAATTAGAGGATTATTATGAAATATATAAAAATTTTAGGTATGACCTTTACTACAACATCGAGAAAAATAAAAGAATAGCAGGATATATTTTCGCTCTAGTAATAGCGGTATCATATTTTGTAATTTACAGTAATGGTATTCAAAAAACAGTTGAAATTGGAATTTTAATTATTGTTTTTACAACATATGAAAGATTATTCCATGCTTTCAATAACATCTTAAGATTATCAAGTAGTTTTACTAAAAATTATTTGGACATGGTTTATTTAAGAAAATTTTTTGACTATACCTTTGTACCAAGAAATTATGAAAAAATAGAAAACGAAAAGAATTTAGAAATAGAATTCAAAAATGTATATTTTAAATACCCGAGTTCAAATAAATATGCACTCAAAAATATTAATTTTAAAATCTCATCAGGGGATATTTTAGCAATAATTGGTAATAATGGAGCAGGAAAGTCAACTTTAATGAAACTTATATTTAAAATTTTCGAACCTACTAAAGGTCAAATCTTAATTAATGGAATTAATATTCAAAATATCAAAGATTCAGAATACTTAAAATTTTTTCATATCCTTCCACAGGAATTTGATTTAGAGGACACATTAACGGTAGAAGAACTAATTTATCTTGGAAACACTGAGAAAAGGATAAATGTTAAAAATATACTTTGGTCAGCCAAAAATTCTACGGCACACAATTTTATAAAAGATTTAAAATATGGTTATAAACAAAAAATTTTTACTGAAGATTGGATTGATTGGATGAATAAAAATCTGAAGGAAGAGATGGTAGATCTATCCGCAGGTCAGATTAGAAAAATACAAATTGCCAGACTTTTCTATAGCGAGAAACCTGTTATTTTTATGGACGAAGCCACTAGTAACGTAGACTCCGAGTCTACTGCAGCAATTTTCGAAAATTTAAAAAAACTGAAAAATAATCATATTTTAGGTTTTATTACACACAATTTATTAAACATTAGTCTAGCAAATAAGATTTTAATTATTAAAGAAGGTCAAGTGGTTGAATTCGATAATAAAGAAAACTTAACGAAGAAGAAAGATTCGGAATTAAATAAACAATTAAAACTTCTTAAATTACAAAATTAATTAAGAAAATGCGGGAGGTTTGAAAAACCTCCCGCATTATCTCTCTCAGCTCTCTTACTTCCAGTAAGTCTCCATCGAATCCCACAAATGTGTGTAATGCATTCTCCCAATCTCAGCAACAGCCTCTGCATATTCCCTAATCTCAGCTTGAGCATCAGGTTTGTTACGAAGACTTACGAAGTGCATAACAGCTTGAGGACTGACGGTCCAGTAAAAACTCGTGTATGTAGAAAGCGGTAGAGTAAGACGAGCTTGCTCCATAGCTATACCGGCCGCTGCCATCTCCTTGTAGAGTGCGATGGAAGCCTCTTGAACTTCATCATACCTACGCTTGAAATTTTCGCTTTGAGGATGAACCTCGTCGGTCCGACCCTGTTTGCGATTCTTTGCCTGGAAATAGAAATACTGTGGTGTGTAAAAACTACTATATTCTACATACCTACCAGAAAGTTCATTCCAAGGCAAATCTTTATAGGAGTAATCGGACCCAACCACATGTTTGAACCACTGCCTAGCTACAACCTCTGGACAATGAACATACAAAGTGATGTAACTGTGGCGAAAAGGCGAACTGTGCAAGTTTTGTGCAAGCCAATCAAGAAATTTCTTGTCTTTAGAAAAGTCAAAAGTGGTTTGCCTTTTCCCAAAACTAGCTCTAGCGACGTTGACCGCCTTAAGACTTGGGTCCATACTCATCCAGTCATACAACTCAACCAAACCAACACCATCCCTCATGTAAATAGGGTCAGTTTTATTAGACATAAATCCTCCTATATAAGCATCTCGTCCCATCAAGAAGTATACTTTAATTTTTGAAATCTACAAGAAATTATTTCTTATTACCTGCATGTGAATTAGCTATCTCCTGACCATTTCTATCTCCATAAGGATAGACAATTACAGTAGATCCAGCTCTAGCAATATCAGCTAAAATTTGCATCTCTCTTAACTTCATAGCTTCAGGATTTTTAGCTAAAATTTCCGATGCTTCAGAGAGTTTTTGAGCAACTAATACCTCAGCCGAGGCCTCAATTTGTTTTGCTTCGGCAGATCTTCTTGATCTAGCAATAGCTGCAAGTTCTTCTACCAAACTTTGAGGGGTGTCTATGTCAGTAATTCTCACTGCTCTTACATCTATTCCATAAACTTGTGCACCATCGTCAATCTGGACCTTAAGATTTGAAGCAATTTCTTCTCTCTGGTTTAGTAAGTCTTTCAAATCAAGATTACCAATAGTATTTTTCAAAGCCTCAGTCGATAACCAAATTACTGATTGTCTATAATTTTGTACATCAAGTGTAGCTTTTCTTGGATCTTCAACTTTATATTCAACAGCTGCAGTTACTTTGGTAGGAACATTATCCTTTGTAAGAGTTGCAGTTGCTTCTACTTGATTGGTCTCGATTCTAGTATCAACAATCGAAGCAACGGAATAAATAAAAGGAGGAATGATAAAAAAACCAGGACCTTTCACAGAATCAAATTTACCTAATTTTAAAATTACTATTCTTGTCCATTCTGGCAAGATATAAAACATAGAAGCAATAATCCAGGAAATTATAAAGTTTAGAATTAATCCAAATCCAAAACCAGCTTCTCCAAAAATTGAGAGTACAAAACTAAGTGATAGAAGAAAAACAAATGAAATAAGAAAAATAATAAACCTAATAAATAATTGTACTGATCCTGTGTTACCTGAATTCATAAAAATCCTTTAATAAAATACTTATTATAGTTTACAAAAAGGTCGACAAATTGAAAAGAGGGGAGGTGCTTTGCACCTCCCCGTATCCTAACTTAGAACTAATTAATAAACAGCGAAAGGATCGGAAGTCTTTCGCAATTTAAATCTTAGTAAGCGGTATTCATCGCTGTTCATTTGATGATAAGCAACCATGTATGTATGGTAGACAAACATCTTTAGCATCATATAAACTAAATTATAATCTGTTGAATTATTTCTAATCAAGTCAATCAATAATTTAGTTGATTCCGGATCAAATGTCTCAAAAGTTACAACATGATTTTGAAGTACTCGGCGGTACCTTTCAATCAAATAACTTTTTAGAGAAGCAGGATCAGAATCACTACTGACTAAATGAACAACTATACTTACTTCATTAGGATTAACAATCTCTACCCATTCACCATACATTTCAACTCTCCTTTGAGTAGTAAAAACTATCTTATTATAACTTAAATATGCTGACAAAAAAAGAAACCCTCTCAAATTTGAGAGGGTTTCAGGATTTAAAGAATTGTTAATTATTTTTTATCATCTTCTGATTCATCTGAGTCTACTGATTCACTTGAATCTTCATCTTCTTCACTTATTTCTTCATATATAAAATCATCTTCGTACCTTAAATCAATGATAGGATTGTTAAGAATTACTTTAGAAACTAAATATGCAGAAGTTGCTAAGAAAACTAGACCATATACAACTGTTTCAACAAATTTATATTTAAAACCTGGATCTTGAAGTGCTTCAAGGTTTACTAATGAAATACCGTAAAGGGTGTATGTGTAATAAATATATACGAAAGAAAGTAGAGCAGAGATAACAGCAAGTACTATTGATAAATGTTTGTGTAAATAAATTTTTGTCATATGTATAAAATATAATACTAAATTATAATTTGTCAATTATCTAACTACCGAGGAAAAATGTTCCATAAATTTTTTTAATTTTGGATCTATTACTACAGTACAATAAGGGTAGTTTTGGTTGTTGATATAAAAGTTTTGATGATAATCTTCAGCTGAATAAAATTTTTCAAATTTTTTTAGTTCGGTAACTAAAGGAGAATTATATTTCCCAGACTCATTCAACTCTGCAATTTTTTTCATAGTTAGGGCGAGCTGTTCGGGAGAATTAACCAATACAATTGATCTATATTGAGTACCAACATCATTTCCCTGTCTATTTAAAGAAGTAGGGTCATGAATTTCAAAAAATATATCTAAAATTGAATCTAACGAAATTTGATTTTTATTGAAAGTTACCTCCACAACTTCAGCATGCCCCGTAACACCCGAAGAAACTTCATCATAAGTTGGATTATCGGTCTTACCTCCGCTATAACCACTCACAACTTTCTCAATGCCTCTAACTCTTTGAAATACAGCTTCTAAACACCAAAAGCAACCTCCGCCTAAATAAATTTTTTCAAAATTTTCATTCATAAAATAATTATTGCATTAGAAAACAAAATTAGTATAAGATTAATAAAGTAAAAATTTATTAAGGAGATTATGCCCACAATAAAAAATAATCATGGATTTGGAGCAGTTCCTTTCCTAGCAGTATTTGCTTTAGTTCTTACAGGTACATATATTGGATACAGTTATTACAACAATAATTCTCAGGTTTCTATAGAACCTATAAATTTAGAAAATCTCTCTGCAGTAAGCACTGCAGAAAATCCATTAATGAACTAAGGGGGTGTTCTTCAAGCTAACACAGGAAACTTTAATCCAGGAAATCAACCATTTTACTGGTCATATATTGATGATAGAAAACCTGGAATTTGGAATATTACTTACTATTTTACTGGAAGAAATGTCAAAACTCTTGAAAAAGCTATGGAAAAAATAAAAAGTTCAGGTTTTATCTCTTTTAGAGATTCAAAAAAACCTTGCTACCCAGTAACTTCAAGACTAGGAATATGGGATACTTATCCAGTTGAAATTAAAAAGCTTGCGGATGATTTCTATCTAATGACAGTAAAAAATGTTAAAACTTACTTTAATTCTGAAGAAGACAAAAGATGTAGAGTAAATAATACTGTAGTAGCATTCTTCTATGGACTAAAAAATAATGAATATGTTACAGCACCAAAAAATTCTTTCCCTATTCCCGCTTCTATATACTTTAAAACTCCTTCAAATTCTAGGTCTGGAGTTGCATCACCAGCAGCTGTTGATAATGCACCAAAAGTTGATGTAAGTGGATTAAAAAGGATCGAGTAATTTAATTTCTCTTTCCAAGAAAGCGGTTGGGTTTTACCCAACCGCTTTTTTATTTAATGTTTTTTCAATTTACTTATTAGTAAATTTTTGATAGATTAAAGTAATGTCTAAGTTAGATGTTTTTCTCGATTTTATAGTTAAGTTATATCTTAAACTTTACTTTATAAACAAAAAAATAAATAAATTTTTTTCATTAATTTTTAACTTTATTTTAGAAAAAAGAACTTTCATTTTTGCTGTTATTTTTGTTTTCTTTTTTGTAGCATTAATTGACTTTCAAACTAAAAATCAAAAGCCCACTAGAATGCAAGTTTCAAAATACAATATTTATACTGCTGAACCTTTAGTTTTAGGATCTTCAAGTGTGAGTTTGCATGGAATGGATTCAAGGGCTAAAAAAATTGAGGGAGTTTTTAGAGCATACAACTGTCCCATGGCAGGAACTGGGCAGTATATCGTAGAACAAGCCGACAAAAATGGAATACCTTACTGGATTGTAGCTGCAATTGCCTTTCAAGAATCAATTTGTGGGAAGCTGACCCCTGAGAAGAATGGTGTAGAAAGCTATAATTCCTGGGGATGGGCGGTATATGGATCTTCAAGTAAGGCATTTAATAGCTATGAGCACGGGATTAAAGTTGTTTCAGAATACCTCTCTAAGCGATTTTTCAAGCAGGGTATTACCGAAACATGCGATATTATGAAAGTTTATACCCCTCCAAGCAAAGGATCTTGGTGTAGAGGAGTGAATTATTTTGGTGAAAAAATACAAAATTTTGGAACTAAATAAGCATTTTTAGGGTTAGATATCCTAATACCTAAAATTGCCCTAAAGTGTTGTATTTTCGCCTTTTTCTCAAAGTTTTAACACCCTTAAATTTGACCAAACACCATAAAATTGGTATAATTACACTAACAAATTTACCTCCCCTAAAAATATATGAAAAAATTATTAATTGTTATAAACTTTTTGTTGTTACCATTTGCGGTATTTGCTTCTTCAAAAGATTCATTAGATTCTTCGGATGCAAGAAACACCTATAAGGTAGAGTATAAAAAGGTCAATAGAAAAGAAGCTTTAACTAAGTTCTTTGAAAAATATAACTCTCCGTTAGCCAAAAATGTTGATACATTTATTACAACGGCTGATAAATACGGGATTGATTATAGATTGATACCTTCTATCTCATGTATGGAGTCAACCTGCGCTAAGTTTTTAATCGAAGGATCATATAACCCATTTGGATGGGGTATCTACGGAACAAATGTTATTTACTTCAAAAACTACGATGAAGCTATTACTACTGTAGGTGAAGGACTTAACAAAGGATATTTCGCAAAAGGTTTTGACACCTTAGAAGAAATAGCACCAATCTATACACCACCAAACCATGTTAATTGGAAAAATGGAGTTTCATTCTTTATGAACGAAATTTCAAAGTTCGAATAAAAATAAATGGATGAAAGAGGGGCGGGTTTTTAACCCGCCCCTATTTTGTTGTTTGTAAGTTCTTACTTAAATATTAATTATTTAAAATTATAAATTTTCATTGTAAAATGCGTTCGTAGTAGATATTACCTATAGAGAGGGGTATTCTATGAAGATCTTTACTGTGGCCGGGTCTCAGAATTTTATTGGCGCTGAAGTTTCCTTCATGCCTAACTATGATTCGGGAATCCAAGGATTAATAGTCGGTAATGAGACTAACGGGTGTAAACTAGGGGTAGTTAAACTTTCCTTAGGAACAGAAAAGAAAACCTTACTTCACTGCGAAGTGATAGAGGGGAAAACACCGTATATCAAACCAACTAATTCTTCCAAGGATGACTCATCAGCATTAGTGGTATTTCGGACTCCTGTTTTTAAAGGAGGTCGGAACTTCCACACTGGGGACAAAACTCACGGAGCTTGCTTCAATTGTGAAGTAGAATTCGACAAAATGGTAGATCTCTGTAATTACTGTGGGCGAAAGCTAAAAGTATATTATAAAGATTTTCCTGGTCGTACCATTGCCCGTGGAACAGTTAGGAATTCGAAGAAGCCAGTTTTTGGCGATCAGTTAATCTGTATCGTTAAAAAAGGTATTATCTTCCGAACTTCCTACAATGGATATTTATATCCACATCCAGGTGCACATTTTCATGTCTTTGATGGCACGAGAATTGTTACTGCCACCTGGGATGAAAGGAAGAAGGGTTACCTTCGGTGAGAGCGATTAAGGTGGTGGGCAATTTTATTGCCCACCACCAAAATCAAAATTCATTTTTATCAAATTTTTTATTTTTCAAGAATACTCTAAAAAAGGAATATTTGACTAAACTATTATAGGTTAGTATAATTGAAGTCCGTTATAGTGATAAGAGAGGTGCGGTAGTGAGATACCAGATTTGGTACCAGCCTAAGGAAGAAGGTTTAATCTTTTTGATTCAATTAATTCTTCAAATTCTAGGGTGGAGTTCATTTCCCAAGAGGAAATTCAGGGGAACCTGGTCCGAATGGCAAAAGTTCTCCAAAACAAACCGTATTTTGCGGATTTGTAAGGTCACAAAATTGAACTAGGAGGTTCCAGTGTCAAACAAAGATGTGAAAATCTTTACACTTGATAATAAGGGAAACCTTTTATTAGGTGCAAGAATTGGACTGGGACAAGGAAAATGGGCACGGTACCCATCTATTGGGAGTGTCAGTCCTATCAGGGTTGATATCCTTAAACCTGGGGATATCATTTGGTTTGCCCACTTTATGGAATTCCAATTTCCTGGAGAGCAAAATTGGGAGCATGAAAAACTTCTAATTCCCTTACCAGAAAATATGGTTGCTGTAGAAAAGATTGGGACTGAAAGATGCATTCTTGTAACCCCGAAAGAGACACAAATCATCAAGTTAGGTGAGGTTAAGTTTCTTTCAGACCAAACAGCAGTGTTTTTTCAAGAACCTGGAATCAGACCATCGCTACATTAATCACTTTGCGAAGCGGGACGAGTGCGACAAAAGCACCCGTCCCGACAATCTAAATTATTAAAATATTTTCAAAAATACAAAGTTTGGTGATAAAATATAGAAGTTTGGGCGAGTGGTGGAATTGGTATACACGCATGCCTTAGGAGCATGTTCCGCAAGGATTGAGAGTTCGAGTCTCTCCTCGCCCACCAAAAATTATTATCAAATTTCTTAAACAATATTAACTTAAATCAATTTCTAAGTTCATGAATTTGTTATATAATTACAATATGAATCCTGAAATTTTAATCTTTATTCTACTAATTTTGTGTCTTATTCAGTTAGGAGTATTAATGCTCTTTTTATCAAAAGGGTTTAATGATTTACATAAAAATGACATAAAACTCTATAATATATTTAAAAATAATATAGAGCCCCAAAATGTAACATTTACTCCAGAAGTCAAAAATTTAGTAAGTTTGTCAAATGATATATGGAGATTTTCTAAGCATGTAGACAAAAACAATGACAAACTAGTTAATTTATCGGAGAGATTAATTAGAGGATTGGATAAATTCGATATAAAAATAACTGATTTTACAGGTCAAAAAATTAGCGAAGATTTAAATGTAAAATCAGAGGTGATAAAAAATGACTCCAGTCTGGAAGATAACTATGTAATTAGTACAGAGTCACCGGCAATTTTTTATAAAGATAAAATGTATCAGCAGGGATTTGTTTTAATTAATAAAATAAATAAATCAGAAAGTTAATATGGATAGTAAGAATATAAAAATAGGTATAGATTTAGGTACAACCAACTCAGAAGTATGTATTAGCAATAAAGGAAATCTTGAAATAATCAAGAATAGATTTGGAAATGAGTTTACCCCCTCAGTTCTTTGGATTGATAAATCTTTAAATAAGCAAATAGGACAAAAAGCTTATGAAAATTTCTTTAACCTATTAGAACAGCAAAATGTTAAATCAGAAATTAAAAGACTGATGGGAACTAATGAAAAAGTCAAATTTCCTAGACTTGATAAAGAAATGACTCCTGAAGAGATTTCTGCAGAAATTTTAATCTCTCTAAAAGAAGATATTAAAAGAAAATATAATGATTTTGATTTAAACTATGCTGTTATAACAGTACCGGCATATTTTAGTATTCTTCAATCAGAAGCTACTAAAAGGGCTGGTGAAATTGCTGGTTTTAAGCACGTAGTTTTATTACAGGAGCCGATTGCGGCTGCAGTAGCATACGGATTTATGAATTCAACTAACGAAACTTGGGTTGTTTATGACTTAGGTGGAGGAACTTTTGATGTAGCTTTAGTTAACTCTAAAGACGGGCTGCTTTCTGTTATAGCTCATAATGGAGATAACTTTTTAGGTGGAAAAGATTTTGATGCAGAAATTGTTTATCAGAAAGTTATTCCAGAATTAAAAGAACAGTTCAACTTAGAAAACCTTTCAATTGAGGATGAAGAATTTAAAAAAATATTTAATATTTTGAAATATAGAGCTGAACAAGCCAAAAAAGAACTAACTTCTTATGAAGAAACTTCTATCGATATTGATAATATCGGTGAAGACGAAGATGGGGTAGAAATTAATACCACTATTAAACTCACAAAAAAAGAATTTGAAAATATTATTAGAGATAAAGTTTCAAAAACTATAGAATTAACCAAAGAGACTATAAAATCCTCAGGAATTGATCAAAACATGATTAAAAAAGTAATTTTAGTAGGGGGACCTACTCAAATTCCTTATATTAGAGAAAGAATTGCCAAAGAATTAAAAATTGAGGTTGACACCTCATTAGACCCACTTTCTGCGGTTGCTAAAGGAGCTTGTATCTATGCCATGAGTCAAAATGTCCCAGATACTGTTTTTGATAAAAATAAAAAACAATTAATGGAGGGGGAGATGAGCTTAAAATTGGAATATAGGTCATTATCGTCAGAAATTGAAGAAAATATTTATGGTTTATTAGAAAATATAGAACAAGATAAAGAGTATTTTGTACAAATACAATCAGATTCAAATCATTTCAGCAGTCCAAAAACCAAAATAAATAATGGAAAGTTTTTTAAAGAAGTTAATTTAGAAAAAAATAAAACAAATATTTTTTATATTTATATCTTCGATGAAAAAGGTAATATTATCAAAACTTCCCCAGATTCATTTTCAATAACTCAAGGCTTATCAATTGCAGGAGCACCTATTTCACATTCAATTGGTATTGTAGTAGCCGATAGAAATGAAAGCTTAGGAGAAAAAGAATTTAGAGATACATATTTAGTAGTTTTTGAAAAAGGATCAATTCTTCCTTTAAAAGATACTAGGACATTTAAAACAGTTAAAAAACTAGTGAAGAATGAAAAGAATGCAACATTAGATATTGTAGTAGGAGAGGGGGAGTCTAAAATTCCAGATAGAAATACATTTATTTGTACACTAGGAATAAATGGCCAAGAACTTCCGTACGATCTTCCATCAGGAACTGAAGTTGAAATCACAATTGAAGTAAACGAATCAAGGGAGGTATCAGTAGCTGCTTACTTCCCATTAATAGATAAAAAGTATAACGGCAGATCTTCTTTACTTTCTAGAGAAGTGGATTTAGAAAAAATTGAAGAAGAATTAGAAACTGAAAGCATGCGAATTGATGACATCTCAAAAAATATATCAGAGAATGCTTCAGACGAACTTAGAGAAAAACTTAGAAGTGTATACCATACAGTAAGAGGAGCTACAAGCGGTGTAGAGGAGAAAGAAAAAGCCGATAAAGAACTTAGAGAATTAAAAGTTTCTATTGATGAGCTTCAAGAGAAATCTGAAATGCCAAAACTAACCAATCTATTCAGTGAATTAGTAAAGGATTCTAAAGAGTTTATTGAAACATATGCTTCGGAAGAAAAAAAAGATATATTTACTAAAAAACTTACACATTTAGAGACAGACGGGAACGAGGCTATAAAAAATAAAGACAAAAGAAAAATAAATCAAGTAATTGAATTACTTGAAGATTTAAAAGGAGAAATCATCTATTCTAACGATGCAACATGGATTTATCAGTTTAGAAAACTCTCAACTGAAGTTCTAAATTATACAAACTATTCAGATGCTCAATATTATATTAAAAAGGGCAACGATGCTTTAATAAAAAACGATGTCGAAGAAATTAAAAGATGTGTTAGAAATTTATTACAGCTTCTAGAGAGGCCAGAAACCTTTGAGGGAAGTGATAGAAACACAATATCTGGTATAAGAAAGTAAAATGTCATTTCATAATAATTCTTATTTTATACTAGACTTAAATTCTAATTCAACCGATAAACAAATTCTAAAAAAATCAAACAATATGCTTTTAAAGATTAAAGCAGAAATAGATATAAATGAAGAAATTCATCATGAATTAGATTTAAGAATTGAAAGAAACGAACATACTATAAATGAAGCGACTAAAAAACTAACTTTTCCAAAGAAAAAATTAGAAGAATTTTTTTTCTGGTTTGAGCTAGAGAATGAAACAGACCATCATTTCTATAAACTTCTTTCACAAAAAAACTTCATCCAAGCTATTAAATTTTTAAAAAAAGGAATTGAAGAAGATGAGTTAAGAAAATTTAAATACGAGAAAAACTTAGCACTATGTTTTCTACTTATGCTAAATATTGATTATGATGAATCTATACTTTTAGAATCGATAAATTTATGGAAAAAATTAATTCATAATTCAAGTTTTTGGGCTGAGTTTTTTGATAAATATAGAACAAAAGAAGAGGGACTGGTTAATAAAGATTTAATGATTGAATTTAAATCTGAAATAGAAAATTTGATCTTTGAAGAATATGAACATATTTCTAGCAGCTATCCAAAAGAAAGAATTATTGAAAAATTATTTACAATTTTAAAACCTCAAAATACTAGTATCTTTTCAAAATATTTAGAAAAATATATCTCTAAAGTTAACTCAATTTTAGAAAAATTTAATTCAATGGAATTCAAAGATAATAAAATAGGACAAATACAGAAAAATAAAATATCTGAAAATTTAGATAAATTAAAAGAATTATTTAATTATTTTGAATCTTTAGGGCTAGAAAATGAATCATCTATTAAAATACTGGGGGACGAGGTAGCCCAAAATCTAGAGAGCCTATCTATTAAAATTAACAATCAGATTAAAGATTATGAAACATCTTATAAAATACTATCTATAGCATTGAAGTTTGTTGAAAGCAGCTCTATTAAAAAAGGTATTGAAACAAATCTTGCAATAATAATTGAAAATAGAGAAGTTATAGCATTAAACACAATATATGAACTAATAAGAAGTGCAAAATTTGCATCTGCATTAGTTTCAATTGATTATTTACTAAAGGATAGAAACACAAAAGATGAAACCAAAAAAACTTTAAGGGAACTAAAAGATAAAATTAAAGTGAACAGAGATATGGATAAAACACTAATGAAAAACAAACCACTTTTATTTGATATTTTTGGGTTTGGGTTATTGTTGTATGGAGATATTAGATATCTTACATTTTTTTACATTCCAGTCTGCCCAATTTCAAGCTATAATACAATTAATAATTATGATGGTTCTACTTCATTTTTAGGAGAAAAGGAACTGGATTCCTTTTACTATGGTTGGAAAGTAGTCTTCATAGCAGGAGTAATAATTTGGTTGTTAAGTAACTAAAAGTGGGAAAATACGAATACGATACAAATTTAAATAATGATATACCCTTTGAGACAAATCCTAATGTTACAAATAAAAAAGAACCTAATAGATTTGGTAGTGGAATAATTGTTTTAGTTATCATAGGAATTTTAGGTTACTTAATCTCAACAAATAAAAACACTTCTATAAACAGTTCAAACAATGGTTCCAGCGATTCGAGTATTGTAGAATCAGGAAACGATACATATATTTGTTCTAAATATAATATTTCTAAACTAAAAGATCTTACCCCAAGCTCAATCCTAAAAAATGAAATTGACGATTTAGAAAATAAACAAAATAAACTTGAAAGAGAATTGGATTCTATAGATCCTGATAGCAATCCTTATTTATATAATTCCAAAGTTGACGAATATAATGATATTGTTAGTAAATTAAAAGTAAAACTAAGCAACTACAATCAACAAGTTGATAACTATAATGATTATTTAATTAAAAATTGTAATAAAAAATGAAACCCTTACTTTATAATAATTATAAAATTTCAGAAAACCTATTTGTAGTGAAAAGAGAAGAAAAAATTTTCTTTACTGAAATTTATAGTCTTTCAGATGGAAATTATCTTTTCTTATTTTTAAATATTAAACCAGATGAAGTGGTAAATATAAATCAAGAATTAGAAATTGTAAAATTAAACATTGGAGGAGAAAACTATTTAGGTGTAATAGCTGACAGCTTTTCAGGAGAAAAAATTTATGAAATTTCTGAAAAACTCACTCAAATAAAAGGTTTGGATAGTGTTGCTGGAATGAAAGAATTGAAAAATCTTTTATATAATGAGGTCATAGAACCCTTAAGAAACCCAGAAAAGTTTAAAAAATTTAAAATATCAATACCTAACGGAATTTTACTTTTTGGACCTCCAGGCTGTGGTAAAACTTATATTGTAAAAAAATTGGCCGAAGAGTTAGGTTATTCGTTTATAGAACTTAACCCTTCTTCAGTTGCATCCCCCTATATTCACGGTGCAGTTTCAAATATCGGAAAAGTTTTTGAGATGGCAAGACTTCAAGCACCGTCTATTATCTTCATTGATGAAATAGAAGGATTACTTCCAAAAAGAGAAGATTTAGGATCCCATGCAGATACTAAAAAAGAGGAAATAAATGAATTTTTACTCCAGCTAAATAATTCCAGTGAGAGCAATGTTTTAGTTGTAGGAGCTACAAATAGACCATCTATTATTGATTCGGCAATTTTAAGATCAGGAAGAATGGACAAAAGAATATATGTAGGTCCACCGGATTATGAGTCAAGAAAAGAGTTGTTCAAACTTTCTCTATTAGGCAGACCTTTTGATAATAAAATTAATTTGGACAAACTAGCTAAAGTTACTGAAAATTATGTAAGTTCTGATATATCTTTGATAGTTAATCAATCCGCAAGAAATGCACTTCAAAATAACCAAGAGTATATAACAGAAGAAAATATTTTAAATATAATAAAAAATACTATTCCATCCATCTCAGAAGAGGATTTGAACTACTATCAGAACTATAGAAATCTTGAAAGGTGGTAAAATAATTCTTTGAAACCTTCTGAAAGAATTTAATTTTTGAATTGGTTAATTATTTCTTTTTGATAATCATTAAAATTTCTTTAGTTTCAGAACCTTGACTTTGAGGTATTTCTTTAAAACTTACTTCGCAAGAAAGACCCAGGGCTTCAATAATATCTAAATAATATTTTTGAGATTTATTCCTTAATTCTTCAAGATTTCTATATCTAAGATTTGATTTGATAACAGGAAATATCCTAACCTCACCACCTACCTTTAAAATATTAAAAACATTTGTTAAATACTTTTTAAATTCTTTTTCGCCTTCCTCATGAAGGTAGAGTCCAGGCCCAAAAGTATCGACAATTAAATCAAAAGCCCCATCCTTAAAGGGCAAGTTTGGAGCAAAGGCAGCCACAGCCAACCCATCACTTCCTTTAAGCCTTTCTTCTCTTACCTTTTGAGGATCCTCATCTTTTCCTGCAAAGTAATAATCTTTATTGTTATCAATAATTTTATTAGTGTAATAAATTGACTGGATATCTCCTTTTTGATCTCTTTCAACCACACTTAAAAAATCTTTTTTGCTAATAGCTAGTGTTGGGTCCAAAGAAATAACTTGTAAATCAGGTCTTTTAGCAGAAAGACCCGCTGCAAAATTTCTAAAAACACCGCTTCCAACTTCAAGAACTCTAGCTTTTTCTGGTAAATTTTGAATAAAGGCATCTGACAGATCTAAATAAGGGGAGAGCTGTTCAAAACTTCTATTGGTTACATAAAAACTTGTTTCTTTATTTATCATAAATTTATTATTAAACTGTTTTCTTTAAAACTAATACTAATGCTTCTTCTTTACTAATAGTATCTTGAATTATTTTAAAATTTAAATCGAAATTTAGGTTATCTTTTTGGCAAATATTTTTATAAAATTCATGTGTCGTTTGTATGTCTAATTTAATATCGTCATCTTGATCTAGATTGCCATTTATTTTATCAACTTGAACCTGAACATCTACGGCTGGAAAAATTCTTGCTACACCTCCCGGTTTTAAAATTCGATAAATTTCCTTCAAATATTTATCAAGTGAAGGATTTTCTTTTGTTTGCAAATAAATACCTGGTCCATAAATATCAATTATTAAATCTATAGATTCATCTCTAAGGGGAATCTGAGGTGCCAGTGCTGCAATAGGAAAACCAGTCTCGTGTGCTCTTTGGATTCTTGTTTTGGAAAATTCTTTTTGGTTTTCAACCTTAATTGAATCTTTTTCAGGTTTTAATTTTCTATCTTGGTACCATTTAACCTTTCTAAGGTATTGGGCATACTTAAACTTACCGCTATTCTTTGGGTCTTTTCTATAGTAAATATCAAAAGAATTTTTATTATCTGATCCAATTATAATTGTAGGATCAATAGTAATTGGCTTAATATCAGGTCTTAATTTCTTCACTCCTTCAGCAAAATTTTGGTCCAATCCACCCCCAATTTCTAAAACAACGGCATTTTCAGGTAATGATTTGATATAGTTTTCGCTTAACCCTGACATCCAGAGGAGCTCTTTTAATTCTCGGTTAGTTAAATAAAATTCAGGTATATTTGACATTTCTGACATATATTAGTTATAATATGCTCCCGTTCGTTTTTCAATCTAGGGAGACTAAGTATGTACTGCAAGTTCTGCAGGCAAAAGTTGCGAGAGAAAATTTGCCATTATTGCATGGCAAATATCGACAAACATTTTTGTATCTTTTGCAGAGAAGATGCGAGAGAAGGGAACCATAATTTCTGTAGATTAGTTATCTCCGAGATGGCAAGAATCGTCCCTAGAGAAAAGAAACATATTAGAAAGTAGAGTAGAGATAGAAGGGGCGGGTCACAAGTGACCCGCCCCAAAACCCAAAATATTTAATTTCTATTCAGTTATTTTGTATTTTTGTAAATCTTTAAATTGTTTATCACCATGTTGTTTATTAAATGCCTCTGTCATGTCTTCATTGCATTTGAAGATATTTCCACCTTTATGTTTGTTTCTAAAATCAGAAACATCGTATTTTTCACCTCTAACAATAATTACACATTTCTCAACATTAGAATTTGCAACCTCGTTCTGAATTCTAAATAAAGGAGCTTTTCCCATGGAGGAATTATTGTAAATAAAATAAGCAGCAACAGCTCCTAATGTTACTAAAATACCAGCTATGATTAAAATTATTTTTTGATTATTCATAAAATTATTATATATTATACTGTTGCTATATGAATCAAATAATTATATTTCACGAATTTGAAATTGAAATCATCCGAAAAAGAATTAAAAATATTCATCTTAGAATAAATCTTGAAGGCCAGATTACTTTAAGCACCCCAAAAAATATCAAGGAAGACTATTTGTTAGAGTTTCTTGAGTCAAAAATAGAATGGATCCGAACTTCTTTAAAAAAAACAGAAGCAAAAATAAAATACAGTAATAAAAAACTAACACACGGAGAAAAACATTATCTTTTTGGAAAAGAGCTCGTTTTAAACCTTCAAGAAGAAAAAGTTAAAAAAAGTGAAATATTTCTTTTAAATAATACTAATCTAGTAATGAGGGTACACCCTACAGTTAGTCAAAGAACTAGAGAAAAGTATATGCAAAAATGGTACGAAGAAAAATTAATTTTAGAAACAGAGAAATTTTTTGAAAAATGGGAAGAAGAATTAGGAGTAAGTAAAAAAGAATTAGTAATTAAAAAAATGAAAGGTAAATGGGGCTATTGTGAATGTAGAAGAAAGGTTATTTGTTTAAACACAGAGTTAGCTAAAAGAAACATTGATTTTGTTGAATATGTTGTCCTCCACGAACTGTGCCATTTGCTTGTCCCTAACCACGGACCAGACTTTAAAAAACTACTTAATATTCATATGCCTAAGTGGAAAATTATTAAAAACTCTGAAGAAATCTAGTAACCTATAATATTTGCAAAGGTAGAAAATTTTGTTATAATACTGGGGTTGCTGAGGTAGAGGGAGGTGCTATGAGTTTGATATACTCGATAATTGGTTTTTGTTGGAAGTTTTTGCTAGCCATCTACAATATAGCCATCAAATTGGGGATTGTAGCATCAGCTGTAGGATCAATAACTTTGTTGATGATTTTCTTAATGGGATATATCTCATTAGATTATCTCTGGAAAGGAGAAATAGTTATACTTGTAAGTGGCCTAATTTTAGGCTTTTTAAACAAGGTACTATTTGACGATCTTTAAAAAAATTACTCCAAACTAATCTATTAACCTCAGCAACAACACAATTTTTCCTATATAATGATTAAATATGAATAAAGAATATAATATTTCCAGAAGTAAAATTGATTTATTTATTGAATGTCCAAGATGTTTTTATCTTGATGTAAACGGGATTGTAAAAAGACCATCAGGACCTGGTTTTTCATTAAATTCTGCCGTAGACGAACTTTTAAAAAAAGAATTCGATTTACTTAGAGAAGAAAAAAAACCTCACTCATTAATGGAGAAATTTGGAATAAGAGCAATCCCATACCAACATCCAGAATTAGATAAATTTCGACACAACTTTACCGGAGTTAGATATAAACATCCAAACGGAATTACTTTTTTTGGAGCTGTTGATGACCTTTGGATCAATGAAAATGGAGAAATTCATGTTGTTGACTATAAAGCAACCTCTACATCTGCGGAAGTTACTTTAGAAGGGGAATACAAAGAAGGATACAAAAGACAAATTGAAATTTACCAATATCTTTTATCTAAAAATAATTTTCCTATTTCAAATATTGGATATTTTGTCTATGCAAATGCTAGAAAAGATTTAGATGCTTTCAATGAAAAATTGATTTTTGATGTCAAAATTTTACCTTACGAAGCAAATAATTCTTGGATTGAGGAGGTAATTAGTAATCTTTACAAAACATTAAGTAGCGAAGAGATACCTCTGCCAAATGAAACTTGTAAATATTGTGATTACATCAAAAAATATAATCAAAGTTTAAATAATCAACAATTGAGATTGTTTTAGAAAATTAAGTAGATGGCGGGAGTTGGCTATACCAACTCCCGATTTTCGGTCTCTTAGCAAGTTCCTTGACATTCTTCTTGAGTATTAGAAAAAGTCATCGAAATTAATTTCTTGCACTCCTTGTTAAGATAGTATAAAGAAATAATAGAACTTACCATCGCGAGAACCACAAAAATAGTCACCTCGTCACCTCCCTAAGTTATTAAAATCTCCCAATTAATTTTACACCCAAAATCTAGTTATAAAAGTAAGCCATTGTTAAAGCAGTAATTAAAAAAAATACTGGTAAAAAAATTATAATTCCTATATTTCTTAATTTGAAAATAAAATAAGAAGATACTAATAAAATTAGAAACTCAGGAAGAAGATACCAAGATAAAAAATAGTAATTAAAAAAACTATCGGGGTAGTCAAAATAAATATCAAAACCATAAATACCGCTATTAAAAGGTGCTAGAAGAGAAATCCCACCAACTAAAAAATCCAGAAAAAGGTGGGATAAAACCCCTACCAAAAATACTAAATTTACTATTTTCCAGAATTTTTGATTTTTATTTAGTAAATAATAAATCATAAAATTTACAAATAAATAAAAAAATAAGTAGGGAAGGACAGAATGTGAGAAAAGTTTTCTGTGATCTAAGTCATTTATAAAAAAGCCTAAAATTAAATCAAAATCAGGAAACACTGAGCCAACAATTCCAACTAGAAATATAAAATTTGATTGAAATTTATCAAGTAAAATATCTTTTTTATTTCGAACAAGTAAATAGGTTAATGGGACCCCTATTAAAGAATGAGATAAAACCATAATTAGATTATATCAATAAAAAGGGGTGCCTTTCAGGCACCCCTCAATTTCAAATTAATAATTATCTAGCAGGCTCTGTTTCTTCTTCAACAACTGGTTGAGACATGTTGTTCATTTCTTTCACAACATTTACAGTTGCAGCTTCCATTCTTGACAATCTTTCATTTAAATTATCAATACTGTCGAGTAAAAAATAAATAAGTAAGAAATTAATAACTGTTAAAAGACCTACGAAACCAACATTTTTGGCAAAGAAAGACAAAACTTTTTCGGAATTATGAGTTTTTTTCATAATAAACCTTTCTTGGAGCAAATCCAAAAATTACTACTTAATTAAATATACACAATTAATTATCTAATGTCATCAACTTCTAAACTTTTATCATTAAGGATTTCACTATTTTTTAATGAATTTTTTATATCATCAAGTGACATTTTGGAATTTTGAGGATCTGGTTTCTGAACCTCTAAGGGATTACTGGAAGATTTTAGTATTATTTTAGGTTCTAAAGAATTTTGGTATTTTATCCAAACAAAAAAACCCAAAATAAATAAACAAAAAATGAAGAAAAAGAAAAAAAGTTTCATTTCTTTAGAAATTGTCATTTTTTTAACTCCTTTAATTTTTCATAGATATCTTTATCAAAGTCTTCTATTAATCTAATTTCTTTCCTGACATGATTCTTATAGTTATTATTAAAAATGCTTAGTTTCACAAAATAACTTCTTTTATCACTTTCACAATCTAAAAGAAGTAAAGCATCAATCTTAGATATAAAATCTTCTCTCTCCAAAATTAAAATATCAAATTCTTCGTAAAAACTATTAATATTTTCTCTGTCTTTTACAGACAAAATATTTTGTGAATTAGTTAAATGAAATTCTTCAATAGAGGATTTGATATCGGACATTTGTTGCTTTTTATTTAAGACCGAACTTTGAAGATAATTTTTTCTAGTTATAAATAAATTTTTAATCTCAACACAACCTTTAATAATTTGATCCCTCTTTTTATCCTGAGAATAGGTTAACAAACTATAGGTCAGAGTTAGAGACAATAAAAGGGTAAAAATCAATGCTTTTTGCTTCATATTAAGTTTATCTTATCATAAGATTATGATAGAATAATGCCACTTATGAATATAAATGTAACCAAACAACCAAATGCAGAATTACTTATACATGCAACTATTGAAAAAGAAAAAGTAGCCTCAATTTATGAAAAAATCGTAGATAACATAGTACTAGATAGTGAAATTAAAGGATTTAGAAAAGGAAAAGCACCAAAATCAGTTGTTTTAGAGAAAATAGATATCTCTAAAGTACACGGTGAAGTTATTTCAGCCTTATTAAAAGAATATTACCCACAAATTATGAAAGAAAAATCAATTTTCCCTTATTCAAGCCCTAAAGTAGATGTTAAAGAATTTGAAATTGGCAAAGACTTCGTTTTTGAGGCAACCGTTGCAGTTAAACCTGAGATAACCATGCCAAAATACGAAAAAATTATCGAAAAGAAGTCAAAAGAAAAATCAATGACTTCTGAAGAAATTGTTGATGCAATTCTAGAAGATACAAAATTTGAACTTTCAGAATTAATGATTAATGAAGAAACTGACAGATTACTTGAAAGATTTATCTCTCAAATTAGAACATTAAATCTTAATGTAGACCAATTACTAAAAGCTCAAAACAAAACCTATGATGATCTTCTTGCAGATCATAAGACCATTGCTGAAAAAAATATCAAATCTGAATTTATCTTGATGGAGGTTGTAAAAGATCAAAAATTAGATGCAACTGAAGAAGAAATTGCCGATTTTGTTAAAAATTTAGGAGACGAAAATCTAGCAAATAGACTGCTATCTACAGATGAAAAATGGTATGTTAAAGGTGTAATTGAGAAAAACAAAGCTCTGGATTACCTTAAGTCACTAATGGTTTTTAAAGATCCAGAAGTAAAAGAAGAAAGCAAAAAAGAAATTACAGAGGAGAAACAAAATGATGAAAAATAAAGATTTATTCAATACTTTAGTTCCTGTAGTTGTTGAAAAAGAAGGTAATTACGAGAGATCGTACGATATCTACTCAAGACTACTTAAAGATTTTATTATTTTCGTTACAGGACCTATAGATATGGCAACAGCCAATACATTTATTGCTCAAATGTTATTTTTAGAAGCAACTGACCCTACCAGAGACATAAAAATTTATATCAATTCTCCAGGAGGGGAAGCTTATTCTGGAAGAGCTATGTTTGATACAGTTAGACATGTAAAAAATGATGTTGTTACTATCAATACAGGACTTTGTGCATCTGCTGCCGCTTTACTTTTATGTTCTGGAACTAAAGGTAAAAGATACTCACTTCCAGGTGCTCATACTATGATTCACCAAACATTGGGTGGGGCAGAAGGACAAGCAACTGATGTTGAGATTTATGCAAAACAAATGGTTAAAATGAAACATGATTATGCCAAACTAATTGCAGTAGCCTCAGGAAAATCTTTTGAAGAGGTCTTAAAAGACATTGAAAGAGACAACTGGATGGACTCACAAGAAACTAAAGATTACGGAATCATAGATGAAGTAATTGAACCTGCAAAGAAATAATCTAAATAAAAATAACCTATAATTTTGACTTGACCTTGAATTTGAGGTATAATATATTCGTTGCTGAGGTTAGATCATACGAGAGGAGATCTAATATGAGACTGTTAGATATACTGGTTTGGGGCCTAAGATGGTCAATTACCTTAATCTTTTTCCTTCTTTTGGTAAGTATGTCTATGACATATTTTACAAAAGGGGAGATAATGAGTGTGGAACCACTGTTTAGTTCCGGGGTAACAACGGCGGTACTCTGGTACTTCAAAGACTAACCAACAAAACTATCAAACCTCAGCAACAACACAAATTTCAATTTCTAATCAATTCTTAATAATATTGTATAATTAACCATACTGTGGTCTGTTAGCTCAGTTGGTTAGAGCGCTTCAGTGACATTGAAGAGGTCATTGGTTCGAATCCAATACGGACCACCATAAAAAATCACAAAATATGGATCAAGAGGTTGTAGATAATAAAATAACTAAGAATCTTGCCCATTCTAATCAAATTTCTGCCATAGAATTACCATCTTTAAATATAGTGACTAATTTAAGTAGTCAGGACCTTGAGTATATTGAAAACGAAGTAATACCTTATTCAATTTTCAAACATCTTGAAAATAGATTTTCAGATTTTTCTGAGGAATGGCATGAAATCACTGAGGAAGGAATTATCAATAAAACTGCCAAGTCAAGTAAAGTTTTATTTAGATTCTTCCATCTGAAATCTATTAATGCTAACTTCAAAAATAAATTGATTACAAATATTTACCAATCAAAGGATACTTATAAAATAAAAGCCCATGAATACAGAAATGAGGTAATTATTACCGATGGAGAAGTGTTTAAATCAGAAAAAAATGAAATCAAATCAGTTGATAACTGCTTTATTGAAACTCATCAAGAGATAGAAATATTTAATGCAAGCTACCTTGTAACACTTAACAGAGAAAAGAAGACGACACCTTTTGGAAAATGGGAACATCATGACGAAATTCATTTCTTTATGATGGATAGGATAAAACTTGACTATCTAAGAATGTATATCGGATCTAAATTTTAATTTTCTTTTCTCAGAAATAACTTGTGACTAAAATAAAAACCAACTAAAAGCGGGACATAGAAATATATTAGTCTAAAGATTGTAATTATAATAAGCGAATTTGCAAAATCAATTCCAATACTTCTCATAAATTCAGGAACAAATACCTCAATTATTCCTATCCCGTTTGGAGTAGGTGAGACAGTTTCTAGGGTGTTTAGTACTACATAACTAGAAACTACCTTGGAGACAGGTATAAGCTCTTTAAATGCCCAAGCAACTGTAGCTAGGGAAAGAATATTTAATATATGGAAAAGTAGTCCGATTAGTATGGGTTTAAGATAAAATCTCGGGTCATGCTTTATATCTATAAAGCATTCATGAGCTAAATGAACATTTCTGTGGGCCCATTTTTCATCTAGATGTACCTTTTTATGAATTTTATGAGAAACAAAATTTAGTAGTCTTTGAATCTGGTGAAAAAATTTTATTAAAAAATCTTTTGTAAAGATTGATAGAAAAACTAATGTTAGGAGCAGGCCTCCAAATCCAAGCATGGCATAGAGATAATTTACAGGAAAATCGTCTATAGAGTCCCTAAAGAAAATTAATGAAAACAAAATAATTAAGAAGAAACCTAAATAGTCAGCTAGTAATGCTAAAAAAGCACCGGCTGCAGTTTTGATTCTATTAAACTCCTTATGACCAGCATGATCTACAAAAGCAAGCAAACCTCCAGCACCTATAAATGGGGTGGAAACAGAAACAAACATATAAACAAAAGTGACCTTTAAAACCTCTCTATAGGTAAAATTAACTCCTGCTTTTTGGAAGTTAATATAAAAGTTATATGCTAATACTAGGTATTTAATAATTTGTATTACAACAGCAAGAAATAACAAAAGTAATTTTGCTTTAAGAAGATCCTGAGGAACACTATCTAGTAAATGATAGTTTTTATAAATTATCCCGATAAAGAAAAATAAGGAGACAACATAAACAATTTTTGAAAACATAATCTTATTATACCAAGAGGGAATTTTCAGTTTGAGACTCATTAACTGAAAATTCCCCGACCTTTGTTCTTTTTAAATGAAAAAGTACTCCTTTTGTTCCATATCTCAACCCTATCTCATTGGCCAATGTTCTAATATAAGTCCCAGAAGAGCAAGAAATAACGATTTTAATAAGAGGATAGTTATGACCAAAATAGTCAAAATTTGAAATTTCTAATATCTTAATTTCGTAGATATTTGAGTTCATTTTAGGCATTTCAGCTACTTCCTGACCACTTCTCGCATATTTATAAAGTCTTTTTCCAGAAACTATCTTTGCAGAAAAAATAGGCACATTTAAAGAAATTTCACCCATTAATGATTTTAAAACTTCCTCAAATTTTAACAAATCAAAGATAGGAGGAGACCCCTCAAATTCGAGTGGTTTTTCAAGATCAAAACTTTCAGAAAATGCACCAAGAAGTATTGAGGCCTCGTATTCTTTATCCTTTTTCATAAAACTATCCTGAATCTTACAATCTTTGTCTGTTAAAACTATCATCACTCCTTCAGCCAGAGGGTCCAATGTGCCGGCATGGCTGATTTTTTTAACTCCTAAAACTCTCTTTAATCGGTAAATAAAATTAAACGAAGATATTTTAGTTGGTTTATACATATTTAAAATCATTAGAATATTATATATTCTTTCCTGTCAATTGAGAAAAAGGCATGTTTATTGTATAATTACAGTATTAAAATCTTATTTTAAGTAGTAAATAAAAGATTATTAGTAAAAAGTTAAAGGAAAAATTATAAAAATTTATAGAATAAATGAAAGAATAAAGGCACCTACTCTTAGAGTAATTGGGCCTACTGGTGAAAATTTTGGTGTTATAACCTTAGATGAAGCTAAGAAAAAAGCGGAGGAGTTAGAAAAAGACTTGGTATTAATTGCGGAAGAAGCAAAGCCCCCAGTAGCTAAAATTCTTGATTTTAATAAATTTTTATACGAAGAGAGAAAAAAAGAATCAGCAGCAAAAGCTAAATCCAAAAAGAGTGAGTTAAAAGAGTTAAGACTGTCATCAACTATTGGAGAAGGAGACTTGATGCAAAGAGTTAATAGGGCTAAAGAGTTCTTATCAGAGAATAATAGGGTCAAATTCAATCTAAAACTAAGAGGTAGAGAATTTATGAACCCAAAGTTAGCTTTTGAGAAGGTTAACAGGGTTCTTTCAGAACTATCAGAGGTTGGGAGAGCGGAAGAAGAGCCAAAAGTAGTAAATAAGAGCATAATAGTAGTTGTTTTAAAAAAGTAATGTTATAAAATAGAGACTTATGGGAAAACTAAAAACCAAAAAAACTTTAATAAAAAGAGTAAAAATTTCTAAAAACGGTAAATTAATTAAGAAAGCAACCGGATCATCTCATAATAAGAGAAAATGGAGTGCTTCTAAAAGATTTAGAAAGATTAGCGAATCAGTTATTACTACTGAAGGGTACATTAAAAAGTACAAAAAACTTCTACCTGGTAAATAATCTGGTATAATACAAATCACTATGACAAGAGTAAAAGGCGGCTTTAGAGCACACAGAAAACACAAAAAAATCCTTGATTTAGCAAAGGGTTATAGATTATCTAGAAGAACAAATTTTAAAAGAGCACAAGAAGCTGTTTTAAGAGCTGGTGAACATATTTTTCATGGTAGAAAACTAAGAAAAAGAGATATGAGATCCCTCTGGATTACTAGAATTTCAGCAGGATTATTTGACTCTGATCTGAATTATTCAAGATTTATTGCAGGTTTAAAGAAATTAAATATCGATTTGAATAGAAAAATGCTTGCTGAACTAGCATTAAACAATAGGGAAACTTTTGCTTCCTTAGTAGAAAAAGTAAAAGCAGCAAAATAAATTAAATAATACGATAAATGGCGAGGGCAAAATGCCCTCGCCATTTTTTTATCTCCTCAACTCAAACCAAGCTATCAATCCTCACCAAGATCTGCAAGAAAGTTCCATGTCGACTCACCAATGCCTTTGCGAAAGTCTTCGTCAGTCTTTGCTTTCCAGGCATTCTTGGAATGAAATACTTTCTTTGACTGAGGATCGTACTGATCTAAACTCAGCGAGAGCTTGAGATTTGCCTTTTTTCCTTCTACAAGCTTGTAATGAAGCTTTTCGAAAAGATTATTGGCCTCATCTAAGTAGGTAAGCATGTTAAGAACATCCCTTGGAATCCTAGCTCCCTTGGTTAAGAATCCTAGCTCCTCGACAATAAAAAACCGGAAGTTCTTCACCTTTCTTCTACGGGGATACAAGGGGGACAGCTTGCCAAAACGAATCTTAAACAGCATCAAATACAAAACTGTTTGACCATCAAAAGTCTCTAATAAATCGTAAATTACCTCCAAGATCTCAACAAAGCGGTCATTGCGGATAAGCTTTCCATTAGGAAATACTGAGTACTCCTTAACATTTGACCTACCCATCTCTCTACCTCCTATAATTATTAAATCTCCCCATTAAATTTAATATTTTTTGATAAAATAGCAAGAGATGAATATTTCAAACCAAATTGAACAAATTTTAAACACATTTGCCGAAGACTACATCAACTTAAATAAAGATGTACTTTATCTTAAATACTTTTCTAAGAGTAATGGGTTAGTTACAAATTTAATCAAACAAATACCCTCACTATCAAAAGAGGATAAAAAAATTTACGGACAAAAAATTAATGAGTTATCAAAAGATTTAGAAAATAGAATAAGTAGCTTAAATGTTAATGAAAAAACTAACCTAGACGAAACAATTAAAGTAACAGATATTAAAAGAGGCGGTCACTTACATCCTGTAACCGAAACAATCAGAGAAATGAATAACTTTTTTAAATTTTATGGATTTTCAGTCTACGAGGGACCTGAAATTGAAACAGAGGAATACAATTTTAGAAAACTAAATTTACCAGAAAACCATCCTGCAACAGACTTGCAGGATTCGCTCTATATCAAACCAGGAGTACTTCTTAGAACCCACACTTCAAGCATTGAAACTAGGGTGCTAACCAATGAACAGCCCCCAATTAGAGTTATAATGCCTGGAACAGTCTTTAGAAATGAAACACCCAGTGCAACCAATGCTAGTTTTTTTCATCAATACCAAGGTGTTGTTGTGGACAAAAACATTACTATCAAAAATCTTGTTTCTACACTTACTGAATTTCATAAGCATTTATTTGGGCCCGATGTTGTTATAAGATTTAGATATAAATATTACCCTGAGGTTTCACCAGGACTTGGAACAGATATCCGATGCTTATTTTGTAAAGGTGAAGGATGTAAGGTTTGTAAGTACAGAGGATACATTGAGGTTTTAGGAAGCGGCATGATTCATTACAACACTCTTAAAATGTGCGGCATAGATCCTAATGAGTACACTGGATTCGCTTTTGGCATGGGGTTATCAAGATTAGTTATGCAAAGACATAAAATAGATTCAATTAAAAAACTATACGGAGGAGAAATAAGCTACCAATGATTGTTCCAATAAAGTGGATTAAAGATTATCTAACTACACATAAATCACCAAAAGAAATTGCTAAATCTTTTACTGAGATAGGCCTAATGCTTGATAGACCTATTCTAGGGGAAGTCTTGGACTTAGAACATAGAATGGATAGAGCAGATTGGTTATCTATTTTAGGCTGTGCCAGAGATTTTGCTGCATTTGAAAATATTAAATTTGAAGAACCTGAACTTATATCAACTAATCTTGAAAAGAAAAATGAAATTGAAATACAAGTTAAATCAGATAAAGTTAATAAATTCAGAACTAGAATCATTAGAAATATAAAAGTAGGTGAGAGTCCAAAATTCATACAAGAAAGATTAATTGATTACGGATTACCAGTTATTAACAATATTGTAGATATAACTAATTTTGTAATGGTGGAATACGGCCAACCACTTCATGCACAAGACATTGAAAAATTCCAAACCAAAGAAATTGTATTAAGAGATTCGGAAGAAGGGGAGTCAATTCAGACCTTAGACTGTACAACTACTAAACTAATAGAAGGAACTTTAGTACTTTCTGAAACCAAAAGACCAATTTGTATTGGAGGAATTGTAGGTGGTCTAAGAACAGGAGTAACAGAAGATACCAAAAACATTGTATTGGATGGAGGTAACTACGATCAGGCAAGTATCAGAAAAGCATCAAGAGAATTAAATATCAGAAATGAAACTGTTTCTAGATCTGAAAAATTTCTTTCACCAGAATTAGTGGATTTAGCAATTATCAGAGCAACAGATTTAATCCTGGAATATGCTGGAGGGGAGGCATTTGAAAATGATGATTATGAAAATTACCACCCAACTTCTAGAAAAATGATTTTAACAAAAGAAAGATTAGAAAAAATTTCAGGAGAAGATTTTTATTTTGAAAAAGCAGCAGAAATTTTCGATAGATTAAACTATGAAATAATTTCAAAAGATGAAGATAAAATTCATGTTAAAACACCTTATTTTAGAACTGACATAGAAGTAGAGGATGACTTAATTTCAGATGTTCTAAGAATTTATGGTTACTCAAAAATTACAGCAGAGCCAATTAATAATTTTCCTCCTAAAAATATAACTCCTTCAATCTTAAAAGTGCAGGATGAAATTACAGATTATTTAGTTTCAATTGGATTAGATGAGCATATTACTGACCCATTCTTAAGATATGATGGAAATACAAATAGAGTGCTACTTTTTAATTCAGTCAACTCTGATAAAGATTCATTAAGGATTTCCATAAAAGAATCTTTAAAAAATGCCTTAGAATTTTCTCAAAAAATAGGGAAAGAAAATATACAAATTTTTGAAATAGGAAATGTTTATTTCAAAAGAAATGAAAATCTTGAAGAAGAAAGAAGGTTAGGTATTTTATTAAATTACGGAAATGCTAATTCAAATAGTTATGAAATAAGAAGGGTTTTAAATAGTTTACTCTCTTTCTTAAATATTGATTATTCATTAATTCATTCTAAAAACGGAATTAGTATCATAAAAAAAGAAATGGAATTAGGATTTTTTGCAGAGAATTATGCAGAATTTTATCTTGATAAAATTCTGCAATTATCGACTTTTAAAACTCAAATTATATCCGATTTTGAAAACTTATCAAAAGAAGATTTAACCTTTACTGCACATATAGATGCCACAAATGGGGAGGTAATTGAATATATGAGATCTTTAAACCCACTTGTAACTAAGATTGACTTTATTGATGAGTATCAAAATGAAAATCAAAGAAAAGTTACAGTGAGATTTTTCACCAGTTACCCAGCTGAAATGAAAAAAATTAGAGAAGAATTAATTAACAATACCTCCAAAAAATTTGGTGTAACTTTTTATTAATATTTTTTTGGAACTTTTCAAAAATTAAAAATTATTACTCTGGTTTAATTGTGTTTACAACATTAAGTATAATCTCGTCCGAGCTTTCGTTTCCATCTCTATCAGTAACTTTTGCTTTAAACTTATGATTTCCTAGATTTCCTTCATTAAGTTTAAATGTAAATCCAAATGGATAAGACGAGTCCTCACCAACCTGGACATCATCAAAATAAAATTTAACATTTCTTATTTTCTCAGAAGCAGATATTTCGGTAGAAATTCTAAATTTTAAAGGAACATTGGTATTTGGTGCAGGAGCTACAATTTTAATATAAGGTTCAATATCATCTAACTCATCTCCATCGTATTTAAGTCTAGAAGTAATTGTTGGAGGGAAGTAGGTGTCATCTTTAGAAAAATTTTCTTGTAACCAAGCATCTGTGTAAATCTGCCAATCTGGATAGTAATCTTTAATTCCAATAAATGTCTTTGTTTCTGTCTCATCAGCATTTTTACAATCATCATTGGCAATTCGTCCGTCAACTTCACAAATCTCAATAGTTTGGTACCAATCACTTATTGATAGAGGTTCTGTTCCTTTCACAAACCACTCTGATCTCTTAGGAAAATCTTTGTACGGAAGCATGCCTGTTCTTTCATCAATTTCAACTTTTTTAACTGTTTCAGGAGCTACAAATTTTTCTACTGAGTCCCCTGTAGTAGGTTTACCTTTTAATAAAGATTTCATGGTTTCAGCCCAAATTGGAGTCGCACCAGATACACCAGAGGCAATAGATTCATTCAGCGGTTCATTGTTTGAGTTTCCTACCCAAACTCCAACTGTGTATGAAGGAGAATATCCAACGGCATAGTTATCTCTTTTATTATTTGTTGTACCTGTTTTAACGGCTACTTGATGATTTGGAATTTTTAATAAAGAATTAGTACCGAATACAGCACTTCTAGCAAAATCATCAGATAGCATTTCTGAGATCAAAAAGGCAGTTTCTTCTGATACAGCTTTCTCACCCGACTGATTAGGAGTATAAATTACCTCTCCTTTTCTATTTTTAATTTCTAAGATGCTTACTGGTTTGTTATAAGTACCCTTATTACCAAACACTGTATAAGAAGATGTTAATTCTAGTAGCTGTGTTTCCCCACCTCCTAAAGTAATTGATAAACCATATTTCGATTTATCACCAAAAGAATTAATTCCCATTTTTTTTGATAAATCTAAAAAGTTTTGTAAACCTAAAATTTTTAATGCTTTTACAGCGGGAATGTTTAAAGAGTTTGCTAATGATTTTCTCATTGAAACAGGTCCTTTGTAGGTACCGTCATAATTAACAGGAACATAAGCACCCTCCTCACCAACACCTTCTCCAGTAAAAGTAGTAGGAACATCTAAAAATGAGAAGGCTGGTGTAAATCCTCGTTCAAGAAGACCTGCATATGTAACAGGCTTAATAGCAGAACCAGGCTGTCTATTGGCTACAGCTACATTAAAAAAAGGGTCAAATTTACATCCTTTTGATCCTGCAGTTGCAGATTCACAACCTTGTGGTTCGGGCTTTCCAAAGTAGTTTTTAGAACCAATCAAAGAAAGAATCTCACCAGTTTTAGTATCCATAACAACCATTGCAGCATTGCCGACACCGAATTTTGCTTCTGTTTCTAAAACTTTAGTCATAATTTTTTCTGATTCTTCTTGCTTATCGATATCTAAGGAAGTTCTTACTTCTAGACCTCCAGACTCAACAACATCCTCACCAAACATCTTAATCAATTCATCTTTAACATAAAACACAAAGTGTGGGGCTTTAAAAATAGCAGCAGATGGCTTAAAATCTAATTTTTCATTGATTGCCTGATTGTATTCATCCTCAGAAATATATTGCCTATTTCCATCTTTATCAGCCCAACCTTTTGTCCTCATTAAACTTAAAACGAAGTTTCTTCTCTCAACCCCAGCTTCTTTGTTCGAGGAATAAGGGGAGTAATACGAGGGTCTTTGAGGAAGTCCGGCAAGATAAGCTGATTCGGAAAGTGTAAGATCTTTTGGCTCTTTAGCAAAGTATGCTTTTGCTGCTGCATAAATTCCATAGTTTTGACCGCCATAAGGTGTTTCATTAAAATACATCTGTAAGATTTCGTCTTTAGAATATTTAGACTCAATTTGAAGAGATAAAATTAATTCTTTAATCTTTCTATCAATTGTTCTATCTTGTGTTAGAAGTGCATTTTTTACAACCTGTTGAGTAAGTGTGGATCCACCTTGTAATCCCTCTCCTGTTGCGGTGTTTCTAACAGCCCTAGCCATACCTCTGATAGAAAATCCGCTATGTATAAAAAACTCTGCATCTTCTGCGGAAAGGGTTGCATGTAACACATTTGGGGAAACATCTTCAAGTTTAATTAAAACTCTATTCTTATCCCCATATAATTCAAAAATAGGTTTCCCATTTCGGTCTAAAATCTTACTTCCACTTTCATTTCCTTTTGAACTTAGTCTATTAGGATCTGGAAGGTCCTTAGAGTAAAGTATAAAAACAATATAAATCAAAATAAGTACTAAGGCCAAAGAAGAACTTAAAAAATTAAACAATAAAGATAGCCTTTCGTACCTTATATCGGAGTCAGAAAGTTTAGGTTTTGACTTAAAGTTCTTACTAAAATTGCTGTATTTTGAATTTTTAAACCCACTTTTCATACTCTAAGTATAACAATTTAATGTTAAAATACGAAATATGGAACAAGAAAAAATTCATGAACTTTTATTTAGAAATATCGATGAAATATTACCTTCCAAAGAATTTCTTCTTTCAAAAGTAGAGAAGGGCGAAAAGATTAAAATTTACCACGGAATAGACCCTACCTCAGAAACATTACATATAGGACATTTGGCAGCTTTAAAGAAAATGAAACATTTTCAAGAACTAGGATGGGAAGTTATTATTTTAATGGGCGGGATGACAGCAACAATTGGGGACCCGAGTGGAAAATCAAAAGTAAGAAATAAACTTACAGTTTCAGATGTAAATAAAAATATTGAAAAAATTAAGAAACAAATTGAAAAAGTAATCTCATTTGATGGAGCAAACAAAGCATCTCTTCTTAACAACTATGATTGGCTATCAAAATTAAATTTTGAAGAGATAGTTGAATTATCATCAAATATTACTCATGAACAAATGATTGAGAGAGACATGTTTCAAGAAAGAATGAAAAATCACGAACCAATATACATGCATGAATTTATGTACCCACTCATGCAGGGATTTGATTCAGTAGAAATGGATGTCGATGCGGAATTAGGAGGAAGTGACCAACTTTTCAATATGATGATGGGAAGAACTTTACTTAAAAAAATTAAGGGTAAAGAAAAATTTGTAATTACAATTCCACTATTAACAGATTCGAATGGGAAAAAAATTGGAAAATCAGAAGGAAATATAATTCCTTTTGCAAACGGTAATCCTTACGAAACATTTGCTGGAATTATGACCTTAGGAGATAGTGTAATAATCAAATGTTTTGTAGCACTTACCGATGTATCTTTGGAAGAAGTTTCAATCATGGAGATTGACATGCAAAAAAATGGAGCCAATCCTATGGTCTATAAAAAGCTTTTAGCCTTCACCTTAGTTAAGGAAATTTACAACGAAGAAGAAGCTAAAAAATGCCACGAAGAATTTGAAAAAACAGTACAAAATAAAGAATTTTCCGAGAACCAATCTGTAGAAATTGAAGTACAGGAGGAAGAAAAAGTATTAGATTTTTTAAAAAGAAATTTAACAGGATTCTCCAACTCTGAAATTAAACAAGTAATTGAACAAAACGGTCTTTTAATAAATAATGAAAAAGTATCCGATTTAAACTTTTTAATTAAAAAAGGAGACGAAATTAAATTTGGGAAGAAAAACTTTTTTAGATTAAAATAAATTATGGATTTTTTGAAAAAATTTAAAAATAAAGAATATAGAAAAAAAGTTTTTATTGTAATCCTTGCAATCCTTTTCTTGGCTGGAACTTTTTTACCAACTTTGGTTTTTCTCCTTTAAGGTAAAGCTAAACTATTATGTTAAAACTAAATAGCCATATCTCTAAAATTTCAGGAATTGGCCCTAGTTACGAAAAATTATTTCAAAATATTGGAATTAACACTGTAGGCGAGTTACTTTTGCATCTCCCATTTAGATTAGAAAAATTTTCTACTCATAAAAAAATCGAGGATTTAATACCTGGGGAGCAAGCTATTTTTGAAGCAGAGCTTTTTTCCATAGACAATATTAGAACTAGAACTGGAAAAAGATTGACCAAAGGTGTAGCAAAAGATGAAACAGGAAAAATTGATTTGACTTGGTTTAATCAGCAGTACCTTACCAAAAGTTTAAAGTTCGGAAAAAAGTATAAATTTATTGGTAAGGTTGATATTTTTGGAAAAAAACTTTCTCTCGTCGCACCGAAAGTAGAAGAAATTAAAAATGAAGAAAATTTTGAACTAGTAAACCAAGGAGAAATTATCCCTGTGTATCCTGAAACTAAAGGCCTCTCATCAAAATTTATATCATCAAAAATGAAAATTGCTTTAGAAGAATTGGTGGATGAAGATTTTCTTCCCCAGGAAATAATTGAGAAGTATGGATTTTTGAAATTAAAGGATAATTTTTCAAAAATCCACTTCCCAGACACTGTAGAAGAAAATCCAAAACTCTTAGAAAAACTACAGTTTGAAGAACTTTTTTTACAGATGATTAAAATTGAAAAAAGAAGAGAAGAGTGGGGAGAGAAATTAAATTCATTCATAGTTAAGAACTTCTATGAAAAAACTCAAGAATTGGAAAAGTCACTTCCTTTCCCGCTCACTGAATCTCAGAAAAAAGCTATCCATGAAATTTCTGAAGATTTAATTTCTCAAAAACCTATGAATAGGTTGCTTGAGGGAGATGTGGGAACTGGAAAGACTTTAGTTGCTGTCTTTGCATCTTATTTAGTAGCTGAAAATGGGTATCAGACTCTTTACTTAGCCCCGACTGAAATTTTAGCTAAACAACATTATGAAACTTTTAAAAAGTATCTTGAACCGATGGGAATCAGAATTGTACTCAAAACAGGGGGAAGTAAAACTAATTTGGAAAATTTGGACTTTGATATCTGTATTGGAACACATGCGATTTTGTTTGATTTTGAACATTTAAACAAAATCGCACTAGTAATAGTAGACGAACAACACAGATTTGGTGTAGAGCAGAGATCAAAAATTTTGAATATTTATAATCATCAAGTTACACCAAATCTTTTAACGATGACAGCAACGCCAATTCCAAGAACTCTAGCTCTTACAATCTACGGAGATTTAGATATTTCTATACTAGGTGCACCTCCAAATAAGGATAAAAAAATTACAACTTATGTGGTGCAACCAAATAAAAGAGATGAGATGTATCAATGGATTATAGAAAAAAATGAGCCTGCTTTTATTGTCTGTCCATTTATTAATGAATCTGAAAATGAAGATTTTGCTCAAGTAAAATCAGCAATAAAGGAGCATGAAAACCTCTCAAAAGGTATATTTAAAAATAAAAAGGTCGGACTGCTTCATGGAAAATTAAAACCCGCTGAAAAAGAGGGGATTCTAACATCCTTTAGGTCTGGTGAATTTGACATCTTAGTATCAACACCAGTTATCGAAGTCGGAGTTGATATTCCAGATGCCAACATCATTGTAATTGAATCTGCAGAAAGATATGGATTGGCATCACTCCATCAATTAAGAGGCAGGGTCGGTAGAGGACAAAAAGAAGGGTTTTGCATTGTAATACCCTCCACCTTTTCTAAACCTTCATATGAAAGATTAAAAAATTTAGAAAAAACAAATAATGGATTAAAATTAGCAGAACTTGATTTGAAAAATAGAGGAGAAGGGGATATTCTAGGAAAATCTCAATCAGGAGTTAAGACACTTAGATTTGTGGATTTAAGTAACCTTGAATTAATTGAAAAAGTAAAATCAGATGCAAAAAAGTATTCCAAGCTTTTAAATGAAAATCCTAAGTTGAAAGCTGTTCTTGACGAAGTTCAGATAACTTGGAACAATTAAGAATAGAAAATTAAACACATACCTCATGAAAAGATTATCAGAACATTTAGAAAATATTAAAAAGACAGACGATTCAGAACTTTATCAAAAATCAGTAATTGCAATAAATAGCATAAGAGGAGAACACTCTGAGGATATAAATATAATAAACGAGATTAATGCCGAATATTCAAAGGAAGAAATAGAGCTAGCATTTAATCCTTCTATTCTTTCTGTAAATGAACAATCAAATCTTTCGGAGGAATCAAAAGTTAGAATGGTTAAAATTTTAGCTTCTTACTACGATATTGATTTACCTAAAAAAATCTCACCTATGGACTTAAAAGACAAATACGAAGTAGTAACATCTGCATACAGAATTGACAGAAATACCAAGGAAAGTTCCTCAGCTGTTGCCCTATCCAATTCCGATGATGAAGAAAACGATTACTCACTTCTTGAAAACCTCATAGGTGAGCAAAAATCAAAATTCTTTGATGAAAATGTTGAATTAACTGCTCAAGCTATAGGATTTAACTACCACGAACTTCTTATTCTTTGCAAAAGTAAAGCAAAAAACGAAGCACAAATGGAAAAATGTGATGATTTTTTTGAAAAATTATTTAATAACTTACTTACCTTCATCAAATTTGAATTTTCAAAAATGAATGAAAATTTACAATGGTACTACCATATGAGTTATGAGAAAGCTTTACCAATTAAACATGCGATGACTTACTTCTCAAGTCTAGATTTATTTGACGAAATTCTTCTGGAATTAAATCCCGTAGAATATAAAAAAATTCTAATAGCCCTTGAAGATATTAGAAAAATGGATGATGAGCTTAGCAATTACCCTAGCTGGTATGCCCACTATCAAAAGGTCCAGAGGGACAGCAAGATGATAGAATAAGGGCATGATATTTAACTCACCTAGAATAAGTTCCGGAGAACTAAGAAATAGAAAACTAAAATTACCTAAGTTTAACGAATTAAGAGTAGTCAGAGATTTAGTAAGACAAGCTATCTTTATGATTATTGGAGAAAAAATTATAGATTCCAGAGTTATGGACCTATTTGCTGGAAGCGGGATTTTAGGTTTTGAAAGCATAAGTAGAGGAGCTAAATTTGTCGATTTCGTAGATGAAAACTACTCATGTTCCCAAACAATACTAGAAAATGCAAAAAATATGGGTGTTTCTGAAAAAGTAGCCAGTCATCAAATAAAAGCAATAGGATTTGTTGGAAATGCCTTCGAAAAATATGATGTGGTGTTTTTGGATCCTTTCTATGAAGATCATAAACATAAGTTCTTACTTCAATTAATTCACGATTCCCTAGAAGAAGAGGGTATTGTGGTGTTCCTTCACGGAGGTACTGATATTAAAGAACTTATTCAAAATATTCCTTTGGAGGTTTTTGACGAAAGAAAATATGCTAAAACAATAGTAACTTTTCTTAAAAAGAGAGCAATCTAAACTTTTTATTGACAAAACAAACCTCAAAAGGTATATTCAACCAAAGGACTAAATTATGGCAGTACCAAAAAGACGACATAGTAAATCAAGAACAAAGAAAAAAAGAAATGCTCATTTCTTTACCTCAGTTGTTAACTCAATAAAATGTAAAGATTGCGGCAAATACAAATTACCCCACAGAGTTTGTGCTAATTGTGGTAAATAATCTTTAATGACATATAAAATCAATTTAAGACATAACTCAAGAATTGTGGCCTTGACCTCACTTTTTAGTTATATGTTTGCTGAAGAAGAGGATATTTACAATATTAGTCTTTTCAAGGATGAATTTGGGGATATTGATTATGAAGTTGAATTCTATGAAGTGCTTTACAAAGGTGTAACTCAAAATATTGAAGATATTGATAAAATAATTACTAGAAGTGCCACTGATTGGCCAATAAAAAATATTTCGAAGATTGATTTAGTAATTTTGAGAATGGGTGTTTTTGAATTAGAATTTAAGAAAGATACACCTAAAAATGTAGTAATAGACGAAGCAGTAGAATTAGCCAAAAAATTTGGTAATGATTCGTCAAGTAAATTTATTAATGGAGTTTTAGATAATTTAGAAAGGAAATAAAAATTATGTATAAAATGTCAAAAGATGGCTTATACGAAGAGATATCAAACCTACTTGTTAACAAATTTGGAGTCGATGAAGGAGATATAAAAGTTTCTTCAATTTTAGGTGACGATCTAAACCTCGGGCCTGCGGAGATTGAAGAATTAATATTGGATGTGTGTGAAAAACATAGTGCAGACCACGACAGAGTGATAGACTCTTTGGATCACGACGAGTTAGAAGAAGTGACTGTTGCAGATCTTGTTGATACTTTTGCCGATATCTTAAAATTCGACTAAATAAAATGGATATACTGAGTAAACTAAATGAACAATTAAAATTGGATTTAACAAATAATGAGTTGTTTATGACAGCTTTTACCCATAGGTCATATTTAAACGAACATCCAACCTACCAGTTACCTTCAAATGAAAGATTAGAATTTTTAGGAGATGCTGTTTTACAATTTCTCTCCTCAAAACATTTATTTCAATCCTATTCCTCATTACCTGAGGGGGATCTTACCAATTTAAGAGCATCGATTGTTAAGACTCAGTCTTTATCAGAAGAGGCTAAAAAACTCAATTTTGGTCAATTTCTTTTAATGTCCAAGGGGGAGGAAGTGACTGGGGGAAGGGATAGAGAATACCTTTTAGCTAATACATTTGAGTCATTTCTTGGAGCCCTTTATCTTGAAAAAGGTATTGAGGCTTGTGAGAAATTTCTTGAAAATAACTTATTTTATAAACTAGAAAATATTTTTAAAGAAGATGCCTATAAAGACTTTAAAACAAGATTTCAGGAAAAGGTTCAAGAGCTTAAAAAAGGAACACCAACATACAAAATCCTAGAAACTTCCGGACTAGAACATGAAAAAATCTTCAAAGTAGCAGTTCTTGTTGAAAATGAGGAGTTCACAAAGGGAGAGGGTACCTCAAAACAAAGAGCAGAGCAGGATGCTGCCAAAAAAGGATTAGACAAATTAAAGTAAATCCTGTATAATCACAGAATTATGTCAGTATCTATAAGACTTGCAAAAATTGGAAAAAAGTTCGCACCTACTTATAAAGTAGTCGCTTCTACTACAAGAAACAAAAGAACAGGTAAATACCTAGATATTCTAGGAACCTTCAATCCGAATATAAAACCATTTGATTTCAAACTTGATCAAGAAAAGTTTGATAAGTGGTCAAAAAATGGAGCTATTATCTCTCAAGCAGTTAAAGACATAATTGCCGGTAAGTATGAATTTAAAACATACAATCCAAAAGCAGAGAAAAAAGCAGCTGAACTAGCAGCTAAAAAAGCAGCTAGCGAAGAATCTAATGCCTAAAATTAAGATTAATATCATTACATTATTTCCAAATCTATTTAACGAATTCAAAAGTGTACTCCCATTTAAAAGGGCACTTGAAAAAAATTTAATTGAATTAAATATTATCAATCTCAGAGATTTCGCAATTGATGAAAGAGGAACAGTGGATGATAAGCCTTACGGAGGAGGGACAGGGATGATATTAAGAGTAGAACCAATTGTTAAGGCCTTAGAAACAATTGAAGAAAAAGAAGAAATAATCGTTTTAAATCCCAAAGGACAACTATTTAATCAAAACTTAGCTAAAGAATTTAAAGAAAAAACTTCACTAACTTTTATTTGCGGAAGGTATGAAGGAATTGATCAAAGAATAATAGACAACTATGCTACAAAGGAAGTCTCAATAGGAGAATATGTTTGCAGTGGTGGTGAAGCTCCAACTATTGTCATGTTAGAGGCAATAATAAGATTATTACCTGAAGTTTTAGAAGAAGAAGTTACAAATGATGAATCATTTGAAGATAGTACATTTGAGTACCCTCAATACACTAGACCTGAAAATTTTAATGGATTAAAAGTTCCAGATGTTTTAATTTCAGGCAACCACAAAGAAATTGAAAAGTGGAAAAAAGATAATTCGAGAAAATTAAATTAATTTTGAGAAACAGTTTCTTCTAAATATCTATTGATAAAATCAGTAAATTTCATATCATTTAAAATATCATTTATAGGTGCATCTATTGAGGACTGAACTTTGGTCTTATTAAATACTGTTCTAGCAACAAACGAAACTCTGTAATATTTATTATCTCGATCATCAAATAACTCCAAATCTCTAATATTTATAATCTTTCCTTTATTACTATTTAGAGATGTGAGGTAATTTAATGCAGATAGGGGACCAACTGTTCTACCATTAAACCTTACTTCAATAACTCCTTGGTTGCTTAAATTCTGATCCGCTATATTTTTGTTTTCATCTATCTTATTGAAATTAAATTTCTCGGCTTCTGCTCCTAAATTTGCAACTAATGGAGCAGGGGACTCATCGTTAGGAACTAGCTCTACCATCTTTTCTTCGTATCTATTTAAATCATCAGCTTTATCTCTAGCATTTTGCAGGATATTTAATTTAGTTTGATAATTTGTAATTTGTAAATTTTTACCATCCCTGGTTGAATCTAATTCAGATTTAATATTTAAGTAAGGCATTATAAGTAACAAATTTATTATTGCAATTAAAGTAATAAAAATTACTGGAAAAATGAAGTATTTTAAATAAATAGTGAAGTCTTTTTTATCTGACATTTAAGAGTCCTTTATTATATTTTACAGTAACAACATATTCTTTGGAAACCTCATTAACATCCTCAGGCACACCAGAGTTGCTAAATAAGTTTTCAATATTTGAGTCATTTACTTTAGAAGCTTTTAAGTTATCAACAAATCTTTTAAATGCAGTTGAGTCAGCGGTAACTCTTACCGAAACAAGGTCTTTATCGGTATCTACCGTAATAGTTTTAATAACCACACCTCCAGAAATATTTCGTTCATAAATATCTCTCATAACTTTTTCGTATAAAACCTTATCTCCTTCAAATTTTTGAGCAGCATCAAATCTAGCTTTAATATCTCTTAACTGAATTTCTTCCTTAGAATATTCCGCAATGTCTTTTCTCAAGGAAGTTAGTTTTGAATCTAGACTATCTTTTTCATTTTTCAATGGCTGTAAAAGAGTATTAAAATAGTAGCCCAAACTCCCGACCGCAAGCATTGTTAATATCAAAAAAATATTCGCAATCTTGGTATAAAGCTGAATTTTTTGCTCTAATTTCTCTTCTGATGTTAGTAAATTTATTTCACTCATAAAATCTCAATTCCTGATAGACCTATTGGTGCAGATAGAGAGGAGGATAATTCTTTTAAACTTCCTTCATACTTACTTAAATCAGAATTGACTTTAACTTTATTAAAAGGATTAAATACCTCTACAGGTATATTTAAATTTTTCTGCAAGTAATCCTCAAGACCAGGTAATTTAGCCATTCCCCCTGTTAGATAAATTTTAGAAATATTCATGTTTTTATTCTTATCCATAAAATAAATTACTGACCTCTTAATATCAAGTATATATGAATCTATTAAAGGTTTTAAGAAATTAAAAATCTTTCCCTCCGCGACTTGAGGATTTAGACCGTAAGCCTTTTTATAATTCTCAGCTTGGATATTTGTTAGATTTAAATTCTGAATTAAAGCTTTATTTAAGGAATTAGATCCTATTGAGATAGTTTTAATAAATCTTGGAACTCTTTTATAAGAAACATGTAAAGTAGAGAACTGGTACCCAAAATCAAGAATCATAACAGCATCTTTACCATCTTTAATATCTATAATTCTAGATAAGGAAATTGTTTTTGCTTCAAATACTTTAGGGGTTAGGCCTGCTTTTTTAATTAAATCAACATATCTTTCGATTCTTTCTTTTTTAGCTGCCACAATTAAAATTTCAACATTAGTAGAATCTTTTTGATCAATAATTTTGTAATCATAAGTTAAATTAGCAATATTCTCGGGAAAAATCTCAGCTGCTTGGAGATTAATATAGTTTCGGATTTCTTTATCACTCATCTTAGGAATGACTTTTACATTCAAATAAACATCTGTCTCGGGTAACGATAAAGAAACTTCATTAGTAGGAAAATCAAGTTCTTTAAAAAATTCCTTTAACTTGAAAGAATATAAATTTATAGCTTCTTCGTTATTGAAATCCAATTTTAATTTTTCTGATTCATATATTGCAAAATTTAAAATAGTAGGGGACTTTGAAACCAAACCAACCTCAACACATTTGATGCTATGATTTCCTAAATCTATTCCAATATGAGTCATATAATTTATTATACTTAATTTTAGTTATTGTTGATATGTTTTATTCAAAGTAATTCTTTTTTCAAATTTAACTTCTGTTTTTAATCTTGAATTATTAAAATCTTTAGAAATACCAAAGGAAATATAAACAACTTGTGGGTTAGTTCCAGTTACTGTAAGAACAAAAGGTGCTGATTTACCTATCTCTGAATCAGTTAATTGAATATTATCTAGTACCAACATGCTACTTGATTCTATAAAGGAAAGAGTAAAAGTTTTAGTTGGGTAAACAATCGATAACTTTTTACTTACAGAATTGTATGAAACAGAGTCAGAATCTTGAATTAATTTAGTAAGTTTAACATTTAGAAATGAGTACTCCTCTTCAAGAGAAATTTTATTTTGAATTTTAGTTGAGGTGGATGTTAGGCTAATAATCATATCTGAAGAAATTACGGATACGACTGTAATTAGTAAAACTACTACCAAGAGTTCGACTAGAGTAAAACCCTTATTATTTAATCTCACTGTCTAGTCCTCCAATTTGTAAAAATAGTATCAGTAGAAGATGAGAAGAGAATTTTATTGGTTTCATAATAACTAACTACTTGAATATTTATTTCCACTATAGGTAAAGATGAGAGTGGTTCTGTGGTTACCTTAAAGCAAGTAAGTCCTTTTTGAACTGGAGAAGGGCAACTTGTAAAATTATTAGTCGATGGATTAGGAAAATAACAATAAGTATTAGTACATCTACTATTTAATTCTGTCGAAAAAGAATCAAACCCAGTATCTTTGATAACTCTTAATTTTTCTAAAACATTTGATGAGTTTTTAGTTGCTTCTTGTCTCTCTGTAACATTAAGTGAATTTTGAATATTGAAAGTGGTGAGAGAAAGGAGTGCAACCACTAATACAACTGCAAATGCTATAGCTAAGACAGCTTCAACTAATCCTATTCCTTTATTATTTACTTTGAGCATAGATTCTTCCAAATTTATTAATAATTACATTAAATGATGGGAAATTGATTGTTACAGAAATCAAATTATTATTTTGATCAACTAAGTTACCATATCTATCTATAAAAAAATTTGAGGTACTTGATCCTGAAATAAAGTCATAGTTTGTTTCTTTACATTCATTTAACTCAACAGAGCAAGTAGTTACTTTCAAACCGGCAAAGTTCATAGAATATTTGTTATCCGTTGTTAAGGCAAGGTTTTGAGTTGTTCTAAATGTAGAAATAAAATTTTTAACTTCTTCGTTTTCAGCTTGTTTTCTCTGATAATTTAAAATAGAAGGAATCGAAAGACCTGCAATTACAATTATCAATACAATCACAACAAGAAGTTCGATAAATGTAAAACCAGAATTTGAATTAAGCTTCTTTATCTGCATTAAGGACCTGTAACAGGAGCCAGACCTCCACTAACCTTAAATACATTACTTTTAACTAAATCGCAACTAGAAAACAGCCCTGAGGTAGGATCCATACTTTCTTTAGGTATCTCTAGGATAAATTCTTGACCTCTGGGGATTCCAAAATTACTACTTTCTTTAATTGAATAAACCTCATAATAACTTTGAGTTATATTAGTTACATAAATGTAATCGCAGGAAGTATTTTCAGATGGATCGTATAAGGAAACTTTAACATTAAAAGAACTTAGCTCCGAGATAGCTGAAGGGTATCTTTTGTATTCAGAGTAGTAGAGTTCTAAAGCAGAAGCAATCTGTGAAAGAGAAGATACTCTTAGAGCGTCCCTTTGTTCCCTTTGTTTTTCGGCTGGATTAAAGATGACAATAGAAGTAGCTGCAAGTATCACCATTATTCCAACTACAATCATTAACTCTAGCAAAGTAAAACCTTTATTACTTACATTAAATTTTTTGGTATATGAGCAGTTTTTCATTTTTTTCCTTTAATTAATTATCTAAAAATAGAGCATAATCATAAATAGATGATGGTGTATCCAGATATTTAAATGCCTCAACTCTTCTGGAGGTTTTATCAACTCCGTCAGTAAATACTCCTTTTGCAGTAATTTTGTACCCTTGAATTACATTTCTTACATTTGTACTGGTTGAAAAAACTTTAAGAGTACTTACTTCGTTGGAAAGAGGTTGAAATCTTATCATGTAAGAATTTGTAACTCTAAAGTAACCAGAGGCACAATTTCCTGTAATAGGAGAGATATTTTTATAAGAACTACCATCAAATAAATAGTTTTCAAGTAAATATTCGTTAGTTTTAACTCTGTTTACATTTGTAGTAGTTAGTGAATCTTCTACAGGTTCAAAAATTTGAATACTTGGGTTTGATGTAACAATACCAAGTCTATATGATGTATTTGGAGGGGACACTTCCAATTTAATACATGCAGTTTGAGGTAAAAGTACTCCGGCTCCTGAAAACTCGGTGGTTAAAAAAGTGACCGTCTCAGAAGGTTTAATTTTTTCGTAAACCATACCGGTACTTGAATTTGCATTTAATTTATCAACAGTAATGATTGCGGAAGTTCCGTTGTTTACAAAATCAATAGCTTCACTAAATTCCGTATTATCTACTAATAGATCTAAATCGGAGTCACTCTTTAATAAAAATTTTTCAAGGCCGCCTTCGGCGGCCGCTGTTACTTTTTGTAATGAATCCAAATTTCCAGTTCTTTTAAGGGATTCTGTACTTCTTGAGGTAATTCCTAAACCTACACCCAGTGTTACTGCCATTGCTACTACAACAATTAAGAGAACCTGACCTTTATTATCTAAATTGTTTGACATATCTTTATTAATCATACTAGTAACTTTTAATCATTAAAATACTTAAATATTGTTTTGCTTCTTGTAACATTAAACATCTTATAAGACCTCAGGTCTTGTTGTAAATAAATTAATACATCTGGGTTTTGAGAAATATTTATAAAGGATCTATCTTCATTTTGAGTACTTAAATTTCCAATTAATTTAAAGTCTCCATAGATACCACCTTTTAAGTGATAAACTGCTCTATTGCCACAAATAAGAGAATAGTTCTCTAAATCAGAACAATCCACATGGAAAACAATTCTCTCTTTGATATTTGATTTATCAGTTGAAACAAAGTAAACATTTTCTAAGTTGTTATAAATATTTAAATCTGTAAGATCAAAGTATAGTTGTTTATTTTTTGCAACATAAATTATTGTTGGAGTTGCAGATACTGGAACACTGTTAAAAGCATCAATTTTATTGAAATTATTTACAGAGCCCGATGGTTTCGTGTCTGTTAGTAGTAAAGAAGTAACTTGTGTTTCAGGTAAGGCATAGTCAACTAAATTTTCAGTATAACTAAAATTAAATGCCTTAGTCAGCTTATCAAAATAAGGAATATTAAAATAAGAAGGACCCATCAAAGTATTACTTAATCTAAAATTTTTACCGCCCTGAGCAGAACCTGAAACATAAACACCTTCATACCTTTTATCCACATCAGAAGTAGTATAAAACTTTACATCACTTGATCTTTTTATCATTGTATTTCCGTTAACTCTAAAATTTAAGTAAGAGGTAGGAGGCTGAACATTTCCGGAGGTTAAATAAATATCTAAAGATTGAGGAACTAAATTATAACTATTAACTACATTTGATTTATAAAACAAATCCAAACATCCATTATTGATTGTTCCGGTAAAGTAGTTATTAGAAATAGAGCTGGTTGATGTAGTTGTTGAATTTGTAAATCCAATTCTACTTACTTTAGTATCAGCAGTATTGGTAAAACAAATTTTATATTTCACATTATCAATCAAAGTATTACCTGATTTACTTAGGTCATGATCCCAGAAAAAATTAGAAAAGGTATCTTTATGCAGTGTGAATGAAGATTCACCGTCGGGTGCGGTAAGATTTCTTTGTTGAGGAGTAACATTTTTGAAAGTTTTGGTTACAACCATTTTGGCATCGGCAAAAGGATCCTGATCTTGATTATCTAAATAAGTAAATATATTTATGAAACTTTGAAGTGTGTAATACCTATTAGGATCTATACCTAAAGATGGGTAATTATAGACAGTTCCGTTGTAATTAAAACTTATTTTATAAAAATATTTCTCAAAATTAGGTGACTTAACATTTAAAAAATTAAAAGATTTTCTATCAGACAATAAATTTGCAGCTAAAGTTGTCGGAAGTGGGGCAGAGGTAATGCCGTCATAAAGAGTAAGATACATTTTAGTTCCAGCGGGAACATTTACTATACCTGAGGGGCAGCTTAAATTAATAGCCGAATTAAATGTGTAATTTAGGTTATAAGTAGAAGTTGTTGTATCAATAGCAGAGGGTACTATTCCTTTATTTATAGAATTTGGATCTGTATTTATAAGAGTTAAACCACCCGCAACTAGATTGTAATTAGGCACACACTCTGGGGTAGTTGGAGGGACTTTTGAAGTTAGAACATAGTTTCTAGAAACAAAAATTGCATAATCATTATCTGTATTTGCATCATCGTTATTGTAATATCTAAATGTTAATGGAGCATTATTTCCGGGCCCAAGAGAAGGGAATTTGTAACCTCCGTTTGTTTCATTTAATTCAAAGAGTCTGTGTGTTCCAGTGGGTGAATTAAATTTTTCAGCCCTAAACATTCTAGACTTTGCACTTAAGTTATTCTTAGAATCTACAAAATTAGGAGCAATTAAAATATCGACATCATTTCCAGAATTTACACTAAAGCTAACATTCTTCAAGTAACTCAGAGAAACATTTCGTAGTGCAATAAATTTTGTTTGAGTTGGCTGATTCCCCATGTACCCACTAAATTCAAACCTCTTAAATACTAAATTGCTGTTGGCATACTGAAGGGTGAAGTAGTATTTATCTGAGACATAATCAGCCAAGACACCTGATCCTACACCTAATTTTGGTACAACCTCGAAGGTTAGAAGGGAGGGTACCGGTTCAAATTTATAGTTTTCTATTCTATACTTGTAGTACCAGTCACTAGAACCTGGGAAATAGATTCTTACTAGATCAACTCTATTTTTAAGGTTATAGGCTGCTAACGGAGAATCGTAACCCCCAAATACCCAATTTAAGGAACTCTGATTCTGAAGTGTAGGATTGAACCCGTAATAGACTCTATTATAAAAGTCTTTGTAGTCCCCTTTGTTATCTTTAAATATCCCATAATTTGGAAATTTTATAGCTGATGCGTTACTCCACTCATGTCTATTATCTCCACTTGAGCTAACCCTTAAAACCATATTAATACCGTATTCAAGTTCTGAAAAAGGAGCGGCACAGTTATTTTTCGACTTCCCAATACAATATGACTTAGCATCCCTAGTGGCACTTCCTCCAGAACTTGGACCCTGGTTTACAAATATATTAGGGTTTAAAGATAATCTAGGTCCAGAAAAAGAAGAAGGAGCTACATTGAAGGACATCCTGGTAATGTTTGGATAGTTGTAGTACTGACTGTAACCTTCTTTATTCAAAGTAACACATTGATACCTCCTATCCCAGCATGATTCAGTAGCTGAAAGACGACAATTACTTTCTAGAGGTACACCAAGAGTTTGAGCCCTTCTTAAGCATTCAACATTTCCCCTATATGTAGTTCCCCAACCACCTTGCGGATCCTTTCTTTCATAACATCTATTCTCCAACAGATCTTCAAGACCTCCGCCTCCAAAAATAACGGTATTATTTTTTTTGGCTATAGAAGAAGGAAACCAGCTAGACTTACATCCAGCTGTATAGCCAACATTTCCAAATGTTTTAAAAGACCTAGTGATATTAACGACACTTTGAGGGTTTGTATTTAAAAGAATTTCATAAAAACCACCATAATAAACAAGTAATGGGACCCCACTAATATTTTCTAAGACAGGATTACCATAATATTCAATTCCTGAACTATTTATTTGGACATTAGGCACTGCTACAGTTGATGTAACTGTAGTGGAAACCGCATAACTAGTAGTATAGGTATTATTAAAAGAGGTGTTAGATGAAAAATCAGAAACAGAAGACACTCCGAAAGTTGGTAATCTATTTACAGTTACAATATTTGTAATCTGTTGATCAACAGTTTTAATAGAGTAGGTGGTTTTAGTACAAAAGAAATCCATAAATGGCTGACTATCGTCACACTCAGGTCTAATAACATCTTTCATAAGATAGTTAGTGACTTTATAAACATCTTCTGTTTCAGTAGTAGCGGCTAATACTTGAGACCAATCATCTTCCTGGTTAGTGTTTTGATTTGAAATTAAATTAGGGTAGAAGTAGTATCCAGTAAAAATTAAAACGGATAACATAAATAATTTTATGATCGTCCAATTTGAAATTTTACTAGGAAGTGTAATTCTACCCATACTATTATTAAAACATATTTTATGAAAATAATTTTATAAAAACTAATTTTAAAAAGAAAAAATTGAAAAGATAAAGGAAAAAAGAGCACCTATCACCAAAAAAGGACCAAAAGGAATTTGGGATTTTAGTTTTTTTAATTTGAAAATTAAAACTAAAATCCCAAACACACCCCCTAAAATAAATCCAAAATAAAGTGCAGAAATGTTTGCTGGGTAACCAACTACAATGGAGATAAAACATGCTAGTTTTAAATCCCCACCACCCATACCACCTTTAGATAAAAGTATGATTAGATAAAAAATTGTAAAAATAATAAAAACCGATAAAAATTCGGTAAATAAATTATCAAGTGATAAATTTTGCAATATTAAACTTCTATATAAAATTGAAAAAATACTTCCAAAAACAATTATTTCAAAAGGAATCTCATAAAATTTAAAATCAGTAAAACTAATAATTAAAAATAATGAAAAAATAATTAACAGATATATAAGAAAATTTATTTCAAAATTTTGAATCACGGTAATGTAGTATGCAAAAACAAAACTAACACCAGTTAGAATTTCAGAAACAGGGTAGAGTAGTGATAATTTATGACCGCAATAAGAACATCTTCCTTTTTGGAGTATAAAACTAATAATTGGAATTAGGTTGATAGCCTCAAGCTGATGTCCGCAATGATCACATTTGGATCTGTCTGTAAGAAAGTTTTCCTTACGATAAAGGCGGTCGGAAACAACATTAAGGAATGATCCAAGGAATATTCCTAAGAAAAATAATGTTGTTCCGACCGCCCAATCAAACATCTTAAAACCTAACTATTGACCAAACTTATCTGTTCCGCAAGCAGAAAGATCTGTACCAACCTCATAAGCTGTTACATCATCACCACCATCATTTTGCATTTTTGGTGCATCATTATCTAGCATAGAATTTATTTCAAATCCTGTAGCAGAAACACAAAAAACATACCTAGCTGTAGCTGTTTTAAGACCTTCAGATGTGGTGTAAGTTACACTAGCTGTACCATTCTTAGGGTCTAAAGGTAATACTGCTAAATTTGAAAACTTATAAGGAACTGGTGCGACAGCTGTTGGAACAAACTTTACCCAACCGGTACCATCTACTGCCTGGTTATTAGGATTTGCTGTATCCGCTGAATTATACTTTCCAGGTGTTAAAGTAATAAATCCTTGAGCTTGCTCTCTTAATATTCCATCTTGGATACTTCTTAAGTCAGAAACTCTCTTGGTATCATTTCCCCTTCCAGTCAATCTTCCTACATCGATATTAGTAAACACAATTGCTACTAATATTCCAAGAATTACCATGACAATTAGTAATTCTATAAGTGTAAAACCTTTATTGTTGTTGATTTTACTCATATTTATAATCCTCCTACGGTGCCGATAATACTATAGATTGGGGTAATCACCGATAAAATTATTCCCCCAACACTAACTCCTAATACTATTAATATAATAGGTTCAATTGCTGCTGACAATCCTTTGATTGCATAACTGGATTCATTTGCATAATTGTCTGCAACTTTATCTAGTAGTTCATCTACTTTACCAGTTTCTTCTCCGATTTTAATCATAGAAGGAATAATTGGATCAAAAAATTTATTGGATCTAAAATAATCAGATAAGTTATTTCCTTTTTCAATATATTTTGAAGCCTCTAAAGAGGCAGTGATAATAATAATGTTAGAAGAAACTCTTGCAGAGATTATCAATGCTTCTGTAATCTGAACTCCAGAACCAATTAGCAAAGATAAAATTCTCATATAACTTGAAAGTTCTGTTTGTTTTAAAACTTTTCCAATAACTGGAATTTTGAAAAGTATTGTTGACATTATTGATTTTCCTTCAGGAGAAATCAAAAATAATCTTAAAAGAATTCCTCCTGCAATAATGACAATTAGAAAAACATACCAGTAATTGATTAACACATTTGATAAATTAATTAAAAATTGAGTATGCCAAGGAAGTTCTTTATCTAATGATTTAAAAATTTCAGTAAGTTTAGGAACTACATAAACAATTAAAACTAAAATAACAATAATCATTACAACTAAAATTATGGCAGGGTAAATCAAAGCTGCTTTAAGTCTAGATTGCAAATCCCTGTTTGATTCATATGTCTCTGCAATTCTTGCAAGAATGCTATCTAACTTACCAGATGATTCTCCTGCTTTTATTAAAGCAGTATAAGAAGAGTCAAAAATTGCAGGAAACCTAGACATGGCACCAGAAAGGGAAGTACCGGCATCAACATCTTTACTTATTTCAGTTAGTATTTTTTTAAAGTTGTTATTAGTGGTTTGGTCAATACAAATCAATAAAGATTTGGTGATAGTTAAACCTGAATTAATCATGGTAGAAAATTCCCTAGAGAATTCAGTAACTTCTTCAAAACTAACACCTCCAATAGAGGAGAGGGTATCCAAAAAAGATGCATGTTTTTCAGCAATTGAAACAACTATTAAGGATTGAGATTTGAGAATAGTAAGGGCATCTTGTTGTGATTTTGCTTCAACTGTACCTGTTTTAGAGTTTCCAAGGGAATCTTTAGCTGAAAAATCATATATCGGCATAATTATTTTTTAATAAGTCTTTGTAAATTCTCAGGATTTAAAGAATACTTAATAGCAGTATTCAAAGCTACTTTTCCTGTATTTACAAGCTCAGCTAAAGAATTATCCATACTTAACATTCCTACATTTGCTGATGTAGCAATAACATTATCAATTGAGAAAATCTTTCCTTCTCTAATAAGACTTCTAGATGCAGAGGTTGCAATTAAAACTTCAGTTGCAGGGACTAAGTCGTTAGTTACTGTTTCAATTAATCTTTGAGAAACAACCATTTCAAGAGTTAAAGATAATTGATTTCTAATTTGCTCTTGCATTGTTTGAGGACAGGAAGACAAAATTCTGTCAATTGTTTGAGCTGCCGAATTAGTATGAAGAGTAGAGAATACTAAATGCCCGGTCTCTGCCAAGTTCATCACAGCTAGCATTGAATCAAAATCGTTAATTTCACCAACCATTATAATGTTAGGGTCAACTCTAGTAATTGATTTTAAAGAAGAAGTCCAGTTAACAGTATCTAAAGATAACTCTATTTGCTGCACAAAACTTTTTTTTGATTCAAATAAAAATTCAATTGGATCCTCAATTGTAACAATATGTTCAGATCTTGTTTGGTTTATCTTTTCCATAATACCTGCAATAGTAGTTGATTTTCCCTGACCTGTTGGTCCCGTAACTAAAATCAGACCCTGTTTAAGTTCAATAGCATGATTTAAAACAGGAGGAAGATTTAGTTTTTCAAGTTCTGGAACTTTGAATGGAATACTCCTTAATGCAACAGCAGGATAACCTTTTTGATTAAAAACTGTTACCCTAAACCGGATATTATTTCCAAAATTTACTGATAGATAAAGTTCTTTATTTATTTCAAAAATTTTTCTCTGATCTTGTGTCAAAACTTGAGAAAGAAAATACTCAATATCATCAACACTTAAAGGTTGATAGCTTTCTTTAATTAATAATTGTTTTTTAATTCTAAAAATTGGAGGAAGACCTACAGACAAATGTAAGTCTGAAGCACCATCTGATATAACTGAATTTACTAACTCTTTTAAATTAATTGCCATATTATAATTTACCTACTAAATTAATTGCCATATTTTAAATCTATATTATTTTCAAATTAAATACAACTAACTGAGTGCTACCCTCATAACTTCAGAAATATTTGTTTGACCTTCAACTGATTTTAAAAAACCATCCTGCATTAAAGTTACCATTCCCTGAGAAATAGCAATCTCTTCAATCTCTTGTGCAGATTTTCTTTCGATAGTGGCCTTAGAAATTTCAGGACTCATTGGAAAAAATTCATAAATTCCAATTCTTCCTTGATAACCAATATTGTTACACTTATCACAACCAACTGGTCTGAATAATTTAAAGTCACCTTTTTCGATTAACTGGATGCTATCAAATATTTTTTTATCTTTACTTTCTAAAATATGATTATCTTGAAGTTTCTTTAAGGAATCTTTAACCAAAAGTTTAATATCCTCAGGAGGATCGTATTCTTGTTTACAATTAACACAAAGTTTTCTAACTAATCTTTGAGCTAACACTCCGTTACAAGTAGAGGAGAGAAGGTAATTCTCAACATTCATATCTAAAAGTCTCGGTATAGCACCAGTTGCGGAATTTGTGTGTAAAGTTGATAGAACCAAGTGACCTGTTAGAGCCGCTTGTATGGCGAGACCTGCGGTCTCGCCATCTCTAATTTCTCCAACCATTATTATATTAGGATCTTGCCTTAAAAAACTTCTCAAAGCAGAAGCAAAAGTAAGCCCTGCTTTCACATTTACTTGAACTTGATTTACACCTGGAACTCTAATTTCAACCGGATCTTCAATAGTTACAATATTAACTCTAGAGGTATTTAACTTCTGTAATGCCGAGGCTAAAGTCACAGTTTTACCAGAACCTGTTGGTCCGGTTACTAAAATTATTCCAGTTGGTTTAAGTAGTGCCTCTTCAAACCTTCTTAAGGTCAAGCCTCTCATACCTAAGTCTTGAAAAGAATAAACTGTAGATTGTTCTTTAAGTAACCTAATCACTACCTTCTCACCAAAAACAGTTGGAAGAGTAGAGACTCTTAAATCGGTAAAAGTATTTCCAACTTGGACTTTAAATCTTCCATCCTGAGGAATTCTTTTTTCATCAATTTTTAATCCAGATAAAACCTTAATTCTCGCAACTATTGAATCACTCATTTCTTTTGGAAAAGTCCTTCTTTCCTCTAAAACTCCGTCGATTCTATATCTTAGTCTTACTTTTTCTTCCGAGGGTTCTAAGTGAATATCTGAGGCACCTAGCTTAACTGCTGTTTCTACAATCATACCGACAATTCTCGCCACAGGAGCATCTTTTAAAACTTCATCATCTTTGGTTAATGTACCGCTACCATCAATCCTTAATGCTTGGGTAGTTGCGGAAATCTCTTCCATTGCTTTAGTAACATCTTCACCCAAATTCTTAGATCTAGCATCTTCTAAAACATCTTCAATATCCCTTTTGGTAGCTACATATGGAACAACTTTTAAATTAGTTTTCTTTTCTAAAAATTCTATAATTTCTAAATTCATCGGATCAGACATAGCGACTTGAAGAATTTCGGACATTTGATTAAAAGGTGCTAATTCATATTTTTTGGCTAAATCTAATGGGACAAGTTCAAAAAGTTTAGGACTAATCTTCTTTCCTTTGAGAACAACATATTCCATTCCATATACTTGGGAGTAGGCGAGAGCATATTCTTCGCCAGAAACTAAATTTGATTCTTTCAAAACCTCACGAGTAGATTTACCTGTATTGGTGCTTTCTATTCTCAAAGCATCATATTGCTGTTGATTTATTTTTCCAGCAACAAGTAAAACATCTTCAATAGTCTTGAAATTAGTATTTTGATTTGTACTATAATTCAAATCAGGCATTATTATTACTATATCATGACTGAAAAAAAATTAATTTTTAAAACTTATTTAATATATGGAACAAGTAAATCTTTAAGGGAACAAAAGATTAAAACATTGTTTCCAGATAAATTTAAAATTGAAAACAATCCAGACTTTTTACAAATAAAATTAAGCGATAAAAAAAAGAGTATTGGTATCGAAGAAGTAAAATTTATTGGGCAATTTTTACAAACAAAACCACTTTCTCATAAAGTAAAAATTGCCCTTATCTCAGAAGCCAACTCGCTCACTACTGAAGCTCAAAATTCCTTATTAAAAACATTAGAGGAACACACAGACAACTCAATAATAATTCTTGAAGATTCTTATATCAATTTTTTACTTCCAACAATTATTTCAAGGTGTATTTTAGAAAAAGTAGAAAGTAAGATTGATGAAAATGAAAAAATTCCAAGTAACTTTTTTGAGATGAATGTAACTGATAAATTAAATTTCATTGAAACGATTAATAAACTTGAAAAAGAAGAAATAATTTCGATTTTAAATTCCAGTTTAAAACAATTAAAAGAAGGGAAGTATCAAAATTTTAAAAAAGAGAATACATTTAATATTAATTTAATTGCTAAAACCTGTGAAAATTTAGAAAAATATAATTTAAATACAAGATTAGCCCTAGAAAATTTAGCACTTAACTTACTACCTGTAATGATATAATATGTTGGTCTATGAGTAACAATAACTATTCTTCCGAGCAATTACAAATTCTAGAAGGTTTAGAAGCGGTCAGAAAAAGACCTGGAATGTATATTGGTTCAACTGGCCAAGTTGGACTTCATCACTGTGTTACTGAAATCGTAAACAACTCAATGGACGAAGCTTTAGCTGGTTTTGCTAACCATATAAGAGTGACATTTTTTGAAGACGGATCAGTTGGAGTTTACGATAATGGAAGAGGAATTCCCTTTGACTTAAATAAAAAATACAACAAAACCGGACTAGAAATTGCTTTCACAGTTTTGCACGGAGGAGGTAAATTCGGTGGAGGAGGGTACAAAGTTTCCTCCGGTCTTCACGGAGTAGGTGCTTCTGTTGTTAATGCCTTATCTGAATACTGTAGAGTTATTTCAAGAAGAGGTGAAGAAATTGTAATTCAGGAATATAAAGACGGTGGAAATGTATTAGGGCCAGTTAGACCTTATAAAGAAGGAGAAACTCTACTTAAAGGAATTGAAAGTCCTTTAAACCCACTTGATTGGAATTACTCATCAGGAACAATTGTTCAATTCAAACCAGATAAAACAATATTTGATACTGTGGATTTCAAATATGAACATTTTGAAAATCAATTAAGAGAGTATGCATATCTTACAGCAAAAGTAAAATTTGAAATTATTGACTACAGATCAGATAAACAATATGTTTATTACTTTGAAGGTGGAGTAAAAACATTTCTTAAAAATCTAAATAGAAATAAAAAAGTTATTAATCAATCTCCATTCTATGTTCTTAAAGATACCGAGGAACTTTATGTAGAAGCTGCTTTTCAATATAACGATTCATTTAATGAAAATTTTTTAAGTTTTGCAAACCACATTAAAACAGGAGAGGGTGGAACCCATTTAACAGGATTTAGAACAGCATTAACTAGAACAATAAATGATTATGCTAAAAAAACAGGGTATTTAAAAGATTCAGAATCTCTAACACCTGACGATATTAATGAAGGTTTAACAGCTGTTATCTCTGTCAAATTACAATCTGAGGAACTTCAGTTTGAAGGGCAAACAAAAAACAAATTAGGAAATACTTTTGTAAGACCATTAGTAGAAAAAATTACTAAAGATGCTATTACAGAATATTTTGATGAGAATCCAAAAGAAGCCAAAGCTATTTTAGAAAAAAATGTTTTAGCGATGAAAGCCAGAATGGCTGCAAAAGCTGCAAGAGAAACTGTTATTAGAAAAACATTTTTAGAAGGTGGAGGAGTTCTGCCAGGAAAATTAGCAGACTGCTCCGAAAAAGATGCTAAAAAAACTGAACTATTTATTGTTGAGGGAGACTCTGCGGGCGGATCTGCAAAACAAGGAAGAGATAGAAAAACACAAGCAATTTTGCCTTTATTTGGAAAAGTTATTAATACCGAAAGAGCTAGACTTGATAAAGTAGTCTCTTCCGATAAATTTAAGAATTTAATTATCGCTATTGGTTCTGGAATTGGGGACCACTATAATCCAGACAAACTCAGGTACCACAAGATTGTTATTATGGCCGATGCTGATATTGATGGAAGTCACATTATGACCCTTTACCTAACATTTTTCTTTAGACATATGAGACCACTAGTTGAAAATGGTCATATCTATGTTGCCGTACCTCCTTTATACAAAGCAACTTGGGGTAAAAATAAAAAATATCTTTTCACTGATGCCGAAAGAATTGATTTTTTAAAAGCTCATGCAGATAAAAAAATTATTACTCAAAGATTTAAAGGTTTAGGAGAAATGAATTCTGATGAATTATGGGAAACTACTATGAACCCAAAAACCAGAAGATTAAAGCAAATAACCGTCTCAGATGCCACAAGAGCTGATATAGTATTTACAACATTAATGGGCGATGAAGTTCTTCCTAGAAAGAAATTTATCCAAACCAATGCTAAAAAAGCAAATATTGATGTTGCTTAATTCAAATTAAAATTATTAAAGATTACATTAAACACATTTTTTAGTTATCATGGTTGTATGCCCAGGATATTTTTATACTTATTATTAATTTTAATAGCCCTTGGCATGCTTGGGTTTAGTTATCAAAATGAACTTAAAAATTATTACCTTCTTTATTCAAATCAAATCTCAAACGAGGAATTAACCAAATTTAATCAAAAAAAGATTTTTATTAATTTTCCAAATAAAAGTCATCAATATAGTCTAGAAGAGATAGGTATCTCATTTAACAATAAAAAAGATAGGCAGATTGATGAAAATAAATTTAATTCTTTCAGAACAAATTTAGAAAAAGAACTTCAGTATCTAACCCAAAACCCTAATATTAATCTAGAAAAAAATGAATTTTATATTCTTGGAATAGATAGCAAAATTTTTCTTGATGAAGAAAAGTTTCTAAATGAATTAAATTTTAATAATCTTTTACAAAATAATGAGATTAGAATTTCTCCAAAATTTAGAGAGTCTTTTTCATTAAAACAAAATATTGATGCTAACCAAAAACTTATTAATAAAATGACAAATAACTCCCTAACCATAAAAATAGGGAGGCAAATATTCATCTTAGATTCTCAGAAATTACAAACATTTCTTACAAAATATCAGGATCAAAATAATAAAGAGATTATTATTGTAGAAAAAAAGAAAATTGAAGATTATTTATCTAATTTAAAAAAAACACAAAAACTGCCTGCAGAATTTAATTTAAGTGAGTCTTCTCAAAAACTTACTTCTCATTTACTATTTAGATTAACAGAGGAAGTTCATACTAAAACTTTAGTACTTCCCATCACCAGTTCATACACCTTAAATCCAGATTTACATAAAAAATTTATTGAAGTAAATAAATCAAATCAGAGAGCATACCTTTTTGAAAATGGAAATTTAATTAAAGAATATGTTATTTCTACTGGGATTACCTGGGAAACTCCGACAGGTAGTTTTAAAGTTTTAAATAAAGTTCCAATGACTATTTCTTACTCATATATCTGGTACATGCCTTGGTACTTACCAATAGGAACTATCAACGGTCCATTCTACTTTGGGTTTCATGAGGTACCTTATCAAGTAAGTTATAACGGAATGATTTATTCTAGGGATCCTGAGACTATAGGAAGTCCTGCGACAGGGGGGTGTATTCAACTCCTTAAAGGACAAGCTAAAGAAGTTTACGACTGGGCTGAAGTGGGAATGCCTGTTTATATAACTGAAAATAAGTAGTAAAATAGTAAAGGAGATGGCATAAATCAAGGAGGATGTGGTGTGGGAATTAATTAAGTACGGACTGTTTGCCTTCTTTGGGGTTTTTTATTCCTGTCTCCTTTTGTTAGTTTTGATTAGAGTGGTGAGGGCCTTACTGACCCCAGTTGATGAAGTTGATTTAATTGACTACATTAACACCAAAAACAACAACGAATCCCTCAAGAGTTGGGAGGAGAGAGAAAGTTAGAATTAAAGCGGGTTCGTAAATTTATTACGAACCCGCAATTCAAAACATCACCATTTCATTTGACTATCATCTCTTTTCTAGTAAAATAAAAACATGTCAAATTCAAACTTATTTCATATCATAAAACAAGATAAAGCCCCTCAAGTAATTAGCGTACTAGTTGAAATTGCAAAAGGCGACTTCACTAAATACGAGTTTAATCACGAGTATGGAATACTCGAATTAGATAGGGTTCTTTATGGGCCTCTTTTCTACCCAGTTGCTTATTGCGATGTTCCTGGTACTTGGAATGAAGGGGATAATGACCCATTAGATGCTGTTGTATTCTGTTCAGGAAATTTACTTCCTGGTACTTTGGTCAAAGGAAGAGTAATCGGAGTTATGGAAATGGAAGATAACGGTGAAGCAGATTCAAAAATTATCTGTGTAGCAGATAAGGACCCAAGATACAAAAATGTAAATTCCATCAATGATTTAACAGAGTATGAAAGAAAAGATTTAAAATCTTTTATGGAACTTTATAAAATTCCTCAAACTGGAAAAGATACTGTTAAAGTAGGTGAGTTTAAAGACAAAGAAGCAGCTTTCGAACTAATCGAAAATTGTGTAAAAACCTACCAAGAAAAATTTGGTAACCAATAAACATGGACGATAACATTAAAGATCAAAATGTAGATAACTCACATGAGTTAGAGAATGAAGAAACACTTGATATAGAACAAGGTGGTATCGAACCTATTGAAATTTCTGGTGAAATGGAAAGAGCTTACCTTGACTATGCAATGTCGGTTATTGTTTCAAGAGCTTTACCAGATGTAAGAGATGGTTTGAAACCAGTTCAAAGAAGAATTATCTATGCGATGCACGAACAAAACATGCATCATGATTCAAAATTTTCCAAATGTGCTGCAGTTGTAGGTGAAGTGTTAAAGAGTTATCACCCTCATGGAGATATGTCTGTATATGAAGCCTTAGTAAGAATGGCTCAGGACTTCTCATTGAGATATCCTCTCATTATTGGGCAAGGAAATTTTGGTAATGTTGACGGGGACGGTGCTGCGGCAATGAGGTATACAGAAAGTAAGTTAGCTAAATTAGCTGATGAACTACTAAGAGATATCGATAAAGATACAGTAAATTTTGAAATTAATGACTTGCAAAACGAAGAGCCTGACTATTTACCTTCTGCAATTCCAAATATTCTATTAAATGGTGCGGTAGGAATTGCTGTCGGAATGGCTACAAATATTCCTCCTCATAATCTTTCTGAGGTATGTGATGGAATTAATGAGCTTATAGAAAAAGCTGATTATATTGGAGATGTACCTTCAAAAGATGATCCAGATCAAGTAGCTAAAGTTGATTTTACTTCTCATGCGACAGTGGAGGAGTTAGTAAAATTTATCAAAGGACCTGATTTCCCAACTGGAGGAATTATCTACGATCAAAGAGATATAATGCAAATCTACTCAGTAGGAAAGGGTAGGGTAGTAGCAAGAGCAAAAATGGAAATTGAGGATGATAAAAAAGGAAAAACACAAATTGTTGTGACAGAAATACCTTATCAAGTAAACAAGTCCACTTTACTTGAGAAAATCTCTGAATGTGTCAAAGATAAGAAAATAATTGGTATTTCGGATCTTAGAGATGAATCGAACAAGTTAGGAATTAGAGTAGTCATAGAATTAAAAAAAGATGCTGCTCCTCAAAAGGTTCAGAATCAATTATATAGATATACTCAATTACAAACTGCATTTAATGCCAATATGGTCATGTTAGTCCATAGAGAACCAAAACTCATGGGATTAAAACCAATACTTGAAGAATTTATCAAACACAGACAAATTGTAGTAATTAGAAGAACAAAATATTTATTAAGAAAAGCATTAGATAGAGAACATATTTTACTTGGACTTAAAATTGCAGTTGATTTCATAGATGAAGTCATTAAGATAATTAGAGGAGCTAAAGATACAGAAGAGGCGAAAGTTAATTTAATTAAAAGATTTAGCTTTTCAGACCTTCAAGCTCAAGCTATTTTAGATCTTCAATTAAGAAGACTTTCAGCACTTGAAAGATATAAGATTGAAGAGGAATTGAATCAGATTCAACAAATAATTAAGGATTGTAAGGAACTTCTCGCAAGTCCTGTCAAAATAATCGAAACAATTAAGAAAGAAAATTTAGAAATTAAGGAAAAATTCGGTGATGCAAGAAAAACTAAAGTTATCAAAGGAAAATTAGGCGAACTTACTGATGAAGACTTAGTTGTAAATGAATCATGCATTATTTCAATTTCTGAAAATGGCTATATTAAAAGATTAAAACCAGATACATATAGAAAACAAGGTAGGGGAGGAAAGGGAGTTAACGGACAAACATTGAAAGAAGAAGATAACATAGATCAAATCAGAATAGCATCAACCCATGATGCTGCGATGTTTTTTACCAATAAGGGTAAGGTATTTAAATTAAAAGTTTGGGATATTCCAGAATCCTCAAGAACAGCAAAGGGTACCTCAATTGTTAATTTCTTAAATATCTCGCAAGATGAAAGAGTAGAAGCTTTTATCACTGCAGATAATCAAATATTTGACGATAATAATTGTTTCGTAGTATTAGCAACTGTTCAAGGAAAGATCAAGAAAACCCCAATTTCAGACTTTGCTAATATTAGAAACAATGGAATTATAGCCATCAACCTTACAGATGGAGATACTTTAATTGCAGCTAAGTTATCCTGTGGATCTGACGATGTTATCTTGATTTCAGACAAGGGTCAATCAATTAGATTTCACGAAAAAGAAGCTAGACCTATGGGAAGAGCTGCATCAGGAGTAGCTGGAGTTAAATTACTACCAAAACATAAACTAATCGCAATGGATATCATTTCAAAAGCACAAAAAGACGGATGTTTGGCTGTGGTAACTGAGCAAGGATACGGAAAGAAGACACCTCTTGAAGAGTATAAAGCTCAGGCAAGAGGAGGGTCAGGAATAATTACTTATAAGGTTTCTGATAAAACCGGGGATGTAGTTGCAGCCAGAATTGCTGAGAGAGATTTTGATAACGATGTATTACTTGCATCAAAATCAGGAAAAATCATCAGACTAGAATACAAAGGGATTCCTGAACAAGGCAGGTCAACAATTGGAGTAAGACTTATCAGATTGGATGCTAGCGACAAGTTAGTTGGGGCTGCTTTCATGGATATTAACGAAGAAATGGTAAACTCTATTACACAAGAAGAAGAGGAATAAAATGATTTCCTTGCCTGAGTTTTCACAAAATATTCAAAAAAAAATTCAATTAGCTAAAAGAGTAATTCTTTTCCTACATAAATCTCCCGATCTTGATTCAATTGGTTCTAATTTTGGATTTGTGGATTACATAAAAAATCTAAATTCAACTGCAGAAATCATTATACTTTCAACAGATATCCCGTCTGAGAGTTTAAATTTAATAATTAATAATTATTCAGAGATTAACTTATCAATTATCGAAGTAGCAAATTTTGAATTTCAAAATGGGGACTTGTCAGTTTCAATTGATTTTTCAGAAATTCATCGAGCAAGTAGAGTAGAGGGATTTATTATTCCAGAGTTTGTAGATCAAGCAATAATTGATCACCATGTTATTCCAGAAATAAAAAGTAAATTAAATTTTATCGAAACTCAAAATATCTCAGCTTCAACTATCATTTTTAAATTATACAAAGAAGCTAAAATAGAAATTTCTTTAAATACATATAAATTTTTAATTTTTGGCATTCTTGGTGATTCAGGAAGCTTAAGATACAAAGATAATAATTTTTTAACATCACTAGAAATTATTAGAGAATTCTGCGAAAAATATGGAACTATTAATTATTTTGAGATTGTAGAAATGATGGAAAGAAATATGCCGGTACAGGAATATATTCTTGAGGGTATTTATCTAAACAATCTAGTTTACGATGAAGAAAAGAAATATGCTTACACATACATGACATTAGAAGATAGACAAAAAAAGGGAATTCCCACTCATTATGTTGAATTCTTAAACGGAGCAACTGTTATTAAAAACATTGGGTTATCAAATTTTACATTTTCTGTTACAGAAGACAAAAAAGAAGCAAATAAGTTTAACCTAAGCTTTAGATCATGCTCTGGAACAGGTTTTGTAGTCAGAGATATTGCTGCAAAATTAGGCGGGGGAGGGCATCTGGCCGCTGCGGGAGCTCAGATTGAAGCTAAAAGTCTAAATGAAGCTTTAGAAAGGGTTAAAACTGCCATTCATGAGCTTGATGCAATTTGAAATTAACCTACACCAAAGTCAAGGTTATAAATATATTGGAGGTATTGATGAGGTGGGAAGGGGATGTCTCGCAGGACCTTTGGTAACTGCTATTGTGGTTTATGATATTGAAAAATTAAAGAATATTTCAGAAGTAAAAGTTTTAAAAAAAATTAATCAAATCAAAGATTCAAAAAAATTATTAGAACAAAGAAGAGAAGAGTTATCTGAATTTATTAATGAATTGGCAACATTTATTCATATTCAAGAAACATCTAATAACGAAATAGATAAATTATTAATTTCAAAATCAACAAATAATTCTTTTTTAGAAAATTTTAATCAGGCTAAAAGAAATAATTATTTAGATTTTGTATTAACAGATGCTTTTAAAATTAAGGGGGTGGAGGAAAGTACTCAGAAAAGTTTGATAAAAGGAGATAACACATCCTTAGCAATAGCCTCAGCTTCGATAGTTGCCAAAGTTTATAGGGACAACTTAATGAAAAAAATTGCAGAAGAGGAAAGATACAAAAATTACGAATTTGAAAAACACAAAGGTTACGGAACAGCTGCACATCTAGATGCAATCAAAAAATACGGTATCTCAGATTTACACAGAAAATCTTTTGAACCTATTAAATCAATTATTAGTAATAACTAAATCATTGACTTAAAAATTTATTCAATTCATAATCAATATATGCCTCAAAATGAAAATTTAAACGAAAAACCTAAATTAAGCGAAATTACAGTTAAGGAACTTAACAATAAAATTCTAACTCAATACATTAGGGGGGTTGAGGCACTTGCAAATAACACTAGAGTTGGGCAAAACGAAAGTTTAAAGACTAAGGTAGTAAAGGGCTTAGACTCCTTAGGAAATTCATACAAAAAACAACTTGAAAGAAGGGGGATTGATGGAACTTATAATGAAAATTATGCACTATGGACATTAATAGACGATACTAGAGTTTATATAGAATCCACCTTACCGACCCATGAAGTTAGCAGAGATTTTCTTGAACATCAATTGAGAAAAGCAAGGGAACTTTTATGAATGTTAACACGAAAAGTTCAGAAAAAGATTCTCTAAAAATTCCAATAGAGGAAGTAAACAAAGAAGTTATCTCCAAATATAAAACAGGATTAATGTTGCTTATAAAAAACATAGGGGACAAAGAAACTGAAATAGGGGTGATGGAAGATTTTATCAAACTGGAAAATTACTATACCAATCAATTAAATGTCAGAGGTCTAAGAGATCCTTATGATATAAACAGCGCTGTATGGAGTTTAGTTAATGGAACTAAAGTCTATTTAGAAGTATCAAACAAAATAGGGAGTATGGACAAGAATTACCTAGAGTATTTGTTACAAAAAGCAGATAATTTATTTAAGGAGGAGTAATGAAAAACCTCGAACCGGAAACCAACAACGATAGATTCAAAAATATTTTTAGTATTATTGAGGAACAAGCAAATAAACCAAAAGAAGAAGTAGATTTCTCAGACTTAACTAAACTTGTTGATGTTAAAAAAGATATTAAGAAATTAAGTGTTCAAACAGGTGAGGATCTTGATAATAAAGATTTTGTTGTTAGTACTTTAAATACCTTACTTAATAAAACATTGCTTCAACTCTGCTTTAAAGAAACACCTTCAAAATTAAGTCCGGAAGCTTTAGAAAAAGCACAAGTTAATTTGGAAACAAAACTAGACGAACTTCATAAATTAATTGGAAATAGACAACAAATAACTCAAGAAGAGTTAGAAAAACTAGAAGCAAATTTATTTAGAAGTTACTCACAAATAGTTTTAAATAAGATCACCAATAGTCAAATTGTTTTAAATGTTGCCATGATTGAAAATGCCGTTAAAACTATCAAAGATTTGGATCTAGTTAAATAATTTCATTGACTTTTTAATTTTTTAAAACTATATTTAATATCGTGCATATTGAAACAACATACTCTTACGACGATGTTTTGTTAGTTCCGCAAAAATCAAAAGTAAAATCACGAAGTGATGTTTCTCTCCAAACAAACTTAACTCCAAATTTTAATTTAAATTTACCTGTAATTTCATCAAATATGGACTCAGTAACTGGAACTGAAATGGCAATAAAATTAGCGATGTACGGAGGCCTAGGAGTACTTCCAAGATTTGGGAATATAGATGAAGAAGTCGAAATGCTAATGCAAGTAAAAAAAGAAAATGTAAAAGTTGGGGCTTCTTTAGGAATAAAAGATGAGTTCAAAGAAAGAGCAAAAAAACTAATTGAAAAAGGAGCAGATGTCTTAGTAGTAGATGTTGCTCATGGACATATGCAAAGAGTGGAGGAGGTAACTTCAGAACTTAAAAACCAATATCCAAATTTAATTGTAATTTCAGGAAATGTTGCCACTTATGAAGCCGCTAAGGATCTATTTAAAGCAGGTGCCGATGTAGTCAAGGTTGGGGTTGGTCCAGGATCAATCTGCACCACAAGAGTAGAAACAGGACACGGTGTCCCGCAACTTACAGCAATAATGGAGGCATCAAAAGCTGCTAAAGAGGTTGGGAAAATGGTTATTGCTGATGGAGGAATCAAAAATGTTGGAGATATTGTCAAAGCATTAGCTGCAGGATCTTGTGCCGTTATGTTAGGTAATATGCTTGCTGGATGTGATGAAACACCAGGAGAGATATTTGAGGTAAATGGAAAAAAATATAAAAAATATTTTGGATCAACATCAAAAGAACAAAAAGAAAAACATTCTTTAAAAGTTAAAAATGATGCTAACTATTTAAAACATATTGAAGGTGTGGGTGGGGCAGTGGTGTACAAAGGAAATCTAGAATCAATTATTGAAAAAATTAAAGCTGGGGTATCTTCTGGACTATCTTATTCTGGAGCATTTAATATTCCTGAGTTGCAACAAAATGCAAAATTTGTGGCAATTACCTCTGCGGGACTTAGAGAATCCCATTCTCACGATTTAATTAATTTTAATTAATATCAAATTTGACATAACACTTCAAATATGGAAACATAAAAGCATGCCTACAGATTTTGAAAATTCAAAAAGACCAACCCAGGATGAACTGGATATGATGAGATGGGAAGGAGAAAGAGGTAGAGTAGGAGAAACTAATGAAACAATTGAAAATCCTGCTTTTAATCAAACAGTTGCAAATATAGTTGCAAGTAGCTTTGTCCAGAGAGGTCAGATTACAGGAATTTCAGATAGAGTAGATAAGAATAATAAGTCAACGAGTTATGAACCGAATAATTGAAGAAAGAAATAGAAATATTTTTTAATTAAAAATTAATATGAATAAAAACGAAATTTTAAATAATTTATTGGATCATCTTCTTACTTTACCTAAATTCGAAACTATGGAAAATGAAAAGAAAGAACTTTTAAAAACCAAATTGATTAATGAGTATAACGATAGAATTAATAAATTAATTATAATAAATATTCCATTAAATAAATCGGAAGAGTTTCTTGCGATTTTAGATTCCAAAAATACCAGTCGAATAGATAAGTACATTGAAGAACAAATACCAAATCTTGATGATTTAATCGAAGCTGAGACTTCAAGATTTATTCAACAAATCATTCTCAAAGGTCAATAAAAATCTTACAAATCTTTCATAAATTTATCGTGAACATCTTTTAATTGTTTATTTGTAACATGAGTATAAATCTGAGTTGTTGATACATTTGAGTGGCCTAAGAGTTCTTGAACACTTCTTAGATCAGCACCTTGTGATAGTAGGGTAGTTGCAAAAGAATGTCTTAAAGTATGAGGGGTGGCATCAACCGCAACACCTGCAATTCCTATGTATTTTTTAACTAGTCTTTGAACGGATCTTACTGTCAATCTTAATGACTCACCATCAAAATCTTCAGGTTTCATTTTGACACCTGAATATCTTATAAATAAAGGTTTAAAGTCATCTCTACGAGTGTTTAAATACCTTCTTAATGACTCAATAGCAGCAGGTGATAAATAAACAGTTCGAACTTTACGACCCTTACCAATGACTGGAAATTCGCCTGAATTTAAATTTACTTTATCTCTGTCTAAATTAACCAGCTCTGAAACTCTAAGTCCAGTGGAGTAGAGAACTTGTAAAATTGCTTTGTCACGAACTCCAGACCTCTTAGCCATATTTTGAACACTAAATATACTCTTTAAATCATCTTCTTGTAAAAACTTAGGAATACGACCCTCAGATTTTCCAAGTAAAATTTCGTCAGGGGAGAGAGTGTTAAGTTTTTCTATTACAATCAAATATTTTAAAAAAGATCTTAAACAAACTAAAAAAGATTTCTGGGTTGCAAATTTATAATTTTCATTAAACTTACCCTTAGCTGGTTTTCTATTTAAATAAATTCTATATTTTTTTAAATTATCAGAATTAATATCGCTTAAGGTAACTCGATCTCTTTTTAAAAGCTTAACTAAAAAATTTCTGAAGTCAGCTAAGTAAAAGTCATACATTTTAATGGTATTGGGAGAAAGGTTTCTATCTATTTCACAATGTTCAAGAAATTTCACAATATAGTTTGTTAAGTCCATATACATAATAATAGCACCTCATAAAATGACCTGTGAGCGATTATAAATTTAAAGTTGATTAGTTTATCATTTATAAAAAAATTTAATTAACGAACGAATATGCAAGAAATAATTTTAAAATTTTAAAAACAGTTAAAAAAAGATAAAAGAAGAGAAAAGAACAAAAAATAGAGTAGAAAGGGAAATTAAAAGATAAAAGTAAAAATAAATTCCAGATAAATAAAAATAAATAGAAAAGAGAAAAATAAATAAAAATAAATAAAATTCGAAATATACAAAATGTCGTATAATGTATGTTTAACGACATATAAGGTATAGGAAATAAAAAGAGCCTAAATCTCTTGGAAGAGTGGTGAGGTTAATTCCGCAAAATTCCCTAAGCAAGTTAATTAGCAATTAATAATAAAAAATAAAAACACTAAATTGAAATTAAATCGTATTTAATTCAGATTTAATTCTATTTTTATTCATTTTAATCACTAAATGTGCAGGAAATGTTTTCCACATTCGGTAATTAAAAAAATTATGACAAACCTCCAATTTAAAATTATGACAAATATCCTGGCACTCTTCTCCACTTCATGATAACTTCCCTGCCCTTTCTTTGGGTTTTGTAGGTGTTTTAAGGCTTAAATGCAATCAAAACTAATAAAAAGAATGAGCTAATTACTACATATTGAATAATTAATTTCTTATTTAATGAGTTATCTACATAATTTCTTGCATAACTTACCATCGACATATACACGGAGGTAATGAATGTAGCTCTAAAGAAGGATTCAGCAGAAATAAAACTAGTAGCTACTGAAGCAATCACAGGAAGATAGACCATTTGAAAAATCAAAAGAATATACTCCCTATTACTTACACTATCCCTTTTTGAGATCAGATAAGAATGTAAATATACATAACTGGAGGTGAGTAAATAAATAAAGATAAATAAACTATGGATGTAAAACTTAAAATTAAATTTGTAAATGACTGTAATAAAAGGTATGGTTAGTACTATGAGTAATATTTGTAACCATACCTGACCGACCCTAAATAGAGGGAGCGAGGTATCCTCTACTTTCTCAGCAATAATTAAATTATTAATAAGTAAACTCAAATAAAATAAAGCACCTGAAAAAAACATTAGTAGATATTTGAATAAAAATGAAAGATTTGGAAAAAAAATTAAACCCATGATAGTTGAAGAAAGTATTACTAATGGAAGAAATGAGATGATTATCAGGTCTCTAAACTTAAATCCAGGATACAAAGCTACCAAGTTTATTATAAAGACAACAAAAAGTGCTATTCCAAGAAACAAATATTTATCTAATTTTACGAAGTCAAAAAGTAAAATGCCAAATTGATAAAATATAAATGCAAATAAAAATTTAGTTCTTCTAGAAATACTACTCATTTTATTAACTCTTTATGTATGTGACATAAAGAAATAGCTACCGCATCACTTGCATCATCAGGTTTAATTATCTTTTCAAGATTAAAATAGTTTTTTACTGCTTCCTGAACCTCTTTTTTAGTCGACCTACCATAACCTGTTACAACTAGTTTAGCTTGCAAAGCAGTATACTCAAAAATATCTAGTTTATGTTTTGCAGCTGCCATTAAAAGCACCCCTCTTGCCTGCCCTACTGCAATTGCTGTTTTGATATTGGTATTAAAAAATAACTTCTCAATAACCAAACACTGAGGATTTGTTTCAGCAATTTTATCGTCTATTAGTTTGTGTAGAATTAAAAGTCTATCTGCAATAGAAAACTCTGGAGATGTTTCAAAGGTGGATGCCTCTAGTATAACTGGTTTTTCCCCGTCATTATAATCAAGTAAGCAAAAACCAGTTGTTGCAGTTCCAGGATCAATTCCTAAGATTTTCATATTTAAAATATTAACACGAATAACTACTCTTCCCCACCTTCATCTTCATAATTTGTGTAGAATTCTATTACATCATCGCTTTCATCCAGAAAATTTATTATATTTTCAACCATTTCTATGTTTCCTGAACTGAGCTTTACTTTAAAAATTGGGTTATTGAGGTCGTTTCCGAAAATGTAGGAAGCTGATCCAACAGTTCCCATTGAACCACCATTTTTAGAAAAAATTGTTCTCAACTCAGCTACAGTTCTATTTTTATTATCTGTAACACATTCAATTAAAAATGCCCCTCCATCCGGACCAAATGCTTCATAATTTACCTCTTCGTAGCTTACACCCTCAAGCTCACCGGTTCCCTTTTTAATTGCTCGTTCGATGTTTTCTTTTGGCATTCTTGCTTCTTTAGCTTTTTCAATTAATAGTCTCAATTCTGGGTTGGCAACAGGGTCTCCCCCACCCCTTTTCGAGGAAACACTTATTAATTTGGCTAACTTTGTAAAAGACTGGGATTTTTTAAAATCCAATGCTTCTTTTTTTCTTCTGATATTTTTCCATTTAGAATGACCTGCCATAATGGCAAAAATACCAAATTTTTAGAAAAAAATCTAGACAAAAGTATTGACTACCTCTAACAATTTGATAAATTTATGTTTATGAGTTTAACTTTAAGTGAACTGCAAAAACTATCCATTAAAGCAGCATTAAATAAAAATTGGAACGAAGCCATAGCTTTGAACCTTCAGATCCTTTCACAAGATGAGTCAAATCTTGATGCCAGACTAAGACTTGGGATTTCATACTTACAGCTTCAGGATTTTAAAAAAGCTAAAAAATACTACTCAGAAGTTTTAGAAATAGATCCAATTAATAAAATTGCTCTCGAAAAAATGAAATTTGTTAAGGAAAAGAAGATACAAGAATTTGTCGTTCCCAATACCGATAGATTACTTAAAGAACCTGGAAACTCAATTGAACTTACGGTTGAGATACTTACCAAAGGAATTACTTGCGACAAATTTAAATTTGGAGATAACCTTATTCTCAAAATTAAAGAAAAAACAGTTTCGGTCCATCGAGATGATGAAAAGCAATCTTTAGTTAACTATCTTTCAGATGCAATTGCTAAAGCTATATTGAAATCTATTTCCAAAAAAGGAGATGTTGATATTAAGTTTATTGGTGGAAAAGATAAAAAAATCAAAATACTAATTACTTCATCAATCTCAGTTTTCCCTTCCGAGAAACAGGATATTAGACCTTATGTTAAGTCATCAGATGATATGGATGCTCCAGAAATGGGTGAAATTATTACAGATACAGATGAAAAAATAAAAGAAACAGAAGAAACAGAAACTCCTGAGGAGGAAGAATCCGGTTCTGAAAAAGAAGAGTAAAAAACTCCAAAATAATTTCTTTTTTCAAATTAAAAAGACATTTTTCAAATTATAAAGCCAACTATAAAAGATCTTCGTCTGAAAAATCTACTCTTTCTGTTTTTTTAGGAGTTTCAATTTGAATAGTTTCATTTAAAGCTGGTTTATTATCTTTTGTTTCAGTCTTCATTTGAGGAGCTCTTCTTATTTCAATAGGTTTAATTTTCTTAGATGGCAAGTTCACCCCTGACTGAGTTGCTAATTTATCAATGGCAGCAAAATCGGATCCGTTATCTGTCTCTGGGATAACTACCAACACTTCATCCCCTTGCTTCAAGTTCCTAAACTCGACAGCAGATTTAGAAAGTTGATATGATTTATTATTTTCTAGTAAAACAAAATACCTACCATCCTTTTTAGATAAGGTTCCCTTTACTTTTTTTCGTGGAATCTTATTGAAAATAACATACTTATCTACATTTTCTTCTTGGTATCTCTTTAATTCATCACCTACAATTAATAATGACTTTGCTGCATAGTTTTTAGGTACCTCATATTTAACACCAGATTGAGTTACAAGGTACTCACCATCAAAAACACCTAACTCACCAGGCATGTCTCTTGAAGGAGAGTACTGAGCTCTTTGTGCCTCATTAATGATGTTTTCAACACTGTCTAATCTTTTCCTAGCTACTCTTATATGCTCCAAAATGGTTTCTAGAGTTTTCTTTGGTAAATTCAAACTCTCTAATTTAATTTGTATATTTTTATCAATTGGTTTATTATTCATACATTAATTATACTATTTTTTCTCTTTCAGGTCATTTAATACTTTTTTAAAATCAGTAGATATCCACTTCTCCACTCTTGAGTCAACAACAACTCTATCAGATCCGTATGTATTTCTTGAAAATTCTATAATCTTTTCTCTGTTTCCTGTTTTTTGATACCTTAACCAAGGCTTAATAATTTCAGCAGTAAATGGTTTAGTTGAGGTACCATCTACAATCATTTTAGTAATAATATTAAAATTTGGTAAATTTTGAATATCAACTTCATCATAATAAGGTGCGAATACTTCTCTCATAACCGAGGCATCCCTTGACCCTAAGGAATAAGTGACTATTGTTCCTACATTTCCAATTACAGCAGCCTTCATAGTATCTGATAACTGTTCAATAAATTGATGAGTTAAATACAAACCTAAACCATATTTTCTAGACTCAGAAAGAATGGATTGAAATGTATCAGTTGTAAAATTCTGAAACTCGTCAATGTATAGATAGAAAGGAGATCGTTCTTCATTAGGTATATTTGCCCTCTTTAGAACAGTTGACTGAATTTTGGAAACAATTAATGAACCGAAAAGATTCTTCACATCATCCCCTAACATTCCTTTAGATAAATTGAATAGGAATATTTTTTTAGAACTCATAATGTCACTAAAATTTATTGTAGAATTTCTTTGACACAAAATGTTTCTTATTATTTGAATTGTCTCAAAAGGACCTATTTTATTCTGAATTGGAGAGATACTTTCTGTTTTAAGTTTATTGTTTGATTTAAACTCTGCAAATTCTTTATCAAAAAACTTCCTTAAAACTGGGTCTTTTAATTGTGAAACAATAAATTTTCTATAGTCGTCATCCTCTAAAACTCTCTTTATTCCAAGAACAGTAGTTCCTTCAACTGACATAATAGCTTTCACAGTATTTCTTAAAATATATTCAAGTCTAGGTCCCCAAGAATCTGCGAAAATAGATTTAAAAGCATTTACAATCTCTGCGGCAGCCCTATCGATTGACTCCCCTTCTTCGAGCTGCATAATATTAATTCCAATGGGTCTATCAAAATCAGATGGATCAACTAGCACTACATCTTTAATTCTTTCTTCTGGAATGTAATCTAGAATATCTCTAATTAATTCTCCGTGAGGGTCAATCACACCGACTCCATTACCTTTTAAAATATCTTGAATTATCATATTTAAAAATAAAGATGATTTTCCTGTTCCGGTTTTTCCAATCATATACATGTGCCTTAACCTGTCTGCACCCTCCTTGATTCCAAATTCTATTGATTTATTTCTGTAAGTAGCCTTACCAATATAGATGCAGTTATCTTTAGGTAAATCATCAGGGATCTCGTTTTGTCTTATTGGGGCCCAATCAATATTAGGAATATCAACTGATGAACTCGGTAAATGGTAAATAGAGGCCAACTCCTCTGTGTTTAGAATATAAGTAGAATCAGTGTCCAACCTTCTATTTTGAAAGTCACTTAATAATTTTTTAGAATCTAACTCTTTTACTTCTACAAATGAATTTAAATTTGTTCTAGAAAACTGACTAAAAGTGGCAATGCAACTTCTATAATTCTGGTCAACATCAATAGGATTATTTGAAAAAGATATTATTCTAATAAAGGAATCAAATCCTGACCTTGTTAGTTTATTTTCAATTCCAGAAACTGTAACTTCTTCAGACTGAGAAAGCGCTGAAATAACTTTTGCAGCTTTGGTATCTTTTTCTTGTACTGCATTTGGATTTAAAATTCTACTTAAAATAAATCCTAAAATTTTTAATATAAATTTAATGAATCTAAAAAGAATAAATTCCTCTTTTTTATCGGAAAATTCCTTTTTCTTTATTTTTGAAATAGCTTCATAACCATCCATTTGCCAGTTATCAGGTCTAGGTTTTGTCAAAATTTGAATTGCCAATCCTTCATCACCTTTAACTTGTGACAGGGAGGATGTTATTGCAGAAAGAGGATCTACCTCAAAATTTCTAAAAGTTAAAATAGGCAGGTAATCTTTTTTAAGTAAAGATATTCCGGAACCTTTTACTAATTGGTAGTTTGAAATCTCTTCAGAATAATCTGGAATTCTGGTAATTTGAGCCATTGGGTATTGAGCATAAATTTGAGATTCCATATGAGATGCTAAAATCTCTGGACAAACAACAATAAATTTTATCTTTTCGTTTTTAACGAATATTTCAAATGAAAAATGATTAGCCTCGCCGTCTTCTTTAATTATTCCATGAATAACAGAAAATAATTGTTCAGCAGCAAGTGGGTCTGACTGAATAGAAACCTTATCGGAACCTGCTGAAGGTCTTACAACTTTTACCTCTAAAACAACTTTATTTCCAATATCATGCACAGTGTTTTTTGGTTTTAAAAATTGATCCAAAATTTTTATTAAATTCATATCTCCTTAATTTTTTACCTCTCTAATACTATATAAAATAAGCACGGCACCCCAAAATATGAGTGCCGTGCGTGAGAGAGATATGACATTATATTACCTTAAATCCTCTGAAATGTCAAGTCCAAGCACAACAACTACATCTGATTTGATTAGTTCTGGATAATCTTGAAATTTAGAGGAACCCTCCTCAACTTTTATCATATTTTCAATATTTAAAACTTTAGATAGGTATGATGCGGTTTTTGAATCTTGTTTATAAAAAATAATAGATTTGGATTCGTTGGTATTCTTGGTTGTTAAATCAATGATTCTTCCACCTGAATTGGAAACATATCGTGACACCCTTTTTCCTAATCCATTAATTCCAGAAGCATTTACTAAGGATATTGAAAGCTTTTCTTCTGCTATTTCAGAATCTATATAAATTTGCTTTAACTCTTTATCTAGGTCAAAAATAGAAGTAATCTTGGTTACTTTCTTATTTTCAACAGGTATATCTTTCGAGTAGGAGTACATTAAAAATGTATTTCTTATTCCTAAATTTTTTATATCTAGTAAGTCTCCCAACTCAGTAATTCTGATATTTCCTTCAACTGCTTTTCTATAAAAATCAAAATCATTTGACCTAAAAACCATTGAATGATTTATAAGTAAACCATAATTTCTTTCAAAGTTTTTTACCAAATCTTCTTGTTTGAATTCTTTATCTTTAAAAGAAAATTTTAAGGAACTTACTTTTTTTTCAAAGTAAAAATTTTCTTGATGAACATCTAACTCGTATGAAAATAATTTTTCATTACTTTTATCAAAAACAATTAAAGTTACTTCTAGAATATCGTTTAAGCTATTCTTTTTAACAAGTAGTAAATTGTATTTATCTGCATTTTTAAAATCCTTACCTACCCCACTCTTGGCAAGAGAAAAACTGTATTCTAAAATGTTTGACATGAATATTTGAGAAATAAAAAGTATAAGGACAATTGATAAGGTACTGTAAATTAAAAAAGACTTAATTTTTTTTACCAATTTTTTGGATTTTGTTTTGTAGGCAGTTCTTCTTCTCATACGAATAATTACATAAATCTTGAAAATTCCTCCGGTGTTTCACACTCAAAAGAAAAATCTTCTCCATCCATACTATTAAATGTAACCGATTTTGAATGTAACATCAACCTATTTATTCCTATCTTTTCATACATTTCAGAATCTTTATGAGAAGAATAGGTATTATCACCTAAAATTGGGAAACCGTAAGCAGCTAAATGCACTCTTATTTGATGAGTTCTTCCAGTTTTTGGGTAACATCTGAGAGATGTAAAGTTTAAATCACCTTCGGTAACAACTTTCTCCCTTTCAAAAAATGTTTGAGATTCCTTTTCCCCTCTTACTATGGCATATTTAAACCTACTCTTTGGATTTCTTCCTATGGGAGCATCAATTTCGAATCTCTCCTCCTCTACTTTACCAAGTACCACAGCCAAATACTCTTTCTTGATTTTTCTTTCTTTAAAAAGAGATTGTAAATAAGTAAAGTAAACCTCATTCTTGGCTACTAAAATAATACCTGAGGTAGCTTTATCAAGTCTATGTACAATTCCATTTCTCTTGTTATATTCACTTTCAGTGTCGTCATCTGAATCCATTTCTATATTTTCATCAAGATAGTCCTGAAGTGTTGAATCTTTAACCGTCTGAGATCTGTTTACAATCAGACCTGAAGGCTTATTAAACACTATAAAATTTTCGTTTTCAAAAACCACTTTGATTTGAGATTCCATAAGTTAGAGATTATTTATTATATCAATTAATTCCTGCGGATTAACAGATGACTTTACAATGTACTTTTGGGCACCAAAAGTCTCAGCAGCATCAAGAACATCATTTCTATCAATAGATGAGAGGACTAAAACCTTCTTTTTATTTAAGAAGCCTTTCTTTTTTGAATCCTTTAATATATCAAGACCATCCTTATTAGGAAGCATTATATCAACAATAAGGATATCAAAGTCTCCTTTTTCAACTTTCTCCATCCCAGAGTCTCCGTCAAAGGCTACATCAACAATAAAAGAGTTATCTACTAAAATATTTTGATAAAGCTCAGAGATATCTTTGTCGTCCTCTATTAAAAGTATCTTCATAAAATATTTAGGTATTTCTTAACTTCAGTAATAAATTGAGCTGGATTCAATTCAGATTTAATAACATAACCATTTGATCCTAAATCCATTGATTTAGTTATAATGTCGTCATTGTTCAAATTACTAATAATTAAAATAGGGTTTTTAAATTTCTGTCTAATCTCTTCTAACACTCTTAATCCATCAACTTGAGGTAGCATGATATCAAGCAACATCAAATCCCAAGATGACTCTTTAGCTAACCTTAGACCACTGACACCATCTGCTGCCTCCATAACATCAAAACCTTGATCTGTAAGTAAGTCTCTGTATAGTTCCCTTATATCATGTTCGTCCTCTACGATTAAAATTTTGAATTTTTCCATATTATTATTCTAGTTTAAATATATGTTTTAGCAAGATTAAGATTAAACTGGAAATTATAAAATCTAAAAGATTTAATAAAGAAGTAAAAACCTACAAAGAAAAATAAATCTGTAAAATCCCCAATCATATAGGTATTTAATAAGTTACTTTCTGAATAAGAGATATCCCCCACTAACCACAGAAGCTGACCGTAAAAAAAGTAATCCAGATCAATTTCTCTGAAGTTTTGAAAAAAATTTCTATTTATTATATTGATATAAACTAAAATTATTAAAACTAATAGAGATTCGAAGAAGTAATATAAATCAATCAAACTGTAATCAAAGTAATTCAAAGCAATCACACTAAAAACAAGGATCAATGAATTAAAAGAAACTAAACTTTTAATAATTTCTAGAAAGTTATATTTGAAGTTGGTTTTAATTAGAAAACACTGCTTTAATAATATCTGAAAAAGAAAAAATAAATCAGACAAATAAAATGAGTCTAAACTTATATCTGAGATAAAAATTAAGTTCCCTATTAAATACAAGATATAACCTAGTACGAGCAAACCTATATTAGAGAATCTAAACCTCATAGAGTTATTTATAAACAAATTAATCAGCAAAAATAAGCCAAAAATATTAATAAATATGTAAAAATCTAAGAAAAAAGGGTTAATAACCTTACCTAGGATAAAAATAAGTAACCCGATATAAAAATATAAATCTAAATGCACCTTTTTTAAAATCACAATTTTATTCAATTTTTTAATTGGTACGATTTTGCCTGAAATATCAGATATGTCAATAGAGTAAAAAATATAATCATATCGGGAATATTAGTCTGAAAGACAACAAAATCTAAATAATCATTCACTTTAAAATCATGAACTAAATAACCTAGTATTTGAAATCCAAAGGTTAAAAAAATTATTTGTAAGAGAAAGCTCTCAAATTCGCCTCCTTTTGTTTTTAAAAAGGAAAATAAAAGCAAAATGAGAAGTACCAAACCAAATAATGGATTGAACTTCTCATTATAAATACCTACCGGAATCAATAAATGAATACAATTCAAAAAAAATACGAGACTAACGAACGTTTTCTTCTGCTTCAGGAAATAGCTCGAGTCTAGCCTTATCAATTGGCTGACCTGTTTTTTGATCATATCCATACTTTCCTTCATCAATTCTTTGAAGAGCTCTATTAATTTTCTCAAGAACTTTAGTTAAAAATCTTTTATTAATCTTTCCGTTCTCAATATCCTGATCATCCATAACCTCATCGATGTAATCAGAGTCTCCCATATCTCTAGGCCCATTATTATCAATGTCCTCAATCTCTTTGATTAACTCTTCCCTTCTAGCAATTAGTTTAGCTTTACTATTTTCTATAAAATCACTTGATAGATGTTTTTCCATATATTTACTCCTTCTTAAAATTAATAATGCATTCATTGTATTAAGAAGTATGTAAAAAATCAAACTGTTTGTTGAATAAGAATATATTATAGAAATATTTGTAAATAAAAATACAAATGCAAAACTCAAAAATCCAGAAATTAAATTCCTCTTAATAGTTAATAAAACTATCAGAACTAAAAACAAATAGATTAAATTTAAATTTGCTAATGGGTTTTGAAAATCAAAACTATAAAAAAAAGTAAAAATTATAGTTGAAACAGTAAGAGAGTCAAGAATATGGTATACAGAAAATCTAAATCTTTTACTTAAAGAGTAGGCAATTAGAAAATTAACAATAAGAGCTAAGAAAAAAGCATCAGAAGCTATATTTAAATTTAGGATAATCTCCAAGATAGAAGGGAAATTTTGGTAGTTAAGGTAAAAGTAATAAGCCTTTTGAACTAAAGCCTGAATTATGATAAATACAAAAAAAGTATCAAAAGCATTCTCTTTTCTCATACCTCGGTAGTGAAGGTATTTGAAAACAATATATAAAATTGCTAATAATCCAAGTAAGATTTTGTAGTTATTCAGAAAGACTAAGGCAGGCATTTTAGATTTTTTTAAGCTCTAGACATATACTCATTGGTTCTTGTATCTATTCTAATCTTATCCCCTATCTTAATAAAAGTGGGTACTTTAACATCAAGACCATTTGTTAATTTAGCATCTTTAAGAGTATTTGTTACGGTATTTCCTTTAAAACCAGGTTCGGTATACTCTACTTCAAAAACCATCGAAATTGGAACCTCAACAGAAATTGGAGAATCTTCGAAGTACATCAAAGAATAATTTTCGTTTTCCTTCAAGAAATATTTATTTTCACCAACAATGTCTGGAGAAACTTCAATTTGCTCATAAGTTGAAGGATCCATAAAAACAAAAAAACTGTCTGAGTATAAATACTGTACATTTTTTCTATATACATCTGCTTCCTTAAAAGAATCAGCGGAGCTATATGATTTTTCTGAAAGAGATCCATCAAGCAAATTTCTTACTCTTACTCTGATTGTAGCCCCTCCCCTTGCTGTCTTGGAGTGCTCATACTTTTCTACTTTAAATGGAGTATTACTGTCCTGAAATACAACTCCTGTTTTTAAATCTGATGCGTATAACATAAACTATCTTTCTTCAATTAAAAATTTTTACTTGGTACCATGGGAGGGATTTGAACCCTCAAGAGATTGCTCTCATTGGTTTTTGAGACCAACGCGTATACCGTTCCGCCACCATGGCATAGGCACATTATACCAAACATTAAGAAGGGTTTTGATGTGTAACTTCGTAAAAACGGGTTCTATCTCCTTTGAATAATAGTTGAATATCCCCTGTTGCCCCCGCTCTATGTTTGGCAATAGAAAGAACATAATCCTCCCTATTATCTTTTTGAGGACGTGATAAAAACATCACAACATCAGCATCCTGTTCAATAGACCCTGAATCTCTAAGATCGGATAATTGAGGTCTGGAGTCGTCTCTACTTTCTACCGCTCTTGAGAGCTGTGAAAGGGCTACAACAGGAATCTTCATCTCTCTTGCAAGATTCTTGAGCCCTTGAGATATATCGGACACTTGTTGTACCCTACTCTCTGTTACATATGACTTACATAACTGTAAGTAATCAACAATTATTAAATCGATAGGCACTTTCATCATTAGTCTTCTAATTTTTGTTCTCATTTCTAATACTGAAATTCCCGGAGTATCATCAATGTGAAAACTAATATCTCCTAACTCACCCATTGCCGTTGAATATCTTGCCATTTCATCATCATTTAATTGACCGTTTTTAATTTTCCAGTTTTCGATATTAGCCTGAGCTGAAAGCATTCTTTGAACAATTTCTTCATCTCCCATTTCTAATGAAAAGAAAGCTACACTTTTTTTATGATTAATACATGCAAATTGAGCCATGTTTATTGCTAATGAAGTTTTACCTACCGAAGGTCTGGCTGCTAGAATAATCAAAGCCTCTCTTTGAAGACCTGACATCATCCTATCAAGCTGTTTCAAGCCAGTTGGCACTCCTCTAAGTCCTCCTGGATTTTTATGAAGATCATCAAGTCTTTCAAAAGATTTATCAAGTGCATGTGAAAGTGGTTTAAAATCACTCTTTACATTGTCCTTATATATTGAAAACAAATTTTGCTCAGCCTTGTCTATAATCGCACTAACAGAGTCTTCCTCATAAGCCAGCTCTGTTAATTTAGCTGCTGAGGAAATTAAATTTCTTCTCATTGAAGCTTCTTGTATTAGTCTTGCGTGATTTAAAGAATTCGCTGAACTTGAAACAAAGTAAACAAGTTCTGTTAGATAAGCTACTCCTCCACTATCTTCTAATTTGCCCTCTTTGTTTAATTCATTCTGAAGAGTTATTACATCTATCGGTTCTCTTTTCTCGTAAAGATTAACCATTGAATGATAAATATTTTGGTGAGCAGTTTTATAAAAATGTTCTGCTCTTAAGAAATCGACAATATTTATGATTGCATTTTTATCTAAAAGAATTGAACCTAAAACTGATTTTTCAGCATCTATATCTTGAGGCGGTAACCTAAGATTATTTTTTGAACTCATATATTACCCTTTCAGAATTAATTAATGATTTTGATTAAGAATTACTATTCTAGTCTCTTTTTCATCGTTCTCTGGAGCAGTGAGTTTTAATGAATCTAATTTTTCAGGTGATGAAACTCCCATTTCATGTAAAAATTTAGACAAATCATCCAATTCTTTTAATAAGGAGTCCTCGGTTCTAAAATGCATAGGAACTACGATTGCGGGTTCAAGTGTTGAAATAATCTTGGAAGCTTCAAAAGCATCTATTGTAAACTTTCCCCCAACAGGTATTAATAATATGTCTACCCTACCTATTTTTGATATGTATTTTTCTGGTAACTCATGTCCTATGTCTCCAAGGTGTAGGATGCTGATACCATCAACTTCAATTTGAAAAACAATATTCTTTCCTCTTTCCTTACCCTCTTTGTCATCATGGAAAGTAGAAAAACCGGTAATATAAACATCATCTACTTCGTACTCACCAGGAGTATCAATTAGTTTTTCATGGTTAACTTGTTTATTAAATGAGTGATCCTCATGATCATGAGAGTTAAGCAAAATTTTAGCTGTTTGCTTTGGCATCTTGAAACCAGTTATATCTGGATTGTAGGGATCGATTAAAAGAGAGGTTTTCTTTCCTTTGATAAAAAAGCATGATTGTCCAATATATGTCAATTCCATAAATTTAATAATATCAAAAAGTTTTAAATTTAGAATAATTGATTTAAAATTAAATTATGATTTCAACAAATTCCTATAAAGGAACTAAAGACTTCTATCCTGAGGATATGCAAATTCAAAATTACATTTTCGATGGTTGGAAATTTGTATGTGAAAGCCACGGTTTTCTTGAATACCAAACACCGATAATAGAAAATGCAGAAATTTACCGAGCCAAATCAGGAGAAGATGTTGGAAACAAAGAACTGTTTTCTTTCTCAGATTTAGCAGATAGAGACTTGGCTTTAAGACCCGAAATGACACCCTCTGTTACAAGAATGGTAGCTGCCAAATATAAAGAGATGTCTAAACCAATTAAATTTTTTAGTATTGGGTCTTTTTATAGAAATGAAAAACCTCAAAAAGGAAGAAATAGGGAGTTTTGGCAATTAAATGCAGATATTTTTGGGGACGAAAGCATTTACTCAGATGTAGAAATTTTGAATCTTGCATTAAGTATTATGAATCATTTCAAAGCACCAAGGGATTCTTTTATGATTAATATTAACCATAGAAATCTTATTAATTCTTTTTTAAATTCATTAAGTATTTTAGATTCGGATAAAATTTTGATTATAAGAATTATGGATAAATTTGAAAAAATATCTGAATCTAAATTTAAAGAAGAAATCTTAAAAATTACTTCCGAAGAAAATTTCAACCAAATTAGAAAATTCCTAGGTTCTGATTTTTTAGAGTTAACTACCCTTTTTCCTATATTAAAAACAAATGAAGGGTTTAAAAATATAGAAGATATACTAAAAATATTAAAAAATTTAGGTCAAACTGAAAATATAAAATTTAAAGCAAACTTAGTCAGAGGTTTTGATTATTATGATGGTTTGGTATTTGAAGTAAATGATCAAAACAAAGATAACCCTAGATCACTCTTTGGAGGCGGGAGATACAATGGTTTAGCAGATATATTTGGCGGTCATAACTTCCCTGCTATAGGATTTGCACCAGGCAATGAGACTTTTAGAATCTTTTTAGAAAACTGGAATCTTTTACCAGAAAAAGATAAATTCTCTACCAAGAAAAAGATATTTGTTTTTGCAATTCATAATCATCAAGACGAAACTTCTACCAAAATTCTTTTAGAGCAATCTTTCATTGTATCCAATGAAATTAGGAATTTAGTGAAAAATGTCTTTGTGGACACATCCTTAACTCCTAAAAGTACTTCTTCAGGACTGGAGTATGCTTCTAAAAAGTTATTTGACTATACAGTAATCATTGGTGATGACGAAATAAAAAATAAAACAGTTACAATCAAAAAACTCAGTGACGGAGCTCAGTTTACTCTTTCTCTTCATAATTTAATAGATTATTTACAAAAGAATCATGCCCATGAAAATAGTTAGTTATTTTTACTTACTGATTGCTACAATTATCTGGTCTTTTGCTACTCCACTAGTTAAATTTGCCTTCAATGATATAGAACCAGTTTTCTTTTTATTTTTTAGATTTGGGATTGTTACACTTATTTGTTTACCTTTTTTAATACATTATTTAAGGAAAAGAAAATATTCTTTGTATGACTGGTTCAATCTAATTTTATTTTCAATTACTGGTCAAGTTGTATTAATTATCTTCTTTATCGGATTAGATCTTACAACAGCTACCGATTCCATAATTATTGGTTTAATTGGACCTCTTGTAACAATTGCAGCTGGTCATTATTTTTATAGGGATAGGATAAATCTAGTTAAAGAAATTGGTATTTTCTTAGCTTTTATAGGAGCGATTTTAGTTATTGCTGAACCTTTATTTAGTGCAACAAATGGAACTGCTAAAAACAGATTTTTAGGAAATCTTTTAATTAGCTCAAATATCATCATAGGTACTTTCTGGATTGTTTACTCAAAATTTCTTTTTGGAACAAACTCTATCAAACTAATATCTCTCATGAAAAAAATTGGGATCAAGTTACATAAGAAAAAATACGATGCTACAGAGTTCAATCTCCTCTCATTCTTAGTAACATTTATTTTTTTAATTCCTTTTTATTTGTATAATTTTCAAGATTACAATCAAAAAATCTCAAATATCTCAAATTCATCACTTCTTGTTATTTTATATATGGCCATATTTTCATCAATTATTGCCTATATTCTCTTTATTAAAGCCCAGGCCAAATTAGAAGTTTCTGAGGTTTCTATTTTGTCATACTTAGCTCCCCTGTTTTCTCTCCCAGCTTCATTTTTTATCTTAGGGGAAGTTCCTTCAAATTATGCAATTATAGGACTAATTGTTATTTTTTCAGGGGTAATTGTAACCAAATCAGCTGATAAGGTAAATGGTAAATAATTAGTTGAAATCTAAGGTTTTTAGTGCTATCATCACAAAGTATGAAAAAAGGAATTCATCCAAAGTTAAATACTATAACCGTTAAATGTGCTTGCGGAAACACATTCGAAACTAACTCAATATTAGAGAGATTAGTTACCGATTCATGTTCAAAATGCCACCCTTTTTTCACTGGAAAAGCTACTTTCGTGGATGCTGAAGGAAGAATTGATAAATTTAACAGAAAAAAGAATCTAGCCTCACAAACTGTTAAAAACAAGAATATTGTTAAAAAAGAAGAAAATTCTTCGAATTACAAACAATCTTTAAAAGATATTTTCAATCAAACAAATAATTAAGTAAAATATACCTATATGGATGAAACTCTTAACATTTTAGAACAAGAGGTTCTAAAAATAGACTATAAAATTAATGAAAATAAGGAACTACTTTCTAACCCTGAGTATCAAGATTTTAAATCCGACATCGAAAAGGAGTTACAGGATCTAGAATTAAATAAGCAAAATCTTCTTAACTCTATTGAAGAAATTAAAAGCTCAGCAAATAAGACTACAAATGAAGATGGGGTTGATATTAATCCAAATCTAGCTGTTATGGAAATAAGAGCCGGTACAGGAGGCTCAGAGGCCGCATTATTCGCCTTCGATCTTTATAGAATGTATATGAGATATTGCGAAAAAAAGAACTATAAAACTACAGATGAATTTCTATCCTCTGATGACTCTGCCGGAGGCATTAAGACGGTGGTTTTTGAAATTAAAGGTAAAGATGTCTATGACTTGTTTAAGAACGAATCCGGGGTTCATAGGGTTCAAAGAGTACCTAAAACAGAGGTCTCTGGAAGAATCCATACTTCAACTGCCACTATCGCAGTACTTCCAGAAATTAAAAATATTGAAATAGAAATTCACCCAGATGACCTAATTTGGGAGTTCCATAGATCAGGAGGAAGCGGCGGTCAAAATGTTAATAAGGTATCAACTGCAGTTAGGCTTACCCACAAACCAACTGGTCTAGTTGTAGACTGTCAAGAAGAAAGAACCCAAGGAAAAAACAGAGAAAAAGCATTAGGATACCTCAATTCGAGGCTTTATAATTTAATGAAAGAGCAGCAGGTAAAAAAATTCACCGATTTAAGAATGAATCAAGTTGGATCTGCTGAAAGATCTGAGAAAATTAGAACCTACAATTATCCTCAGGATAGAATTACCGATCATAGAATTGGAAAAAACTTTGGAAATATTCAAGGTGTCATGAATGGGGATTTAGATAAAATTCTCGAAGAAGTCAAAAACATTGATCCAAATCAAGTTACTCAAGATTTAGAGTAATACCAATCTTCTTATCTTCTCTAACAATCTCAAATCTTAGCTCTTCCCCAGGGTTTAAATTATTAAATAGGTTGTATAACTCTTCCTGAGAAACAATCACTTGGTTATTTATGGTTAAAATAATGTCATCTTTTTTAATACCTGCTACTTGCCCCACCTTTCCATTCTCTACATTCCCAACAATTAAACCAACAGGCCTTCCTTCTCTTCTAAATTTATCTAAATCTGAAAACTCAAAATCAATACCTAACTTACTTTTATTGTCTAATTCTTGAGTCTGTACTACAGATAACACAACCCTCTTTAGGGTGTTACCTGCTACTATCCTAATATTACCTCCTGAGTCAGTAACTGAGGTTATTCCAACTAGGTTTCCCGACTTATCATATACAGGATTACCAAAATCCGAAGATTTTAAATTTGTTAAGTAAATAGATTTATCTTCGCTAATTCCTGTAATTTTAAGTGGGTATACAGAAATAATTTCTTCCAATATATCACTGTCTTTGTTTTCTCTTCTAATTGTTTTTAAGTACAAATCGTCACCAATTGATAACTCTTTCTCTAAAATTTTTAAAGGTTCTGGTAACTTAGAGTCATCACCTAAAATTAAAAACCAAAGATTAGCATTTAGACCTGTTAACGATCCCTGCATTGAGGTTACTTGGATGTTACTACCCCCGTGCACAACTACTAACTCGTTACTATTATTGTTTTTAATTACCTCTGATGAAGTCAAAACTGTATTCTTACCAACAACAATCCCCTGCCCTATGTATCTAATTTCCTTTCTAGGCTGAGATAGGTATATAGAAACTTGATAATCTGATTTGCTTGAGAGTAATTTATAATTTATAGAATCTAAATTAGGCTCAATTTTTTCAACAGTAGTAGTTAAAGATTGATTACTGTTATTTACGAACAAGTAATAACCTAAAATAGCAATTGATCCAAAAAGAATAAAAAGAACAAAAGTTAAAATTGTTAAAAAATTACTTCCAGATTTCTTTTTATCCGATTCAAATGACAAATCTTCAAGTTGATTTTCTTGTTCAGGTGACTGGGACATATTGTCCATATTTTAAAATCCTTGCTTAGCTAATTCTTTAGCTTTTTCTAACTGTGTATCTATTTGTGAATTTTTAAATTTCTCATTATCAAATTCAGTTTCAACATCAGGCATAATACCTTTTAGATGTATCCAAGATTTGTCAGGAAGTAACCATTTTTGGACAGTTACATGAAGTGATCCACCATCTTTGAAATCGTAAGGCTGTTGAATAGAGCCTTTACCAAATGTTTTTTTACCTACTAACTTAGCTCCTTTGTTTATCTTAAGAGCACCCGCTAAAATTTCAGATGCAGAGGCACTTCCCTCGTCTATTAGAACAATTACATTGTTTAAATTCTGAAGTTGGCCATTATTTCTCTCCGAGTTAAGTGGAACTTGTTTTCCATATTTATCTTCAAAATATATAACAGGCATATTTTTAAAGAATTCGCCAGATAAATAAGCTGCGGATGAAAGTAATCCTCCAGGATTACCTCTTACATCTACAATAACTGAATCCAACTCTGTCATTTTTACAGACATTTCTTTAACAGCTTGGTCCCATTGAGAGTTTGTCTCAGATCCAAATTTAGATACCCTTAAATAAGCAGTACCATTACCCAAATCTTTCCAGGTTACAGATTTCAAGGTAATCTTGTTTCTTGTGATATCTAGATCAAACAAATCTTTACCCTCTCTAAAAACTGTTAGTTTAACACTAGTACCGCCTTTACCTCTTATCTTAGAAACAGCCTGTCCTAAAGTCATGTTATAAGTGCTTTCTCCGTTTATTTTAATGATCTTATCTCCTGGCAAAATCCCTGCTTCTTTTGCTGGGGAACCGTCTATAGGAGAAATAATCATTAATTGGTTTTCTTTAGAATACCCTAACTCAGCACCTATACCCTCATAGATGCCATTTAAAGAACTTTCAAATTGATTATTCTCTACCGGATCAAAATAAGAAGTAAACTGATCGCCAGTTGCAGAAACCATACCTTTAATTGCACCGTTTATTAATTTCTTCTGGTCTAAAGGAGTTTCTAGATATTTGTCATTTAAGGTGTCATACACTTCCCAAAATTGTGCAAAATCTATATTTTCATCTGAGGGTCTTTTGTTAACAATCTCTACTTGAGGGGGATTTGATTTTAATTCGTAATCGTAACCCCTTTTACCAAAATAGTGACCTCCAAAGAATGAGGCTACTGTTAAAGCAATTACGACTAAAGCTAATTCAAATTTTTGTAAGTTTGTCATATCTAAGCAATTAGATTTGAGTAATGTGTTACAACTTCCTCATCTAACTTGATAATTTTAACACGAACATTTTCATGTTCAATTGATGTAACAATCCCTTCCCAACCAAAGTAAGGGTAATCCAATACAACTACTGGTAACCCAATTTTAAGGTTAACAAATGAATTTTCATTTTTATAATTTGAATCTAACTCAGAAATGAATAAATTATTACTTCCTTCTCTCACAATCACATATTTTGATTTAAAGGTTTTTAAAAATTTCCATGTTTTTTCTCTAACCGGAATTCTTCCAAAACCCGAAAGTATTCCGACAAAGAAATTATTCTCTTTGGCTATCTTCAGAGTTTCCCTATCACAACTTGAGGTAATAATTCCCTCACAACCTATCTCAATTGCCTTCAGTAGCATTTCTTTTCTTAGAAAGTCACCAGTGTAAACAATTTTTCCTAAGCCATTTTTAATATATTTATCCATATATTCTATTTCTATTAATTCTGAAGGATTTGGTAAAACTTCTAAAACACCCTCACATAAAGAAGTTGAGGTTGCAAAAAACTTCAGTTCAAAACCACTGGTCTTGATTAAAATAGATCTGGAAGGGATTGCATTGCTTACAACTCCGCTTACACCGCTAATCAACCAATAATCTTCTGGATCTTTTACAAGAACATTTATTTTTCCTCTATTTTCTAAATACCCATCAAACGGAGCAAATAGATATTTATTATTTCCAAAAGCTACCAAGTCACCAATTTTATATTGTTTTTGTGTAAATGAATTTTTAGCAATTTTTAAATCGATTGGGATTAGGATTTCTCTAATACTATTTTTTGAAAAACCAATCTTAGAGTAACTGTTAACTTTTTCGTTTAAATTTAAAAGAATCTTTCCCTTACTTGGAAGAGCTCTCTCAAAGAAAACATCCTCATGGTAAGTAATATTTTTAAAAACTGGAATAATCATAAGTTTTTTCTATTGAATTTATTACTTGCCTCAAACTTTCAATTCCTAAATTATCTTTTTTCTGCATTGAACTTCTTTTATCAATAAATACTCCTCCAAATTCTCTGTCTAAAATTAAATCTCCCTTTCCTATCTCTTTTCCTTTATATCTTAAAACTAGATTTGAATCAATTTTATACTTGGATTCTACATCTGAATGCAAAAATAAAATTTCTTTTTTCCTTACCTCTACATATTTTGAGTCATTTTTTCTTTCAAGCATAAATTCGGTATCTTTTTCAGAAACAAAAAGATAGACAAACTTTTCAAATTTAGGGCTCTTATATCCGATATTAGTTTGAATATTTAAATTTGCAAAATGAGCATATTCAGAATTAATATCAAGATAAACTTCATAAAATCCAGAAGCTAAAATCTCGGAAATTAAATTAATTTTATATTCATTAGGAATATCCTTATTCGAAAAATAATCACCTCCGATTACTACTTTTCTTTTTTTTGTCGTGAAGATTTTATCAATTGATTTAGAAAAAAATACAACTTCTTCTAAGTCATTATTAAATACTTTCGCTGGAAAAACTGACCTATTGGCTACAAAATTATCACTCCTAATGCTTAATCCCAAGGAAGCTGAAGAAATATTTTCAGTACTTATTAAAGTTAAGTTGTCAAAATAGATATATAAAAAGTCTTTGTCTTTTTGAATTAATTCATTAAGAGAAAAAGAAGGTTTTCCAAATAATGTATATTGATAAAAAGTTGAAGTTATTAAAAATAAGCAATCAGAGGGCTTAATCTTTATAGATTTTAAAAAAGAAGTTATTAAATACTCCAAATCCTTTTCATTTTGAAAGGTAGGATAAAAAGAAAATCTAAAATTATTAGCCTTACCTTCTTTGTAGACTAAGATAAAAACACTATTTGAAGTTATAAATACGGACAGAATATACACAATTTAATATTATCATTTTAATAATTGAATACTATAAATCAATCTCAAATTTATAATTGAGAATGTAGGTCAGTGTAAGGAAGAAGTCCCATGAATCTTGCTTTTTTGATCTCGTTTGCAAGTAGTCTTTGATTCTTTGAACTTAAACCAGTTTTAGAAGTTGGAAGGATTTTAAATTTATCAGATAAGAATCTTCTTAAAATCAAAACATCTTTATAATTAGGTTTAACTTTATTTGTTTCAAAAAAGTCTTTTTTATTTGTTGGTTTCTTTTTTAATGTCATATTTATTTATTTAGAAAGGTAAATCATCAGTATTGATTTCCTCTACTACCTCCATTGTTTGGTCTTCTGTATCTTGTGATTGAGATGAAGCACCATCTTTCTTACTATCTAAAATAATCATATCGTCAATTACAATTTCTGTTCTTCTATTCTTTTGACCATCTTGTCCATCCCATTCTCTAGTTTGAATTCTACCTTCAACATATACCTTGGTTCCTTTTTTCAGAAGCTGAGCACATAGCTCTCCTAATTTTTGCCAAGCTACTATATTGTGAAAATCAGTTTGTTGCTTGTTCTCACCATCAACTTTCCATTCTCTATTAGTTGCTAATCCAAAAGTGCAGTATGCAGATCCAGAAGGTGTATATTTTAACTCAGGTGTTCTGGTTAAATTTCCAATTAATTGAACTTTGTTTAAACTTCTAGACATAATACCCTTTCTTATTTAGCCTCTACAACATTAACAATATATCTTACCAAACCTTCTATTAAAGAAAGTCTTGTTTGAAAAGGTGCTAATTTTGCTGGAGCAAGTTCAAAATTAATAACTTCATAGTAACCTTCGGTTTCGTTCTCAATTTTGTAGGCAAATCTTCTTTTACCCCAATTGCTATCAGAGACAACTTTTCCACCGTTCTTTTCAATAGCTTCTCTAACTAAACCAGAAACTAGTGAGAATCCTTCTTCTCCTAGTGATTTTTTGCTAATTGTCATTATTTCGTAATTTCTCATATAACTTCCGCCTATCTTACAATAAAATAATTAATATATCAAGGTTTTAAACATTGAATTTGAATTCTACTACATCCCCGTCCTGCATAACATAAGCTTTACCTTCGTTCCTAAGTAGTCCTAAACTTTTAGCATTTTTATAGCTTCCTGATTTGACTAAGTCCTCGTAGGAAATAACATCTGCAGAAATAAACCCTTTTTCAAAGTCTGTATGGATTACACCTGCAGCTTCTGGGGCTTTTGCCCCCTTTTTGATTGTCCAAGCCCTGACTTCTTTGGGACCTGCTGTAAAATAGGTTTGAAGACCAAGTAAGTCATAACCTTTTCTAATAAGCTTATTTAGTCCTGATTCTTTAATTCCCATCTCACTCATAAATTCCTTAGAGGATTCCTCGTCCAAAAGAACTAACTCGCTCTCTAATTTTGCACACAAATAAATATTTCCATCTTCCCTACCTTCATATTCTGAGATTTTAGATTCATCAATATTAAAAACGGAGATTTTGGGTTTGTAGAAAAGTAAATTAAATCTCTTAGCCATTTCCATCTCTTTATCTGAAATATTACTTTTATCAGTTCCAGCTTCAAGTCTTTTGAGCATTATTTCTAAAATTCTTAATTCTTCTTCAAGATCTGAGTTATTTCCCTTTTTGAGGTCATTTTTTACCCTTTCTATTCTTTTTTGAACAATTTCTATATCCGCTAATGCAAGTTCAATTTCAATCACCTCTCTATCAGTTATAGGCTCTGTACTTCCTTCTCTAACAACATTAGGATCAGTAAAATCTCTTAATACATGGGCTATAGCATCAACTTCTCTTATATGAGATAAAAATTTATTTCCAAGTCCTTGTCCTGATGATGCACCTTTAACTAAACCTGCAATATCAACAAATTCTATAATAGCAGGGACAACTCTTTCTGGAACTTCTCTAGTTGAATTTGGATTAAAGTATTCATCATGAACAACTTTTTTTAATCCTTCAAACCTACTATCAGGAACTTCTACAATTCCTACGTTAGGTTCGATAGTTGCAAAAGGATAGTTTGCTGCTAAAGCTACTGTTTTTTTTAAAAGTGCATTAAATAAAGTGGATTTTCCAACATTAGGAAAACCAACAATTCCGATTTTGAGTGACATAGTTTTAATATTATATATTTTTTATTGAAAATTAGAACAATTAATTAAATGTCCTATAAATAGAAAATGAGTTGTTAGCTGGAATGATCCGGTCTTTACTTCTCCAGCAATTAAACCTTTGACCACCTCCGAAGTATTAGCCTCAATTGCCTTCTCAATCACTTCCAAATACAATATTATCAGTGTCCCTTCAGAATACCTCGTCTTCAAAAACATAAAACTCCACCGGGAATTGGGCTGTATAGAAACCCGTACATTTTCATATACCCTCTGCTGATATGGTAAATAATATACTATGGGTTAGTTCTTTTGTGAAATCTGGATAAAAATAAAACCATTAAAATAATAAAACCAAAAAATAATAAGAACTGGGGAACATAAATAATTGTAACTCTCTCCTTAGCAGAGCTAATTTCCCAAGTCAAAGCATACCCGTTTGAAGAACCAGCAAAAACACAAGGAGAAAAATCGCAAAAAGCTACCCACCCTTTTTGATTATCTTGATTTAATGTTAAAAATCTCTGATTCTCGGTGATGTCCTTTTTATCAACAATGTACAACCAAGGACTAATCCTCGCCCCATCCAACTTAACACTTTTCGTTGAAATTTCTGATTTATCTTTCTCCTTCACTTGACTATTTAAGACTGAATTTCCTTCCAAGTCTATTTCAGTAATTTGCAAACTATTAACCTTAAATGAGGACCTGCTTCCAACAATAGATGATAAATCAACTCTCAAGTTAAGAGAGCTCTTAGGAAGTATCAATACTCTTTCCAAATTCCTACCTGGCTGAAGTTTATCGATAGTTAAACACTCACTCTTACCGCCTGCACAAATCGGCACACCCTTTTCATTAATTAATGAATAGTTTAAGACTGCCAAATAACCTGTTTGGTTTTGTTTAAAGTAACCCTCACCTTCAAGTAAATTTAAACAGAGAGATTTATTTGATGAAAAAGAAATTTCTGAACTTTCAAATTTTACATATTCACTTTCTCCTTTAACACTTGAGCATAAATTTAAAAAACTTTTGTTGGTTAGATTTATCTCTGTTAAATTAAATTTCATTTGCTGATTTTGATCTGATAGTTGTTTTGGTAAATCTTTAAAATCAACTTGACGAATAAAATTATAATTTGTAACAATCAAATTACCAATTTCAAAACTACCTCCTTCCTTCCTACTCAAATCTGGAAAAAGAAATAAGGTGTAATCATTGCTATTTTTTATTGGATTGAAAGCGAAAGTAAAATTATTATCTTTATTTAAAAACCCTTCAATTTGACATTTTTTGTTTTCATTATCTTGTAGGCAAAATGTTAGGTAACTATCTTTGGATGAAAATAAGTTAAGTTGGATACTAACAGGATTACCCTTGGAGAAAATGTTCTTATTTATTTTTGAAAATAGACACAAAGTTGGGTTATTTTCTGAAGCGGATATAACTAAACTGCCGTTGATAAATTGATAAGAAAAAGAACCTGTAGGATTCTCTTTACAACTATCAAGTTCGATCTTACCCTCGTAAAACTCATTAATTAAATATGTTTTAGAGTTACTCTCACTATAAAAATTTAAAGTAGATGCTTCACTTACTAAAAAATTCTTTGACTCAAAATTTTTGATATCAAAGTAATTTTTGTCGTCTATATAGACCAGATTTGTATAATTTGGTAAGGAAAAACTGACGGATTCGCTTGCCAAACCTGTGGCAAGAAGATTTAATGAATTTTTATCAAATGTTACCTGATACAGATTCGTAGATTCTTTATTCGATGAAATTTCACTTTTTGTTAAAGGAAGAAGTCTGATCTTTTTACCTCCATCTAATAATTGGTACCTATCTTTATTCAAATTTCTTAAACTAGATAAGAAACTGTATGGATAATTAATTATTTCTTTACTTACACTCGATTCCTTTTGAGGGACCTCTAGGTAATCTCCAATTACCTGATGAACCGGATCCTTATACCTTAACCCTTGATAAGAACTAACTGGAGACAAAAATTGATTAAGCCCAGCCATTCCAATTTCAATTTTTGTCTCCAAAACTAAAATCTTACCAAAACTTTTTTTAGTACTTATTAGGTTAGTTTTCTCAAGCAAAATTTGAAAGTTATTTGAAAGTTTTAGGTTCTCTTCCAAGGATAAACCAGGAATTATTACATTTCTATCTATAATAAAATGTTTGATTTGATACTTATTTATAATACTAGCTAAAAGTTTTTCATCATTACTCTCAACAGCGTAATTAACTTCCCAATAGATACTCTCGTTAGTTTTGTTCCATACATCATAAGATCTATAAATGACTGGTTGCTTTAAACCGTACATTACAAATCCAGAACCTCTGTAACCAAAATCATAGTAGGTCCAAGCCCAAAACTTGTCTGCAGGAGCTAAAAACACTCTTTCCTCAGTACTTCTGCTATTAAAATATTCAAACAGTCTTGAATATTCACCAGGTAAAAAAACTTTGGTATTTGGATTAAGGAGCTTTCCCTCAAAATAAGGGAAAAATCTGTTAACAAAAAGTGTTAGAAATAAAATACAAATTAGGAAGACTACTCTATCAGAATTTTTATAATTACTTAAAAATGCAGAAACTTTATCTAAGATAAATGATATTCCAACAGAAAATAAAATTGCATATGTGAAGGAAGCTAAAATAGAAAATTTAGTAAAAGGAAATCTTAATGCTTCCTTAAGTAATGGGATATTATCTCTTAGAAAATTATAAGGTAAAGAAAACGGTTCTCTACCCGCTGTTAAAAAGAAAATAGATATGACAAATAAGAAAGAAAAGATACGAAACTTTTTGACAAACACAGAAATTATTAAACCTAAAACTATTAGGAATACAAAAATGTAATGAATAGTTACACTAGAATTTAAAGCTAAATGTTTAGCCCAATCATCTAATAGAGGATCAAAAGTTCCGAATCTGTTATTAAAATCTGTTGAATCAAACCAAAAATTTCGAAGTTCTAAAATATTACCCAAATCACCATATTTTTGATTCAAGAAAAAAGATTCTTCAGAGGAAAGAAGATTAATTGTAGTCTTGGAAACATTCTCTGCTCCCAAGGCAATAGCATAAATTACAGGACCTAGCCAAAAAAAATTAGCCAAAAAATAGAAAACAAAAATTCTGACTAAATTAAAAAATCTTTTTTTCTTTTCTGGATATATCAGGACTTCGTATAATAAATAAAAAAAATAATAAATTAGGAAAGCGAAAAAAAGTGTTCCTGTATAGGCTTGAGAGGTGCTAACAAAAGTGATGAGTAAAAAAATTAAAACATTTTTCTTAGAATATCCATCTAATAAACTTTTTCCAGACCAAAAAAGCCACGGTAGAAAGGCAAACTGGGCAATAAAACCGTCAAATGATGTATAAAAAAGCTGTAATGTTGAAAGATTAAATATATAAAACAGAGTTCCTAAAAAAGCTAAGTCCCTCGAATAATTTCTACCTCTTCCAAAAACACTAACATTTAAGAAAAAGTACATCCCTAGTGCACCAACTAGAAGCATAGCAAAAGTCCATAAGTATCTTAGAAAACTCTCAGGTAAGAAAAATGAAAAAAGTAACAAAAAAATATTTCTTGATAAATCAGAAGCAAAAGACATAGGACCATGAGTTCCAAGTCCCATATATTCTTGCCAAACACTTAGTGTTTTTTCGAAGGCTGCAGAAAAATTAAACTCAGGATGCCAACTATCAAAACCCATCAAAGTCGTACCGGGAGTATAGTTTTGAAATGAGATTATGAAAACTATTAAAGTTAATAAGTAAGGATAAATTTTACTTGGCATTAGCCAAATTATATCTTTTTAAAAAGTTTAATAAAACCCTTTTATTATCCAAACCTAAAATTTTAGTTACAGATCCAAGACCTCTAATTATTGCAAATACCGGATAAATAAAACTGGTAGGTAAAATACTTACGACAAAATACTGAACTAAGTTTAATATCTTAGCTTTGGTAGTTGGCTTGAAACCATAAAACTTCACAGCTAATTCTCTAGTTCTATAGGTATTATAGAAAGTTAATTTTGGCTGGCTTAATGAAGTTGAAGAACTATATTGCCTATATCTTAATGTAGAAACTTTTAAGTTAGCAAAATTACCATATTTAAATAATCTAAAGAATAAATCAACTTCCTCAGCTGTAACAGCATTGTCGTTATACCAAACAAATCCATTTGGTAATTTTGATTTATTCACCATCATTGAACCTTGTTGAACTGTCATAAATGTAAACAATCCGTCATATATTGCCTTATGTGATAATGGGAAGTTTTTCATTCCTGTTTTAAAACCTTGCTCATTCATAAGCTCTACTTGACCTCCTACGACAATAGTATTTTTGTGAGTTAATAAGTAATTAACCTGCTTTTCTATCCTATATGAAGGCATGTAGTCGTCTGAGTCAAATCTAGCAATAAATCTACCTTTAGCCTTAGATAAAGCAAAGTTAGTTGTCTTACCAACACCTAAGTTTTTCTTATTCTTAAAAACTTTAATATTTTTATGTTTTTTAGCGTAATTTTGTAGTATTTCTAATGAATTATCTTTAGATCCGTCGTCTACAGCAATTAATTCCCAATTTTTGTATGTTTGGTCTAGTACAGAATCTATAGCCTCTTCTATAAATTTAGAAGCATTATAAACAGGCATGATAATAGAAACTAAGGGTTTTCTAGTTAAATTTTTTTGAGCAAGTGTTTTTTTCATATCTTAATTAATTTTTAAAATAAAAGTAAATATAATTTTCAAATTTGGGTATGTGGTCCGCATGCGTAAGCATTGCGGACCACGATATCTCTCCCAGAATGAGTTTAACCCCTCACTCACGGGGCGGATTAGGCTACCAGTTCAGTTTGTATTGGGTGTACAAACCATTTTTCTGGTCTTTCAGAGGGATTGCCCTCTGAATGTCGCAGTCGATGATTCGACCCCAAAACTTTTGAACTTGAGTAAGGTCGGTTAAGACCTGTCCTTCGCGAACAGCCCCGTTAAAAATCCCGACCGTCCCTTTCCAAGGACCTGCTATGGTTACGAAGCTTCGCCCCGTACCAAAGCCAGGAATTTCACTGCCCCATAACAATCCGACCTCACCAGGGGCGATGTCGATTTGATATGCGAGAAATCCTGAATTGCCTCGACCCTCGCGGGTTTCGGCAAAATGGATATTCTGGGTACCGCCCTGACAGGGACCTTCGTCCCCGGTTAGAACGGTGGGCATAGGAACCGCAGTTGCCACCACTGGTTGCTGTATTACTACAACACTCGTTGGCTTAACAACTTTTGCAGCCGTCGCCTTAGTACCGCTACCAGAAGCCTTAGCCTTGGTTGCGGTCGCGGTCGCTGTGGCCGAAGCCGTTGCGGTCGCTGTGGCCGAAGCCGTTGCGGTCGCTGTGGCCGAAGCCGTAGCCGTCATTGTTGGTGAAGAGGTAGGGGTAGCCCAAATAGATTGGGCCGTATTGTACCCAATAGTAACAAAGTTTGTTACCACTGAGTATACAAAACCAATCAAAACTAGGACTAGCCCGATACCAATAAACCAAATAATAGGCTTTAACACCCAATTCCACAATTTCGTCATTTTATGTACCTCCTAGTACTATATAGACGATTAATCCAACTAAAATTATACTATAAGTTATACATTTTTTCAAGTTTTTATGACAAATTGTGAAATTTATATAATTGATAAATAAATTGAAAAAGCGGCAGGTCAATCCCTGCCGCAAATCTCCCTTCTGAATAACAAATCAGTAATTAAGTTCTATCAGACCATCTTTAGACTTTAATGCCTTCTGAAACAACTCCAAAAGAAGCACTTCCTGAGGTATTACCCCTTTCAAGAGCTGCTCGACATGTTTCAAATCATTATGTGTTACTGATTGAGTCGAAAGACACCTCACATTTCTCGAGACAGTATCCACTGAGACTTGAATCACTTTTGTGTATTTGTGATACACAGTGATCTTAGTTGTACCATCAAAGGAATCATTGTAGAGAAAATAGCTATTATCCCCTTCCCTAATCACCTTTTCTGGTAATTCGTCCCTAAAATCTGACTTCATCTCTCATCTCCTTTATACTAAAAGATTCAGATTTAAATTATATATTCTTTTTTAAAAAAAGTATTTAATAAAATTTAAATTCAAGATTTTATATAGGAAACAAAAAGAAATCGGCTGGCGGGGACGAACCCAAGCCAGCCGTATAAAAAACATTGCCCAAAAAGGACAATGGTAATCATTGGCCCGTGAGGTCGTGGCAGATACATCTTTGTATGGCCTCTCTCAACGGGACTTAAATATTAACATAGATAATTATCTATGTCAAATTAGAGAATTTGAAATTACTTAAAAATCTTTTTTAAAGTATAACTCTCTTTGGTATCAAGAACTTCGTATCCTAATTTCTCAATTTCCCTTCTCAGAAAGTCAGCTTTATCAAATATTCCCTCTTTTTTATAGGTCCATCTAATTTTAGCTAAATCTTCAACTTCTTTAGGTACCTCAAATCCCACCAAACTCACCAAATTTAATCCTAAAACCTCATCCATTTTAAGTAAAGTATTAAGTTTTACCTCTCTATCTATCGAAGAATTAATTAATTCCCACATGATTGCTAAAGCACCAGCAGTATTGAAATCGTCCCCAAGCTTTTCAGCAAACTTTTCCAAGAAATTCTTATCCATTCCTTTTTGCTCATTAATTGTAATAGAAGAAACAAAATCGTAAAGTTTGGCTAAGGTATTTTTAGCCGAATCAAGACCTTCATCAGTAAAATTCATTGATCCTCTATAATTAGAGGTTAGAAAGTAGTATCTTACCGCCATTGGGCTAAATCCATTAGCTAAAATATCTTCTAAAATAATGACATTACCCTTACTCTTACTCATTTTCTCAGAATTAAAATTAAGAAAGGCAGCATGAAGCCAATATTTAACAAATTTTTGGTCAGTAACACACTCGCTTTGAGCGATTTCATTTGGGTGATGAGTCATTTTTAAATCTTCCCCACCAATATGAATGTCCAATGTATCACCCAACTCCTTCAAAGCCATAGCAGAACACTCTATATGCCAGCCAGGAAAACCAACCCCCCAAGGAGAGTCGTACTCCTGCAGCCTACTTTTACCTGTCGAAAATTTCCACAGTGCAAAGTCATGAGGTGAAAGTTTATCTGGGTTATCCCCTATTCTTGACTGCTCATTCTCAGCTTTATTCGCATATTCAAAGTATTTTGGAAATCTTGAAACATTAAAATAAATACCATCATCTAATTTGTAAGTGTAACCCTTATCTTCTAAAACCTTAATTAAAAAGATTTGTTCAGATATATAATCTGTTGCTTTAGTAAGTTTATACGGTAAATTAATATTCAACAGTTTCAAATCATTTAGAAAATGATCCGTATAAAATTTAGCAACTTCATTTGCTGTTTTTCCAATCTCTTTAGCAGCAAGCTCAATCTTATCCTCACCTGAATCCCCATCTCCAGCTAAGTGACCGATATCTGTAATATTCATAACATTCAAAACCCTGTATCCAAAAAATCTGAGAGTTCTAGCAACAATATCTGAAAAAACATAAACCTTCATATTACCGATATGTGCTTTTCTGTATACTGTCGGTCCGCAAGAGTACATTCTTACCTCATCATTTTTTTGAGGAATAAAATCTTCCAGTTTTTTTGAATATGAATTGTAAACTTTTATCATTGTTTTCTAATTTTAACAAATTTAATTTCTAAAAATCACTTCTTCCGTCAAGTGCTCTGGATAAAGTTATATCATCCGCATACTCAATATCTCCACCAATTGGAATTCCTCTGGCAATCCTGGAAATCTTAATGTTCTCACTATACTCAATACCTTCTTTAACCAATTTGGAAATATACATAGCAGTAGATTCTCCTTCTAGAGAGGTCGAGGTTGATAAAATTAATTCAATTTTTTCTGATTCCCCAAGCATAGCTCTTAACCTACCAACTAACTTACCAATAAATAACTCATCAGGCCCAATATTATTTAAAGGATCTATATTGCCATGTAAAACATGATACATTCCTTTAAAACCAACCTTTTCGAAAGAAAATACATCCATAGGGCTGGTAATAACCATTAGCTGAGAGTTATTTCTGGAGCTATCAGTACAAATAAAACAAGGACTTTCCTCATCTAGATTTCTACAAACCTCGCAATAAGAAATCTTCATTTTCACATCAATTAAATTTTCAGCAAAAAGCTCTACTTGATTCTGAGGGATTCTTAAAATATAGAAAGCAAGTCTCTGAGCACTTTTTGGACCAATTCCAGGGAGCCTTTCAAATGATTCTATTAAACTACTTAATGATTTTGGAAGTTTCATACTTATTTACTTGGAACAGCTCCGTCAAATATTGAAAGTATATCACCTTGTGACATATCAGTTGGTATCGATAAATTGTGATCGGTCAAATCATCGGAAATTTTTTCGTCACCATTAAATCCGTTAGTACTTCTTTTGTTCTCTACTACAACCCTGAAAAACAACTTATTTTGATATACTGAACAAAGTAAGTTTTCAATATATAATTTGGCTTTATTTGCCTCTAGTCGCTCTAAATGAAACTTAAAATCAACTTCGAATACAAGTACATTACCTTCAACTTTAGTAACCCTAACAACTCTAAGTAATGTCTCCACTGGTTTATTTTCCTGCCCAGAAATTTTCACTACCTCATTCCACTTATTTAACACATCCTCCAATTCCAAAACAGAGGGATCGAGTTCACCATCAACTTCTTCAGAAACTCCTTCTTCAAAAGTCTCGATTATTTCTGCTTCTGATGCTGTTTTTGGTTCTTCTTTGGTCTCTTCTACTTTACTAGGAGTGGAATCAATCAGCACTTGTTTAATTATCTGAGTTTTGATAACTCTTTTTTTCTCAGTCTTCTCGAAAGTAATATTTAGAGAGTTTAAAATTAAAACATCTAAAAGAAGCTCAGGTGAGGATGAATATTTGATTTTAGAATAGATATCAATCATCTGACCAACCAAATCAAGTAAATTTCCGACTGGGAACTCGGAGAGGAGATTATTTATTTCTAGTTCAAGGTTTTGATTTACTTTAGAGCTCTCTTCGATTACCCCTATTCTTAAATGAGTAGCAATCCTTAAAAAACCAATGAAAGAATCGAACCATTTAACGATATCAATTCCCTTGTTTTCAAGGTTTCTATGAAATTTGAGTAAATTTTCATAGTCGTTATTGATTAAAAACTGAAGATAAGAGATTTTTGACTGGTATGAATAAAGGTCTTCGAATCTCTGATAGGATTCACCACCCATCATCTGAGTTAATAAAGTTTCAGCATCTCTAAAACCTCCGTTTGCATAAACAGCAATTCCATGTAATTCTTCATCTGACATATTAATTCCTTCTTTTTCAGAAATTAGTTTTAATTTTTGAAGTATCTGTTCATTATTTGGCCTTTTAAAATTAAATAATTGGCATCTAGAACGAATTGTTTCAGGTATTTTATCAACCTCAGTAGTACATAAAATAAAATAAACAAATTCTGGGGGCTCTTCTATTGATTTTAAAAGAGCATTAAATGCTTGAGTAGTCAGCATATGTACTTCATCTATAATGTAAATTTTGTTCTTGCCTTTTAATGGAGAAAATTTAAGACCCTCCCTCAATTCTCTGGCATCGTCAATTCCCCTATTACTTGCACCATCTATCTCAATTACATCAACATAATTTCCACTTTTAATTGAAATACAAGCATCGCAAACATTACAGACATCATTCTCAAAATTTTCGCAATTTAATGCCTTTGCAATTAATCTAGCAGTAGTAGTCTTCCCAATTCCTCGGGAACCACAAAGAATAGTGGCATGACCAAAAGTTTTATCTCTTAGATGTTTGAGTATGATGTCTATTTCTGGATTAGGTCTAATAACCTCTGAGAACCTCTCAGGCCTGTATTTTGTGTAAAGCATATCATCTATTATAGATGAGAATTTAGATAATGATTCAAGTCAAATTTTTTAATTTCTTCTAGTTCATGAGGTAAAAAATTTGATAAAACATAGGAATCAACCGCTATATCAGTATTTTCAGGTCTTCCGATACCATACCTTAATCTATAAAAATCCTTTGTGCCCAGGGCTCTTATTAGATCTTTCACACCATTGTGACCGGCATCAGAACTACCTGTCTGTAACTTTACTTGTGAAAACTCTAAGTCCAATTCATCATGAATTACTAATATTTCCGAAGGCTCTATTTGATAATAAGAAGCAAGTTTTGATACTTCCCTGCCGCAAGTATTCATAAAAGTCTTAGGTTTTGCAAAAATAATACCTTCCTTTTTAAAAATGTATGAATTATTTTTGCTGCTATATTCAAATTTATCAGGATAGATATAATTATCTAAAATCAAAAAACCTAAATTATGCCTATTTAACTGATATTTTTCTCCCGTATTACCAAGACCTACAATTAACTTGAATTTATTCATCATCATGTTCATGGTGAATTCCTAATAAATGTAAAATACCATGTCCAGATAATTCAGAAATTTCTTGTTCAAGATTATTACCATAGTCAGCTGCTTGTCTTTTTGCCTGATCGATATTTACAACTACATCTCCAATGTAGTATTTTCCTTCCTCGGTGTGTTCATGGATATCAAAAGACAATACATCGGTTGCATAATCTTTATCTCTATATTTTTTATTTAATTCCTGGATTTCTTTATCACCTACAAACGAGATATTTACATATCCCTTTTTTAAGTCTTCTTCTTTAATTTGAAATTTCATTTGGGAAGTATTCCTTCATCAAAAGTTGTATAAACTCTACTTCTTTTTTTTCTTTTTCAGCTGTATCTGTCCTGCCAGCTTTTTCATACATAGGAATAGTTTCATTTCTATTTTTAATTTGTTTCTTCAAAATTCTGAGTTCATCTTCAGAAGAAACTTCTTTGCTCTGAGCTTTATACTCAATTTCTTTATTTTTGAGCTCAGAAATCAAAAGTCTAATAGTAGATACTTCTATCTCTGCTTTAGACTTTTGATATTCTATTAATTTTGATCTTAAAGATTCAAGAATCATATTTATTTATTATTCTTTCTTTCGAAAAATAATCTTCTTTGCTTAGCCTTACCATTTCTAAACTTAATTGTACTAGGCTTAATAAATTCCATTCTATCTCTAGCTTCTTGAATAGTTCCGTCAGCTAATACAGCTCTATTAAATCTTCTAAGAGCTTGTTCTAATGATTCTCCGGATCTTATCTTTATTCTGGTCAATGTAAAAACACCTCCAAACACATTAATTAAGTACTTCCTCCCGGTTCTGTGTCACTACCACCAAGAATATGAAAATGTTCATGTTCAAAATGGTTATAACCAGCTCCGTTGTTAACAATCTTATATCCAGATTTGTCAAGTCCATATTTTACCACTATTTCATTAATAATGGAAAACAATTTTTCAAAATACCCCTCTGATGAGTATTTTCCAGAAATAACATCTCTTTTTTCCCTATGAAATTTATCTAGGACTAGAAGATGTACTGGGCTTACTGGAAACTTATTTTGGATAACCATAAAGTTCTCATTTTCTAAAACCAAAACTTTAGACTCCTCGCCAAGTACTATCTTACAAAAAAGACATGAATTGTCATGCTTTCTGTCCAAAGAAATTTCTTCCATAGATTAAGTATAATTAAAAAATTTTAAAAATCAAATGAAAATTATTTTGAGATTAGTTGTGAAACATCTTTAAGAGTTACTGCTACCAGCATGGCTAATAAAAGGAGCATTCCTACTTTATTTACAGCTAATTCATATTTTGGATTTGGTTTTTTTCTTGTAATCATTTCATAAATAACAAAAACCAATCTTCCACCATCAAGTGCAGGTAAAGGTAGAATGTTCATAAATGCTAAACTTAGAGAAAGTAATGCTATTAAATTAAGAATTTCAAGTGAAATAATTGAATCTGAATCTCTTGATAAGGTATCAACAACTGTATAAATACCCACCGGACCTGATACATTATCAGTCACAATACTTGAATCATTATTTTTAATAGCCATACTGATCATTTGCCCTAGAGCAGAATTAGTAAAACTTAAAACATTAATTGAATGGGCAAAACCAGCAATAAATCTAAGATTTCCTTCATAAACTAAGTTACCTACCTTACCTAGAGCAACTCCCATAAATTTCTTACCATTCTCCTCAATCAACTCAACATCAAACTCTTTGATTAAAGATAAATCCCTCAAGTTCTTAAAAACTACAACTGCTTTATTACCATTCGTCTTATTAATCTCGTCTCTAATCTGAGATTCGGAGCTGACTACAGTACCATTAACACTATATATGTAGTCTCCAGGGGTAAAATCTTTTGAATTTAACTTTGATTTTTCTGAAAAGCCCCCAATCACACCCTCCTTAACCTCTAAATTTCCAATTACAGGTTTAAAATCCATTATCATAGGGATATACTGAGATTTGTAGTTGGTGTACATCAGCATACCTTGATAAATCACAACAGCTAAAATGAAGTTCATCACTACACCAGCTACTATTATAAAGAATCTTTTAGATGTAGATTTAACCGAAAAACTATCTGAATCGCTCTCCTCAGCCTCTTCCTCACCCTTTAATCTTACAAAACCACCAAAAGGTAGAAGATTTAAAGAGTAAACTGTGTCCCTAAACTTCTTTCCAATAACCTTAGGAGGTAGACCTAAACCAAACTCTAAAACCTTAACTCCAGATTTTTTAGCTGCTAAAAAATGGCCAAGCTCGTGAATTAAAACTAAAAAAGAAAGTATTCCAAAAAAAAGCATTAAAGAGGACATTAAATCTCCATAATTGACTTCTTCTTCTCAGAAGCCAACTCCTCTAACTTCTCTGTATATTCTTTAATAATCTTGTCAGCCTCGTCCTTTAATGTGAATTTTTCATCTTCACCTATTTTTTTCTCAGTAAAATCTTTATCAATATTTTTATTTATGTCGTTTCTGATATTTCGGGTGGTTGATTTAGCTGCTTCCAGTTTGGAGGTAACAAGTTTAGTCAATTCTGTTCTTCTCTCCTCACTTAATGGAGGGATTGGGAGTCTAATTTTTTCATTATCAAAAGATGAATTTAAATTTAACTCAGAAGTATTAATTGCTTTGGAAATAGAAGGAATCTGTGATCTATCCCAAGGAGTAATTATGATGGTTTGGGGTTCCGGAGTTGTTATAGAACCTAACTCTTTGATTCTCATTTTACTTCCATAAACTTCAACAGTAACATCCTCTATCAATGATCCAGATGCTCTACCTGTCCTCAGTTTACTTAATTCGGAAGTAAAAAAATCAACAACATCGCTCAACTCTTTTTTGAGTTCAAATTTGTTCATAAATTTATTATATAGCAAATCTTACAAATTTTTTAAGTTCAACTTTTTCACCTGTTTTAGCAGAAATCTCAGAAATCAAATCAGAAATCTTTTTAGACTCGTCCTTAATAAAAGCAGAATTTAGTAAATCTTCAATGTTATTAAAATCTTGTGTAGAAACATGCATTGCGATATCTTTGGCATATCTATTAAAGTCATCGGTTTTAGCAACAAAATCTGTTTCACAAGTTAACATTACCATCGCACCTAATTTCGATCCGGTGTGGATATATGAGTAAATAATACCTTCGTTAGCCTCTCTATCTGCTCTTTTTTCAGCTCTAGATAATCCTTTTTGGTACAACTCTTCCTTAGCTTTGGCAACATCTCCGTTAGCATTTGTTAATGCATTTCTTACATCCATAACACCAGCACCTGTTTCATCTCTTAATTGTTTAATTACATTGATATCAAGTTCCATAATTTTCCTTTTTAATTTTAATACAATTACAGTTTAGATTTTAAATTATTTTTTTATTTTTTTGAAGATTTTGATTTAGTTTGTGTCTTAGAATCTTCTGCTTTTTCTTCTTTTTTTGATTCTTTTTTCTCAGCTTCTATCATTTCTTCAGTAGTTCTAATCTTCTTTGGTCTATCATTGTAAGCTGTTCTACCTGCAATTACTGCTGAAGCTAATGTTGAAATAATAGTATCTATTGATCTTATAGCATCATCATTTCCAGGAATCAAATAATCAATTCCTTCTGGGTTAGTGTTTGTATCTGCAAGAGCTACAACCTTTAATCCTAAATTTTTTGCTTCTTTCATTGCAGTAGATTCTTTTTTTGGATCTACTACTACGATAACTTTGGGATTAGTTAATGTCTCAATTCCGGAATAGTAAGTTTCTAATTTAACTATTTCTTTTGAAATTAATGATTTCTCTTTTTTAGTGAAGGATTCAAACTCACCTGAAGTCATTTTTGATCTTAGGTTGTTCAATTTCTTAATATTTGATCTAATTGTAGTAACATTTGTAAGCATTCCACCAATCCATCTATCTGAAACAAAATTTGATTCAGCTCTTCTAGCTTCTAATTTTATGATATCTGAAGCTTGTTTCTTAGTACCTACAAAAATGATTTGAGAACCATTTGAAGCTTCTTCGTACAAAAATTCGCAAGCTTTTTTCAATGCTTCTTCTGTTTGAGTTAAATCTATAATATGAATTCCTAAATTTTGTGTGTGAATATATTTTTGCATTTTTGGATTCCACTTATTTGATTGATGACCGTAGTGAACTCCGGCACTAAATAATTCTTTAATTGTAGGAACTTTAACTGACATAATCAGGAGATTAACATATTAGGACATTGATTTCAATAACTTTATTCAATGTCATCCTTACTTTCTTCATTTTTTAAAAGAGGGTTTTTAGATGAAGTATATTTACAATCAGGATACCTGGAACAGCCAAAAAACTCCCTACCTCTGAATTTCTTAACAATAACTTCTCCTTCCTGACATAAAGGACATTTCATTCCAATTTTATTTAGGAATTTTTTAATATTTTTACACTTAGGAAAATTTGAACAAGCCAAAAATTTACCAAACCTACCCATTTTAAGAACCATACTTCCTCCACATTTATCACATTTCTCATATTCAATAGGATTTCCCTGCTCATCAACTCCTTCACTATCCAGAGGTTTTGCAAATTCACATTCAGGATACCCGCTACAACTTAAAAATTTACCGAACTTACCTAGTTTTATCATTAATTTCTTACTACATTTTGGACAACCCTCTTCAGACATTCCTAGGAATGTGAAATCTGCTTTGTGTAACTCCTGATCTCTCTCTTTCACATTCTTCTCGAATGGTTTGTAAAACTCAGAGATAACTCCAACCCATTTCAACTTACCATCAGCAATATCATCAAATTTATCCTCCATCTCAGCAGTGAAATTGTAGTCTACTATTTCAGGAAAGAATTTAACAAGTAAATCTGTGACAACAAATGCCACATCATCAGGTATAAAGTACCTACCTTCTTTCTTGACATATCCTCTTTCTTGAATGGTAGAAATGGTAGGAGCATAAGTTGAGGGTCTTCCGATTTGCATCTCTTCTAATGTTTTAATCAAAGAAGCATCTGAATATCTAGCTGGTGGCTGGGTGAAATGCTGTTTAGGATTTATTTCAATCAAATCAAGCTTGTCACCTATATTCAATTCAGGCAATTCATTTAGCTCATCTTCTTCCTCAACAATATTAATCTTTTTTGTAAGGGCTAACCAACCATCAAAAGTTATTATGGAACCAGTTGATTTAAAAACATAATCATTAGAACTACCAATTTTTATTGTTGTTTGTAAAAATTCAACTGGCAACATTTGCGATTCTATTGCCCTTTTAAAAATCAAAGAATAGATTTTAAACTCATCTTCAGTTAAGCCTTTTGGTTTAGGGTTTAATGTAGTTGGTCTTATCGCTTCGTGCGCCTCTTGAGCACCCTTAGAAGAAGTTTTATATAAATTTGCTTCTCCTGGTAAATAGTTTTTACCAATTTCTAATCTAATAAATTCCCTAGCTTCGATTAAAAACTTTTCGCTTAAATTTAGAGAGTCTGTTCTGTGATAGGTAATATGACCTTTTTCAAATAATTTTTGTGCAATGGACATTGTTCTTTTAGCATTGAATCCATATACATTTGCTGAAGACTGCTGAAGTGTAGAAGTTTTTAAAGGAGGGTAAGGATTTCTCTTTCTAGAGTTTTTGGAAACATCTAAAACAGAATATTCTTTTGAGTTCTTTAATTCTTCTAAAACTTTTTTAACTTCTTCCTCATTTTTAATTTCAAGTTTCTTATTTTGATATTCTACTAGCTCAGAATTAAATTCATATTTCTTGGATTTTCCTTTTGAAAATAATGCTGGGATGCTCCAATACTCATCAGGAACAAAAGCCTGCCTTTCTTTCTCCCTTTCAACAATCAGTCTTACAGCAACACTTTGAACTCTACCCGCTGATAATCCATATCTGACTTTTTTCCAAAGTAGTGGAGAAAGTTTATATCCTACTAATCTATCTAGTACTCTTCTGGCTTGTTGGGCATCAACTAAATCAAAGTTTAACTCACTAGGGTGGTTAAAAGATTTCTCTATCTCTTCTTTAGTAATTTCATGAAATACTACTCTCCTAAATTTCTGGTTTTTATTTTTTTTATCTTTTAAAAGTTCATATAAATGCCAAGAAATTGCCTCACCTTCTCTATCAAGATCTGTTGCTAAATAGATCTCATCAATTCCTTTGGCCTCTTTCTTAAGCTCTCTTAGAACTTTTTGGGCTTTCTCATTTACTTCGTAAGTAACTTCAAAGTTATGAGCAACATCAACACCAAGTTGAGATTTAGGCAAATCTCTTATATGCCCATAAGATGCTCTTACAACATATTCTTTTCCTAAAAAACCAGCTAATGTTTTTGCTTTTGTTGGAGATTCTACAATTACTAACTTCATAAAATTTATTATTTAATAATATACTAACTATTTAATAATTCAAAATCAAACAGCGGAATACCTCCTTCATAGATAATTTTATTAGTTCCATAGGAAGAGGGGTCTGTTAATTTTCCAGGAAGACAATAAACATCAATTGATTTTTCGAGTGCGATTTCATAAAGAATTTTTAGATTACTTGAAAATTTAGTTGCTTCTAAAATTAAAATCTTAGAAACAAAACTTAATATTAATAAATCTTTGGCCAGATAATTAATCCTTTTATCATCAGAATATTCCTCTATCAATAGTTGAGCATCAGTTTCTTTTACTAAATTATGATGAAAAAAATTTCTGTCTACAATCAAAACTTTACTATAATTTAAATCTTTATATTTATATAAACCAGATCGTAAGTAAAATTCGTAGGTAAAATAAAAAACATAGCTATCTTTAAATTTGTAAATTATTTTTTTTGCAATCTCAAGTGTGTAATCTGAGTAGTTCCTTGTAGAAAAAAGTCCTAAATTTTTTTTCTTTCTTAAAACAGACAAGTTTCCATGTTTTTCATAATTTATCTCATTTAACATAATAGTATTTTAAAGAGTTTTCGAAATTTATTAGTTTTTAGTTTCTATCTTGAATGGAGATTTCTTTTTATCTACACTTATCTTTCTGTCAAAATAAAAATCCATAACTTCTCTTGCGAGAGGGGCAGCATCTGTTGAACCACCTCCACCATCTTCTAAAAATACTGTTACTACAATCTCCCCTGTGTCATAAGGAGCAAAACCACTATACCAAGCATGGGTTTTCATTACTCCTTTTTTTAAAAACTCGGAGGTTCCTGTCTTACCTGCACTTTCAAAACCCCATCTATTATTAAAATTATGGAAGGGAAAAGCTGTTCCGCTTTTATTTACCTCTTTTAATGAGTTTTTAACTATTTCAAAGTTAGACCAGGTCATTAAATCAGAATACAATATTTGATTTTTTCTAATCTTGTCGTCAATCTCAGAAACAATATAAGGTTTAAATGCTTTTTGATTATTAGCAAAGTAAGACATCAAAACAGAAGCTTGAAGAGGTGTTGATAGCACATCTCCTTGGCCAATTGCTGTAATAAAAGTATCGCCTAAATACCACACTTTACCAGTACCATCAGGCATAAAACCTTTTACCTCACCAGGCAAATCAATATCTGTAAGTTTTGAAAAATTAAATTTATTTGCCCAATCATAAAGTTTTGGTACTCCTAAACCCTTTTTATCCTCAAAACCAGCTGTATAAGTATAAAAATAAGTATCATTTGAAACCTTCATTGCTCTAGTTATATCTACTTCTCCGTGACCATCCCTCTTCCAGTTATGGTATCTGTAATTTTTAATCTCAATGTAACCTCTATCAAAAATAGAATCTTTTGGATTTGCTATCCCCTCCTCTAAAATCCCTGCAGCAGTTACTAGTTTAAATACCGATCCTGGCGGGTAAGCACCGCTGACTGCTCTATTAAAAAATGGTTTTCCAGGATTGTTAATTAACTCCTGATAATCTTCATTTGAAATTCCATCACTAAATTTTTGAATACTATATGAGGGGTAATTAACTAAAGCTAGTATTTCTCCGCTTCTAGGATCTTGGACAATTACGGTTCCACCAGTACTATCCTTAGTATTTTGAACTTTATTTTTTAGCTTTTCATATGCAAATTCTTGTAAGTTTGTATCAATTGATAACTTTATATTTTTTCCTGAGATTGGGGAAACTCCAGAAAAAGTATCAAGTAGTTCATTTTGTGAATCATATTTTTTCTGTGTAAAACCTTTGGTACCAGATAAAACCTCATTGTAATAAAGTTCTACACCGTCCTTACCCTCATATTTATCATCAAAATTTGAGCTTTCGCTAACATAACCTAAGATATGTGACATACTCTCCTCATATAAGTAATCTCTTGTTGGAACTACAACCAAATCAATACTTTTTAAAGAGTTTATGTCTGTTAAGAAAGGTGTGATTTGATTCTTGTTTAAATTCTTTTTTATTAAAATAATCCTACCTGGAAAGTAACTCTCAGAAATTTTTTTGATATCAATCTCGATACTTTTTGATAAGACCTGCAAATCCTCAATGCATTTATCAAAATTATTTGAATTAGCAAATCTTATTAAACATTTATCAACATTTTGATATATAAAAAAATAAGGAACATTTTTGACTAAAAAATTACCGTTTCTATCTAAAATCAACCCCCTACTTGGGTATATAACACTTCCTCTGAGATAATTTCTTTCAGATAAATTTTTATATTCACTAAATTTAATAACTTGTAAGTAAAAAATTCTTAGAAAAATTATTAAAATGAAAAGAAGAAATACTATACTAAATAAATTTACATAACTACTAAATTTACTATCAAAAAGAGCCTCGGAATCTTTTTTTATTAAACTATCTATAACTTTGAAATTCCTTTTAACAGATTTTAGAGGTTTATATATTTCAATTTCTAAAAATTTTTGTAAATCCATAGTTTCTAAACAAGAAGAATAAAATTATTACCAAAGATAGAGTTAAATTTAATATAAAACTAGGACTAAACATATCTCCTATGAAAAGAAAATATAAGAAAAAATATGTAAAGAATTCTAAAATATTAATAAAATTAATTTTGAATAATTCACTTAGATAACCAAACACATACTCAGATATTAGGACAATTAATGTTAAATAGCCAGGAGTATCAAATGTAAAAATCTCAAAGAAAATAAATATAAAAAATAAAAAAAGTTGTTTATTAACTCTCTTTACATTATTTATCATAATATAACATATGAGTAATAAAATTACCTTAACTGATGGTTCAAATAAATCAAATAAAAAAAGTTGATTGAACACAAAAAGTAATGAAACTGATGAGATTAAAATATATTTAATCATTTTTTAAAATTACCACATAATTACTTTTTTCCAGTTCGTATTGCTTTTTTATCAATGCTTTTCTAAATGTTTGGGATGAAACTCCCTCGACCCTATCAACAATGCCTAGAAATAGATTACTAGGAATTTGGGCATTTGTGCTGGATGTTACAACATAATCCCCTACATTCACTGATTCGGTTGATAATATATTTTCAATATAACTTGTATTGTAATTATCACTTCTAACTGTAAATATTTGATTTTCGTCACTTTTATTAAGTAGAACAGTATTTAAGGATCTTCCTGATTTATTCCAAAGCTCAACCTCAAAATTACTTGAATTTACGGCAACTATCACACCGATATAAAATCTGCCAATCATTACAGGAGATCCGATATTATAATTTTCTTTCTTCTTGATAAATAATCTGGAAGTATTTTTATCAACATAAATAATTTCAACTATTTCGTACTTCTTATCCTTAAAGTAACTATCGTTTCCTATTGATAGTTTTAATTTTTCATATTCATTGAGGCTTATTTGAGAGAGTCTTTCAGAAAAATCTTTACTTACTAAGATAAATTCTTTATTTTTTAAATTAAAATTCTCCTCTCTTAACCTAGATATATCACCGAATGTATTCATCATCAACGATAGATTAGTAAATAAATTTTTATTAAACTCTATAAATGGAGTTGAATAGCTTATCAATAACCCTCTTATGCTAATACCAGGGTTTACCGATAATAAGACTATCAATAACAAGGTAAAAATTATTTTCTTCATTAGTTTATTTTAAACTTCTCAATAAGATCTCTATTAGAAATTACTTTTTTTAGACCATCTACCACTACGTTTTCGGGGTTTTTTGGAATATAAAATTTTACATTAAATTCTTTATTAAGTAAAAGCTTTAAAGAATATATTTGAGAGGATCCGCCAATAAGAATAACACCGTTTTCAAATATATCGTTGCTTACATTTTCGGTAAAGGAATTTAAAAATGATTTAAGAGGATTTATTAAATTCGACTTAATTAAAGGCATAACCATATCCCTAAATTCCGCAATTGAAATTTCAATTTTAAGGGGCAGCCCTGTCCTGATACTCTTTCCAACTACCTCAAACTTTTCATGATCGTAACTACTGGGGTATAAAACTAAACTAGATTTCTTAAGATTTTCTATGTTTTCATCTGATACTTGAAGTTTTTTATCATCAATCAATTTTTGATAAATTAAGTTATTAATATCCTGACCACCAAAATCAAGTGTTTTAGAGTCAACCAAATTGTTATTAAAAACTAAGCCAATATCAGTCTTGTTAAACCCTAAATCAATAATTAGCACTGAGTTTCTAACAGAACCTACTTCACCTAAACCATAAAACGAAACTAAAGGTTTCTTTAAAAAAACCACTTTATTTACACCTTCTTTTTTCAAAGAATTCTCAAAATTAGATTCCTGGGCTTTTGTAAAATCAGAATTTACTGGTATATATAGGTCTGGCTTAGTTACTAGCTTAAATGAATTATTTTTAGCGGAAATCTCTTTAATCAAGTCTTTGACATACAATTCGAATACCTGGTTCGAAGTAATTTCTGAATTTTGAACCGGTTTTACAACCAAAACACCCGCCGGTACTCGACCGACCATCTCTTTAGATCCGTCCCCAACTGCTAAAACAGTTTTATCCTTCTGAAAGATAGATATCAAAGAGAATTTATTATAGAAAAAACCATTTTCAGTTCCTACTGCCCTAGTTTTATAACTTCCGAAATCAACTCCAATATTCAAACTTAACAATTTGCTAAAATCAAAAAACATCTTGGCAAGATTTTAACATTTGAGCAATAAAATATATCAGTGATAAAATAACTAAATATGGCAGTTAAAAGAATTATTGAAGCTCCAAATGAAATACTATCTACGAAAACCTCAAAAATTAAATATGAGGATGTAGATACTAAAAATATTGTTCAGGATCTTTTAGAGACAACTATTAGCCAAAAAGACCCTGAAGCAGCAGGTCTCGCCGCTCCACAAATTGGGTATAGTAAAAGGGCTTGTATTGTTAGGGAATTTCAAGAAATTCCTGATTCTGAGAAATATACTATTATTAACCATGTCATGATTAATCCTAAGATAATTTCTACATCTAAAGAGATGGATTTGGATTTTGAATCATGCCTGAGTATACCTAATATGTACGGGAAAGTATTAAGGCATAAAAGTATTAAAGTTGTCTATACTGATGAAAATGGCAAAGAACATAAAATTAGAGCAAAAGATTTTTTTGCAAGAGTAATTCAACATGAAGTGGATCATCTAGATGGGATTTTATTTACTGAAAAAATACTAGGAAACTTGATAACTGAGGAAGAATATAATACTTTAATTGAAAACGAAAATGATTAAAATAGCCCTTTTTACTACCTCCTCAAGAACTGTTGAGACAGCCAAATTATTAAATAAGAAGTTTAAATTAGATTTAATTATTACTAAAACAGACAAAATAATTGGAAAAAATAAGTCCCCAGAACCTAATAATGTAAAAAAGTTTGCTCTTGAAAATAAAATTGATTTTATTGAAATTGATAAATTTGATCTAGCAAAAAAAGAAGAAGTTTATTTAAAAATGGTTGAAAAAGACATAGATTTAGGAATTAGTTTTGATTTCGGGTTTATCATACCAGAAAAGTTGTTCAATCTTCCAAAGTATAAGTTTATTAACATACATTTTTCACTATTGCCAAAACACAGAGGTGCCTCAGCTGTTCAATTCGCTATCCTAGCGGATGAGAAAGAATATGGGATCACTTACCATTTTGTAAGTGCCAAATTAGACTGTGGGGACATTTTGTACCAGACAACCTATCTTTTAAACGAGAATTTTACTGCGGGAGAAGCTTATCAATTTCTTTTTAACAAGACTTCCTTGGAAATTGAGGGGGTTATCAATTCTTACCTAAGCAATAAACTTATACCCCAAATTCAAAATGAGGACTACTCTTCTATTACTTATTCTAAGTTCAATCCAAAACATACTTTTATTTTTAAAGAGGATGCATACTCAGATCTATCTGAAAGTGAAAGAACTATTTTTAGAAAAATCAAAGCTTACCATCCGTGGCCTATACTTTTCTCTGAAATAAAAAATCTATTAAAACTTAGTCAATTTAAAGAATATAAACTTAAAGATAAGGTGGATGAAAACCTAGTTGTGAAAATATTTAATGCAGAATTCTCTGAAAATCAATTGAAGTTAACCAATATCACCCCAACAGGTAAAAAAAATCTCAATATAAATGAATTTATAAATGGTTATTTAGTAAAAAGGTAAAATTAAAAAAATTAAGCTAATTTGAAATTTGGATTTACTTTAACTTTGGAATCTTTTTTAAATCTCTTTAAACAAGAAGCACATAATTTTACAGAAACAACGGTACCTTCTATTTCAAATCTTCTTGATCTTAGATTTGGAAGTTGTCTTCTAATACTTCTTCCTGAAACTCTATTACCAATTAATCTTTGTACTTTGTTTCCTTTTTTATAACTTTTAGCGCAAATTTCGCATATCATTGACATGACGGTATTAAAACATTTTTCTATGTATTTTTCAAGTATATTTGGTAAAATAAATTTTAGTTTAAATTTAGGCCTGGATAGCTCAATCGGTAGAGCAGCGGTTTTGTAAACCGCAGGTTAGGAGTTCGATTCTCCTTCCAGGCTCCATTAAACACAGTGCCAAGATACCGAAGCGGCCAAACGGAACTGACTGTAAATCAGTTGGCGCAAGCCTTCGCAGGTTCGAATCCTGCTCTTGGCACCAATTAAAACGACCTAACTTTCGCTCACATAGCTCAGTTGGTAGAGCATTTCCATGGTAAGGAAAAGGTCGGCGGTTCAATTCCGCCTGTGAGCTCCATTTAAAATCCCAAAACTTGATTAATTATTGACTAAACTATTAAAATTTATTAATATACACACATGGCTAAAAAGACAAATAGATTATTAATCGGATTTCAATGTAACGACTGCGGAAGCTCAAATTACGTTTTATCAAAGAACAAAATAAACACTACAGAAAAACTTACTTTAAATAAGTTATGTAGAAACTGCGGAAAAGTTACTTTACATAAAGAAAAACAAAAATTAAAGTAATTTTAAACCACTAGGCCTATGGTGAAGTGGCATCACATCGGTCTCCAAAACCGTTGTCCCGGGTTCGATTCCTGGTGGGCCTGCCATTAAATTTTCACTTTATTTGATATAATCTTTTTATGATTTTCTCAGATAAAATAAAACAAACATTAATCAAAACTGCTGAAAATCATTTCCAAATAAACATAACCAACCCGAACCTAGATCTCTATAAAGGAGAAAAATTTGGTCATTACTCTACCTCTATATCATACGAAATCGCTAAAAAAGTTGGGAAAAAACCATCGGATGTAGCTGCAATCTTAATTGATGAGATAGATTCAAATAGTGAGATAGGGATATTTTTTTCAAGAATCGAAAACATTAATGGATTTATAAATTTTTATCTAAGGGATGAATTTCTCTTTAATCTTATTAAAGAACAAGTAGAAAAAGAAAGTTTCGGTAAGGGTAACTTACTTCTTAATAAGAAAGTACTTGTCGAATATACCGATCCTAATCCCTTTAAACTATTTCATATAGGACACTTCATGACAAATGCTTTGGGAGAATCAATTTTTAGATTGATTGGAAATCAAGGTGCAACGGCAGTAAATGTTTGTTATCAAGGAGATGTAGGTATCCATATTGCCAAAACTATCTACGGACTTCTCTACTTCATTGCAGAAAAAAACTATTCATTGGAAGACTTTTTAAATTTTAATACTGCCATAACTATTGAAGAATTAGGAAAAGCCTATGTATACGGTTCAAAAAAATATGAGGAAGAAAATGAAAAAATCAAGATTCAAGATTTGAATAGTTTAATTTTTACAATCTCACAAGAAATACCTGAAAAAGAAGGTGTTCAGGTAGTTAATCAATACAGGAAATCAAAACATTTTGAATATGAAGATATTAAGAAAATATACTTTAAAGGAAGAAAGGATTCTTTAATTTATTTTGAGGAAATATATCAAAAATTAGGTACAAAATTTCAAGATTACTTCTTCGAGTCTATTACAGGTGAGATAGGAACTAAAGTAGTAAAAGAATCACCGCTATTTATTGAATCAGAGGGTGCCGTAATCTGGGATGGAAAAGAATTTGGGCATAATGTACAGGTACTTATCAACAGTTATGGTATCCCAACTTACGGAGGGAAAGAAATTGGATTAAATCTTCAAAAAAAGAACAAATACTCTCCTGACCTATCAATAGTATGTACTGCAAAGGAACAAGAATTTTATTTTAAAGATTTAATCGAAATTTTCAAACAATTAGGATTTTCGCAGGAAACTATCCACCTTGCACACGGAGAATTAAGATTAAAATCTGGAAAAATGTCATCAAGAACTGGGGAAGTCGTTACCCTAGAAGGTATAGTTAGCGAAATTAAAGAACATATAGTTGTTAACTTCTCTAGCAAGAAGAATCAAAACTTTCTAGAAAGTATCGCTGAAAAAATTGCAATATCTTCTCTTAAATACCTAATTTTAAAGAACTCAATCGGAAGTAATATTATCTACGACCCTGAAAAAATTACAGACCTAAACGGCAATACAGGGTCCTATCTTCAGTATACCTATGCAAGATGTCAGAGTCTGCTAAAAAAGGGCGGCATATTTAATTTAAAGACCAATTATTCTATTACTGAGGTAGAGAGAGACATGTTTGTAAACTTTTTTATGTTTCCTGAGATTACCAAAAAAGCAGCAATTGAATACTCCCCTTCTACTTTAGCAACTTACCTCTTTGAAACGGCAAAAAAATTTAATCAGTACTACAACGAAAATAAAATTCTTGAAGAAGATACGGAAGTAAAAGATTTAAGGCTATTTATCTGCCTAATCAACTCATATATCTTAAAGATGGGTATAGATTTATTAGGGATGGAGCC
>JAUMAA010000004.1:0-72287 GCA_032117075.1 Patescibacteria group bacterium
AACTTCTTCTTGCTGAGGCAGGTCTTAGAAGAAGTGGAACTTTTAAGTTATGGATAATGGTAGAAGTTCCTTCAACTATGCTTTTACTTGAAGATTTTATTAAGGAAGGTATTGATGGGGTTTCAATAGGATCAAATGATTTAACTATGCTAATTCTAGGTGTTGATAGAGACAATTATAAAGTTGCTAATATTTATGACGAAAGAAACGAAGCCGTCATGATGGCCTTAGAAAAAATTGTAAGAACATGTGCAGAAAATGATGTTACCTGCTCTATTTGCGGCCAAGCTCCTTCAGAGTTTCCTGAATTAGTCGAACAGCTTGTTTCGTGGGGAGTAACATCTGTATCAGTAAATCCTGATGTAATTGATCAAACAAGAGAAATTATTTTTAATGCTGAAAAAAAAGTATTGCTAAATGTTCGAAAATATTCAAGCATAGAAGAGAAGAGAAAAAAATTATCCTTAAGTATTAATAAATCATCTGAAAAATCCTCAGAACAAAGTTCTGAAAAAATTAAAACAATAAAAAGAAAAAAATAAGAATGCCAAGAATATTAGATATTATCGCCCATAAAACTTTGAATTCAAGAGGAAACTACACTATTCAAACTAAAGTTACCTTAGATAACGGTATTGAAGCTGTGGCTGTTGTTCCTGAGGGCGCTTCAAAGGGTAAAAATGAAGCTATGAGTTTTCCGGTAAGTAAAGCTATTGAGATGGTTAACACACCAATTAGAGATTTATTAATAGATGAAGAGATTGATAACCAGGAGAAAATAGATAAATTGATGTTAAACATGGATGGTACCTCTACTAAAAGAAATTTAGGAGGTAATTCTATGCTTTCTGTTTCTTTGGCTTGTGCAAGAGCGGCATCAATTACAAAGGGAATACCTTTATATTTTTATATTTCTCAAATATACGACGAATCAAAAAACTTTCATAAAATGATTGTTGAGGATAATAATTTTCCAACCCCAATTTTTAATATTTTAAATGGCGGAGTTCATGCTTCAAATAATTTATCTTTTCAAGAATTTATGGTTATACCTTCAAAAAAATTTAACTTTGAAGAAGCTTACGATATGGGAGTAAACATTTACCAGGATTTAAAAAATATTTTAAAAAAGGATGAGTTATCAACTGCGGTTGGTGATGAAGGTGGTTTTGCCCCTGATGGTTTAAATATTCCGAAAGCTTTTGAGCTCTTAAAAGCTGCAAGTCAGAAAAATTATAAGGTTGGTAAAGAAGTTTATTTTGGAACTGATGTAGCATCCGGATCCTTTTTTCATGATGGGTTTTATTATATTAATGAATCGAATTTGAAATTAGATGGTGCAAAATTAAAAGCATTTTACTCAGCTTTAATAGAGAAGTACCCAATTATTTATCTTGAAGATCCCTTTGAAGAAGGAGATATTAAAAGCTGGCAAAAAACCTCTGACTTTCAAGAAAAACTTTTAGTATGCGGGGATGACCTTGTTGTAACCAATGAAAAATACTTAGATTCTGCTATAAGGATGGACTTAATTAACTCAGTTATTGTAAAACCAAATCAAATTGGTACATTAACAGAAACATTAAATTTTATTAGACTAGCTAAGAAGAATAAATTAATGACAGTTATTTCCCACAGAAGTGGTGATGTAGCGGAAGATAGTTTTATTTCAGATTTAGCTGTTGGTGTTGGAAGTGAGTTTATAAAATCAGGAGCTCCTGCTAGAGGAGAAAGAGTTGCTAAATATAATAGAATTTTGGATATTTTTTACGAAATCAGAAGTATGTAATTTAAGATACTAAGATGCTGTGTTGCGGGCCTGAGGAAAACCCGCAACTATACTCTATCTCTTATATTTGTTTATATTCATATTGTTACCTACATGCCACCTACGGCAGTAAGAGCACTTATAAACTTCGAGGTGAACTCCCTTCTCTCTTTTGTAGCCGTGGTCTTTTACCATCGACAATAGGGCTTTTATTGCCTCATATCTATTATGATAGGAGGTCTTTCCACTTTCTTTGCAAAGCTTAGTCAATCTGACCCTCCTTTCTCTGCTCAGAAGTGTTAATTATAGCATATTATATAGGTTATTTTCAGGTAACAGGACTACTTAATAGAGTAGGCTATATAGTCACTACCCAATGGAGTTTCAATTTTAGAAATTTCTTCTGGAGTAAGATTTTCGAAATATTTTCTAAAACCTCGGATGGAATTTCCATGACAAGAAATAGCTATGTTAATCTTATTTTCTTTCATATATGGAATAATTTCATTTATAAAATCTTCAACTCTATTCACTACATCTTCCAAATTCTCTCCGTTATTTGCTCTTTTAGAGTAGGATCTTCGATACTCATTACATAATTCTTCATTTTCAAGAAATAACTCTAATTTTGAAGTTCCTTGCAAATCTCCATATGACCTCTCCCTTAATCTTTCATCTTGATGAATTTCAAGATCTTTAGCGATATGATTTAAAGACATTGCATATCTCATTGTATCCATTGCTCTAATTTGAGTTGAAGAGTAAAGATAATCTATTTTTTTATTTTTAAAAATCTCAGCAAGCCTTAATGCTTGTTCTATACCCAATTGAGTAAGTTTTACATCTCTCCAGCCTGAGAATAACATTTTTTCATTATCTTCAGATTGCCCATGCCTAAAAATGTAAAGAACAGGATAATTACTATCTTCATTTTTAGGCATGGTAGTTACTTCTTTATAGTTTAACTTTTCAATAGCGGCTTCAACTTTTTCTTTTCCGTATTTATTGTAAAAAGGTGTTAAATCCATAAATTTATTTTAGCACCAAAGTTATCTGTATTTCCTAATAACACCAGTAACTTTTCCTTGAATTATTAGATTGTCTTCTGTGGTATAGATTGGATCCATATTTGGATTTGCAGGTTGAAGTCTTATTCTTCCATCCTTTTCCCTGATATATGTTTTCAAAGTTGCAAATCCATTATCAAGAAGAGCTACAACAATGTCCCCATTATCTGCTGTGTCTTGTTTTTGAATTACAACATAGTCACCATTAAAAATTCCTTCATCAATCATCGAGTCACCCTTTACTTGAAGTACAAAACATCTTTTAACACTTGATACCATGTCAGGCGATACTGTTACTGTTTCGTAAGCATTTTCAATAGCATCTATAGGTTTTCCAGCCGCAATAAATCCTACTAATGGAAGTTCAATTCCTGACATACCAGTATCATAATTTTCAGATACCAATTCAAGTCCTCTAACTGAACCTTCATACTTTCTTAAAACTCCTTTTCTAACTAAGGCATTTATATGTTCATGAACTGTTGCTAGAGATGATAGTCCCATCGCATTTGCAATTTCTTGTAATGTTGGCGATGAGTTATTCTTTTGAATGTATTGTGAGATAAAATCTACTATCTCTTTTTGTCTTTTATACAATGTGACTGGTGACATATATTCCTTTCAAATTATTTACGGTTTTTTTTCGTTACTTTTAATATACCGAATATTTACCAAAGATGTCAAGAGTGTTTAGATGTTAAAATAGAATTATGTTTTATTTAGAATCAAGTTTTAAGCCAACAGGAGATCAACCTGCTGCAATAGATAAATTAACTGCCTATATAGTTGAAGGTGGTAAATACCAAACTCTTCTTGGGGTGACTGGATCAGGTAAAACCTTTACTATGGCTAATTTAATTCAAAATTTAGTAAGACCCACTTTAATTATTTCTCACAATAAGACCCTTGCAGCTCAGTTGTTTCAAGAATTTAGAGATTTTTTTCCTAAAAATGCTGTTGAATACTTTGTCTCTTACTATGACTATTACCAACCAGAAAGTTACCTTCCATCCACAGATACTTATATAGAAAAGGACTCACAAATAAATGATGAGATCGATAAATTAAGGCTTTCAGCTACTACCTCACTAATGACTCGAAAGGATGTAATTGTTGTTTCTTCTGTTTCATGTATTTATTCCTTAGGTTCCCCCGCAGAATATTCAAAATGCTCGGTAGAAATTAAAAGAGGAATGAAACTTAGAGTACAAGATTTGCTAGTAAGATTATCCCAAACTCAATACCAAAGAAATGACTTAGATTTTAAAAGAGGAACTTTTAGATTAAAAGGCGATGTTTTAGATATTTTCCCAGCTTACTCGGATATTCCAGTAAGAGTAGAGATATTTGAAGAGAAGGTTGAAAAAATTTATTATTTTGACCATCTAAATGGTGTTGCTTTAAAAAATAATTTAGGTGAATATTTAATAGATTTTATAGAAATTTATCCAGCTAAGCATTACATTGCTCCTGAGAGCACAAGAGATTCTGCTATGGCACAGATTAGAAAAGACTTAGAAAGCAGGCTCAGGGTATTAAGAAGTGCTGGTAAAAATTTGGAAGCTTACAGATTAGAACAAAGAACAAATTACGATTTAGAAATGATTACCGAAATTGGATACTGTAAAGGAATTGAAAACTATTCTAGGTACTTTGATGGTAGGGAAGAAGGAGGAGCTCCTTATTCATTGTTAGATTATTTTCCAGAAGGTTATCTTTTAATTATCGATGAGTCACATATTACTCTTCCCCAAGTAAGAGGAATGTATAACGGTGACAGGGCTAGAAAACAAACACTTGTTGATTATGGTTTTAGGTTGCCCTCAGCTTTAGATAATAGACCCTTAAACTTCCATGAATTCCTAGAAAGAACTGGTCATACTTTATTTGTATCAGCAACACCTTCTGATGCTGAAATTAGTTTTAGTGAAGGAAAAGTAGCAGAACAAATTATCAGGCCAACTGGAATCATTGAACCAAAGATTGAAATATTACCTACTCAAAACCAAGTTAACGATTTGATTGATAAGATTAATCTCAGAGTTGAGAGAGGTGAAAGAGTCTTGGTGACTACTATGACTAAAAGAATGGCGGAAGAGTTATCTAACTATTTAATTGAAAAGAAAATTAAAGCTGCCTATTTACACTCAGATATAGATACCTTAGAAAGAACAAATATTTTGGATGACTTAAGAAGGGGAAACTATGATGTATTAATAGGAATTAATCTTTTAAGAGAAGGGTTAGATTTACCTGAGGTAACCTTGGTTGCAATTTTAGATGCTGATAAAGAAGGATTTTTAAGATCAAAATCTTCATTAATTCAAACAATGGGAAGGGCAGCTAGACATGTTTTAGGTGAGGTAGTGATGTATGCAGATAGGATTACTAAAAGTATGCAGGAAGCTATGGATGAGGTTGAAAGAAGAAGAGTAATTCAGGAAGAATATAATTTAAAAAATAATATTACACCTCAAAAAATTATTAAACCAATAAGACAGAAATTAATTGATGAAATAATTGAAGAAAAAGAAAAAAAGTCAGGAAAGAGAATTAAAGCTGTCAGTTACGAATCACTTCCTCCAAAAGATTTAGAAAAAGAATTAAAAAAGCTGACTGAGGAGATGAAATACGAAGCAGAAATTTTAAACTTTGAAAAGGCAGCTTCAATCAGAGATGAAGTTAAAAAAATTCGAAAAATTTTGAATATTTAAATTAGTTCTTCTCAATATATTTTTTTAATTTAATATAAATGTATGCCCAAATTTACAACTAATCTCACAAGATTAGAAAAACTACTTTTAGTAGGTTCTCTTGTATTTTTAGTTTATTATTCATATTGGTTTTTAAACTATGGGTTATATTTATAACTACTTGAAATTCTCCCTTTTTTCTATACAATAAAGTAATCTTCCTGCCACACCATTTATGGACAAAAGGAAGCTAAGTTTATTATTAAAAAGAAATATAAGAAAGATAGAATCTCAGGATGTTTACGATTATCTTGATAAATTCGTTCTTAACAAATCAGAACTAGATCTTGCCAGCAAATTAAAATTAAACACTCTAGAGAAGTCATTAATTGATATTAAAGATGTAAAGAAATTTCTTAACCATATATCCAAGTTGACTGGGTTTTGTGTCTTTATAATTTCCAAAAACCATCTTTTTTACTCAGGTAACGATTCTAATTCTGATTTTACAACTTTCAATAAATTATCATTATTTAGACATTCTTTGAAAGATATTGAAAATGGGAAGCTGCTTAAATTGATTAATCAGAAATCGAACCAACATGATTATAATGTTAAGGTTGTTCCAAATTTGGATAAATTTCAAATCGAGGATTCATTACTAGTTTCAGTAAGACTTCCTCATTCAAGTCTTAATCTAGGAGTTTTAGGTGGTATGGATTCTGATTTGGAAACAACTGTTAATATCATTAATTATCTCTATAATTCCCAAACATTTAACGAAAGAATATCAAGAATATTCTACTAATAATAGTATAATTAAAAAATGGACAAGATTGTTGTAAAGAATGCTAAGCATCACAATTTAAAGAATGTAAGCCTTGAAATACCGAAATACAAAATGGTTGTATTTACCGGTGTCTCTGGATCTGGAAAATCATCGATGGCAATGGATACCATTTTTGCTGAGGGTCAAAGAAGATATGTGGAAAGCTTATCTGCTTATGCTAGGCAATTTTTAGGAGTTATGGAGAAACCAGATGTTGAAAGTATTGATGGCCTTTCTCCCTCTATTGCAATTGACCAAAAAACTACTTCCAGAAATCCAAGATCGACAGTAGGAACTATCACTGAAATTTACGATTATTTAAGACTTTTATATGCCAGAGTTGGTCATCCACATTGTCCAGAATGTGGTTCAGAAATCTCAAGACTATCCATAGATCAAATATTTGGGAATGTTGTTTCCACGATATGTAAACATTTAAATTTTTCAACAGCAAAAGGTGTAAGATTTATGATCTTATCCCCAATCATTAAAGAGAAAAAGGGAGAGTATCAATCATTATTTGAAAATTTAAGAAAACAGGGGGTAGTTAGAGCTAGAGTAGATGGAAAAGTAAGAGATTTGAATGAAGAGATTTCACTTTTGAAAAATAATAAACACACTATTGAAGGAATAATTTTCAGAGGAACCTATTCAGAAAGAACCTATAATCTTGAAGACTCTAGAAAAGAATTTGAGTCAAATTTAATCCAAAATATTGAAACAGCATTAAAGATGGCAAACGGAAATGCAATTCTATCTATTATTGAGGATGATACCTACGAATTTCCTGAGAGTCCATCTGTAATGAAAGATTTTTTATATTCCGAAAATTTTGCTTGTCCTAAATGTTTAATTTCTCTTCCCGACATTGAACCTAGAACCTTTTCATTTAATAGTCCTTTTGGAGCTTGTAAAAAGTGTGATGGTTTGGGAATTGAACAGATAGTTGATGAGGATACTGTCTTGAATAAAAACCTTTCCCTTGCTGAAGGTGGGGTTATGCCTTGGGGACGGTTTTTTGAATATGACTCATGGATTATGAAGGTTTTAGAAGCTGTTTGTCATGAATATTCTATTTCCATGAGAAAGCCAATCCAGGAGCTTTCTCAAAATGAGATTAATATTATTCTAAATGGTTTTCCTGAAGAAAAGAAATTTAAAATCAAATATAGAAATCAGGAAGGAAAAACTTCAGAATATGAGGCACATTATGAGGGTGTTTTAAATTATTTACTTAGAAAATATAGAGAAACTAAATCGGATAACCAGAAAGAAGAGATAGAAAAATATTTGATAAATGTTCCTTGTTCTCTTTGTCATGGAGCTAGATTAAGTAATGAAGCCTTATCAGTAGTAATTCAAGAAAAGAATATTTCAGAAGTTTGTGCTCTTTCTATTGATGAGTTTCAAAAATGGTCACAAACTCTAGAAGCAAACTTTAATGAAAGAGAAAGAAAGATTTCTGACCCAATTTTAAAAGAAATTACTTTTAGGATTAAATTTTTAATTGATGTTGGATTAACTTACCTATCCTTAGATAGATCTAGTGCTCAGTTATCTGGAGGCGAAGCTCAGAGAATTAGACTTGCATCTCAAATTGGATCAGGGCTTTCAGGTGTCTTATATGTTTTAGATGAGCCTTCCATCGGACTTCATCCTAGAGATCAATCAAAGTTGATAAAAACTCTTCATCATTTAAGGGATTTAGGAAATACACTAATTGTAGTTGAGCACGATAACGAAACAATGCTTGAATCTGATTATATTGTTGATTTTGGTCCTGGTGCGGGGGAGTTAGGAGGTAAGGTAATCTCACAAGGTACCCCAGAAGAGATTATGAAAGATTCTAATTCAATTACAGGTAAATACTTATCAGGAAAATTAAAAGTTGGTCATAAAGGATTTAAAGTTCCTGAAGAAGAAAAACAAAGTAGGAAGAAATGGGATGGTGAGTATTTACTTTTAAAAAATGCCACAGGAAGAAATCTAAAAGGGGTGGATCTAACAATTCCTCTTGGAAAACTAATTTCTATAACTGGAGTTTCTGGTTCTGGAAAATCTACATTAATCATGGATACCTTCTTGAAAGAATTAAGGCACTTTTTTGGTCTAAAAAATGAGGAAAAACCTGAAACTAATGATGGATTGTTTGGATGTGAACATTTGGATAAAGTTATTTCTATAGATCAAAATCCGATTGGTAGAACACCTAAATCAAATCCTGCCACATATACTAAAGTTTTTGATGAGATTAGAGATTTATATGCTCAAACAGAAGATTCAAAAATCAGAGGCTACCAACCTGGTAGATTTTCTTTCAATGTAAAAGGAGGAAGATGTGAGGCTTGTTTTGGAGAAGGTCAGGTGAAAATAGAAATGCAATTTATGCCTGATGTATATGTGAATTGTGAAGTTTGTCAGGGGAAGAGGTACAACAGGGAGGCTCTGGAGATTGTATATAAAGGAAAAAATATTGCTGATGTTCTAGATATGAATATTGATGAGGCTGTTAGTTTCTTTAAGAACATTCCTGCTATTTATAAAAAACTTGCTACATTGCAAGAAGTAGGGTTAGGGTATATCAAATTAGGTCAAAGTGCTCCTACACTATCTGGAGGAGAGGCACAGAGAGTTAAGTTGGCTACCGAACTTTCTAAGAGATCTACTGGAAGAACTTTGTATATTCTTGATGAGCCTACTACAGGCCTTCACTTTGCAGATCTAGAAAATCTAATTTCAGTTATGAAGAGATTAGTTGCTACTGGAAATACTGTTCTAGTAATAGAACATAATTTGGATATTGTTTTAAATTCTGATTTTATTGTCGACCTCGGCCCCGAAGGCGGAAAAAACGGAGGTCAAAAAGTTTTCGAAGGCTCTTTGCCTGAGTTACTAAAACATAAATCATCACATACAGCAGAAGCCCTAAGAAGAATATATAAATTGTAATTAATGCTGTATAAGCTACTGGGTTTTGAATCTCGATTTTTGTTTTATTGCTGCCAAAATCTTCAAAAGTAATCTCTTCTCCTTTTTTTACAAAAACTGTTTTACTTTGAAACGGTAATACATTTTCACCGCTGATATTAAATAAAGTCGAATTACCTTTATTAGTAATTCTAATTGGTTCTATTTCTCTTAATAAGCTGAAAAAGTTAAAACTGAAAACTTTTTCAGCAGAGTAATCCTTAGTATATAAAACACTGTCAGCATTTTCTGGAAAATCGAACTCAAGGTATTTTTTGTTTGTATCAACTTTGTAAAAACCAGCTGCAATTGGGTATTTAGAGTCTAAACCCTTAGTTACAAGTGTAATATGATTCAAATCTAGTTTAGAGAAATAGTCAATTCCAGAAGTGTTTCCCCATGTAGGATCTATTTGTACCCAACCGAACTTTGGGTCGTAAAATTCAGGCCAAGCATGTAACCTATCCCCTTCATTGATTGATATGTTGATTGGGTTTTTTTCAGGATCTTTCGAATAAGCATAGCCATTTATTTCTCTAGCCGGTATACCCATACTTCTTGCAATTGCAATAAAGGTATCTGTGAATTCCATACAGCCCATTTTTGATTCTCTTTTAAGAGTTTTTAAAGCACCGTATCTTTCAATAGAGTTCTTTTTTAATATTTCAAAATCATATTTATAGTTCTCTATTAAAAATTTATAAATTTTTTGTGCATTCAAACTAACATTTTTTGAATTATCTTTTATTTTTTCAGCTGTTTCTCTAACTTCCTTAGAATTAACTTCCCAGTAAATTTGTTCTTTAGTATATTTTTTAATTAAGTCACCGGGTATATCTTCCAAGTTTCCTCCATTTTCAGGATCTATTTGAACACCATAAGTTCTTACCGATCCTTTTAAAGAAATTTCCATATTAGAGGAGGGGTTTAATCTATATTTAGCTAGATAATTTCCATCTTCATCTTGATAAATCTCTAATGGTTTAGGTTCTAAGCTTTCAAATTTTATTTCTTGTCTTTTATAAATATCTGGAACTAAAGCTATTTCTCTCGTTTGGAACCATTTAGTGTCATTAATTAGATCGTACTTGATATTGAAATTGATTAATTGATATTCACCAAAAGTAGCTGAGATAGCCTTGTCTAATATTTCTTCACCTTCAAAAATAAATTTATATTTACCATCTTTTACTTCTTTAGAATTTGGATTTGGAGATATGTAGATAATATTTCCAGAATTCTCTGGAATTGTAAGATTTATTTTTAATGTTCTAATGTTGTTCTTTGGAATTTTAGGCAAATTAATATTAAGAATTTTGCCATTTTTCTGTACTAAATCTCTACTTTTATACAATAAGGTAAATTTGTTGGCCTGGTTCTTCCCAATTTTTACTCCCCTTAAACTAATTGTAACTTTTTTGGTATCGTTTTCTTCATCCTCCTTAATTTCTAAAAGACCGTTTTGATCTCTAGCTTCTAAATCAAAATAGTTATATTCTTCGAGATTTTGTGTGAATGAAGTAATTGCTAAATCGTTTTGAACATTTACAATACTAAAATTTTTTTCTACCTCAAAGAATCCTTCTGAATTATAAGTATAATTAATATTCAAGTCTATTAAAAACTCTTCATTAATTGCTAAAGTCTTTAGAGAAAAAAAGACTATAAAAATTGAAAAAAAGACAGGTATAAATTTTTTTAACATACTCAAATGATACAATTTTATTATGAATTCGACAAATATTGAGGCAAAACTAAAAGTATTACCTACATATCCGGGAGTTTATAAATTTTTTAATCTTGAGGGTGATGTAATATATGTAGGTAAGGCAAAAAATTTAAGAAATAGAGTCAAATCTTATTTTAGAGTGAGTGTGGGTAAGGATACAAAGACCCAAGCATTGGTTGAAAATATCAATGATTTAGAATACATTGAAGTTTCAACTGAACTCGAGGCTTTAATTTTAGAAGAAAAATTAGTTAAAAAATTCCAGCCTAAATATAATATTCTTTTGAAGGATGATAAATCTTTCTTATACATAGTTTTGAGGGAGAGTATTGTTAGTATTGAAAAGAGAGAGCTGAGTTTTCCTCAGGTTATTTCCGCTAGAAAGACAGATTTGAAACCTACTGATATATATTTTGGTCCGTACCCAAGGGCAGAGGTTGCGAAATATGTTCTTAGAACATTAAGAAAAATTATTCCTTTTAGAGATTGCACTAAATCAAAATTTATGAGTTACAAAAGAATGGGCAAGCCTTGTTTGTATGGTCACTTAGGCTTATGCCAAGCCCCTTGTACAGGAGCAGTAAGTTCAAAAGATTATAAGTCTGATTTAATGAAAATAAAAAAGTTTTTAGATGGAAATTTTAAAAAAATAATTCTAGATGTTCATAAAGAGATGGTGGAAGAATCGAAAAATGAAAATTTTGAAAGAGCTGCCAAACTCAGAGATATTGTTAAGAAATTCGAGTATCTCACAATTAATTCTAAAAAAATTGATTTAATTGCAGAAAATCCTCTTTTGGCTGAGGATTTGATTAGTGAATCACTAGATAACCTACTGAAAAATATTCCTATTTTAAAAGATTATCCTGAAAGAATAGAGTGTTATGACATTTCAAATTTATCTGGAACAGAAGCAACTGCTTCCATGACAGTTGCAATAAATGGTAAGTTAAATAATTCGGAATATAGAAGATTTAAAATTAAATTCAAGAAAACACCTGATGATTTTGAAATGATGAGGGAAACTCTTAGAAGAAGATTTAAAAGATCTCTTTTAGAAGATAGCTGGAGATTACCAAATTTAATTATTTTAGATGGAGGTAAAGGTCAGCTTTCGGCCGGTCTATCCGTAGTAGAAGAGATGAAACTAGATGTACCGATGATTTCAATTGCAAAAAGAGAAGAAATCTTAATTTATCAAGAAAATGGGGAGTTTTACGAAGTAAAACTCCCTAGAAACGATGAAGCGCTAAAACTAGTTCAAAGATTGAGAGATGAGGCTCACAGATTCGCCAAAAAATATCACCATCAACTTAGAATGAAAAAGTTGTTATCATAGTCTTATGAAAAGAATTTTAAGATACTTATTTTTTAGTGTTATATGTTTTTACTTTACTCAATTAGTTTATTTCCCCTTTAAATTATCTGAGAATCTAAGTGTGTTTTACTTACTAGCTATAATTTCAGTAGTTACTTTATTTTCTAGAACTTTTTTTAGGATTATAAAATTTCCTCACTCAGGAGTAGGTTTTTTATTTTTAAATATAATTGTTCATAGTTTAGGTCTATATTTAGGTCAGGTGTTTTTAAATAAATATAAGGTTTTAAGTTTAAATTTCCCAAAATATGACCTTTTTGGTATAATAGAAACACCTGTTGTGTACACTAACATTTACACATCGATAGTATTATTTTCAACCATATACTGCCTTTTGTTTGGATTTTTATACTTTATAAGTTGGACTAAGGAAAAAAATGGACATTAATTTACTAAAAACTATACAAATTGTTACTTCTATCTTTTTAATTGTGCTTATATTAGTGCAAACAAAATCAAATAACTTCTCATCTTCCTTATCCAGTAGATTTTCATTCCAAAGAACTAAAAGAGGTTTAGAAAATTTTGTTTTTTATCTCACAATCTTTTTATCAATAGGATTTTCTGTTAATACAGTAATTTTGGTTTTATTAAATAAGTAATGTCATCAATTCACATCACAGGAAATAAACCGCTTCAAGGAGAAATTGAAGTTTCAGGTTCAGTTAATTCTGCACTCAAAATAATTATTTCATCTTTATTCTCTACCGAAGATGTTTACTTATCTAATGTTCCTAATGTTGAATTTATCCAAACAGAATTGCAAATTGTAAAAGAGCTCGGTGGGGAATATGAATGGCTTTCAAAGAATTTTTTAAAAATTAATAATTCAAAATTATTTAATTCTAAAATCCCATTAATATTAGGAAAAGATTTATACACCTCTTTTTTATTTGCAGGCCCTCTCTTATATAGGTTCGGTGAGGCTCAAATTCCACTACCATCGTCAGGCATAGATTCCATAATGAGATTTATTTCTACATGGTCAATGTTGAACATTGAAATTAATTACGATAGGGAATTCGTTTATCTTAGGTCTGACAATGCTAAATCAGGAAGAATAGAATTAGATCGTGCTTCTCAAATGGATACAGCCAATGCCCTACTATCATCTATTGCTTTAAATGGAACTACCACCGTCATTAATACCTCTGAGGATTATGAGATTAACGATTTAATAAATTTTTTGAATGCAATCGGAGGAGAGTTAGTTAAGGACAGCAAAAAAGTTATTACAGTAATAGGAAAAGATCATTTTAGATCAACAAATTTTTCATGTGTCTCTGAAAGTTCGGAAGCCGTATTTTTTTCTATACTTTCTTTAGTAACAAATGGAAATATTTTAATAAAAAATATTGAAAAGAAAAACTTATCCTTTTTTGTTTCTCTTCTTAATAAAATTGGTGCTAATTATGAATTTTTTGGAGAAGATTCCCTTAGAGTATGGAGAAAAGGTGAAAAATACCCTGCATTCGAGCTTGATTTGAATAACTATTCCTCAAATACTTCAAATTACTTACCGTATTTAATTTTTTTGGCCCTCAAATGTGAAGGTACTAGCAAATTTACCAGCGAGTCCTTTAAAGATAAATTTAATTACATTTTCTGGTTAAATAAATTTAATGCGAAAATTAAGATGTACGATACTGGAAATGACTTTGAGTCCTGCGAAATATATGTTAACGGTGTAACTGATTTAAAAGTGGTTGATTATGAGATTACAAGTTTTGTTAACTCCCCAATAATTCTTCTTTCAGCACTTACTAATGGAGAGGAGACTGAAATTTCCAATTATGAGAAATTAGAATACCAATTTGAGAATTTGATTCAAAAAGTTGTAGAATTAGGTGGTCAGGTAAAATATGATTGATAACTTATTAATACTTTTTTTTAGTTTAACTATATCGGCTATTCTTTACCCTTTATATATAAATTTTCTTTATAGATATCAGATAGGTGAGGAAATTAGAGAGGATGGTCCAAAAACTCACTATACTAAAAAAGGAACCCCTACCATGGGCGGATTAGTAATTTTAATTGTAGTAACTTTTGTAACTATATTATTTAATTTTAATAGGGACCAAACTATCTTTCCTCTTTTTGTTATTTCATTAGCAGGTCTTTTTGGAATTATTGAAGATCTGACTAAAATTTCCCAGAAAATGGGGTACGAGCTTTTTAAATTTTCTTCTAGTAATAACTCAATTATTGTTTTCATTAAAAAAGTTTTAAATTTCATCTTTGGAAAACCCGCATATTTATTTGTAGAGTTTTGGAGAATACTAGGTTCTAAAACTGAGACCGGTTTACAATCCCATCAGAAATTTTTGATACAAGCTGGAATAGCCTCATTCGTTTCTTACTGGACCTATTTTAAACTTGGATGGGATTATATTTGGTTCCCGTTTTTAGGTGAGGTTCAGATTGGATTTTGGTACCCTATCGTAATTTTTCTACTCTTTTTCCTAGTTCTTAATTCAGTAAACATAACTGATGGTTTAGATGGACTTGTAGGAGGTCTTTCCTTAATCTCTTTTTCTTGTTTTTGGGTTATTTGTACTTTACTTGAATTTAAATCCTTAGCTACTTTTTGTGCAAGTTTAATTGGTACTTTATTGGTTTTTTTATATTTCAATGTTTTTCCAGCAAGAGTTTTTATGGGAAATGTTGGAAGTCATATTTTAGGAGCAGCTTTAGCATTAATACCAATTTTAATTCACAGAGAAATTTTAATATTTGTAATTTATCTAGTATTTTTAGTAGATGGTCTTTCTTCCCCAATCCAATCAACTTTCTATAAATTAACAAAAAAAAGAATTTTTTTAATGGCCCCTCTTCACCACCACTTCGAACTACTAGGATGGCCAGAAACCAAAGTCACTCTAAGATTTTGGATATTTGGAATCATCTGTGGTCTTCTCGGAATCTTGATTGCTATATTATAATAATTCTTAATGTCTAAATTTTTTGCAACTTTCAAAGAAATAGAATCAAATATACTTTTTAAATTAATATTACTTCTGATAGTAATAAGTATTTATTTTATGTTTAGTTCCACAGTTATTCTTTCCTTAGACTTGTATGGAAATCCTTACAGGTTCGGTGTGATGCATTTTATTTGGATTTTGATAGGGTACTTGTTTTTAAATATTGCATTTAAAGTTGATTTACAAATTCTAAAAAAATATTCCTTTATTCTATATTTTATGGCATTTACTTTTTTGTCGATTCTAGCTATTTCTAAAATTTTTAATTGTGAGAATGCTTTTTCTTTTGCTCCTTGTAATAAAGGGGCTATTAGATGGTTTGTTTTAAATCCTAAACCTCTACCTGAAATACCTTTTGTTGGTCAGATAACATTTCAACCTTCTGAATTAGCCAAATTATCCTTAGTAGTTTTACTCTCATATATCTTTTCTTCCTCAAAATTTCATATAGATGAAAAAATTACCAAAGCCTCCTTGTTTGCAATACCGATGATTTTACTTGTTTTCTTTCAACCAAATAAATCAACTGCTCTAATTCTTTTTATAATTTTTTGTGCCATATTTTATGCTAATGGTGAGAAATTCAAAAAGATGATTTATTTTTTTATCCCGTTTTCTATAATATTTATCTTCTTTATGTTTACAAATAGCTATTCATATTCAAGATTATCTACTTTTCTTAATACAAATGTTAATGAAAGCGAGAATTACCATCAGAAACAGGCACTTATTTCGGTGGGTTCGGGAGGTTTGACTGGGGTAGGTGTTGGAAAGTCTAGGCAAAAATTTTCTTTTCTACCCGAAATTTCTGCAGATTCCATTTTTGCACTCATTAGCGAAGAAGTAGGTTTTGTTGGAAGCTTTGGTATTATTTTGATATACTTTTCTATTATTTATCAAGGTTTTAAAATTTCCATCTATCAAAAGGATCGTTTTAATTTACTACTAGGTGTTGGTATCACTTCTTGGTTGGGTATCCAAGCTATTATCAATTTTTTCTCGATGACAGGTTTAATTCCCTTAACGGGAATACCTTTACCAATTCTTTCTTATGGAGGTTCCTCTACTATTTTTGTTATGATTGCCTTAGGAATACTTTTAAATTTAAGTAAAAATGTTTATGGCAAAAAATTCTAATTTTAAGAAAATAACAATTGCTTTTTGTGGAGGTCATCACACTTCTTCTTTGCCTGTAATAGACGAACTCAAGACAATGGATCGCTTTAATATTATTTTTATTGGTAGAAAGATGGCATTTAAGGATGATAAAAATGATTCTTTAGAGTATTTAGATATCTCACAAAGAGAGATTAAATTTTTTGATTTAAAGACATCTAAATTTTTTAAATCTAATATATTTTCAATTTTTAAAATTATTATAGGATTTTTTCATGCTTTTTATATATTAATTAAAGAAGATGTAAAGTTGGTTGTATCCTTTGGTGGTTACATCGCTGTTCCTGTCGTACTCGCTGCTTTTATTCTTAGAAAGAAAATTATAACCCATGAACAAACTGTCGTAGTTGGGATGGGTAATAAATTTATCTCTTATTTTGCAGATAGAGTTTTGCTGACTTGGCCATCCTCAATGAAATTTTTTGATAAAAGAAAATCTTTAGTTATTGGTCTGCCTTTAAGAAAATCTTTTTTTGATTTATCAAGAAATTTATTTCCAATTAAAAACAAATTACCTACTATTTTTATCACTTGTGGTAAAACAGGTTCTCATAAAATAAATGAATTTATTTTTGAAAATCTTGAATTCTTATTAAAGTATTTTAATTTAATACATCAATCTGGAGATTATTCTGTAACAAATGATTTTCATAGGTTATCAGAAAAGTATGAAAGAATTAAGTCTGATGTATCTGGACATTATTTCCTAAATAAATTTTTAGATGAGTCTCAAGTAAACAGTGCTTATAATACTTGTGATTTCATTATTTCTAGATCTGGTGCTCATACGATTTATGAAATTCTTCATTTTAATAAGAAAGCTATTTTGATTCCAATTCCGTGGGTTTCTCAAAATGAACAATATCTAAATGCCAAGTTAGTGTTTGATGCCGGATTAGGCTTAATTCTAGAAGAAAATGAATTAAATTTAGATAATTTTAAAACTTATGTAAAGAAGATTTTAAGTAAAGAATATTCTCTTAAAGATTCTCAAATTAAAGAAATTATTAGTTTAAAGGCAACCCAAAATTTTATCAATGAAATCAAGGATATACTCCAATAAAAAATTACTTTTGCTAATCGTTCCTGTAGCGGTAGTTCTTATATATTTTATTTCTCTCTTCGAGGTAAACATAATGGAATTTACAGGTGATTTAACATACTTGGATACCTCAAATTTAAGAGTAAGTGGTTTAATTTATTTTAAAAATAAGAATTTATTAGTTTCTGATAGAAATACTTTTATTTCTGAATTGAAGAATCAGAATCCTGAAATTGAACAGATTGATATATCTGCTAAAAATATTTCTACAGCTATTGTTAAAATTAAAAATAAAGAAGTTTGTTGTGTAATTAAGGATCTAAATACTAATAAGTATTTGATTGGGGTCGATGGGAAAATTTTGAAAAAGCTATCAAATGATACTAACTATCCTCATGAAATAAACTTAACCCAGGAGGTTAATGTTGAAAAAACATATTCCATTGATTCTTTAAGGAAGATTGTTGAAATTGAAAATGTACTTCTAAATAAGGAGATGGAAATTTCAGAAATAATTTTAGATGATCTTAAAATTGAAATGAAACTTACCTCCAATCAGCTGGTTATTTTAGATTCAGAAACTAACATTAAGGATTTTGTAGAAAAACTCAATACCATGATAAGTTATCTAAAACAGAAAAACCTAAGTTTTAAGAAAATGGATTTTAGATTTGGTAATGTAATTGTTGAGTAATATTTTAATTATGAAAAAAATTTGCTAGTATATTAAATATCTTATGGCAAAAGAAAAAACTATTTCGGTAATAGATATCGGATCATCAAAAATTAGTAGTGCAACTGCAACTATTAGTGAAAACAGGATAAATGTAATAGGTGTTTCTGGTTCATCTGAAAGTAAGGGTGTAAATAGAGGTACCATAATTAATATTGATGAAGCTGTCAAAGCAATAGATAGAAGTGTTCAAAAGACAGACAAGATGTCAGGACAATCTATTGAATCAGTTTTTTTATCAATTAATGGTTCTCATATTGAATCTCAGACTTCTAAGGGACAGGCGGCCATTTTAAATGACAATAACGAGATATCCAGATCGGATGTCGAGAGAACACTTGAAACAGCAAGAGCAGTAAGTTTACCTAGCAATAGAGAAATTATTCATGTAATTCCTAAAGATTTTAGGGTTGATGGAAACGATGGTATCCACGATCCTGTTGGAATGTACGGAAATAGGTTAGAGGTTGATACAACAATAGTAAGTGTTTCATCAATGGTATCAAGAAACTTAAGAAAATGTCTATCAACACTTTCTCTCAATGTAAATGAATTGGTCTATACAGGTATTGCTAGTGGTGAAAGTGTCTTAACAGATTCAGAAAAAGAAATGGGGGTTGCTTTAGTAGATATCGGCGCTACAACAACATCGTTAGTAATCTATAACGATAGAGGTGCTACTTATTGCACATCAATTGCTATCGGCGGTAAACATATCACAAATGATATAGCAATCCATTTAAGATGCTCAACAGAGACTGCTGAAAAAATAAAAATAAGATTAAGTTCTGAAAGAAGTATCCCAATTACTACTTTTGATAATTCGAGATTTAATGAAACACTTAATCCAGTAGAGTTTGGATTAGATATGGATCATATTTCAAAAAGAAGTCTATTTAAAATTATTGACGATAGGGTTGAGGAAATTCTAAATTTAATTTTAATTGAGCTTAAAAAAACAAACCTAATTAATACTATTCCAGCAGGGGTAGTTATTACAGGCGGGGCTGCAAAAACTGCTGGAATGGAAAGAATGGGTAAGGCGATACTAAAACTTCCTGTTAAGATTGGTTATCCAAAAGGAGTAGATGGAATGGTTGAGGAGATATCAGATCCTGAATTTGCTGCGACTGTTGGTCTCTTGATTTATGCAAGTAAAAAATTTAATACAACTAGTGACTTGTCATCTCACAAATTTAATGATAATTTTAGAAACATAATTAGCAAATTAATAAATCTTCTGCCCTAAGATTATTTATGGCAAAACTAAGACCGGAAGTGGACAGCAAAGCAAAAATAAAGGTAATCGGTGTAGGTGGTGGGGGATGTAATGTTCTTGACACCATGATCGAATCAGAAAAAATAGTTGGTGTAGATTTTGTAGCTATTAATACAGACGAGCAAGCTCTCAATAAAAATAAAGCATTAGTTAAAATCACAATAGGAAGAAATCCAGAAGGAACACCTAATGGAATTAAACACGGTCTTGGTGCTGGTGCAAAACCAGAAGTGGGACAAAAAGCAGCATTAGAATCGATAGATCAAATTAGAGAACATATAAAAGGTGCTGACATGGTTTTCATTAGTGCTGGTATGGGAGGCGGTACAGGAACAGGAGCAGCCCCTGTTGTTGCAAAAATTGCTAAAGAAGAGGGTGCTCTTACTATCGGTGTTGTAACTAAACCTTTTGAATTTGAAGGAAGAAGAAGAGCTGAAAATGCAGAAATTGGTATCGAAAATATGAGAAAAGAAGTAGATGCACTAATTATTATCCCAAATGAGAAATTAATTGAATATGCTAAAAATGATTTATCAATGGACGAGGCACTGTTAGTCTCAGATTCTGTACTTTTACAGGGTGTACAAGGTATTTCAGATTTAATTGTTTTAGATGGAGACATTAATGTTGACTTTGCAGATGTTGAAACTATTATGAAAGATGCCGGCACTGCTTTAATGGGAATTGGTATCGGAACAGGTGAGAATAAAGCTGAGATGGCAGCAAAGGATGCTATTGAATCCCCTCTACTTGAAGTAAAGATTGACGGAGCAAAAGGTATACTAATATATGTAGTTGGTGGACCTGATCTAAAGTTGAACGATGTTAATAAAGCTGCAAAAGTTATTAAGGAAGTTGCTTCTGATGATGTAAATATTATTTTTGGTTACTCTAAGGTTGAAGATTTGAAAGATCAAATGAGAGTAACAGTTATTGCAACAGGTTTTGATTCTAATAAATACGATTACAAACCTTCCAAACCAATAGTTATAGAAGACTATAAGGGAAGGCCTTACGACTCTCCTATAAATGAAGCTCCGATGACAAGGAGGGGTGTCTCATCATTCACACAGGAAAGTGACATTAATCTGATAACTGGAAATGGTTTCTCAAGCCCATCTTCAAGGCCCGTCACTCAGAGCGATAAACAGAGTAGTAATCTAAATGAATTCTTGGGCGGTAGGCAGGTTGACGATCTTGGTTTTGATCCAAAACAGTTTGAAGAAGAAGATGATGACAACTACGAGATAAAACCAATTCAAACAGATGACGAGGAAGACCCATATTTAATCCCACCATTTCTACGAAAAAGAAAATAATCTCTAGTAATTGATTAAAAATTTTTACCATTAGGCTCTTAAATTTAATTTGCACTATTAAATAAAAAATCAATACTTGAAACAAAGATATTTTATAGTTAATTTATACTTAGTAAAAAATTATAAGGGTTTCATTTTTGTTTTATCTTATGCAGTGTGAGATAAACCAGAATTGAAAAAGTTAAATATGGCTTTAGATAGCTATAATGCCTCTGAAGTAGATCAAAATTCTACAACAACAGTCCCTAAAGTATTTAATGTTACCAAAAGAAACGGAGATCATGTTGACTACGATATTAAAAAAGTAGTTAGTGCCATCCACAAATGTTTTCTTGAATCAAAAGAAGGGGGAGAAGTAGATGCGATGAAGGTAGCTCTTAAAGTTGATAAAGAGCTAAACTTTTTAGTATCTAAAGCCGATGACTCCTCAGTTTCGGTTGAACTTATTCAAGATTTAGTTGAAAAACATTTAATGCTGGAAGATTATGTAGTTTCTGCTAAGTCCTACATTCTTTTTAGGAACGAAAGAACCAGAGCTAGGGGAATGTCTGCTGGCTTAGTAGTAAGACCTGAGGTTAAGGAATTATTTGAAAGTTCTAAAAAATATTTTCGAAATCCACTAGCGGAGTTTGTATATTTTAGATCCTATTCAAAATGGATAGATGAAAAAGGTAGAAGAGAAACTTGGATTGAGACAGTTCAAAGATTTATGTCCTTTATGAAAGAGGAGATTGGAACAAAGCTTTCTGAGAAAGAAATAAATGAAATTAAACAGTCAATTTTAAATCAAGAAGTAATCCCATCTATGAGACTTTTATGGAGTGCTGGTCCCGCAGCTAAAAAAACTCATGTCGCTGCTTATAACTGTTCTTATATCGCAATTACAGATTTAAGAGATTTTTCAGAGATAATGTATGTGGCAATGTGCGGTACTGGTGTAGGGTATTCGGTTGAAAATAAATTTATATCAAAACTACCTGAAATTAAAAAACAGTCTGGAAGTGTTCTTCCTACTCATATAGTTGAAGATTCTAAAGAAGGATGGGCTGATGCTTTTTATCTCGCAATCTCAACTTGGTTTGACGGTAATGATATTGCTTTTGATTACTCCAGAATAAGACTAAAAGGTGCAAGATTAAACACCATGGGAGGAAGGGCTTCCGGCCCAGCTCCTTTAATCGATCTTATGAACTTTACAAAAGAGATAGTTCTTAGAAGACAAGGAAGCAAACTAGACTCCCTAGAAGTCCACGATATCGCTTGTAAGGTTGGTGAGATTGTTATTATGGGAGGAGTTAGAAGATCAGCAATGATTTCTTTATCTGACTTGGGAGATGAAAGTTTGAGACACTCAAAGGATGGTCAATTTTGGAATACAGCTCCTCAAAGAATTATGGCAAATAATTCAGCAGTATACGAAGTTAAACCCTCCTCACAAGATTTCTTACAAGAATGGGCTGCCCTAGCTAACTCCGGTACTGGAGAAAGGGGAATCTTTAACAGAGGTAACCTTACAAACCAACTACCGATGAGAAGGGTTGCTGCTTTTGATGAAGGTAATCCTTCTGATTGGGGTACAAATCCTTGTGGTGAGATTACACTTAGATCAAAACAATTCTGTAACCTTACTTCAATAGTCATAAGAGAAGATGATACTGTTGAATCAATGTTAAGAAAAATTAGACTTTCCTCGATATTAGGTACCTTTCAAGCAACTTTAACTGACTTTCCATATTTAACAAAAGAGTGGAGAGAAAATTGTGTAAAAGAAGCTTTACTAGGGGTATCCTTGACTGGTTACTTCGACAATGAACTTGCTAGAAATGAAGAGAACCTTAGTAAAATGAGAGACTTAGCAGTCGAGGTTAATAAAGAGTATGCCAAGAGATTTGGAATAAATGAGTCTACATGTGTAACTTGCATAAAACCTTCTGGTAATTCATCTCAACTTCTAGATACAGCATCTGGTATGCATCCTAGATACTCTCAGTATTATATTAGAAGAGTAAGAGTTTCTTCTACCGACCCAATCTACAAGATGATGAAAAAACAAGGAATACCATGTAAACCAGAGGTAGGTCAGCATGAAGAGACAGCAACAACTTATGTACTTGAGTTCCCAATCAAAGCTCCGGAAAATGCTATCTTTAAAGATGATGTATCCGCAATTGAGCTACTTGAAGAGTGGAAGAAATTAAAACTTAATTTCACTGAACATAATCCTTCTGTAACAATTTATGTTGGAAGCGATGAGTGGATCAAAGTTGCAAATTGGGTTTATGAGAATTGGGAAATAGTCGGCGGCTTATCATTCTTACCTAGATCTGATTTTGTGTATCAATTAGCTCCGTATGAGGAAATCACAAAGGAACAATATGAAGAGCTTTCTTCACAAATCAAGGAAATTGACTTTAGTGAGATTGTTATTTATGAAGCTGAAGATTTGACTGAAGGATCCAAAGAGTTGGCATGTATGGCTGGAAATTGTGAAATCTAGTTACTGACTAGTTCTTCAAATTTCTATACAAAAGGCGGATTTATTACAACAAATCCGCCTTTTTGTTGTTTTAAAATTGATATAATTTATAATACAGATATGTTTAAAGAAGTTGATTCACTTCCAAATTTTTCAAATATAGAAAAAGAAATCCTTTCTTATTGGGAAACTATTATTCCTGTAGAAAAGCTCAAGGAGCTAAGAAAAGATTCCCCAGAGTTTGTTTATTATGATGGTCCAATTACCGCTAACGGAAAGCCTCATTATGGCCACTGTATTACTTGGACAATGAAAGATGTAGTTCCTAGATACTGGACTATGAAAAATTACTATGTTTCAAGAAACATGGGTTGGGATTGTCAAGGAATTTTAGTTGAAGTTGAGGTTGAAAAAGAACTTGGTTTTAAACACAAGGACGACATTATAAAGTATGGCATTGATAAATTTAACGATGCTTGTAAGAATTCAGTTCTTAAATTGAAAGATTTAATATTTGATTATGAAAAAAAGATGGGCAGATGGTTCGATGAGAAAGACGAGTATTACACAATGGATCCTAAATATATCGAATCAATGTGGTGGTCTGTAAAAGAACTCTACAACAAAGGTTTGTTATACGAAGATTTTAAAAATGTTGCTTACTCAACTAGGGCTGGAACCACACTTTCTTCCCACGAAGTAAAAGATGGTGGTTACAAAGATATTGAAGACGACTATGTAATTGTTAAATTTAAATTAAAAGATGAGGATTCTTACTTACTTGCTTATACAACTACTCCGTGGACATTATTTGGAAATTTATTAATTGGAATTAAAAAAGATTCAACTTATGTGAAAGTTAGATTTAATGAAGAAAATTATATTTGCTCTAAAGATTTAGTAGAAAATTTATTTTCTGAAAACTTTGAAATTTTAGAAGAATTTGATTCATCAAAGATTGAAGGTATGGAATATTACCCTCTTTTTCCTCACTATGAGACAAAAAGAGAGGAGGGTGCTTTTAGAGTAATCCTTGCTTCTCATGCAGTTACAACAGAAGGGACTGGTATGGTTCATTTAGCTCCTTATGGTGAAGAAGACTTTGAAATTTTAAGAGATAAAAAAATTAAAGCTTTTGATTATCTTGACGATACGGCTAATTTTACAAATGATATTCCCGAATTTGCTGGTGTTTTTTATAAAGATGCTAATTCTAAAATTATTGAAGACTTAGTTTCAAGAAATCTAATGTTTCAACACGGGAAAGTAGTTCACAGAATGCCAATGTGCTACAGAACTAATACCCCTTTAATTTATAAACCAATAAAATCTTGGTATTTAAATGTTGAAAAACTAAAACCAAGACTACTTGAAGAAAATAATAAAATAAGGTGGGTTCCAGAACATGTAAAAAAAGGTAATTCGGGATCTTGGATTGAAAATGCTAAAGATTGGTGTCTTTCAAGAAACAGATATTGGGGTACTCCGATGCCAATTTGGAAAAATGAAACTACAGGTGAGATTATTGTCATTGGATCATTTGAAGAATTAAAAAAATTATCTGGTATTGAGATCTCAGATCCTCACAGACCTTATGTTGATGAAATTTCTTGGGAAGACAAAGAAAAAGGTGGTGTTTTTAAAAGGGTAATTGATGTTATAGATGTTTGGTATGATTCAGGCTCTGTTCCTTTTGCAAAAGTTTACTACCCAAATAATTTAGAGTTATTTAATCAAAAATTTCCTGCTAAATATATTTCTGAAGGTATGGATCAGACACACCTTTGGTTTTATACCATGCTTGTTTTGAATGTTGCTCTATTTGATAAGTCTCCTTTTGAAAACTGTATTGTTACGGGCATGCTTTTAGATAAAAATGCTAAGAAACTTTCTAAATCAAAAGGAAACTACCCTCCAATTGATGATGTTTTAGAAAATTATAGTGCTGATATCTTAAGATACTTTGCTTTAACTTCCCCAATTGTTCAAGGTGAGTTTACTAGATTTTATGAAGATTTGCTAAAAGAAATCAAAAAAGAATTCTTTTTAATTTATTGGAACACCCTGAAATTCTTTGTTACTTATGCGAATTTAAATAATTTCTCACCTGATAAAAAGATAGAATCAGACGATGTTCTTGATAAATGGATAAAATTAAGAGTAAAAGAAGTTAAACACTCCATTTATAAAAATATGGAAGTTTATGAGATTATGCCCGCAGCAAGGGAATTCGCTCCATTAGTTAGCGATTTATCTACTTGGTATGTTAGAAGGTCTCGAGAAAAAATCAAAAATGGCGATCTAGCATCTCTCTCGACCTTATATGATGTTCTAACAGAAATTACGCTTTTAATGGCTCCTTTCTTTCCATTTTTATCTGAGAAGTCTTATCAAGTCCTAAATTTAAATAAATCTAGAAATTTAGATTCAGTTCATTTTGATTTATTTACAGATTTGGAGAGTGAATTAACAGATTCTGAAAAAGACTTACTTTTGAAAATGTCATTAGATAGAAGAATTATTACAGAACTTTTAAATTTAAGAACAAAATCTAAAATTTCTTTACGACAACCTCTTGAAAATTTTTATTCCAACCAAGAAGTGAGTTTCCCAGAGTTAGTTTTGGATGAAGTAAATATTAAATCTTATTCAAAAAATGAAATTCAAAGTGAGAGTATTTTAGCTAATGAAGATAGAAGCATTGTACTAAATCTTGAGATTAGTGAAGAACTACGACAAGAAGGAATTTTGAGAGATTTTCTCAGAAAAGTTCAGGATTTAAGAAAAGCATCTAATTTAAAGGTAGAAGACCAAATTAAATTGACTTTTTCCCAAGAAGATATAAGCGAAGACAATATTAAGTTAAATAGACAAACTCTTGAGAAAAAAGTAAATGCTAAGGAAATAGTAATGGGCGGTGAGACAAAAATTGAAATTGTTCAATGATTTTTGATTTTGTAAAAAATATAAATTTCAGAATATTTTTACCAGCTTTTTTCATTTTTATTATTAGTTTAATTACATTAAATTCATCAATTCCTAGTTTGTTTTATAACCATTTAATATATGCAATCTTTGGAATTCTTATTTTTTTAATTCTAACCAAAATTGATACCAATTTTTTTGTGAATAAATCATTTCTTTTTTATTTTTTGATAGTGTTTTTATTGCTCTTAGTTTATACAATTGGTCACACTGCCCTAGGGGCTTCAAGATGGTTAAGAGTGGGGGAACTGTCAGTTCAGCCCTCTGAATTTGCAAAAGTTTCTCTTATTCTTTTGCTATCAAAAATTTGGGTTGATAGATCTGAGTGGAATTTAAAATTCTTGGTCCTTAAAAATAAATTTATTAAGTCTTTGATTGTTTTTATTCCTTTAATAACCTTTGTTTTAATTCAGCCGGACTTAGGAACTTCTATCATTATTTTTTTAGTATTTATGAACCTATTATTAGTCAGCCCTTTTCCTAAAAGATATATTGTCTATTTTTTGATCTTAGTTTCTATTTTTTCTTCTTATTTTTGGGGTTTTCTTCATGATTATCAGAGGGAGAGAGTTATTATATTTTTAAATCCTGAGATTGATCGCTATGGGGCTGGGTACAATTCAATTCAAGCCACCATAGCTGTTGGTTCCGGCGGTGTTTTTGGAAAAGGATACTCAAAAGGGACCCAAACTCAGTTGAATTTTTTACCAATTTTTTGGACAGATTTTTTAGTAGCAACCTATGCTGAGGAATGGGGTTTGTTTGGTTTAATTGCCTTGATTGGAGTTTATTCATATTTTTTAAGGGAGATTAGATTTATAACTTTACGAGCTTCTACACCTGAAGCTAAGTTTATTTCGATGGGAGTTCTAACTTATTTTGGATTTCAATTTATTATTAATACTGGAATGAATATTGGACTCATGCCCGTAACAGGAATACCAATACCCTTTTTTTCATACGGGGGAACATCCCTTATTTCTTCTTTTTTTCTTTTAGGTTTGATTAATAAAATATCTGTGGAAAAAGTTTAAATTTGTTAAAATAAAACTATGTTTATTGTAAGTACCTATTCTAACTACCTAACAGTTTCTTATAGAGAAGGTAGTAACTTGATTGAAAAATCAGTTCCTCTTGAATTAAGTATTTTAGAAAATTCACATATAAAATTAGTTGATGAGTTTAAAAAGATTCTTTACAATGTTTTGTATGACATTAAAGGTATGTCTTATAAGAATATACCTGTTGTTTTCATTTTAGATCCTCTCAAAGTTGATTTTAGATTTTACAAAAAATCAAAGGATAGTAGTGAAGAAGAATCTTTAAACTCAATTTTTGATGAAATTGGTAAGAATAAAGAATCACTTTATTATTCAGTCCAAAAAAAATCACCATTATTTTCTCAATTTGTAGCTATTAATAAAAATGATTTGGACATTTTAGATCAAGTTTCCTCAGAGCTCGGTTTACAGGTAAAAGGTGTTTTTTCTTATTTATCACTTTTGACCAAATATGTGAATCATCCAGGAAATCTAATAATGGTTACTTCTTATTTAGGAAATATCGTTCTTTCTCTTTCTGAACAAAATTCAATTTATTTTAATGATTCATATGGTTCATTTAGAGATATTTCAAACATTAAAAGATTAGTTGAAAATTTAAAACTTTTTAAGAATAATGGAAAAAATAGCGAGATTGTCTCCTTTAATTTTGAAAATCCAGAGATAACCAATAAATTAAATATTCAGGAAGTAATTTTTAATAATGATTACGGTTATATAAATCCTATTCATGCTCTAGCTGATGTTGCATTAGAAATATTTGAAAACGAAATTTATAGTTTAAATTATAATTTGATAAATTTAGTTGCATCTGAGCAGGTAAACGAGGAGCAAAAAGTTCCTATTTTAAAGTATGCCTTCATGCTAATTTTTTCACTATTATTAGGGGGTGGTGGTTACTATTTAAGTTTTGTTAACCCAACACTTGTGACTGGTGTATTAGGAACAAACTCATCCGCTAATGAAGAAAGTAATAATTCAAATGAAAACACTTCCGTTGTACCTGGAAGTAACTTAACTTTCCCAAGGGTTTCTGTACCTGTTGAATCTAATCCAAAATCTGATGTATTAACTGGTGAAAATGTCGATTTAACAGCCCCTTCCTCTACATTGTCTCTGCCTAAAGATAAAATTAAAGTTCAGGTTCTAAACTCTACCGGAGTAGCAGGAAAGGCAAGGACAAAAGGAGAGCTGATGAAGAGTTTGGGGTATAAAAATGTTGAAATTGGGGATACAAAGCCAGTGATTGAAGGTACTCTTATGAAAGTTGTCCCAGAATATATTAATTATAAAGATGCTTTTATGAAGGAACTTATTACCTTTGAAAACCTTAAAGTCGAGCAAAATACTGAAACAAGTCCAAAATATGACCTTATCATAGTACTTGGTAAGTAGAATTTCTTGTAAAATATTATAAAATATAGTATTATTCAGAAGTTAAATATGAAAACAGCAATTATTAGCCTTGACGGCAGACAATTTAAAATAAAAGAAGGACAAGTTTTTAAAGTTAATTCTATTGAAAATTTCGATGCTTTAAAGGTATTAACCTTTATTGAGGGTGAAAATACTGAAATAGGAGCCCCTTTTTTGGAGAATATAACTGTCTCTTTATCTAAAGTTGAAGATAGATTAGATGAGAAGGTTAGAGTTTCTAGATTTAGATCAAAATCAAGACATAGAAGAACTAAAGGTTTTAGACAACCAATCTCAATTGTTAAAGTAGAGTCAATTTCTAAGGAGAATAAATAAATGGCACATAAGAAGGCGGGAAGTACAAAAGCAAAACAAGGTGGAAATGTAGCTGGAAAAAGACTTGGTGTTAAAGTTTTCGGTGGTGATTTTGTTAAATCAGGTGGAATTATCGTTAGACAAAGAGGAATGGTTTTCGATTCTGGAAAAAACACACTAGTTGGAAGAGATCATACAATCTTCTCCACAATCGATGGTATTGTTAAATTTGTTTACAACACTAAATCAAAAAAAAGAATTGATGTTGAATCTTTAAACTAATTTTCTCTAAAAATAATCTAAAAATAAAATTTATATATTAAAAGGATAGGAAGACTTTTCCAATTATGTTTTCTCCCTTTAGTGGTCCGTAGTTTCTTGAATCTATACTTTCCTTAGGGTTATCTCCAAGAACATAAATTTCATTTTTATTTAATGAAATCTCAGTCCCATCAAGTTCAAATTTTTCACCTGGAAGATGTGATAATCTTTTAATCATTTCCTCATTTTTTACTTGAAGAATTAATATATCACCTTTTTTAATTTCAAAAAGTTTAAAAAGATACTTATCAACAACAATTAAAGTATTATTTTTTAATGTCGGGTGCATTGAATTACCGCTGATATAACTAATTCTAAAATTGAAAATTAGAAAGAAAAAAATGAAGAAAGATAGAAATTTTAATGTATGGTTTAAAATTTTAGACATATTAAAATATTATAATAAATGAAATCAATAAAGTTAAGTCAAACTGTTAAAAAAATAGCCTCAAATACTTTTTATCAACTAATTTCCAAGGTAATTACTATGACAATTACTTTCGGACTTAGTATTATGATATCCATTAATTACGGTAGTGAAGGATATGGTTTTTTTTCTATTCTTCAATCAATTCCTGCTCTCTTTTATATTATTGCTGACTTTGGACTTAATGCCATTTCAGCAAGAGAAATATCCAAAAAGACTAAGGAGATAGAGTCGGTCTTTTCAAATATTCTTTTTTTAAGGTTAATAATTAGTGTTTTAGGTGTCATTGCATGTTTAATTTTATCCTTTGCTTTGTATCAGGATGAGCAACTCAGATTCGGACTGGCTCTTGCTAGTTTAATAATAGTTTCACAGTCTTTAATAATGAGTACTAATTTAATTTTTCAAATCAAACTAAAATACGACCTTTCATCTCTTTCAAATGTAATAGGTTACCTTTTAATTTTATTTTTTAGTATCTATTTCATAAATAACTCGGTAGATCTGGCTTACATTAACTTTCTCTATGTTATTGGCGGATTTATTACTTTAACTATCAATCTAATACTAATCTATAAGAGGTTTATTAGGGTCAGCTTTGATTTTGATAAATCATACTTAAAATATATGTTTGCAGAATCCTGGCCTCTAGGTTTGATGTTTCTATTTTCTCAAATAAATTTTAGAGCAGACTCAATTTTATTAAGTACTTTGAAAATTCCAGAAAATTTTGGTTCTAACTTGCAAGCAGTAGGTGTGTATTCTTTTCCGTATAAGATATTCGAAGTTTTATTAGTTGTACCAACTTTTATGATGAATTCCCTGTACCCTATTCTTCTAGATAGATATCAGAAAGGTGAGATGGAATTTAAAAAATTCTTTAATAAAGCTTTAGCTATGTTTTTAAGTGTCGGACTACTAGTTACATTTTTAGGATATTTAGGAATTTTTATAATAGAAAAGTATCAGATTGTTAATACTTACTTTAACCAGGATTTTATAAACTCCCCCGATATTTTAAGAATTCTTCTACTTGGTTTGGTATTCTTTTTTTTATCACAACCACTGGCTTGGGTTTTTGTTGTTAAGGAAAAACAAATAATTCTCCCTTTGTTTTATTTTTTGGCAGCAGTTTTAAACTTATTCCTTAATTTTGTCTTTATCCCTCAGTTCGGTTACTTTGCCAGCAGTTATATTACTTGGTTAACAGAATTAATAATATTGATTTTACTTTTCTTAACTGCCAAGATCAAGAAATGGATCTAAGATGTACTTTTTGATTTTACTAAATTTTATTCTTTTTACTCTGGGTCAGTTAGTTGCAATTAGTAGATCTGGTGGAGGTTTAAATATTTATCTGTTTGATATTTTTTTATTTTTTTTAAACTTTATTTTAGTAATCAATATCCTCAAAAGGGGGAAATTTAAAATAAATTTCCCCCTTTTCTCGTTTACTCTATTTTTTATTTTCTCTCTAATTTTTACTGGAATTCAAATATATTATTTTGATTTAAAGCAGCAGATTCAAGTTTTTAGTTATGTAATTAGATTTTCTAATTACTTTCTCTTCGGCTATCTCTTATATTCCTTATTGAGTAGTAAGTTGTTGAGTATTGATGAGTTAAAAAAAATACTTCAAATAAATTTTTTTGTACTATCAATTTTAAATTTACTTCAATTAATATTTTTAAATAATTTATCCTCTTTGGCTGAGTTCGGATGGGATCCCCATCTTGGAAGGTTGACGGGTACTTTTTTGGATCCGAATTATATGGCTTATTACCTATGTCTTTACTATTTACTTAATCATTTTTACTTAAAGGATAGATGGATTGAATACTTATCGATATTTTCAATTTTTTTGACACTTTCCAGAAATGGCATTTTAACTTTTTTTATTGTTTTTGTTTTATGTAATCTGAGGGATGTTAAAAAATTAACTCTGTTGTTGATAATGATATTAATATTTATGTTGTTTGATCCGAGGTTAATAGATAGATTTCTTCAATTTCAGGATAGGGAAGACTCTTCTTATGTTAGATTAATTTCTTGGAATGAGGCTTTGAAGATAGGTTATATGACTAACTTTTCTGGAATTGGATTTAACAATTACAAAAATAATTTAGAAATATATAATATCGTTTCTCAGGATTCATTGACTAAGAATTCAGTAGCATCCTCTGACTCTTCATTTCTGCATGTATTTGTAACTCTTGGGTTATTGGGATTTTTATTATTGCTGGTCAATCTTATTTCATTTGTCTTTGGAAAAAACAGTCTTATTTTTCCTAACCTTGTAGTATTAATTTCACTAATTTTTAATTCTCAATTTATCAACAGTCTTTTTTTTCCTCAAATTAGTCTTTTACTCTTTTTAATTCTATTTATGGGAATTTTCATTAGCGAACAGTTGTTAAATTAGCCTTTTTTATAAGTTACATTGTAGGTAACTTTTTCTTCATTTCCAGCTTTATCTTTTAGAGTAATCTCAATTTTGACATTTCCTTCTTCAACCCCTAAGAGATATTCAAACTTATTTTCATTGATTATAAAAACTTTTTTACCGTTGACTAGTATGTCACAAGGCTCATTTGTTTCACCAATAATTCTAATATTTTTATTTAGATTAGTAATTTCTTCGCTTTGCTTAATGTTTATATTTTTAATTTCTGGCTTAGTATTATCATATTCAATTTCGTAAACTCTAGACATCTCAGAACTAACTCCTTTTGAATCTGTCGCTTTAAATGTAAGCTTATTATTACCTTTTAATATCTCGATATTTTCGAATTTAAATCTACCATTTTGTTCAGCAGTTGTTTTTGAAACAGAGTTATCATTTAAAAAAACCTCTACTTCAACATTACCTGAAGAGGATCCTTCAATTTTAATTTTGTCCTGATTAGTCTTATTTTGAAAATTTAAAATAGTAGGTGTAAGTACTACATTTGCTACAGGTTTATCTGTATTAATCTGAAATAATCTGGAAGTTAGAAAAGCTACAAAAGGGGCCAAATAAAAAAGTGATAAGTAAAAAATAATGCTTACCGCAATAAATTTAATAAAACTTTTAATAAATTTTTCTTTACTCGAATTCATATATTTATTATACTAAATTAATGAGTGAAGGATTAGATACCAAAAAATATTCAGCTGTATCCTCAAATGAGGAGCAAAATTCTTTACCTGAAATTCGCAGTCTTGGTGATGTTCAATCCAGAATTCAGTCAAGAATAGAACAGTTAAGTCAAACTATCAGTTCTATAGTAACCTCTTATGAAGAAAAAGAAGAAAGATTATCTTCCAAAGAAAGGGTTTCAGAAAAGTCGAGAGATTTGACTAAAGAGGAGGAGGAGAATGCTAGGTTAGTCGAAGAGAAACTTAAAGAATATATAGCAGGACATAATCCTTTTATGCAAAGAGTTTTATCTTTATTTAAGGCCAAAAGTTTAAATGAATTGCAACAAAAAACAAACTCTTCTTCTGAGAGAGCCCAAGTAGCCAATCAAGAATACATAAAATCTTCTGAAGAGATTAGATCAGAAATAGCCTTAGATAAAAAAGAGTTAGAGGAAGAAACCAAAAGGATATTACTTTCACAAATTGAAGGCATGTATGAGGACTATCAAGTATTGTATGAGCAGGTACTAAGTATACTTTCTCCAGAAGATTTTCAGAAAATTAGAGAAATTATTCATTCACTAAACCCTTCCGAATCAGTTAGTGATATTGATATTGTTTTTAACATAAAGGTACTTCTTTCCGCACTTGCTTATCCAAATCAACAGAGGCTTATTTCTGCTGCTTCAATTGATGTTTTACCTGCCGAACTTATCGCGGAGTTTCCAAAATTACATTATAGTAAACATCAGTTTGACCAACAATACAAACAAAATACAGTAGGCGGGGTTTGGATGTATGATGATCCTAAAGTTGCTGTTACTAAAGATGAAATGATTGTTACTTTGAATTACTTAATATCAAATCCTAAGATTAGCTCAATTCTAGGTCAAGGAAAACTCTTGGAAGGTTTAAATCAAGAAATTTACGAATTACTTTTAACACAGGGGCTATTGAAAACAGAAGATAATTCTTCTAAAGGTTTAGCTATGTTTCCTACACCTGAAAGTTTACGTATTGCCTTAATTCACTCTTCGACAAATCAAAGATATGGGGAGGAGTCTGATAGGTTCAAATCATCTTTACAAATAATTAATCGTTTCAAAGTGAATCCTGGGTGGCAAGAATTACTTGAAGAAACAATGACTAAGTACCCAGAATTAGAAGGTTTTAGAGTTCCGTTGCAAAATTTAACTCCGGAGAGTAGAAATCTTGGTATTGAGAATTTTAGCGAGGAATATATTAATTCAATTTTAGAGCTTTATAGGACTCATAAAGATAATTCAGGAGTTGAAGAATGTAGAGTCTTGCTTGATGCGATTCCTGCCGAGTATTTTTTGAATGACTTACAAAGGGATAGCAGAATAGATAGTGAAACTTCAATTCAACTACGAGAAGTGCTTGCAAGATGTAGAATTGAAATAGAAATTCCTCACAATTTAAATATGAAAACATATAAAATGATTAGGGATTTCATAACTAATCAATTATATTCTTCTTTTGATAACCCTGATTTTGTAGTAAATTCTCAAATTTTAAGTAGATTAGGTTATTTAACCGAATTTATAGATAAAAGAAAAAATGATAGATTAAACACCGAAGAACTTACTTCTAAATTTTTAAGCTTCCCAGAAAATAATGATTTCATATTTGATGGAATGAAATCTCTTGACTGGTTATCTAATACCGATTTTACAAATCCAGAAAGTAAGATTAATGAACAGAATTGGACTAAGTATTTAATGGTCTACTTAGTATCTGCAAATCAACAAAATAGATTTATACCACACATTTCTATTGAAGAAGGAAAAAAGATAGAGGAGTTTTTTAGTTCTAATGAAGTTCCAAATTTTTGTTTAAAACAAATGCTTTCTCAATGGCGAGAATTTATTACTTCTGATAATAATAATTTACCAAAAGGGGTAGGTATATTTTCAATTGGTTTAAGAGAGGGTTTGAATTTAGGAAATTTTACTTTAATTAAAACAGTAGGTGAGGTATCCGCTTCAGTTTATGAAATGAGGAAAAGGGAAGATTTAACCTCAGAACAAAAGAAGAATATACTTAGTATCTTTCAAATCGTAGAGAGCGGGTTACTTAATTCTTCAAAGATTTCTAATGAAACGAGAGTAAGTTTCTATAACATTTCTTCAAAATTAATAAATTCTGATCCTGTATTATTTGAGTCACTTTTACCATTATTTTCTATGTTCAGGGATGATCCTAAAAAATTAAGTGAATTTATTCAAGAAATATTTCCAAAAGTTAATTTTATAAAGATTTTAGGTAAAGATAGAGCACAGGAATCTGTTAATAATATTATTGACTTGTCCCCAGGATTAGAAGAATTAAGGATAAATTTTTCAAATGAAATAATGAAACTTTTTAGATCTTCTTTAGGCATAACAAAATTACCGGAGAATTTCGAAGAAGAAGAAAACAGATCTTTTAATAATATGCAGCTTTATCTTAGTTATTTGAACGGTAGAGATAGTGAAAAAGAAACAATAATTTCATTTTATATCTCTCAAATGCTGAATAAAAATTGGCAAGAATTTAGACAGGGTAGTGAAATTAATGTTTCCGAATATATGGATAGTACTAGACTGCCAAAAATTACCGAGTTATTAAAAGAGAAAAAGGAATTAATTAGTCAATTTTTTAAGGACTCAGGTTTAGTAGAATCAGAGATTGCTGAATTGATAGTTTTACTTCAAGATGAGGTTGAGTCTGTTACTACTTCTAAAGCAAGGACCATCGATTTGATAGTTGGGGATTTAGTAGAAAGCATGAGTACCCTTCAAGATTTAGATTTATTTTCTGAAATAGTAGATAAGCAAAGAATTATGCTTCTAAGAAAATATGACCCTAAAATTGTAGGATCCTGTGTAAGTAATTTGTATAGAAAATTTGCTGAAATTGATCTTGAAGGAGAATTATCGAACCCTTCAGGAAATGTATTTAATCCAGAAGAAAGATTAATAATTTCAGAAATAGTCTCTATTTTAAAAATAGCGGGAGTTGAAGTTAGTAAAGAAAATATCAAAGCTTACTTTCAGGACGGATTAAAATTATTTTCTAATATAGTTTCTTTAGAAAATTTTACTGAGTCATTAAAAATACCAGAAATGGTAACTAATTTAAGAGAAAGTTTGAATCCTGATTCGGATGTTGTTTCTATTTTTCTAAGATTAGGTGAAGTATTTACACCAACTTCAGGGGCTTTTGCTTTTTCTTCTGATATAGAATACCTAAAACAGCTTATTTCCAGACATAAAAATAAATTTTCTAAGGAGGAAGAGCAAAAAGTTAGACATTATTTGGACAATGTTAGGGAAAAAATAAGAGCTTTAGATGATGTTTACCAAAAATTATCAGAGAGAGTTAGAAAAATTTCAGAATCACCTAATTATAAAGAAAATCCACAACTACAAAGAAAAGTTGAGGAATTATTAAGAATTATTGAAACTAAGTCGGTTCCAAGACAGGTTGTCAGTATAATAACGAATGACTTTAATATTATAGTTGAAAATATTAGAGAGTGTTTATCATGTACCACTGCTGGAGAAAACAATGATACTAATTTAACTTTCGGTGACTTTAATAAATTTTTTGTAAATACATCTGAGGGTGGAAAAGGTCTTACAGACCAAATTATTTATTTTTTACCAATTACCCGGGAGGATGGTACTCCAGAATTGGCTTTTGTTGTTGATAAGTTATATGGAGACCAAGATCAATCAATTATGTTAAATCACCTAGAAGCAGTTATGAAAAAATATAGACAAATTAAGATTAGATATCCAAATTTAAAACTATCGGTAGTTCTCCCGTCTTCAATAAGAAATCACGCAGAAGCTGCCGTAGCATTAGGTTCTAAAGGTTATTCCATTAGTGTTGAGCATTTAAAAGTAGAACTTGTAAGATCTGTATTCGGAATGCACTATCCAGAATTTGGACCTCAGGGAAGAGTAACAAATGGGGAGTTCAAAGTTACAGCACATGTAATTAAAGAATAATAAAATTAATTTTAGTATGAATAAATATAATGAATTTGCGATTTGGAAATTTTCAGTACTTTTGTTTCGACTATCTAAGTAACTTGGAACTATAAAATTAGAGATGTCCCTTCAAATATAAGACCTTCTCGACCATCTTTAAATTTAAAGGTTTTACCTGGATTTTTTTTAATTATTTCAACATATTTGAAACCGGAACCATACTCTTTTTCAGCAATATCCCACAGTGTGTCCCCTTTTTTTACTTCATAAGTTTTAGATTTTAAGCTATTAGAATGGTAATCAGCTGCATCCTCTCTGTAAGTACTAATGGACGAGATATTGTTTTCTATTTCTTTTTGTTTTTTATTTTCTGATATGAAATCAGCCCTGTTTTTTAGAGCAAATGATAAAACTATGAATGATATAAATATTAGAACAAGTAAAATTTTATTTGTGTTCATTTTAATGGCGGAACCGGCGGGACTCGAACCCGTGACCTCTTCCGTGACAGGGAAGCGCTCTAACCAACTGAGCTACGGCTCCATCTTTTACCAAAGTATTTTATCAACAAAAGTATGCTTTTTCAATGAAAAGAATCAAAGAATTAGTAAGATTAAAAAATGAAATGGCGGGGTGTAACAATACACCCCGTCCATCAAATCCAGAAATCCTCTCATTTCTCCCTAAACTTTTGCCCAGATACCTTTGACTATCAAATAGTTGATGGAAAGAAGTATCACCCACATAGCATACACTTTTATTCCGTAATCAAAACTAGGAAACAGTAGGATCCAAATCCCACAGCAGTTGATACCAAAACTTAAACCCGGCAAGTCTAGATTTTTTAAAACTCCAATAGTATAGATAGCAGCTAAAATGATAGCTACTAACTCTCTGTTCGGACTTTCAAAAGCAAGAACCCCTACTAGTACCCAGTAAAAATACCTCGTATCCATAGTATCCTCCTAATCAATAGATTTTTGAATATAAAATTCATAAACCAGAAAGAAGCTGAGAATAGCAAATATGTATCCTACCGCTCCAATCTTGACGTCAACTCCTGAGTATTCAGCAATCATAAAGAAACTAGAAATTCCAATTCCTGAAATTGCACCAGTATACAGGGCTGAAAAAGTATCCCAATTCCATCCAAATTCCTTGCCCCTTTTCTTAACTAAGTTCTTGCCGAACTGAAGATGAAGTAGGGGAATTAACCATGTAGTAATAAAAAATACATAAGTCATACCTAATCTCCTTCTAACTACTATCAATCTCAAGCAAGATTATAACTTATAGAAAGTAATTTTTTATTTATTTGTTTTAAAGAAATTATAGGTTATAAATGCACTTTTTTATGAAATTATGCTAGATTTAAAATATGAAAATTCATAAATTCTCTAACAAAGAAATTCTCCAAATTTTAAAAGAAGTAGTTGCGGCTATGGAAGTAAAAGGCGATTCATTCTTTAAAATTAGAGCTTATCATACTGCTATTCTTTCCATAGAGAACCTTACCCAGTCTGTTTTTGAATTATGGGAAAACAAAAGATTAGGTGAAATTCCAGGAGTCGGTCAGGCTTTAATTGATCATTTGAGTGATTTGTTTACAACAGGAGAAGTAAAAGAATTTCAAAAGAAGAAAGAAGGTCTTCCTGAAGGCATGTTTGAGTTAATTGGACTTAGAAAAGTAGGTGCCAAAACAGCTTATAAATTGGCATCTAATTTTGATTTAAATAAAAGAGAGACTGCGCTTGATGAAGTTAAAAAATTAGCAGAAGCTCATAAAATACAGGAACTCCCAGGATTTGGAGCCAAATCAGAGGCAGACATTTTAGATGCAATTGAAAATCTCAAAATGAATAAATCTGAAAAAAAGAGAACACTTTTAGCAAATGCTGAAAAAGTAGTTGAAAGAATAAAAGATTATATGTTGAAAAATAGAGAAATAGAATACTGCGAAGCCATGGGTTCCTTTAGAAGAAGAGCTCCAACCATAGGTGATTTAGATTTTGCTATTGCTTCAGAAAATGTAGATGGGGCCATAGATTATTTTTTAAAGTTTCCCGAAATAAGAGAGGTTTTAGGTCAGGGAGAAAAAAAAGCTTCGGTTGTTTTAAATAACGATTTACAGGTCGATGTTAGAGTAATTCAAAAAAAGGAATTAGGCTCTATGCTTCAGTATTTTACTGGTAATATGCAGCATAATGTTTTACTTAGACAGTATGCTCTTCAGAATGGAATGTCTCTTTCTGAGTACGGAATAAAATATAAAGAAAATTTAGAAGAATTTGCACATGAAGAAGATTTTTACAAAAGATTAGGGCTTCAATATATCGTTCCTGAGTTAAGGCATGGAAGAAATGAAATAGAGCTTGCAAAAAAAGGAGAACTGCCAAAATTGGTAAAGTTAGAAGATGTAAAAGGTGACTTGCACACTCATACAACTTTTTCTGATGGTGAAAATTCATTAGAGGAGATGGTAAAAAGGGCCAGAGAAAAAGGTTACGAATATATCGGAATTTCGGATCATGCCCCAAGTGTGCAGTCCAGGGGAGAGAAAGAAGTTAGGCATTTACTAGAAAAAAGAAGAGAAGAGATTGAAAACATGAATAAGCACTATAAAGATATCAAAATTCTTTTTGGGATGGAGGTTAACATCCTTGCTGATATGACTTTGGGGTTACCAGATGAAATACTTGAGCTGCTTGATTATTCTATTGCTTCAATTCACACTTCTTTTGAGATGGACCGAGATAGAATGACTGAGAGAGTACTGACAGCACTGTCCAATCCCTACATTTCAATTTGGGGCCACCCATCTGGAAGACTTATCAATGAAAGAGATGGAATCGAGGTTAATTGGACTAAAATTTTCGAATTAGCAGCTAAAAATAAAAAAATTATTGAAATTAATTCACAACCTCAGAGGTTAGATCTCGCTGACGATCTGGTATATGAGGCGATTAAGGCAGGAGTAAACTTAATTATTAATACAGACTCGCACAATCTAAATTCATTAGACTATATGAAGTATGGAATTGATATTGCCAGAAGAGGTTTTTGCGAGAAACATCATATTATAAATACCCTTCACCTTGAAAAATTAATCGAAAAAATATAGAATAAGACAAGTAAATGTTTCAAAAAGGAGTTATATGGATATATTAACCATTGTTCTGATTGTGCTCGGTGTTGTTGCTCTTTTAGTAATTGGTATTTACAACTCTTTAGCTTCCTCTAAAGTTGCTATTTCTGAAGCTCACTCTGGAATCGAAGTTCAGATGAAGAGAAGAGCGGATCTAGTTCCAAATTTAATCGAAACTGTTAAGGGTTACACTAAACATGAAAGTGAAGTTTTTACAAAAGTTGCTGATGCGAGACAAAAAATGCTATCAGCTAATGGAGTTAAAGAAGAAGCTGCTGCAAATAATATGCTAGCAGAATCTTTGAAATCCGTTTTTGCAATTGCTGAAAGTTACCCTGACCTTAAAGCTTCTACTAATTTCAGTTCTCTTCAATCAGAACTATCTGATATTGAGGCTAAGATTTCTTATGCAAGACAGTTTTATAACAATAATGTGAAGGCTTTAAATTCTAAAATTGTTACATTTCCAACCAATATTTTGGCAGGGATGTTTGGATTTAAAGAAGAACAATTTTTTGATGCCGAAGAAGGTGTTGAAAAACCAGTGCAAGTTAAATTTTAAGTATCTACTTATTAAAGAAGGAGTTCTATGAGAAATTTTTTTACTGAAGTTGAAAGTAATAAAACAAAAACAATATTTATCGTAATGTCCTTTTTTGGTCTGATGATTGCTCTTTCCTATGTTGTTTCTCTCTACTTGGGTAGGGGAAGTTTTGTTGGGGTTTTAGGTATGGCTTTAATTTTTTCTGGAATTTCTTCCTTTGTAAGCTATTACTATTCAGATAAACTCATTTTAACTATGTCAGGTGCTAAAGAAGTTATTAGAAAAGAGAATCCTGAAATATACAATTTAGTTGAGAACTTATGTATTGGTTCAGGCCTTCCAACACCAAAAATTTATGTAATTGAAGACACAGCACTCAATGCTTTCGCAACTGGAAGGAATCCAGAAAACGGAGTTGTGTGTTTGACTACAGGAATTATTTCCACTTTAAATAAAAGAGAATTAGAGGGAGTAATTGCTCATGAATTAGCACATATTGGTAATTATGATATTAGACTAGCTTCTTTAGTTTCTGTTTTAGTTGGTTCAATTGTTTTTATTACTGATTGGGTAAGTCATGGTCTTTTTTGGAGTAGTGAGGAGAAAGAGGTTAATCCTCTTACTTTAGCTGTTTTGATTCTAACAATTATTGCAGCTCCAATAATAGCTACGTTGATACAGCTCTCTATTTCTAGAAATAGAGAATATTTAGCCGATGCTACTGCTGCCTCTATGACTAGATATCCTGAGGGACTAGCTTCTGCATTAGAAAAGATTTCTGGAGACACGGAAGTTTTAGAAGCTGCTAATTCAGCAACAGCTCATATGTATATTTCAAATCCACTTAAAAATAGTGGAAACTTTGTTGCAAATTTATTTTCAACCCACCCTCCCACAGAGGAAAGAATAAAAAGATTGAGGGAAATGTAATGTTTACTCAGAATGATATTGAGAAGTTAAGTGAATTAGTTAAAGTAACTGTAGATGAAACTGAAAAGGAGAGGTTGGCAGGAATGCTCTCTCAAACTGCAGAATACATGGACATGCTTAATGAGTTAAATACTGATCACATTGAACCAACTTACCAAGTTACTGGTCTTACAAATGTCTTTCAAACTGACAATTTAAATAAAACACTTACTCAAGAAGAGGTTTTAAGTAATTCGGCCCATCATTCTAAAGACATGATTCAAACTGAAGGAGTTTTTGATAGGGAGTAATTTATGAAAAAAGAACTTTGTTTTCTAACTTTACAAGAAGCTATTAACAAACTCAAATCAAAAGAAATAACTTCAATAGACTTAGTAAGTTCGTGTATTGAAAGAATCAATGAGGTTGAAGGGAATGTTAAAGCCTTTGTTACCCTAACAACTGACCAAGCAATAGCTGATGCAATTAGTGCCGATAAATTGATTGCTGAGAGGGGTGAAGAGGTTTTTGAGGAATTCCCTCTTTTAGGAATTCCGTATGCTTTAAAAGATAATTTTTCTACCAAAGGAATTTTAACCACTGCTTCTTCAAAAATGTTAGAAAACTATATTCCTCCCTTTGAATCAACAGTTAGTCAAAAATTAAATGATGCAGGAGCTATTTTACTTGGTAAAACCAATATGGATGCTTTTGCTCACGGTTCCTCTTCAGAAACTTCGGATTTTAAAAAAACTGCCAATCCATGGGATTTAAAAAGAGTACCTGGCGGATCCTCAGGAGGATCTGCTGCAGCGGTTTCTGCCAATATGTGTATTTTTGCTATTGGTTCAGAAACCGCAGGTTCTATTAGAGGCCCTGCCTCTTGGTGTGGTGTAACTGGTTTTAAACCTTCTTATGGAAGGGTTTCAAGATATGGGGTAGTTGCTATGGCTTCCTCCACAGATCAACCAGGTCCTCTATGTAAAACAATGTGGGATGCTGCTTTTATTATGAATCTAATATCAGGAAAAGATATTAATGATTCAACTACAGTTGAAAATGTTGTCCCAAATTATACGAATACCAATTATTCCGAACTTACTATTGGAATACCTAAATCCTACTTTGAAATTGAAATGGATGAAGAAGTTAAAAGATTATCATTCGAATTTATTGAAAAGTTAAAACAATTGGGATTTAAAACAAAAGAAATAGATTTAATATCTCCTAAATATTCGATTGGAGTTTATACAATTATTCAAAGAAGTGAGGTTTCTTCAAACTTAGCTAGGCTCGATGGAATTAGATATGGACTTGATAGAAGTAACTTTGGATTTGAAGCAAAAAAAAGGATGATTTTGGGCTCCCATGTTCTTTCAAGTGGATTTCACGATAAATATTATACTAAAGCACAGAAAGTTAGAACTTTGATTATTAAAGATTTTGCCAATGCTTTTAAAGAAGTTGACCTTATCATAGCTCCGACTATGCCCATAACTGCTCTTGAATTTGGTGAGGGTGAAAAGAATCCATTATTTGGAGAGATGATGGACATTTTACATGAAGGAAGTGCGATATCTGGCTTGTGCGCTATTTCTTTACCGATAGGTTTTTCTAAAGGACTTCCAGTAGGTGGGCAGTTAATAGCCACTAGACTAGATGAGGAAAAATTAGCATTTGCTGGTATTAAATATCAAGAAAATACACATTTTCACAAAGAATTTCCTAAGGAGATTATATGATTTTGAATAAAATTTTTACAGCAATATTTAAGTTATTCATAAGCATTTTTAAATATATTTTTAATCTTATCTTTAAAAAAAATGGGAAGAAGAAAGAGCAATACTTAAAGTTACATGAGGTTGAGTGGAAAAAAATTAATGAAGATTTGAAATCTGGTTCTCCGACCCTCTTGAAAAATACCCTAATCAGAGCAGATAAATCTCTTGATAACATTTTAAAAGAAAAAACATCTGGAACTACTATGGGTGAAAGGTTAATTTCTGGAAAGAAGTTTTTCTCTGACAATACCTATCAAGATATTTGGTCAGCCCATAAAATTAGAAATAGTATGGTTCACGAAACTGGATTTGAACCAACCGTAAATTTATTAGTAAAATCTATTAATCAATTAAAAAGAGGTGTCAAAGAGTTAGGAGTAAAAGCATGAATGAGTATCATTTAGTTCTAGGTTTAGAAATACATTTTCATTTAAAAACCAAAAAGAAAGTATTTTGTGGATGCGATGCTAACTTTTACGGTGATGAACCAAACACTCATGTTTGCCCATCTTGTTTGGGTCTGCCAGGTGCACTTCCTGTAGCAAATTTTGAAGCTGTCAATAAAACACAAATTTTAGGTACCGCTTTAAATTGTGAGTTAAATAAGTTTTCCAGATTTGACAGAAAGCATTATTTTTACCCAGATCTTCCAAAAGGGTATCAAATTTCTCAAAATGAGTTTCCATTGTGTGTAGGCGGATTCGTAATACTAGATTCTGGAAAAAAATGCGACTTAGATAGAATTCATTTAGAAGAAGATGCCGCTAAATCATTTCATTCTGGAGGCAGAACACTAATTGATTACAATAAATCAGGGGCTGCCTTAGTTGAAATAGTTACTAAGCCAATTTTTGAAACAGCTGCAGAAGCTGTAGAATTTTCTAAAAAAATTCAAGATATTGTTAGAACTCTAGGTATTGCAGATGTAGATATGGAAAAAGGTCAATTAAGGCTTGAGGCGAATATTTCTATTAGGACTTCTGAGATGAAAGATAAAGGTGAGTATCCAAATTATAAAGTTGAAGTTAAAAATATAAATTCATTTAAATTTTTAGAAAAGGCAATTAATTACGAAATTTTAAGACAAACAGAAGCTCTTCAAAAAGGGGAAAAATTATCTCAGGAGAATAGAGGATTTAATGAAGCAAAAGGTGTAACAGTTTTACAAAGAAAGAAAGAGGAGGCTAAAGATTATAGGTATTTTCCAGACCCAGATTTGCCTCCTATGACCTTTACTGATGAATATATTTTAGATTTAAAGAATTCTCTTCCAGAATTACCTTTTGCAAAATATCAAAAATTAAAATCTGAATTTGGATTAAACGAAAATCAAGCTAGATTTTTAACCAACGGTGATGGGTTAGATTTATATTCTAGGTTTATGGAACTTGTTTCTTTAGTAGATGCAGTTAAGTTAGCAAATTTACTAATTAATAAACCTGAATTCAGAAATTTAACAAATGAAGAATTCGTACAAAAAATAAAAGAATTAGAAACATCAAATGTTTCTGATGAGAAAATACTTGAGATTGTGAAGAATGTTTTATCTAGAGAAACAGATGCTGTGGAGAAAATCAAAGCAGGTAAAGAATCTGTCATGATGTACCTGGTAGGTCAAGTTATGAAAGAATTAAAAGCTAAGGTTGATACTATTAAAATTATTGAAGTAATTAAATCTAATTTATGAAATATGATATTTTAATAGTCGGGGCGGGCATTTCTGGGTTAACTTTAGCTGAAAGATACTCAACAGTTTTAAATAAAAAAGTTCTTTTAATAGATATAAGGGATCATATTGGAGGTAATTGTTATGATTATATAAATGAAATTGGTATTTTAGTTCCAAAATACGGCCCTCATTTTTTCCATACAAACAATGAAAAAGTTTGGGATTATGTTTCAAAATTTACTGAATGGACCCCTTATGAACACAGAGTTCTAGCAAAAGTTAAAAAAAAATTAGTTCCAGTACCTGTAAATATTACAACTGTTAATAAACTTTTTAATTTAAAAATATCAAATGAAGATGAAATGGAAAAGTTTCTAGAAAAAGAAAGACAGGATTTAGATCAAGTTTTAAATTCTGAGGATTCTGCTTTGAAAAGAGTTGGAAAAAGGATATATGAACTTATTTTTAAGAATTACACAATAAAGCAATGGGACATGCTTCCCTCAGATTTAAATCCTTCTGTTCTAAATAGAATCCCTATAAGGAATAATTTTGATGATAGGTATTTTACAGATAAATACCAAGCTATGCCTAAAAATGGATACACAAAATTGTTTAAAAAAATGATTAAAAGTTCAAATATAGAAGTTAAACTAAATACAGATTATTTTGAGTTAAAAGAAAATTTATTATATCAAAAAATGTTTTTTACTGGTCCAATTGACAGATTTTTTGATTTTTTATATAAAGAAAAATTGCAATATAGGTCATTAAAGTTCAAACATGAAAATTTAAACCAAGAATACTTTCAAAATGTTGCTCAAGTTAATTATCCTAACAATTTTAAATTTACTAGGATAACTGAGCCTAAGCACTCATATGGTAAAAAAAATAAAAAAACAACAATAATAAAAGAATATCCCACTTGGAAAGGGGAGGGGTATTATCCTGTTCCAAATGAAAGAAACTTAAATCTATATTATAAATATCAAAGTATTGCAAAAGAATATGAAAAGCAAAATATCTATTTTGTTGGGAGGTTAGCGACTTACAAATATATTAATATGGATGAGGCATTTAATTGTGCTTTAGAATTATTTGAAAAACTAGAACCTAATGTTACTTGAAATAAACAAATCCAATTATTATAACTACATTAAGTCAATACACCTCAATAAAAGGTATAAATTATTAGTATGTATTCCTACTTTTAAATCATTTGAAATAACTTCTAAGTCAATAAAATCTCTTTATAATCAAAAAGATATATCATTCGATTTATTAGTTATAGGTCCATCCGGGGATATAGAACTTTTAGTTGAGAAATTTCCAGATATAAATTTTTGTATTACTAAAGATAATTATGGTTCAAGTGGTAATCAATTGTTAAATATCTATATTTCAAAGGATTTTAAATATGAATATGTTGTTTTAACAGATAACGATGCTTTTTTTCTGGATGACTTTGGGTTAAGTAAAATGTTACATATTTTGAAAAGAGATAATTTGGTATGGGTATTTCCAATCCTAAACAATATAGATTTAAAAACAAATAAATATTACCTAGGTTCTACATTTCATTGTAGTCTTTTTTCATCAGAAATTTTTCTTTATTTAGAATATTATTTTAATCCAAATTATTTTTTATTGTTTGATGATGTTTCATTTTCCAAAAGATTAGAGTATGTTTTTCCTGGTAGATTTAAATATGTAGATGTTAGGTACTATCATCCAAGAAAATTAAATGTGCTAAGCTTTGATAAAAAATATTCCTTTTTTTGTACTAGAAGTATTTTAATTTACCTTTTTAGAGAAAGATTTCCTTTGAAATTTAAATTAAGTTCAATGTATTTAAGACCTGTACTCTCTATATTATTGATTTTTTTTTTGAAATATGGATTTGATTATATTAAGATTTTGGCAGAATGTTTAAAACAAGTATATAAAAATGATTATAATTTAAATTATCTTAATAATTTAAAAAATAAGATTGTATTTGAAGAGATTTCAGAAAAGAAAGCATTAAAAATTGAAAAGATTAAACCATTTAAATTAATAAATAATCTTTATCAAACAATTTTTGTTCCTGAAAAATTTAAATATAAAGATTCTGATAATAAATTTAAATATTTTATTAGAATTTACTAACTTATATTTGATAGAATAAGGACATGGAATTTAAATTCGATCCTGCCAATCCTAAGTATGAGTATATAACTGATATCTCACATTATCAAAAAGCAATCAAAGAACTTGAGGGTGTAAATGTTCTGTCAGTTGACACTGAGACCACAGGTTTTGATCCTCATACTTGTAAGTTGTTGTTATTTCAAATTTCTACATCAGACAAGAGTTATATTATAGATGCCAGGGCATTAAATGTTGGTGAGTTGCCAGAAATAAGAGAAATATTAGAAGATCAAAAAAAAATTAAAATTCTTCAAAATGCAAAATTTGATTATAAATTTATAAAAAAACATACTGGAATTGAAATGTACAACATTTATGACACACTTTTAGCTGAGGGAGTGTTAACGGCAGGTCTTTCAGGAGGCAGAGCTTCCTTGAAAGAATTAACAAAAAATTACCTTGGTTTAGATATGGATAAAAATATTCGAAAAAGTTTTGTCGGTCTAAAAGATATCAATTTTTCTGATGAGCAGTTAAAGTATGCTGCGATTGACACCTTTGTTTTATTCCCAATTTTTGATGCTCAAGTTCCTAAATTAAAGTTACAAGGTGTGGTTGACACGGCTAAAACCGAATTTGCTGTTACTAAGGTTATTGGAGAAATGGAACTAAGAGGTGTCTATATTAATAAATCAAAGTGGAAAGATATTATTATAAATCTATCAAAAAGAAGAGATGAGTTAACTTTAGATTTTTACGATAAGATTTCGGGATATTACGAATACAATGCGATAGACTTATTTGGAAACACAGCTCCTCCGATTAATATTAATTCTCAGCCCCAACTATTAGATTTATTTAATAAAAAAGTGGGGCTGAATTTACCCTCTACAGGAGACCCAATTTTAGAAACAGTAAATCATCCATTAGTAAATCTTCTTAGGGAATACAGAAAATATGAAAAATTGATTTCAGCTTTTGGTGACTCTCTTTTAGATAAAATTAATCCAGTAACACATAGAATACACCCTGAGTTTAATCAAATGGGTGCAGCCACTGGAAGATTTTCTTGCAATAATCCAAACTTACAACAAATTCCTAGAAACCAACCTGAAGCTCCATTTAGAGAGTGTTTTAATCCAGGAGATGGGTATAAATTTGTAATTTCAGATTATTCTTCAATGGAGATGAGAATTTTGGCAGATCTTTCAGGAGATGCAAAATTTATTAATGCTATTAAAAATGGTTATGACTTGCATTCGTATACTGCTGCACTAATGTTTGGCCTTGAATATACAGATGATTTTAAGAAACATCATGGTGACTTAAGGCAAGCTGCAAAAGCTATTAACTTCGGACTGATGTACGGAATGGGACCTGGAAGACTTGCAGCTCAAATTAATGTGTCTCCGGAACAAGGAAAGGAATACATGGAGAAATATTTTTCTTCGTATCCAAGTGTTAGGGATTTCTTAAAAAGGGTGGCCTCTGAAGCTGTAAGAAATGGTTATTCTGCAACTCCTGGGGGAAGAAAAAGATGGTATAAAATGCCTGACAAAAATGATCCTGATTATAAAAAACTTATTGGATCAGTTGAAAGGCAGGCAAAAAATCATCCAATTCAGGGTACAAATGCCGATGCCATGAAATTTGCACTTGTTTCATTATATGAAAGAATGAAAAGGGAAAAAATTGATGCATACATCTTACTTACAGTTCATGATGAAATTGTGACTGAATGTAATTCCGAATTTGCAGACACCTTTAAAGATATATTATCCGAAGAAATGGTGAAAGCTGCGGAGGTTTTCGTTAAAAAGGTCCCTATTGTTTCAGACCCATTTGTTGGTGATGTTTGGGAGCATTAATTGAAGTTCAAGCCTCCCCGATTCTTTTTAGCAAGTATCTTGCAAAGGTGCCAGAAAATGATAATATAAATTCATATGGTTGTATGTCACAAATGCGGACAAAGAAGAGCCGTAATTTCCACAAACAAAATAGTAGATGGTAAGCAAGTTTATATCGCTTTATGCGAGAAATGTTACAAAGAATCCCAGGATAATTCAGTTTCTACCTCTGCCTTAGATAAATTTGGAAGGGATTTAACTGATTTAGCAAGAGAAGGAAAGTTAGATCCTGTAATTGGTAGACAAACTGAAGTTGAAAGAGTAATTCATATATTATCAAGAAGAACAAAAAATAACCCAGTTTTGATTGGCGAGCCAGGAGTTGGTAAGACTGCTGTAGTAGAAGGACTTGCCCAAAGAATTATTTCAGGCTCAGTTCCTGAAATTTTAAGAAATAAGAGAGTCTTCTCGTTAGACATGGCTTCTATTTTAGCAGGAACTGCTCACAGAGGTCAGTTTGAAGCAAGACTTAAAGATATTATTAAAGAAGTTTCTAAAGCTGAAGGCCAGATTATTCTTTTTATGGACGAGGTTCATACTCTTATTGGAGCAGGTGCTGCAGAAGGAGCTATTGATGCTGCTAACATGCTTAAACCATCCTTAGCTAGAGGAGAGCTTCAAATGATTGGAGCCACAACTCTTGATGAATACAAAAAACATATCGAAAAAGATGCAGCCTTAGAAAGAAGGTTTCAGCCAGTCATAGTTAAAGAACCCTCAATTGAGGATGCCATTTTAATTTTAAAAGGTTTGAGAGATACCTATGAAGTTCATCATCAAGTAAAAATTACAAACGAAGCTATTGATGCGGCTGTCCATATGTCTAAAAGATATATTAACGATAGATTTTTACCTGATAAAGCAATTGACTTGATGGATGAGGCTTCCGCTCAGGTAAGAATTTCTTCAATTAAAGAGCCTTCCAATTTGAAAGAAGTTGAACAAAATATTTTAGATCTTAAAGAAAAATTAAGAAACGATGAATTAGAATTTAAAGAAAAAGCCAAAATTGAAGAAGAGATAGAAAATTTAAAGAATCTTAGGGAAGAGCTAGTAGAGTTATGGACTCGAACAAAAATCGAAGAAACTCCTTCTGTGACCAAAAAAGATGTTGTTAGAGTAGTTTCTTTAATGACCGGGATTCCTTTAGATGAATTAAGTGTTGAGGAAAAAGAAAAACTTTCAAAACTTGAAGAAAGATTAGGAAATAGAGTTGTCGGTCAAAAACAAGCTCTAAAAGTTCTATCTTCTGCAATTAGAAGATCCAGAGCTGGACTTAAAGACCCTAAAAGACCTATTGGTACTTTCCTCTTCCTAGGTTCAACCGGGGTTGGAAAAACAGAAGTTGCCAAATCATTAGCAGAATTGCTTTACGGTAATGAGGATATGCTGGTAAGACTGGATATGACTGAATATATGGAAAAGCATACAGTTTCTAGATTATTTGGAGCTCCTCCAGGATATATTGGGTATGATAATGGTGGTCAACTTACTGATACTGTAAGAAGAAAACCATTTTCGATCATTCTTTTAGATGAGGTTGAAAAAGCACACGGTGATGTTTTTAATGCTCTTCTTCAGATTATGGATGACGGAAGACTTACAGATGGTAAAGGAAGAACAGTTGACTTTAAAAATACAATTATAATTATGACATCTAATTTAGGCTCGAATGTTCTCAAAAGAGCTGAAATTGGTTTGACTTCTTCTAAAAAAGATAAATCAAAAGAAGAGATTACATTACAAAATGAGCAAAAATTAGATAAAGTTTTAAAAGATTACTTCAAGCCTGAGTTTTTAAATAGGATTGATGAGGTAGTTGTTTTCTCTAATCTATCTAAAGAAGATATAGCTGAAATAGTTAAAATTCAGATAGATAAAACAATAAAAATGCTAAAGGATCAGGGAGTGAAGTTAAATATTCTTTCCTCAGCTATGGATTACTTGGTAAATAATGGTTACTCCGAAGAGTATGGTGCCAGACCTTTGAAAAGACTGATTCAGAAGGAAATTGAAAATAAATTGTCAGAAATGATAATATCTGACGAAATAGTCTCAGGAAATGAGGTTGAAATAGGAGTTTTGGATGGAAAACTGGATTTTAAGGTAAAAGTTCCTGAAAATGCAGAAATTCTTAACTAAAATTTCTTGTCATTTAGCAAAAATCTGTTATTATTTAAAAATATGTCAAACGTTGTTGATGTTAAAAACAAAGAAATTGTTCCTTTTAGATCAGGTGATACTGTAAGAGTACACTATAAAATCATAGAAGGAGGAAAATCAAGAGTCCAACCATACGAAGGTATTTGTATTTCTTTTAGAGGTGAAAGTATTTCAAAGACATTCACTGTTAGAAGAATAGGTGCTGATAACATCGGTGTTGAAAGAATTTTCCCATTATATTCTCCAAATATTGAAAAAATTGAAGTTGTTTCCTACGGAAAAGTAAGAAGAGCTAAATTATTCTATCTAAGAAATAGAGTAGGTAAAGCTGCTACAAGAGTTAAAACATTAACTCCTAAAACTACAGCTAATACTGCCTAGTTTTCTAAAATCATAAAATTTAAAAAATTTGAAAATATAGTCAAAATGTAGTAAAATAAGTATTACCCATGTAAAGTGGGTAAATTCCTGGATGTAGGAGAGAGAAATGAAAAGTCCAGAAGAGAAGGCGATTGAGTTCGCCAACAGGCAGGCAACAACACTTTTTCGTCAAGCTAGACGAAAAGAGCTCCCAATGGCATCGTCACTTGGCTGGTCAACAGTCAAAAACATTGCCTTGCGAGTTTTCGAACAAGGTGGTGGTGCCAAAGCTGTAAGGGAAGCTATACTGGAGCATGCTTCGCAGAAATGCGAAACAAAAATTGACCCAGTAAGACTACCTAGAGTCATTCCATCTTATGTTTCAGGGGGAAGAGTTTCCCCTAAAAGGAGGGATTACTAGAATTAAAGACCTAGGGAATGTCTTAAAACTTCCCTATCTCAGTTAATTATTAGTTTTGTATATTAAAATTAATTAATGTTTTCTCAATTTACTAAAAAAAACTTGTTATTGTTGTTTATCTTACCCACAATATTTCTAATTAAAATCTTCCTAAATTATTTTTTAATGGCTGAAAACGGGGATACTTACGATTTTTTTAAAGTTGCCTATGAGTATAATCAAGGGAATTTTCTAACAGATTCTAAAAGAATGCCCTTATTTCCAATTTTGATTTCAGTATTCAACGATACAAATTATGTTGTTGCAGGTAGGGTTTTGAATAACCTATTTTACCTTGGTTCTCTGGTATTATTTTTTCATATTATTAAGAATTTATTTAATTTAGACTTTAAAAATAACCTGTTATATACAACATTATTTGGATTTTTTTATTTAATTTTTGATAATTCTTTTTTTATCATGTCAGATACCTTATTTTTATTTCTAACCTTACTTTTTATTTATCTGTACTATAAAAATGTTAGTACCTTAACTCTTACTCTTATTGGTTTTTTAGCTTTTTATACTCGTTTTGAAGGCATTTTACTTATTACAGGTTTGATAGTTTTAAATATATTTAATAAAAAGTATTCTGAAGTAATTAGAATAATTAGTTATTCTTTTCTTTTGATCTTGCCTTTTTTATATAAAAATTTTCTCCTCTATGGAAATTTTCTTAAGCTGGGGTACTTAGAAGATGCAGCTGGGTTTACCTTAAATTTTACAAACATATTAAAAGCTTTTGGAACACTGATTTTTTTAACAGGAGGATTTTGGTTTTTACCTATATTACTTTCTCGAGCAAAAGATATACTTAAGATTGATTTCAGAACATTTCTACCCATCGTCTTAGTATTATTTACTTCTCTTCTTATTACTTGGGGATTTTATATCAGACTTTATTCAATTCCTCTATTTGTAAGTTTTTTAATTTTTATTTATTTTTTAGAAAACTATCAAAAACCATCCAAAAACTATATTTTGGTGTCAATTTTTTCATTTGTAGCATGGGTATTTATTGCCCACTTTTTGAATCATATAGATTTAGCAGAAACAAAGATTTCAAAAGGAATAGTTGTTTTGTTTTCTTCGATAATTCTATACTTCTATTACAATTACCAAAGATTTGTTTTCTCAAAGATCTTAATTATTTTAATGATAATTATTCTTAATTTATCTCTTTTTATAACTAAATTTATAGAAACAAGGGAAAAGTACTACACATTGGTTTTAGCAAATTCATATGCAATTGAAAATTCTATTAAAAATGTAGGTTATGCAGATGAGTCAGGAGTTACTAAATGGTATTTAAAAGATTTTAACCAAGAAAAAAACTTTATCAATTCCAAATTATCTTTTGGTGATTGGTTAATTTCAAATAACATTGAATATTTTATATACACTGAAGAGCTGGGTTTTCAAGATAAAAAATTAAAACCTCATATTGAAATGATTAAAAATTCTGAAAAGATAATAGAATTTAGAAGTAATTTTGCGGGAGGAAAGACTGTTATATATAAATTAAGATGATTAAAAAATTGATTCAAAAGATTTATTACGAAAATTCCCAAATTATTAAAATCTGGATTATTTATATTTTAGTAATTCATTCACTCCCTTTTATATTTTCTATTTTTGGTTTATCAAAAGAACTTCCTTTTAATTTTAAAACATATTTAATTGATTTTTGGGGTTATTATTGGGACGGTGCTCATTATTTAAAGATAATTCAGTCTGGTTATTCATATCCATTACAAGCTTTTTTCCCGGGCTATCCTCTTCTACTTAAAACACTTGATTTATTTCTACCTTTCACTGTTATCTATAAAATTAATGTTCTTCTTACCTTGCCAATGTTAATTCAACTAAAAGCTTTACTAATTAAAATGAGATTTACAGAAAGACAAATTCTTTTTGGTATGATTGGTTTTTTAAGTTTTCCAACTTCTTTTTTTCTTCAAGCTAACTACACAGAAACCATCTACATTTTAATCTCGGCTTGGGGGTTAAATTTATTTTTAGAAAAGAAGTACTTTAAAGCTGCGATTAGTGGTTTTTTCTTGAGTTTTATTAAAATTACTTCTGCAGTTTTTACTTTAGTATTTTTTATCAGTTTAATAAGGGAATTTAAAAAAAAGTTATTTACAGACCAAAAAAACTTCCAATATTTACTAATTACTGCCTTAACATTAGGGGGAATAGTTATCTACTTTTCTTTCTTAAATTTTCAATTCAAAGATTTTATGATTTTCTTTAAAGCTCAGGGGGAGTGGGGCAGGGCAACTCAAGAGATTCCTTTTATTTCTGAATTTCAGGATATAAAAAAGAAATTTATATTTCAAAAGATTACAGAAGTTTTAGTTTTCGTGTTTGGGATTTTTTTGTTCATTTACTCTTACAAAAAAATCCCACTAGAATTATATTTATTTAGCATACTTCATTTTCTAATTCCATTAGCCACAGGAACTTTTTTAAGTATTAATCGATTGTTTTTGCTTTCATTTCCTGTATTGATTTGGTTTTTTGCTAATATTTCGAAAAATAAAACTATTTATTGGATATTTTTTTTACTATTTTTAACCTTACAAATTGTAGGGTTAAATCTATTTATAAGAGGTCACTTTATTGGATAAATTATAATGGTGAGGGCGGTGAGATTCGAACTCACGACAAACGGCTTAAAAGGCCGCTACTCTACCGCTGAGCTACACCCCCATCATTTTATTATGGTGACCCTACGGGGAATCGAACCCCGATTGACGGAATGAAAATCCGTTGTCCTGGCCGTTAGACGATAGGGCCATAATAAATCCAATTTTAACAAAAAAATATCGATTTACCAATATCTTTGTCTCTTCTGATAAAATATAATTTAATGGAACTTTTATACTCAATAATTCTATCTATCTCAGCTTTTTTTCTTAGTTTAGTTCCTACCAGAGAATTTAGAGAAGGGCTGATTTCTCAACCAGTTAGTTTTTATCCTATGAAAGCTGTTTCCCAAACTGACCGAACAGTTTCGAGACTAATTTACAGAGGGTTATTTAAATACAATATATATGGTGAGCTGGTTCCGGATTTAGTAGAAACTTACTCAATTTCTAACGATGGTTTGGTTTACACTATTAAGATTAAAGATAATCAATACTATATAGATGGAAGAAAAATTACTGCTGATGATGTTTTTTATTCCAGTATTAACTCCCAGTCATTACAAGGTATTGTGATAGATAGGGTTGATGATTTTACGGTTAATTTTACTTTACAAAATAGGTATGCTCCATTTTTATCTTTACTTACCGAGGGTGTAATTCAAAATGGATCTATTGAAAGGGGAGGTGACTTAATGCCGGTTTCTTCTGGAGATTTTAGAGTTATTAAAGTCAAAAGGAGTGGTCCTATTATTAAAGAGATTGTTTTATATTCAACTAAATACAATATCCCTAAATTAGTCTTTAGATTTTATACATCCGAAGACGAATTAAGAATTGCAGCTAAACTTGAGGAGATTGATGCTTTTATTAGTTATGATGCCATGCAAATAGAAAACTTCGAGAAATATAGATTTCCTATCCTCTCAAATACTTACGGATTATTTTTTAATTCCGACAACGAGAGAGTTATTTCTAGAGAGCTGAGACAAAAGATTGCAAAATCAATAAATGTTGAGGAGATAAGTTTGGAGTACGGTATTCCTGCAGAAGGTGTTATCTCTAGAGATTTTTATACTAATTACAAATTAAAATTTGATAAATATGATGATAAATTTTCTGAGGATCTCAAGGAACAAAGATTTGTGATTAAAGTTCCTGATTATAAAAACAATAAAAAAGTGGTCGAATTAATTAGAAATAGTATAGAGGATAACTTAAATATTGATTACGATATTGAGCTTTTAGAGCCTGATAGATTTATCAATGAGGTGATTAGAACAAAACAATTTGAAGTCATATTTTTTGGTATCGAGACCTCCAGAGATCCAGACAGGTATCTAAACTGGCACTCCTCAGGGAAGATTCCTGGATATAACTTTACAAACTTTACAAATGCTATTGCTGATAAATCTTTAGAAGATGGAAGAAATGAGGTAGACCCTTTCAAAAGAAAAAATCATTATGATAAGTTTCAAGAAGTTTTCGATCAAAATTTACCCGCTATTTTTCTTTACCATCCCTTTATGAACTATTATGTTTCTAAAAGAGTTACTGGAATTACAGAAAAAACCACTTTTGATCTTTCAGATAGGTTTAATGATTACCCTAATTGGTTAATAAATTAACCTTTTCTTGATATAATAGGCAGTAGACGGTGGTCTTAGTTCAGCGGTAGAACGCCTCCCTGTGGAGGAGGATGTCATGGGTTCGATCCCCATAGATCACCCCATTAAATTATTTAAAATTCAATCTTGCTTTTATCTTTTAAATTAGTTACTTTTATTTCATGAGTTTTTTCTAGAAAGGAAATTCATATGGACATTGGCAGTGATTCTCAAACTGTCTATCTTCAAGACTTGGATGGGAATTTTTTCAAGTTGGTTGTTATTTCTGGTGATATTTTTAGAAGTGCTACTTTTGAAGTTCATCAGAAGATTGGAGAACATTGGTTTCATCAAGGCACAAGGGAGTCAACTTCTGGAATCAAGAAGGGTAAGTCACTTTGGGATGGTACTACAATAGATTCGTATGTTGTTACAAATCCGATTTAGAGAGAGGTGAGAGGTAAAAAGCGGCGGTGAATTTGTTCACCGTCGCATCACTATTTTTATTTTTTTGTTAAAATAATATCTATGGCTTTAACTAGAAAACAAAAAAACTTTATCAATCAAAATTTTCAACAAATTTCAATTAAGGATATGTCCCAGATTTTAAAGATTTCTGAAATCGAGGTCATAGAATACTTAAAAAAGTTTAATTTGATTTCAAAAATGAATTCTGTTTCACAAAATTCAAAAAATAAATTTTCAAATAAAATTGATTATGAATACAAAAGCTTCATGGATGTTTTGCAAGAAAACTTGGGTTTTTTTGTAATCATCTCAATCTTTTTATTCGTTTTATACTGGCCATCTTTAAATAGTATTTTACTAAGTGATGAAATTACCGTTTACAATACTGGAATTGTAACCGGAGCTGTTACTATCTTAAATTCTTTTTATAATACTTCTTTTATACATGTACTAAATTTCTCTTTATTTGGTTTAAATGGTTCTGGTTTTAGAATAGTTTCATTAGTACTACATATTTTAAATATAGTTTTATTTTTTTATATTTTTAGGAATTTTTTCTCTGAAACAGTTCTTAAGGTATCCATAGTATTACTAAGCGCTCATTCTTTAATTGCCGAAAGTATTATTTGGATTTCCGCAAATCCCTATATTTATATGGCTACTTTATATTTAGTTTCCTCAGCTTTTTCTTTAAAATTCAAAGAAGAAAAGAAATACATTTATTTATTTTTATCTTTTATCCCAATTGTTATTTTAGCTATTTCAGGAGGTCACTCTAATTTTGCACCATTGTTCTATATTTTCTTTAATCTTTTTATACTAAGGAATCCTATAAAGCAGGAATTAAAATACTCACTTTGGTTAATGCTTTTGATTCCAATTTACGGATTAATGAATAGATCAACCGTTGATCAAAGAATTGCCTCTTTAACCACAGGCCCTTACCTTGAAAAATTTACTCAGACACTACCCTTTACTGTTGCAAAATCTTTAGAACTAGTAATTTTTCCTTACAATTTAGCTTTATTTCATGAAGAAACCCTAACCCCAGACTATTATACTTTTGCGAGAATTATTACTATTCTCTTTATTTCAACATTTATTGTTCTATTTATTAAAAATAGATTTTATTTTGGTGTTCTCAGTTTAGGTTTTATCTATAATGTTTACATGTTTTCTCCTGTTCAGATTTCTTGGTTTGTAGCCGAAAGGTATATGTACTTTACTATTTTTATTTATTGCCTGTTTTTAGGTATTTTTCTAAACTATTTATATGAAAAACATAATAAATATCTTCCCTATTTTCTTTTAACTTTATTTTTTTCATTTTTGGTCATTAGAACAGTTACTAGATTTGATGACTGGAAGACAAATGTTAAATTATGGACTGCAAATGTCAAAATTTCCCCAGATAGTCACCGGGTACGAAATAATCTTGCAGATAGTTTGGTTAAGGAAAGAAGATTTGCCGAAGCTGAAGAGCATTTTATACATTCTATAAAATTAAATCCAAATTTTGCAGAAGCTTATATGAATCTTGGTAATTCGTATTTACAACAAGGGAAGCTTTCTTTAGCTGAACAAGCTTATCTTAAATCACTTGAATTAAACTCAGGGTTGGTTGATTCCTACTTAAATCTTGGTATGATATATGCTAATAGTAAAGATTTTAGTAAGGCATATTCCGCAATAGATAAGGTCATTTTAATGGCACCGTCTTTCGAACAAGCCAAAAATATAAAGAAAGAAATAGAAAAATATGAATATTCTTCAAAAAAGAACTAAAATAGTAGCAACAATTGGGCCATCAAGTGAGTCTCCTGAAATGATGCAAAAACTCATGTCGTTAGGTGTAAATGTTTTTAGATTTAACATGAAACACGGGGATGTTGAGTGGCATAAAAAATTTATTAAACAGGCCAGAGAAGTAGCTACAAATAATAATTATGATTTAGGAGTTCTAATTGACTTACAAGGTCCTGAGGTGAGAATTAAGACATTTAACCAAAAAGTTTTAAGTATAAAAAAAGGAGATTTAATCAAATTTACTTCTAATTTCGACTTATTAAATGACAACGAAACAATAATTTACACATCTTCAAAAAATATTGTCTCTTCTCTTGAAAAAGGAGATAGATTAGTTATTGATGATGGTGCCCTATTTTTAGAAGTTCAGGAAAAAGGTAATGAGTTTGTCATGCTTGTATCCGAATCAGAAAGCCCTTTAAAAAATAATAAATCCATGAATTTAATTGGTAAAGATATTGATTTACCTTCCCTTACTGATGAAGATAGATTAAGACTTACTGTTGCCCAAGAGGAGAAAGTAGACTTTATTGCTTTATCTTTTGTCAGAGAAAAAAAAGATTTAGATACTTTAAAAGAGGAGATGAAATTAAAAAACATAGAGGCTAAGATTGTATCTAAGATTGAAAGTCAAAAAGGAATTAACAATATTGATGACATTATAGAATACTCTTATGCCATTATGGTAGCAAGGGGAGATCTAGGTATTGAAACACCAATTGAAGGGATTACTTATATTCAAAAAATTCTAGTTAAAAAATGTAGAATGAAATCAAAACCAGTAATTGTTGCAACTCAAATGCTTGAATCAATGATTACTTCAAAGTTTCCGACTAGAGCTGAGGCTGCGGATGTTTCAAATGCAGTATTTGATCATACTGATGCTGTGATGCTTTCAGGTGAGACTGCTTATGGAGCTAACCCTGCTGAAGTAGTTGAGGTAATGTCCAGAATCTGTTCATTTAATGAAACTGTAAGAAGCGATGCCCAGGTAATTCATGTAACTAGGGATAACACATCCTATATTGCAGAAGCTGGATTTAATATTTCTAAAGACCATAATGTTAATAAGATTATTGCTTTAACTGAAACAGGTTATACTGTTAGAGTATTGTCAGCATTAAGGCCAAAAGCCGATATAATAGCAGTTTCTGATGTACAGGATACAGTTAACCTTTTGACACTCTCAGGAGGTGTAAAGCCATTTAAAACACAATATGCTATTTCAGATCTAAGTTCTTATCAAAAGATTATTGATGAGTTGAAAAATGCAAAACTTGTTGAATCTGGTGAGACAGTAGTAGCTATTCATGGTCAGAAATTTGGACAAGCTGGTGGTACAAATTCTTTAATTATTTTAACTATTTAAGAAAGGACAGTAAATAATGAATGATGAAACAAAAAAATTAAGAAATTTAATAGGTTTATTAGTATTGGTAGTGATTGTAATGTCTTACTATGTGGGATACTTTTCGAGTAAATTAGGTTTTGATGCTCCTTTTATACCAAACTCAGGTAGTAAAACAGCAGCAAATGTTGCAGCTCCTGCACAAGCTCCGGAAGAGGAGTTTAAACAGGTAGAAGAAGTTTCATTTTTAGAGTTAAAGGGTAATGAGGTTGCTAAAGGAAACTTAAATTCAAATATAGTTTTAGTTGAATTTACTGATCTTCAGTGTCCTTTCTGTGCGAGATTTCACCCAACAGTAGAAAAAGCAGTTCAAAAAAATAATGTTAAATTGGTAACAAAGCATTTCCCTCTTTCATTTCATGAATATGCTAAGGATTATTCAATTATGTTTGAGTGTTTAGCTAAAAATAATGGAGCAAATCAAGCTTATGACTTTGTTAATAAATTATTTGAAGTAAATATTCAAAAAAGGGGTGTTGTTACTCTTGAAGATGGTTTAAACGAGGCTAAGAAATTAGGTTTATCAGACTCTACATTTAATAGTTGTAAATCTGATTCTTCTATAACAGGAAAGATTCAAGAAAATTTTGATGAAGGTATTAAAATTGGTATTAACGGAACACCTGCTATGTATATCTTAAACACTACTTCTAAAAAAGCTGTTAGATTGAATGGATTAGTTGAAGAAAATGTATTACAAGCAGAAATTGAAAAGCTTAAGTAAATTGGAGGAATTAATTGAAGGGTAAACTTTTTTTAGTCTCAACTCCAATAGGTAATATGGAAGACATTTCAGCAAGGGCCTTAAAGACCCTTGCTGATGTTGATTATATTCTCTCAGAAGATACAAGAGAGACATCTAAACTTTTAAATTATTTTAAAATTGAAAAACCACAGATATCTTATAGGGATCAAAATCATGACCGTGTATTAAGTCAAATCAAGGATTTAATAGAGAATGGTTTGAATATAGCTTTAGTTTCCGATAGAGGAACCCCGCTTATCTCCGATCCGGGTTATAAATTAGTCAGGGATTTAATAAAGGAAGGTGTAAAGATTGAGTCAATCCCAGGACCATCAAGTGTGATTGATGCTTTAGTTCTTTCAGGTCTTCCAACTGATAAATTTATATTTTTAGGGTTTTTACCCAAGGGTAAAGCTCAAGTAGCTAAATTACTTGAAAAATTTGGAGAAATGCCTGCTACTTTGATAATTTTTGAAAGTCCTTATAGGTTAGAAAGTTTATTAGAAACTGCTTCCGAAGTATTAGGTTCAAGAGATGTAGCTGTTTGTAAAGAATTAACTAAAATGCATGAGGAAATTTACAGATTCTATCTTCCTCAATGGAGAATGCAAAAATTTGATTTAAGAGGGGAATTTGTTGTAGTTATTTCAAAAAAAGATAAGGGAGATGATTTTATACTGTATGAATGATGAAATTTTAATTTACGAAAATAAAAAAGCGATTGAATGCCAGTCAAAAGTAGGAAAAGAGAAAGAAAGACTTTCGAAAAATTTTTCTAAAATTGAAAAGGATAGTCAAGAGCTACTTGCAACAATCAGAGATCAGGGTTTGTCTTATACCGACATGATGGATACTTTAAGGTCAGTTCAGCAACAGTATGACTCCCTGGATATTAAATACTTTTCTGAAAAAATGAATGAGTTTAATTACCTTATGAAGAATCCTTTTTTCGCAAGAATTGATCTTAAGCAACATGGAAAGGAAGTTATAGAAGATTTCTATATTTCAAAATTCGGTTTCTTTGAAGAAGGGAAGCCAATTTTGATTGATTGGAGAACAAAATTGGCTTCTATCTACTATAAAAATAGATTTCCTATGAAAAACATTTCCTATGAAATTGACGGTGAGGTCTTTACATTTGATATGAGTTTAAAAAGAACATTTGAATTTGATGAAGGTAAGGTAATTAAATATTTTAACAATGATATAGGTGTCTCAGAAACTGAAATAGTTGTGGACAAGATTAAAAATAGAACTGGTGGTGTTTTAGAGGATATTATTGAGACTATTCAGGAATCACAAATTGATATTATTGAAGCTGATCCGAGAAGTGTTTGTATAGTTCAGGGGTGTGTTGGTTCTGGTAAATCCACTGTGGCAATTCATAAGCTATCCCACATTTTTTTTAATTTTCCTGAGATTATCAAACCTGAAAACTCAATCCTCATCTCAAAGAGCAGAGTATTAGTAGATTATCTATCAAGTTTATTTCCAAGATTAGGTATATTCGATCTTAAATATAAAACAGTTAGGGATTTAATGTTTAAGTTATTAACTGAAAATACCCCAAAAGTTAAATTTAATCTTGATCTTAATAAGGATATTTCAGAATTACATTTAGATTTTTTCCAAACTTTAAATCAGAATATTCTTGTGATTAAAGAAAATGCCTTTAATGAAATCTCAGAATTAGTAAATTCAAAAATGTCATCAGATACTTCTTATTATAAATTTAATCATAATTTTTCAATTAAAAAACAGATAGATGAGATAATTTTAGATTTAGATGATGCCGTAAAGTATTTGAAAGATGATATTAAAGAGTTAAAAGGTAATGACTTTGAAATTGAAAAGAAAAGATTAGCTTTACTCAGAATTCAAAATCTAAGAAAAGAGATTAAATCAATAGAAAATAATCTTTTAACTAGGGCATTTAAAGAGTTACTCAAAAGATATTCAATACCAAATGTTTTGGGATATAAGGATGCTTTAATTTTTCTGTTTATATTTACTGAATTATATGGAATCAAAGAGGATGATATGTATGATTATTCTGTTATTGATGAAGCACAGGATTTATCTGTACTTGAATTGGCAATTATTTCAAAATTTGTTTTCAACAATAGGTTTTGCATAATTGGTGACCTAAATCAAAATATTCATAACAACCCGTTATCGTCTTGGGAAGAAATTTATCCTATATTTAAAGGTAATAAAATTAATACTTTCCAACTAGATACTAATTACAGGTCAACTAGAAATATAATTGATTTTGCAAATAAGATTCTATTACCATTTACACAAACATACTTACCGAAATCGATTGAAAAGTTTGGTCCAGAAGTAATTGAAATTAAAATTGAAAGTGATAAAAGACTTGAAAGATTTGCTGAAATGATAGCTGAGGACTACCAAAACTTAACTAAAAGTGTGGGAGTTATCTTTTATAATTTTGAACATGCAAGCGATTTTATTTTAAAGATAAGGGAAATTTGTACTGATACTGAAAAGTTTTCAATTCTTAGTGAGCAAGATAAGACAATTTATGCACCTAGAGTCATATATGCTACAGATTTTAATCATTGTAAGGGGTTAGAGTTTAGTAAAGTTTATCTCTTTGGATTTGAAAAGCAAGATAGAAATTTCGAAGAAGCTAAAAAATACTTCGTAGCTACTACAAGAGCTATGAACGAGTTAGTAATATTTAATTAATAATTAACCACTATTACTGAATTTTCATTGATTATATTTTCTCTTATCAGAATAGTTTCTATTTTTTCGTTATTAATAGTAACTGAAATGTTTTTTGAATTATAAATTGATTCAATTTTATGTCCGTCTCTAATTATTCTAATTTCAATATTTTTTTCGAAAAAACCATCTAATATTTGGGTAAGTGATTTTTTCTCATTAAACTTAATAGTTTTTTGTGAATTATTGAAGATTATTGTGTAACTGTATTCAACAACTTCTTTTGGTTTTTCATAATTTTTTGCAGGGATAATTTTTTGAAAGTCCAGACCTGCTCTGAAAATTCCAAAAACAATAATATAAACAATTAAAACTGCAATTATTTTGAATATGTCTTTATTTTTATCTTCTTTAAGTAGATTTTTAATCATATATTTAATCCTTTTATGTTAAAATATTCTTATGAAATTAAGAAACTTAATTTTAATAATTATAGCAGTTATTGTTACATCTTTTATAATATATAGACAATTTCAAACCCCATCAGTTAAAGTTAAAAAAATTCAAGTTAGAAATGGAGAAATTATTAGGTCAGTTAGTGCTAGTGGTTTTGTAAAATCCAATTTAGAGACCGAGATAGCATTTCCAATTTCAGGTAAGATCAACAAAATTTACTTTGAGGAAGGTCATTCCGTAGCTCAGGGCTCTCTAATTGCTAAATTAAGTAATGATGAACTCTACTACTCAGCGGAAGCTGCTAGAAAAGATAAAGATGCTACTCAAAGAACAAGAGACATCTACAAAGAAAATTACGAATTTGCAACAAATGAAGTTGGTGGGAAGTCTGAATATGATTTGAATGTAAGAAAACTTACAGATCAACTTAGATCTGCTGATAATTCATATAAGGCAACTTTATCAAATCTTAACAAATCATATTTATATTCTCCAATGAACGGAACAATAGTTTACTCTAGTTTGAAAGAAGGTAAAGTTGGTGGTTCTACTACAATTGTAAAAATTGCCGATTTATCAAAGTTAGAATTTCAAGCAGATCTTGATCAAGAAGATTTCAAATTAGTTAAACCTGGTCAAATAACTGAAATTATTTTGGATGCTTACCCTGATCAAAAATTTTTAGGTAAAGTTGTAACTATACCATCCTATGTCGATGAAGAGTCCGTTACCAAGACATTTAAGCTTAAAATAGCTTTGGATTCTCAGGATAACAAGGTGGTAAAAGGGATGACTGGTGATGTAAATATTATTACTGATAAATCTCTTGCTAAAAGATTCCTTCCTTTTGATGCAGTATTCTCTGAAGAAGAAAAAAAATATGTATGGACTGAGGGTAATGATGGTAAATTGACTAAGGTTTTTATTGAAATTGGACTTGAAGGGGACACCTTTACTGAAGTAAAATCTGAACTTCCTGAGTTTGTAGTAATACCAGACTCATCAGCTAAAACTGTAAAGGAAGGTTACCTGGTAACCTATTAATTTAAATGAGATCTCCTATTCTCTCCATTAAAAATGTCTACAAAACATATTCTGTAGGTGATCAAAAAATCAATGCTTTAAATGGTGTTTCTCTCGAAATTTTTCAAGGAGACTTTGTTGCTATTGTCGGTAAATCAGGAAGTGGAAAATCTACACTCATGCATATTATCGGTCTTCTAGATACACCGACATCAGGGGATGTTGTAATAAATGGTACAAATGTCTCCAAAATGGATGAATCCTCTTTGGCTAAAATAAGAAACAAAGAAATTGGTTTTGTTTTTCAATCATTCAATCTTTTATCAAGAGCAACTGCCTTAGAAAATGTTATGCTTCCTCTTCAATACTCTGATATACCAAAAGAAGAGTGGGAAGATAAGTCACTAAAAATGCTTTCAATGGTTGATTTACAAGAAAGGGTTTCAAATAAATCCAATGAATTATCTGGGGGTCAAAAGCAAAGAGTAGCTATTGCTAGAGCTTTAGTTACAGATCCAACTATTGTTTTAGCAGATGAACCGACTGGAAATCTTGACTCTAGGACAGGAAAGGAAATAGTGAAAAAATTCATTGAATTAAATGAATCTGGTAGAACAATTGTTTTGGTTACTCATGATAACGATTTGGCCAAAATAGCTAAAAAGGTATTTGTACTAAGTGACGGGGAGATTGTTAAACAAAATCATGATTTTTGATTTAGTAAAAACATCTTTTAGATCGTTACTGTCAAATAAGACAAGAACTTTTTTGACAATGCTTGGAATAATTATTGGTGTGTTTGCGGTAATATCTTTAATTTCTATCGGTCAAGGAATTCAAAATTATGTAACTGGGCAATTTGGTAAATTAGGTTCAGATCTAATTTTTGTCACCCCAGGTAAACTAAATTTAAGAGGGGATCCTGGTGCAAATTTTTTAGCTAATAAATTAGATGAAAAACATTATAAATTAATTGAAAATTATGCTTCTGATTATGTAAAAGAGGTAACTCCTCTTATGGAAATTGGAAAAACTATTTCTTATAAAAATAAAACTTACTATACTGAGGTTCAGGCAACAAATGAAAAAGGAGTAACTACTTATAGAATTGAATTGGACAAAGGGAGATATTTTTCTAGATCAGAAGTTAATTCAGGAAGTAAAGTAGTTATGATGGGCTCAACATCCGCTACTGAATTATTTCCTAATCAAAATCCCATTGGCAAGAATATTAAGATTGATGATAAGACCTTTACGGTGATAGGAGTTGCTATGGAAAAGGGAAGTCAGCTAGATAGAAGAGTTTATATTCCTTATACAACTGCTAAACACTTATTTAATATTAAGAATTTCTCTGCTTTAGTCATGATTTCTCAGTCAAGTGAAAATGTTGAATCTGCAATGAAAAGAGTCGAACTTGCTTTGAGAAGAGATTTAGATGAAGATGAATTTACGGTTATTTCCCAAAAAGACTTATTATCCTCATTTCAAAGTATTCTTGGGACTATTACTATCGGAATTGGTGCTATCGCAGCTATATCACTTTTAGTGGGTGGTATCGGAATAATGAATATTATGCTGGTAACAGTTACTGAAAGGACTCAGGAAATTGGACTTAGAAAAGCTGTAGGGGCAACACCAAATAATATAGCAACCCAATTTTTAGTTGAGGCCACTTCCCTTTCAGTTCTCGGAGGTTTAATAGGCATGGGTATGGGAATACTCCTTGCATTTATAGTTAAAACCTACTTTAATTTTGCAGCTGAAGTGCCGTTATGGTCAATACTACTCGCATTTGGATTTTCTTTTTTGGTAGGTGTGGTTTTTGGAACATATCCAGCAATTAAAGCTGCAAATAAAGATCCAATCGAAGCATTGAGATACGAATAGAGTATAATTACAATATTATTGCCCCCATAGCTCAGTGGACAGAGCACTTCGCTTCGGACGAAGGTGTCGGGAGTTCGAATCTCTCTGGGGGTACCAATGATTGAAAAAATAAAATCCATTCATCAAAATATATTTATTTACTTTGGAATTGTAGCTTTCAATAATTTTTGGTTTATAACTTCTAGTTGGGTTAATTATTGGTTAAAGTATATGTCTGTGTCTGATATAGGGATCATAGATGCTATTGCTTTTGCAATAGGTGTTTTAATTGAAATTCCTAGCGGTTTTATTTCAGATAGGATTGGAAGAAAGTTAAGTTTGATTTTAGCTAGTTTTTTTCAGTTTTTAGGTTCTTTCACCATTACAATTTCAATGGATAAATATGAGATAGCTGCAGGTTTTATAATTTTTCAAATTGGTACAGCTTTATTTACTGGTACTATTGAAGCTTTTGGTTATGAGGAGTCTATTCAAAATAATTTAAATTATGAAAACATTCTTCTAAAATCACAGTATCTTGCTAATATAAGTCTATTATTTTCTCTTTTTGTTGGGGGATATTTTTATTTGTTAAATAAAAATATCCCCAACTTTCTTTGGTCACTTAATTACTTATATTCATTGATCTTATCTTTATTAATTGTTAAAAATTCTCAACCAGGTTTATTTGATGAAATTCCAAATTCAACTAAAGTAAAAATTAGAGATTTTATCGATAATTTCAATTTTAAAACTGTATTTTATTTAGTCATTATTTCGAGTATTGTTTTTGCCTTTGATTATGGTTTTTTAAAATTAATGATTATGGATTCATTTTCTACCATCGAAAATAATTTTTATATTCTTTCAATTTCTATAATCATCTCTCTTTTTGCTAGTAATTTTCTTATTAAAAAGTCAAAAAACTACGAATTTATTATTAGATTTATTTATTTTTTACTTATTATTTTATTTATTTTTAATGAATCTATTTACTATAGTTTATTAATTGTTTTTTTAATTCTTTCTTTCTTAACTATCTACCTCTTTCAAGTATCACTAAACTATATCAATACTAGGGTAAGAGATTCTGTAAGGGCTAGTTTCATTTCAATATTCAATTTTGCATTTAAAATTCCTTATATTCTTCTCTCCTTAGTTTTAGGTTTTGGGATAGATTCCATAAGTATAGCTAAAACACTGTATTTTATCGGCTTTTTTATGTTATTTTTGGTAATATTTTACAAATTTTTATATAAAATAGTATATAATAAGAAATTAGATACGGGGGTGTAGCTCAGTGGCAGAGTAGCTGGCTCTTAACCAGTTTGTCGTGAGTTCGAATCTCACCGCCCTCACCAAAAGTGTTTGACAACTCCTGATAAAATCCTCATAATATAAATATATGAAAAATTATTTTGTTGCCCTCATAGCTCTTGTACTATCTGTTGTAACTTACAATTCCTTTGCTCAAACTCCTATTATTCCTATTCCTACATCTAGACCTGTGTTTAATCAAACAGTTCCTTCCAATCAAGATTTACCTGATAAACAAAGACCTCCTCTGGTAAGTGCTACAGTTAAGGGAAGTGTGTATATTAAAAAGGGAGATGAAAAAGCACAATTTAGAGTTACTGTCTTCAAGTTGGTGAATAACAGATGGGTTAATGTAAATAATTTTTCAACCTTAGTAAAACCAAACGGTGAGTATTTAACTGTTATTAGAGGTGAAGGTACCTATAGATTTGTTCCAACTGTTAAATTTGATCCAAAATTTAAATACACCTTTAGACCTGCCAACCACACTGTAAGAATTAGAGAAGGTGCAAATAATGCAATTTTTATCAGAAACTTTAATTACAAAAAAGATAATAGAAAATAGTAAGTTCCTTTTTCTATTTCTACCTCTGTTATTTCTTCCTATTGGTTTTGAATATTTTGAATTCCCAAAATATTTGACTGTTTTAGCTTTTTCGTTTTTTTGTTTCGTCTCCCTATCTTTTAAAGATTTAAGACCCTACTCAGTAATATTATTTTCATTTTTACTCTTCATTCTATTAAATTTTATTTCTTCATCCCAAATTTTTTTCAAAGAAAGTTTTTTTGGAATGGATTTTATGAGACAAAATTCAGTTTTTCTTCTTATTGCCTTGTTTACTATTATGATATTTTTTTCACAAAAGAAATTTCCTCAAAATTATCTTAATACTGTAGAGATGTACTTATTAGTAGGTATTTTCATTTCTGCTGTAATTGGAATTTTTCAATTTTTAGTTCAACCCTTTGGATTAATCTCAAATGATTGGTTTTTTGATGGAAGAATTGTTTCGACATTAGGTCATCCCAATTTTCTAGCAGGTATGACTGTAATAGGTTTAATAATAGCTAAAAAAATAAATTTACCGTGGGTTTATCTAATCTTAATTTTAGCTTTAATATTAACTTTCTCAAAAACCTCAGTTTTATTATTTTTTATGTATATTTTTTACGAATATATTAAAAAATTATATACTCAAAATCGAAAATTAGCTGTTACGATACTAATTCTTTCCTTTTTACTTCTTATATCTGTTGGTACTGGTTTATTTTCTAATACTTATAAAGAGATAGTAGGTAACAAACCATATATGTATCAATTCCAGAGATTTATGATTTTTTTAGACCCTAAAGAATTATCATTAGATTTAAGATTTAAGATTTGGGACGAGGCTTTGAAGGCTATTTCAGACTCTCCCTATTTAGGTTTTGGAAAGGGACAAATCATTAGAGTAATTGAATTACCAGAATTTAATGATTTATCCCTTTCATCTACACATAATTTATATTTAGATATTGCTCTGGAGTCTGGTTTACTTGGTTTAACTGCTTTTTTGATATTTATAATTTCTTCCTTAATTAATTCTTATAAATATGATAAAAATCTTTTTTTAATTCAACTCTTCATCTCAATACATGGATTATTCGATATTACACCTGTAATTTTTTGGTTTTTATTTGTCTTTATTTCTGGAATTTCGATTAATAAGTATAATAAAAACTATTTGAAACAACTTTGAATTAATACACCCTGAGGATCTTGATTACCTTTGTAGATATTAAGTTGTTTGATTAAACAACTGTTATATAGATTATAACTAAGTAGAAATATACCAATTAAGGCTATAAACAAATAATGGTTTAGTTTCCAAATTTCCTTTAATGCTACTGAAATTATCAGAATATATAAGAACTGAAAAGGAAATATATATCTACCAGCAAAAACTAAAAATCCTGATAAATCAAATAATATCGAAATAAAAAGTGACAAACCTAATAAAATTAAAGAAATATTAAGATCTATATTCTTAAATTTATCCTTTATAAATACCAATAAAACAGGTATTAGAAAAAAGAAATATATAAATTTTTTAAATAATGAAGTAAATAGGGAATCTATTCTATAGTAGTGAAGTCCAAAATTATAATAGATTGTTATTACTTCTATTAATCTTAAAAAATTTTCTTGAATATTTGTTAAGGTAAACCTTTGAAAATTCATATTTAAGATAGACCTTTCAGTCGAATCAGAAAATCCATAATTTCCAGAAATTGTGATTAAAACTAAAAATGCAGCAGTGGATGGAAAAATAAAGGCTTTCAAAATACTTTCTGAAATCTTTTTCTCTTTTAATAGAAGATATAATCCTGATGAAAAGACGAAAATATAGGCAGTGTAATGTGATATTAAAGATAAGAAAATACTTAATGACCATAAATAAAGATTTACTTTTTTACCTCCTAAAAAGTCCTTCAAAAAGAAAAACTGAACCACTAACAATAATTCAGTGAAAATATAAGTTCTTAATTCGGTAGAGTAATAAATTTGAATAGGGGAGAAAGTTATAAAAAGTCCTGCAATTATATAAGTTAAATCTTTTTCTTTTAGATATCTAAAAATAAAGATGTTAAGGATTAGAATTGAACAAATTAGACTAATAATTCTTAAATTATCTCCTTCAAAAATAAATGAAAATAATTTTACAAGATAGTAAAAAAGAGGAAGATTGGTTGAAACACCGTTATAAAGAGGGTTTTCTAAAGGATTAACCAATACTGTTCTAAGTGTAATAAGTTCATCATTCCATAAAGGTCTGTAAAAGTCAGGTAACCTAAGTAATACAAAAATAATGTTTAAAAAGATTAGTAAGTAAAAATGAAGAAATTTTTTAAGATGAAGCATTTTGATTTATTTTATTTTCTAACTTAATAATTTCTTCTGACCAGTAATTTTTTCCGTAATCATTTTGCAAATTAAAATAAAAGTCGGAATAATTTTCGAAATAAAATTTTTTAGCTGATGTAAGAGTATTTCTAGCATCATCAATATAATTCAAATTAAAAAGAATCTTCGATTTTAAAATCAAAAGCCATGACTTTAGAAATAAAATATCTGATGTATAAGAATCTATTAAATATGTAATTCTTATCAAAATATCTTTTTTACTATTTTCTGAAAAGTATTCAACCACAAGTAAGACAATTTCAATATAATTTACAATATTAATAATTTTTTTGTTGATATTAAAGCTATTATCATTTCTAGTAAGTTTAATTTCCTCTTCGGCAATTGTTAATGCACTCACCAGAAAGTTTCTTTTTCTAACTGGGTCAGTGTCAAAAGATGCAAACTTAAGATTTGATTGTCTGTTTTGATCTATATAATTATAAAAACTTTCTGTATTTTGAATTTTTAATTCAGATTGCTTCATAAGTTCTATTAAATCCATACCCCCTGATTTTCTTTCAAAAGAAGAGGAGCTGCCCATAACTTCATGAATTTTTTTTGATAAATCTTCTAGCAGTGTGTAATTAATCATAATTTAATTATACTTAATTTGAGTATAATAATAATATGTATAATCTTTTAAATTTTAAAGTAGAGAATTTAGCCAAGGAATTCAATTCTGATTTAGAGAGAGGTTTGAATACTAATCAAGTTAATTTAAACACAGAAAAATATGGTAAAAACACCTTAAAATTTTCAACAGATAGCATTTTTTCCATCTTTTTGTCTCAATTTAATATCTTTGTTTTCCTTTTGTTTTTTTCATCCTTTTTTTCACTGTACATGGGCGAAATTCTAGATTTCTATATACTTTTGAGTTTTGCCTTGCTTGATATTGTTTTAGGTTTTATACAGGAATACAAATCATTTGGAATTCTTCAAACTTTAAACAAATTAAATCAATTTGAAGTTTCTGTTATCAGGGATGGGATAATAGTTCACATCAGTAGGGATGAGGTGCTCCCGGGGGATGTTGTTTTCTTAAAGAGTGGTGACTTAATTCCTGCTGACACTAAAATAATTACATCCTCTAATCTAGTTGTAGATGAGTCAAGTATTACTGGTGACAGCTCAGAGATTGA
>JAUMAA010000005.1:0-34304 GCA_032117075.1 Patescibacteria group bacterium
AATAGCTTCAGTACTTACTAAATTTGAATTAATCATAATTCCCGTACTAATCATAAAATCTTGGGGATTTAAGTAGATTCCCGATCCTTTTTTAATTAAAAGGTTATTTCCTTGAAACTTTCTATTTAAAATTGAAATAGGGACAGAGAATAAAATTTTTCCTTTCTTAATTGCATAATTTCCTGAATAAAAACTACCTGAGGATTCTCCAGACTGAGCAACTAAGACTGAATTTGAAAAATCGACTAATAATCTATTTCTCTCTAGATAAGAATACTTTCTAGGAGAAAAACTTTTATCGTAGCTAGAAGATAAAAGAAGATTTTTATTTAAATTTTTATTTCGCAATGAAGTAAAAAGAGATGAATTTTTATAAAATTCTATCCCACAAGGTAAAAAGATTATAGTCCCAAGACCGTTAGTTAAAGCTAGATTATGGGCAAAAATATCTACACCATACATACCCCCCGATACAATAACCACCTTCTTATTAAATGAGAGAGTTTCGAAGAGTTCTGAGAGAACAGTTTCGGTGTAGGGAAGAATATTGCGAGAACCAACAATAGCCAGGTAAAAAAATCTATCACTATCCAATAAATCTTTACAACCTTCGTAATTAACTTGCAAGTTTTTCAACATATCTGAAGTATAAAATTATAATGATAAAAATATTTTGATAATTTTCTTTTTTAAATAGATGAGAAAAATTCAAATTAGTGTGTTGTATAATGATGCTCAATGGAATTAATCAATATCAAAGATCTTATTTTTGAATTAAAAAAGAAAAATATAGATTTAGGAAAGGGGAACCCCTATAACAGATTAAGATACTACACCAAGATTGGATGGATAGACCATATGGTAAGAAAAAAAGATAGTAATGGAGTTGTAGTTGGTCATTACCCAAACCATGTAATTAATAAAATTATAGAAATTGAAACCCTAAAAAGAGAAGGGAAAAATAATGAAGAAATTACTGAGTACTTTAAAAAAAGGCATTTAAACAACCAAGGCACCAAACAAGAAATTTTAGAAGGAATTAATTTATTAGAATTGCTTAAAAATAAAGTGAATATAAATGTAGTAATTCTTTTAATAATAATAATTGGATTCATTTTTGAAGTAAGTAACTACAATTCACTAAAAGATAAACTTCCTATAAATGCAACAAAAGTTGATCAAAATAATATAACTATTTCAGAAAGAGGTAAAAACACTCTTCCTTCTGGAAAAAATAAGATTTTTATTAATTCAAAAAATATTCAAAATAATTCGTTAGTAATAGTTACTTTTGATGAAAGTATTGAGCCTGCAACCTACTACTTTGTAAATCAAAAAATATTTGAAGAAGGATTTAATTTACAAACAAACCTACCTGTTAAAAAAGATGTAAATTTTAACTGGATAATAATAAATTAATTTCTCATAACAATAAAAACTTTTCTCATTTGAGAAATTATCGTAACGGGAAATTAATTATTGACATTGATTTTTCAATAACTCATTATGAATTATATGAAAGATACAAAATTCAATTCTATACAATCAAATAGAGTACTTATTTTTGTTGAGTTTTTTCTCAACTATTTTCCAGTAGTCTTGGCATTTCTAATGCCAGTTTTCTTCTTGACTACTTTCACAGATTACTTCGAGCAAGGTAAATTTGTGCTATTCCTAACCGGAACAATAGCTCTTGCTATTTTCTGGGTACTAAAACTTCTATTAAGAAGTTCAGTTTATATTACTAAAAGTAAACTAGATGTTCCAATCTGGTTATACATTTTAGTTTTCTCTTTATCAAGTATTCTTTCTGTCTACCCAACAGATTCATTGTTTGGAACTCAATTAAAATGGGTACCTTCTCTATTATCTTTGGTTACATTTGTGCTTTATTTTTACACAATATCTACCAATATGAGGTCTCTTCAAGCAATTAAATACTCTGTATTTGCTTTTATTGCTGGAGGTACAATCTCTACTATTGTAGGTTTATTAACATACTACGGAATCAAACTTGGAAAGGATTCTCTTCTTTCCTCAGCAACATTTAACTTAGCCGGATCCGTAGAAAATCTCTCCCTAATTGCTGCTATAACTTTTCTTCTATCGCTTAGTGTTCTGGTCAGTACAAAAGAAAAACTTAATAAGACTTTTACTTTAATATCAGCATTATTAAATGTATTTTTAGTAATATTAATTTCTCAATTAGCAAGTTTGGTGCTAGTTGTAATTGGAGTTCTATACCTTACCCTTACTTCAAGCATTTCAAAAATTAAAACAGAGCTTTCCTTAGTTGGAATTGTTGCTTTAGTTTTAATTGGCCTAATCACAATACCTGCTACATCAAAATTGCTAGTTAGGGGAAATCTGAACCTAGAACCACAACTTTCAATTCAAAATTCATGGGCAATCTCTGCATCAGTTTTAAAAGATAGACCTTTTCAAGGAATGGGGCCTAATACTTTTAATAAGGTTTATTTGTTAAACAAACCTGCTGCTATGAATAACTCCCCTTTCTGGAACTATACATTTACTAAACCGTATAACCAGTTAATGGAAGAGCTTGTTTCCTTAGGTCTTCTTGGAATCATTGTAGGTGTCTACTTCTACTTCAGACTTTACGAGGTAGTTAGAAGTGTTATTGGTAAAAAGGAAGAATTTACACCAATTCACCAAGCTTTAATTATCCCAGTAGTAGGAATTCCAGTTTATTACTTCCTCGGAAATTCAAATACCATTAGCTCATTCATCTTCTTTCACTTTTTAGCAATTTTCATGAGTTTGATTGCTGGGTACCAAAAGAGCAAAAATTCTGAGGATATCTTTATTACTATTACCTCTTTCAGCAGTGTTGAGGTTTCTGATACCCCTGACAAAAAAGAAAAATTCCAATACTTCGCAATTCTTCCAATCTTAGGAATAGCTGGAGCTCTTGGATACTACTCATCTTATAATATTTTAGGTGAGTTCTATTTCAGAAAATCCATAAATGCAGCGATAACAAACGATGCCTACGGTGTTTACAATAACCAAATAGAAGCTAGAAACATCTTCCCGAGAAGAGATTCTTACCATACAGCAATTGCTCAAACAAATTTAAATCTTGCAATTACCCTAGCCAATAAAAAGGATTTAAATGTACAGGAAAAAGAGGTAATTCAAAATTTGATTAGTGAATCAATTAGATCAGCAAGACTAGCTACTGAAAATTTAGATCCATTAAATATTAATAACTGGATAACAAGAGCATCTGTCTATAAAGCACTTGTTGGAGTTACCAATGATGCAGATCAATGGACAATATCAGCACTTAACAATGCGATCTCCCTTGACCCTGCAAACCCAAATCTAAGACTAGAACTTGGAAGTATATATTTTTCAAAACAAGACTATTTAACAGCTGCAAACTTGTTCAAGCAAGCTACTCAATTAAAAGGTGACTATGCAAATGCTCACTATAACTTTGCTCAAGCTCTAAAAGGTGCAAAAATCTATGAGTTAGCTATCAACGAGTTAGAAATTACTAAGTCTCTACTACCTGTTGGATCCGCTGATATTGAGAAAATAAATTCAGAAATTACTGAAATAAAATCATTAGCTAATGTTGCAGGTGCTAATACTGAGAGAAAGTCAGTTGAGGTACTTGAAACCAAAACAACACCTAATACCAATGAAAAACAAACCTTAACCAATCCTCAGGAAAGTAAAACAGATAACTCTGCCTTGGAAAAAATAGTAAACGACATACAACTAAATCAAAACGATAGCACTACCAAGAACTTAGAAAAAAAATAAGTTGTTAGTAAGGAAAAGAAATGCGGCAAGTTGAAAAACTTGCCGCATTTTATTTGATGATTAATTTATTCCACAATTAATTTAGAAGTAATCTTGCTTTTGAAATGTAACTATCATCAATATTCTTTAATTTTGGAAGTTCTAAAAGATTAAAGCTTTTACTTATGAAGTAGTCGCAAAACAAGGGATTTAGAGAAAAAACTGGACCATGCAAATAGGTACCAACGATACCGCTAAACAACATTCCCTCATTTTTTTCTTTGGGATTATTACCAACTCCGTAGATAACCTTACCTAGATAAGGAATCCTCTCCTCAAAGTAAGTTTGTCCTCCATGATTTTCAAAACCATATAAGAAGTTGTCTTCTTTTCTAGTAGAAACACTATTAAATGGATTAGAAAGTTCAAGCTTAATCTTGCCAACACTTCTTTTGTTTTTACCTTCGTTAACAGTATAAAAATTACATATTCCTAAACCGTCAATCTTTTTACCATCTTCTGTTTGATAATAATTTCCTAGTAATTGATAAGCACCGCAAATGAATAAACCAGTTTTTCCGGAGGCTATGTAGTCAATTAAAAAACCCTTCTTATTCTTTAATAAATCCTCGTAGAGAGTTTTTTGATTCAAATCTGATCCACCGCCCATAAAAATAAAATCAGCCTCTTTAAAATCTTTTAAATTTAATTTTTCACCCAAACCAATAGTATTTATTTCAACATTCAAACCTCTATCCACAGCTCTCTTATAAAAGATTTCAATATTACCTCTATCTCCATATAAATTTAAAAGTTCTGGGTAGAAATATAAAATTTTAATTTTTTCTTTCATCTTAGAGAATCTTTCTTCCAGTTAAAATCTTTCTAGTTTCAAGCATTGAAGAATAATTACAAAGAACTACCACTTCATTAAAATCTTTTTCAAATAGATATTTAAACATTCTTTTCAAATTTGTTTCAACATGAACAATCTTACCTTGTGTAGAAGCATATTGGATTCTGTTCGCCATCTCGTATGCTCTTTTTCCAGAAAAGTATAATTTCTTTTTTAAAGTCAAAGTCTGAAGTAAATCAGAATCTATATCATAAATCCAAGAAATATCAGTTCCATCAGAAATATTATCGTTTATAACAAATAAAATATGTTTCATATTCTTTTTTCTCGATAATTCAATTAAATTACTATTAAAACTTGCGGGATTTTTTGCTAAGTGAATCTCAAATTCTTTACCTCTTTTAACTATTTTTTCTTCACGACCAAATGGTTTTTTTAAATCTTTAAGGAATCCTTCATACTCTATAAATTTAATATCCAAAGATTTTAAAGTTGTAATTACAGCAGAAAGGTTACTTGCCATAAATGAGTCATTAAAATTTGTTTTGGATAAAATATTAAGGTCTTTTTTAAATGAAAGTGTTTCATTTTTGGTTTGAGCTGCAATTTCACAACAGTACTCATCCTCAAGGTTAAAAATTAGCTTTAAATTTTTATGATTGCCCAGAGTTTTAATTAAATCTTGCGATATATTTTCAATCTCAAAATACCTATCTAATTGGTCCCTAGAAAAATTCAAAATAATCAAATGAGAAGGTTTAATAAGTCTAGTAATACTAGAAATTGAAGCTTCGTCTACTTCCAAAACCAAAAAATCGTAAGTGTTATTACCTATTAATTTATTACTAATCAAAAACATTCCAAGAATTGACCTAAGTATATTTCCCCCCGTATTGTTGTGTAGAACTTTATTTCCTGTTTTTTCAAGTAACTCAGTAAGAATTTTGGATGTACTAGATTTTCCGTTTGTTCCCGTAACGAAAATTACACCTTTTCTAAATTTAAAGTTTTTAAGTGAAATTTTATTTTTGAAAAACTTGAGATATAAATTTGAAATTATAGTTGTTCCACTACCTAAATTTAGAGCAGAAACTACTAAATAAATAAATTTAGCCAAAATAGAAAATAAATTAAAAATCAACATGGGATCTGTAATCTGAAGTGTGCGGTCTTCTAGAGTCAATGTAGGTTAAACATTCCTTATAAAAATTATCAGGATCCTGAGCTTGATCTTCTTTAAATTTCTTATATGTTAATTCGATAGCATTTAGAAGTTCTTTTATAAAAACTGGATTTAATTTATTTTCAATGTGCAATTCTTTTAATTTATTTACAACTTCTTCTCTAATTTTATCTAAGGATTCTAATCTTTGCTGCTCTTTAATTTTATTATTAAAAAAATTTCTATTTTCTAATTCATTTAAGAAAAATTCTAGAGAAGTATTTATTTTCGGTTTCTGAACTTTCTCCTCAGGTATTTCGATTGATTTAGGTATGTCATTTACCTGTGGTTCACCCGCTCGAATTGAGGTAGTAGATCCTGAAAAATAACGGTCGTTTGAACAATCAAACGAATTTACTTGTTTTCTGATATCGGAAATAAAATCCATAATATTAATTTATATAAATTTGAAACAAAAGTCAAACAAAATTCAGATATCCAGTTTTTTATAAATTTCACTCCATGGAGTATCTATTTCAGGATTTTTACTTTTAATTTTTTCAATTTCACTTTTAACTTGAATTTGCAGTTGTTTAAAATTTTCTAATTTTTTTTCAACACTAATTTTTGCTTTAATTAATGATAAGGTCTTTTTATTACCAGTTGATTTAGCGATATTTTCAGCTTTAAGCTTTTTTAAAGATTCAGTATTTAATTTTTCGGAAAGTAAAACTAAATTTTTAAAGTCTTCATTAATTAAATTTTTTACAGGAGTTGAGGGCTTTGTAAATACATAGCATAATTGACCCTCCATTCTTTTATTTACAAAAGGAGTTAAATTCATAAAATAATACATATTTTCTATGCTATATAGATTTGAGTTCAAGTCAAACATAATAATTAAAGAAAGAACATTGTTCTCAGCAAATTCCCTATATAAACTTTCAACATTACTATTCTTAATCGAATAGATATCTTTAGCTGCTGTTTTAATTTCGATACATAAGATTTCTCCTGAGTTTAGCTCTATTTTTAAATCAGGTTTTGATGATTTTATTCCAGGAATATCTATCTTCAAACTAGAACTTTCATAAATAAAATTTTTTGACATATCCCCACCATAAAATGAAATTTGTTTAATATTAGGATTCATTTTCAGTATTTCAAATATTATTTCTTCAAAAAACCACCCGTAAACAATGTTTCTTCCCCATTTTATTTCCCCTCTTCCCATAGTTCCATATTTTATTTTGTATCCCATCTCGCATTTAACTGTAAATTCTTCTAATAATTTTGAATACTTTTCAAATAATCTAACAATTATGCTATCAATTCCAAAATCTTTAAAAAAATTGCTATAAAAGGAAAAAATTTCATTTATTTCTAATTCATCAAGTCTTTTCATATTATTTTTCTAACATATTAACTATAGAAAAAGCAAATTTTGGTGGAAAACTTTCCCCAATTACATTTCTTATAAGATTATCCGAAGCCCAGTCCGGAATTGACCAATTATCAGGCAAACCAGTTAATCTTATTAACTCAAGAATCGATAAAACTCTTGCATCAGAATAATCACCGTTAGGCATTAATCTTCCTGGATGTACATTATTTTGAGATGAAATAGCACCATTGCACATTGTTATTGTTGGTGAGGGGCGATCCCATTCTATTCTTTTGTAAGTTGTTCTAAAACCTTTTATTTTCCTACCATCCTTTATAGGAAAATTTATTTCATTGTCTAATGCAGTTTGACCTGTTGGGGTTTTACTCATCCATAAAACATGATTTATAGAGTGGGATTTCGCATTATGATATTTAATATTTGACTTCTGACCGCTTTCTAAAGAAGGTAAGTCACCAATTACATCACGAACTGTAATATGCTTTGTCTTAGAAGGGAAATTCCAATTACTATTTTTTGAAATTAAAACAATTGCTCTTTTTCTATATTGAGGAGTATTATAGTCGGCAGCATCCAAAACATCAAATTTTAAATGATATCCTAGCATAGATAATTCATTTGAAATAAAATCAACAATTTTAATTGGTGAGCCGTTTACATTTATGGAGAATTTCAAAAATGCAGGAACATTTTCAATAAGAATATATTTTGGTAAAGTCTTTTTAATAAAATTTATGACATAAACAATTAGTTTGTTTCTCGGATCATCCTGACTCATTTTGCCTGCAACACTCATACCTTGGCATGGAGGAGTAGCAATTAAGAATTCGCAGTTATTTTTTAAATAGATTTCTATCATTTTATTGAAAACTGTTTCATTAGAAATATCTCCCTCAACAACATCCACATTTGGATAAATGTGTTTATAAAAATCACATCTTTCTTTTAACAATTCATTTGCTCCAACAATTTCAATTCCTGCATCATTAAAGTAATACTCAGAAATCCCAACATTACTAAATAAAGATATACCTTTTATCATAGTAAATATAATATCATCTAAATTTTATGGTGGACCTTAGCGGATTCGAACCGCTGACCTCTTCCGTGCCACGGAAGCGCTCTACCAACTAAGCTAAAGGCCCATTAAAACTACCAGATAAGAGTTCTCTCTTTTACCTCGTCGTTATCAGAAATATTATAAACGAATCTTCTATTTTTTAAATCTTCAATATGAATAATTTTGACAGGTTTTTTTCTTTCAAACACTATTTCTTCAGTATTTTCTACAACTTCATTCAATTTTTTTAACACTTCAAGCACTCCTTCGCCAGTAAATGCGGAAATGAAATAAACATCTATTCCCATTTGTGAAAAAACATCTTTAATTTTTTGTTGATTTTCTCTTACTTCTGTAATGTCTATTTTATTAATTACAACTATTTCTTTTTTAGAAGCTAAATCCACATACTTTGATTTGAAATTTTTTAATTCATTTCTTATAATTTCATAATTTTTTGTAACGTTCTCTAGAATATTCTCTTCATGAGAAAAATCTATTAGACCACTGTTTTCTGCATCAAAAGTTGGGTCAATTAAGTGAAGTAAAACTTTATTTCTTTCGACATGTCTTAAAAACTCATCTCCCAAACCTTTTCCCTCACTCGCACCTTCAATCAAACCTGGAATATCAGCAAAAACAATTCTTTTATTATTTACAATTGCTACCCCAAGATTTGGTTCTAAAGTTGTGAACGGATAGTTTCCTATTTTAGCTGCTGCTTTTGTTAATTGGTTAATCAATGTAGATTTTCCAGCATTAGGTAGTCCGACAATTCCAATATCTGCTACTAACTTGATTTCTAGTTTCATTTCTTTAATAACAGAGGGACCTCCGTATGTAAACTGTGTAGGTGTCTGGTTCATAGATGACCTGAATCTAAAGTTTCCTTTTCCACCAACACCACCTTTAGCAACAATCATTGACTGCTCGTGTTTTACAAAATCACCAACTAAAACCTCCTCACCACCTCTTAGTTCATAAACTAAAGTACCAACAGGTATTTTAATTATTAAATCTTCACCAGCTTTCCCAAACATATTATTCATTTTTCCAGCTTCACCATTTTGAGCTTCTAAGTTTGGTTTGGATCTAAAATCTCTTAGAGTGTGGTAATTTTCATCGGCTTCCAAAACTACATCTCCTCCCCTACCGCCATCACCTCCATCAGGACCGCCTTTTGGTTTATACTTCTCTCTTAAGAAAGAAACTCTTCCATCACCGCCTTTTCCAGATTTAATTTTAATGTTTACTGTGTCTATCATATAATTGTGTGTTGATTTTACCACTAAAACTGCAATTAAACCTATAACTTAAAAGCACTAGTAATAAACATGGTTTAGAGGATTTTGTCTTGAACTTCCTTTTCTAACTTCAAAGTGTAAATGAGGACCTGTACTTCTTCCAGTATTTCCCATACTTCCGATAACAGTACCTTGTTTAACATTTTGCCCAACTGAAACTCTTAACTTACTCAAATGAGCATAAAGAGTCTGGTAACCATTTCCGTGATCAACAAGAACCATAATTCCGTAACCTGTAGGGTCCCAACCAGCTCTTACAACCTTACCGGATGCACATGAGTAAATCGGAGGCATTGCAGAAAACCAAGGAGTAGCTATATCTAAACCAGTATGATACCAAAAGTAGTTTTGGGTAATGATTCTTGTTGTAGTAGGCCAAATACACCAACCTTTCTTGGTCCCAGGAGCATAAACAGGTGCTTCGGAATTAGATATTTGAGAACCACTAGAAACAGCTAAGTTACTTTGTTGCGGTATTTTGGCATCAGGAATTACTAATTCTGAGCCTACAGAAAGGGAAGTTAAGTCAGTTAAATAGTTAAAGTCCGCAATTGCCTGCGATGATACATCATATAATTTTGATAATTTTTCAAGGGTGTCCCCAGATTTTACTTTATGAATTATTCCTGATATTGGAGGGATAGTTAAGACCTGACCAATACTGATCGTATCTGCATCAGAAATATTATTTACATACCTAATAGCATCAGCAGAAATTTTATATCTATTACCAATAGAGTAAAGTGTATCCCCTTCTACAACAGTATATTTAATTGATTCGTTCTTTTTTCGTTCCTCAGGAACCAGTAATAATGTTGTTTGGTATTTGGGTAAATAGTCAGTAGTGTTTTTAAAAACATCTGGGTTAGTTGTTGCGCTGTTCACAAATCTATTACTATTAAATACCCCTCCGATAAGGAATACTAAAAAAGTTATAGTAAGAACAACAAAGTCAGCAATAGGCTTACCTAGCTTACCTCTCGACCAAATTAGTTTAGAGATTGACCATTCTTTCAAACTCTTTGAAAGTAAAAAGAGATATTTGATTGAAAAAGTCAAAAAACTGATAACTCTTTTAAATTTTAAGATTACATAGAAGGTTAGAACTCTAACAAAATGAGTATATTTTTTGAGAAATTTAAATTTTTTATCTGTTTCAAACTTAGATTTTGAATAATAATCTGATTTTGAAAACTTACTAAGGTAGTCTTTTAACGACATAAATATTGATTTTATTATATCATTTTAAGACTTTTAGCCTTATAAAGCTTATTGCTTGGTCAAAGTTTCAAGAAATTCAACGTTGTCCTTGGTCTTCTTCAAGTACTGAATTACCAACTCAGTAGCTTCTTTTTCTTGGAGTAAATCGACTCTTCTTCTTAATCTAAAGATACTTTCAAGAGTTTTTGGAGATAAGATCTTATCTTCATTTCTAGTTCCAGAACCTTTGATATCAATTGATGGGAAAATTCTTCTTTCAGCTAAACTTCTATCAAGTCTTAACTCTTGATTACCTGTTCCTTTAAATTCTTCAAAAATAACATCGTCCATCTTGGATCCTGTATCCACAAGAGAAGTAGCGATGATTGTTAAAGAACCACCTTCTTCAAATTTTCTAGCAGCACCAAAGAATCTCTTTGGGGGATATAAAGCGGAAGGGTCGAATCCTCCTGATAGAGTTTTACCACTTGGAGGAACTGCCATGTTGTAAGCTCTAGCAAGTCTGGTTAAAGAGTCCATTAAAATTACAACATCGTCACCTTTTTCAGCAAGTCTTTTAGCTACCTCAACTGAAATCTCAGCCATTTTAATCTGTTCTTCTGGAAGTTCGTCAAAATTTGAAGAGTAAAAGTCACCTTTTATTTTTCTCTTCATATCTGTAACCTCTTCTGGTCTTTCGCCAATCAAAGTAACGATTATTTTAACTTCGGGATGATTTTGAGTAATTCCATTAGCAATTTGTTGTAGTAACCATGTTTTACCAGCCTTTGGAGGAGCAACAATCATGGATCTTTGTCCTTTACCAATCGGAGCAACCAAATCAATCAATCTTGTAGATAAAACATCTGGGGTTGTTTCCAATTTTAACCACTCGTAAGGGAATATAGGAGTTAAGCTATTAAAAAAAGGTCTTTTCTTTGCCTCCTCTGTATCCATTCCTGCTACTTTTGTAACTTTAAGCAAATGAAGTAATTTTTCATTTTTTTCAGGACCCCTAGCAAAACCTTCAATATAGTCTCCTGGTCTGATTCCAAATTTTTTCATTTGAGAGTGTGAAACATAGACATCTTTTGGAAGATCTTCTGAAATAGCTGTTTGTTGAACTATTTTTCCATAATCATTTTGAAAATAAAGTGTACCTTTAATTTCAAGATTTGAATGATCTCTACCAGATTGTTCTCTTACAGGAGTGGTGTTTTCTACATTTTGAGTATTTAACTCGTTATTATTTGACATATTTTCACTTTCAGAAATGTTATTTAATTTATTACTGTAATCAGTATCTTTTTTCTTTGTAAATTTATTATATTTTCTATTTTGGGAACCTTTATAGGTATTATTTTTATTATTTTCGTTCATATTTTTTGGAAATTTAATTGTAAGACCATCTAAAGTCGGGAGATAACCACTGCCCCAATCGTTACCTCCCTACTTTAAACCTGTTTTATTTTTAAATTAAAAACAGAAAAGGAATATGAGGAAAGTATAACATTAAAAAACTTTTTGGTAAGTGGGAAACTTGAGAGATTAGCCGCGTAACGTTTCCAGAACCCAGCTAATCTTCCAAGTTTCCCACTCGAAAAACAATCTTAATTATCTTGAGATTGATCTTCTAATTACTACACCTGCAGAAGCAAGAACAAGTCCTACAATTGCAAAGATATCGTTTGGTCCAGTTTCAGGAAGGGTTTTAGCAACACCTTCGCCGTAACATACAGTAGCAGATGAAGACTCTTTTTTAGCATCTTCTTTGTATAAATGAGCTGTATTCACAACACATTTTTCAAAATTAGTTTTATTTTCAAATTCAGAATTTTTAACTTTAACTTCCATAACTAGTTTTACAGAAGATTTTTGATTTAAAGTAACTTCCTCAGTAAATCCAATTCCACCAACTCTTTCTAATTCATTTGGTAAATTGTCTACTAATTTTAAAGTTTTAGTCTCATCAGTTCTATTTTCAATCTTAAAAGTATATTTGAAAACATCACCTTTTTTAATTCCAGTTAACTTCTGTTTAGTCTCTCCATCGTTAATAGAAATCTTTTTAGTTAAATCAAATCCTGTATCAGAACAAGATGAAGATCCGTATGATCCAGAACAAGAAGCATTAGCAGAAACTGCTAAAACAACTGATAATACTATTAAATTTACGAACATTAATTTTTTCATATTTTTATAATTTTTCTTGGCAGGAAAATAAATAAATTAACTTGGTTAAACATTATTATAGGTTAAATATACGATTTTGTCAAGTATTAAGGCATAAAGACACTTTATTAAGACTAATTGGTTTTAAGATATAGACCAGTTTTCCTTACAAACAAGGGCAAAATTGGAGGAAGTATCAATTACACTTGGTGGATTAGAAGAAAATATATTGTTTAATTACATATAGCTTCACCTGTCCTGAAGCAAAATTTTTTACCCTTTTTACTAAGGGTTTTAAATAAACAAAAACTCTCTGCGGTTATCGCATTTGACGAATCATGTGGAGAGTTTTTCCTGCCAATCCTGCCTTTAAATTTTAAAACATAATTTCTTATTTCATAGCAAGAATATATCAATTTTCTGATTTTATTTTTAAATTAAGGTCTATTTTTAATAGAATTAGGAAACCAACTTCTTTGAACCTCTGTAAATATCAGAACATGAAAGTAGTAGATCATTTTCTAATACCCATGGACTGAATTCACAATCACTAAATGTATTTTAAAAATTTAAAATTGAGAAATATAAGTTTAATTTATAATCATCTATAAGCGAATGTGCGGAGTGTTGTTTGACACTCCGCACTCCTCTCTCTCTAACTAACGACCTCCTCCATAGCCAATTTCTTGAAGGTATGAATAGAGGTTACCCTCCTTCCACTCCTTATAAAGTTGGCTTTCGAAGGCTACCGCATTCTCATACACATCCGAACCATCAAGAGGTTCCGGGAAGCCCTGTTCCTCAAGGAGACTGAATTGGGCTTCATACCCTAACACCTCTTCTTGAATATCGTCCTCGCTGGTTACACCTTCACTTAAACGGGACACATGCACTGCCTCATGGGCGAATACACGTTTAAGATACAATGTGTCCCAAGTACCCTCCGGTACTAGGATGATGGGGTAGTTCTGAACTATGTCAATCGTAACAGCCACAGTCGTCCCAAATGAATCGTTTACGAACCCACTCAGGAACGAGGAACCCTTTGCATCCTCCTTTGTAAGAAGTAGGATAGCACAGGTCTTCTCGTTTCCCCATTTTGTAACCTCAAAGCCGTCCTCGACAGCTATTCCCTTTTCACAACCTGCAAGGGCTGGAGGTATTGCTTCTTCAATCACTTGAAGAAAATTTTCTTTCGCAACTGCAGCTTCATTTGCCATCTGCTTCTGAGAGCAAGCAGTAAGTAGCAAAATGATGAGAAATAATGTAATTATTCTCAACTTACACCTATCTTTCTAGCCTTATTTGGCAAAAACATTATAACCTATAGTTATTAAATGTCAAATTTCGCTTAAACTTTTTTAGGGAAAATTTCACTGTTAAGATCCGAGATATTTTTATAATCTTTTGGCGATATTATTTTTTTAAAACCTAGTTTTTTAGCCTCACTAATTCTCTTATCAATTTGAGTAACATTTCTAATTTCTCCTAAAAGACCTACTTCCCCAAATGCACACATATCAGAAGAAATATTTTTATTATGGTAAGAAGAAAGAATAGCAAGGCAAACTGCCAAATCAACACCATATTCAGCAACTTTAAATCCACCAGCTACATTAACGAAAACATCCTGAGAAGAAAGGTCTATTTTGCATTTTTTTTCTAAAACTGCGATTAGTAACTGAAGTCTATTTACATTAAAACCACTAGCTTTCCTCATCGGATATCCAAAAGTAGTTTTGGAGGTAAGAGCTTGAATTTCAAACATAAGAGGTCTAAAACCTTCCATGACAACAGATACGCAGCTTCCTATTGAGGTTTTAGACCTCTCAGATAAAAACATCTCAGAAGGGTTTAAAACCTCTTTTAAACCTTCTCCAACCATCTCGAAGAGTCCTATTTCAGATACTGGACCAAACCTGTTCTTGATGGTTTTAAGAACTCTAAAAAGGTGGTTATGATCTCCCTCCAAATAAAGAACTGTATCCACCATATGTTCCAAAACTTTAGGTCCTGCTACAGTTCCTTCTTTGGTTACATGCCCGATAATAATTGTTGAAATGTTAAGCCTTTTTACAGCTTCAGTAATTTTTTGAACACATCCCCTTACCTGACCAACACTTCCTGCGATACCCATAAATTCATTTGAGGTAACAGTTTGCATAGAATCAACAATTAAAAGTTTGGTATCGGGATTTTGTTCAACTGCTGCCAAGATACTATCGACATCAGTATCGCAAACCATATAAAGATTTTCGGTATCAACCAAAAGTCTTTCAGCTCTTAATTTAATTTGCTCTGGATTCTCTTCACCGCATACATATAAAACTTTAAATCCTTTTAGGTTTTTACAAATTTGAGTAAGTATTGTTGATTTTCCAATACCAGGCTCACCTGCCATCAAAATAACTTGACCTCCTACAAACCCACCACCCAAAACCCTATCAAATTCAGCAAAACCTGAAGAAAATCTCTTTGATTCCTGGTAACTGACATCGGAGAGCTTAATTAATTTTACAGGTGTACTTGAATAATTTTTTGAAGGAGAAGAGATAGTTTTGGAAACTACTTCTTCAACAAAAGTGTTCCAATTATTACATTCAGGACATTGACCTACCCATCTTAAACTTCGAAATGAACAGGATTGGCAGGTATAAACAGTCTTATTTTTCGCCATCTTTTTTGGAGCTTTTTCTTACCTCAATTAAAATATTTCCATTTTTTTCAACTGCTTTTAGAGACAGCGGTCTGTGTATATTTGTTAAAAGTACCTCTGCTATATTATTTACCAATTCTTTTTCAATAATTCTTCTAAGGGCCCTGGCACCATACTCTTTGATAAACCCTTTTTCAATTAAAAGTTCATAAACATGTTTTGAAATAACCAAATCAATTTTCTGTTTCTTTAAGATTTGGAGTAATTCTTTTAATCTAATGTCTAATATTTTTTCAATATGCTCTTTTTCCAACTGATTGAAAGTAACTACCTCATCCAGTCTATTAATTAATTCAGGTCTTAAAACTTTTTTTAAATTTTCGGCTAACTTAGCTTTGGAAATCTCCCTAGTAAGTTCATCCTTAGTTAAGCCAATACTCTTTGTATGGAAAAATTCAGTACCAATATTTGAAGTTAAAATAACTACTGACTTGGAAAAATCGTAGGCCTGACCTCTGGCGTCTGTTAACTCACCCTCTTCCATAATTTGAAGAAGGATATTTAAAACATCAGGATGTGCCTTTTCAATCTCATCAAATAAAACAACACTTGAAGGATTTCTTTCAATTTTTTCTGTCAACTCACCGCCTTCACCATAGCCAACATATCCAGGTGGAGCACCAACTAGTCTTGCGACATTATGCTTCTCTGCAAAGTCACTCATATCAAGTCTAATCAAAGAATTTGCACCATAAAAATTATCAGCTAACTCCTTAGCAAACTCTGTCTTACCAACACCTGTTGGACCTAAAAAGAGGTAGGACCCAAGAGGTCTCTTTGAAACTCTTAATCCCAACCTAGCTTTAATTAAACTTCTAACAACAGAATCAACACACTCATCTTGTCCAATAATAATTTTTTTGAGTTTTTCAGAGAGCTTTGATAAGAAAGTAAAATCCTGATTTCTGGTTCCTATTTTAATGTTTCCCATGTCCTCTAAGACATCATCAATCTCATCAGTAGTTAAAAGTAAATTTTTAGATGAATTTGTTTCTCTATAAAGATTTTCTAATTTAACAGAAAGATTATCTAATTTTTTCTTAATCTTTATTGCTTCATTAAATTTAGATTCTGAAATTAGATTGTTAAAATCAGTATTTAAGAAATTCTTTTGTTTAATTAAATTTTTGTATTTAGCTGGAACTTTAGCATTTTTAAGTAATATTTTGGTGAAAGAGGAATCCAAGACATCCACTACCTTTTTAGGAAATTTATCAGACTTTAATTCTTTAGTTTTAGTAAAAACATAATCAAAAACCTCAGTTGATGCTTTGATATTATGGAATGAAGTTAATTCGTTTAATTTTTCTTTTATAATTTTTTTTGTAATCTCATCGTCTGGCTCATCTATTGTAACTACACTAAACCCATCAAGTACATGCTCATTTTCTGCAATAACTTTTTCATAAATGTTACTATTCATAATTCCAATAAGCTTGATTCCAAATTCTTTTAGTTGCTCGTGAATCATGGTAAAGGCAAGAGGAACGGTTAAACCTCCTTGAGTAGGAACAAAAATTGATTGGAAATTTTTAAAATACAAAATTACTTTTTCGTAACTTTCTAATTCCTCAGTTAAAGCCGAGATTCCATATTCTAAACCTTCTTTATTAGAGAAATTAGAAATAAAAGAAATAATATCGAATTCAAAAATTGTGGTATCCAAAAGCAAAGACGGAACTTCATTATCGTTTATTTTTTTAACAAACAAGTCGACAAGGGATCTCTTCCCGACACCTAAATCTCCAACAATAAGTGAAGAATAATTATCTTTTTGAAGAAGAATAGATACTAGAACATCGACTTCATCTCTGTGAATTATTTTTCCATTTTTTAAAGGTTCTATTTTATTTAAATTGATTGTAAAGGCATCCAAAATAGGAGTTCTCTTTTGAGATTCCACTGTTCTAATAAAATTTGGGAATGAATTTAACTTATCAATTTCTTTTAAAATAGGATTAATATCTGTGTTTGAAGATAACTTTAATAAGGCAAGTAAAAGGTGTTCAGTTCCAACATAATTAGATTTTTGTTTATAACTCTCATAGAAAGCTTCCTGTAAAAGAGTATTTAAATCAATATTAGTTTCGTTTTTAACTTTAATTTTGGGAACAGATTGAATGAGTGCTTTAGCTATCCCTGAGGAATTATTAATTACCTCAAGGATAGATTTAGCATCTTTAGAACTGGAATTGTTTTTAGACAATTCCAACAGGACATCTTTTGCTTTTTCAGTTAATTTATCTAATATAAACAACTTATTTTTCTTCTTCTGTTAACTGTTTTGTACTTAATGCTAACTTTTGACCAGCACCATCTACATTGGTTACAACAGCTTCTACCTCATCACCTACAGCTAATTTCTCTTTCATTTCTGATACATGTACTAATCCTTCAAGTCCTGATTCTAAGGCAATAAATGCTCCAAAAGGAACTACTTTAGAAACTTTTCCTGAAACTTTTTGACCAGTTTTGTATCTTTCTTCAACTCCTTCCCATGGATTGCTTGTTAATCTCTTAACTGACAATGCTAGTTTTTTTGAATTTTCATCAATTCCAAGAACCAATACTTTAATTGGAGATCCAACAGAATAGTAATCACCTGGGTTAGAAACTTTTTCCCAAGCAATCTCAGAAATATGAACTAATCCTTCAAGACCGTCCAAATCAACAAATATTCCAAATTGCATAATTCCAGTAACAATTCCTGTTAAGGTATCACCTTCTTTAACATTTTGTAATTTCTTGCTTCTTTCTTCTTCGGAATATTCGCTTGTTGCATCTTTTTCCGATAAAACTAGTCTATTTTTAGTCTTATCTAATTCAATGACTTTAACCATCAATTTTTTACCAGATAAAACTTTGAGAGCATTCTTTAACTCGTTCTCAGATCCACCATTGAAATCAGTGATTTCCTCAGTGAAGTGAGATCTTTTTAGGTGAGAAAGAGGAATAAAACCTCTTGTTCCATTAATTTCGGTTAAAAGACCGCCTTTGTTGTACTCTAAAACTGTTGCTTCAATAACTGAATTGTTTTTGAAAGCATTTTCTAGATCTTTCCAGGTTTTTTCTTTTTCAGCTCTCTTTAGAGAAAGAACTGCATAACCTTGTTTATCTTCTGCTTGGATAACTAAACAGCTGACGGTATCACCAACTTTAAGAGTTTTTTCTAACTCTTGGTTTTCAGTGAACTCATCTTTTAAGATAACTCCCTCAGATTTAGCGCCGATATCGACTAAAATCTGCTCACTTGATACGTTTACAACCACACCATCGACTAAATCTCCTGGTTTGAATTGTTTGATTTGTAATGGGCTATTTTTTAATAGCTCTTCCATTAATGAATTTGGATTATTTACTTTATAAGATTTCATAAATATAAATTCTGGGCACTAACTAAATACTTTGTACTCGTGATTATAATTAAAAAACATCAAAATAACAATGTTTTTTTATTGATTTTATAGGAAAAATTTAATTTTTATTTATGCTCATAACCCCGGCGACGACCTATCTTCTCAAAGACTCGCTTAAATATTTTCGGCCCTGGTGTGTTTAACTTCTCTGTTCGGAATGGAAAGAGGTGGGTCCACACCGGTATCATCACCGAGGTTATGAGCATAAATTTTCAAAGATCAAAATTGACCTCTTAAAATTGAATAAAATGTCTTTAACATCTTCAAATCAAAAGATGAACACACATTAGTATCGCTTAGCTGAACACATTACTGTGCTTACACCTGCGACCTATCAACCTAGTAAACTCCTAGGAGGTGTTTCTCTAGCAAGCTAGAGAGAAAATCTAATCTTGACATGTGCTTCGTGCTTAGATGCTTTCAGCGCTTATCACGACCGAACGTAGCTACCCAGCGATGCACCTGGTAGTACAACTGGAACACTAGAGGTTCGTTCATTCCGGTCCTCTCGTACTAGGAACAACTTGTCTCAGATTTTCTACGCATGAAGTGGAGAGAGACCGAACTGTCTCACGACGTTCTGAACCCAACTAACGCGCCACTTTAACCGGCGGACAGCCGGACCCTTGGGACCTACTTCAGCCCCAGGACGTGACGAGTCGACATCGAGGTGCCAAACCCCACCGCCGCTATGAACGCTCGGGTAGGATCAGCCTGTTATCCCCGGGGTAACTTTTATCCGATAAGCTCCGAGCCACCCAAATGGCATTCGGAGGATCACTAAGTCCTGCTTTCGCACCTGCTCGACTTGTCTGTCTTGCAGTCAAGCTCCCATATACCTTTACGCTTACAGCACCATTTCCATCGGTGCTAAGGGAACCTTAGAACTCCTGCGTTACCTTTTAGCAGGAAACCGCCCCAGTTAAACTACCTTCCAAGCATTGTCCTCGTACCTGATTAAGGCACATAGTGAGACTTGCAATAAAGAAAGAGAGGTGTTTCATCGTTGTTTCTTACGAAACTCCCTCCTACCCTACACAGTCGTTATCGCTCATCAATGCCAGGATATAGTAAAGCTCCACGGGGTCTTTTTGTCCAACTCCATGTAATCCGCATCTTCACGGATACTTCAATTTCGCCGAGCTCGTGATTAAGAGAGTGCTCAAGTCGTTACACTTTTCGTGCGGGTCGGAACTTACCCGACAAGAGATTACGCTACCATAGAACAGTTATAGTTACTGCTGCCGTTCACTCGAGCTTCAACCGAGAGCTTCTCATTGCTGATAACCCCCAATATTAACTTACGAGCACTGGGCAAGTGTCGGCCCTTATACCTCCGCTTGCGCGTTGAGCAAAGACCTGTGTTTTTGTTAAACAGTCGCTTGAGCCATTTTTGTGCCCCCTTTGTACAAGTACAAAGGGCATCCTTTTCCCTAAGTTACGGATGTAATTTGCCTAGTTCCTCAATCACGAATCACTCGTACACCTTGGTATACTCTACCTGCCCACCTGTGGCGGTTTACGGTACTGGTACTTTATGTTCTCTCTAGAAGGTTTTCTAGGAAGCTTAACTCAGTAGAATGAACGTATTTCTACGCCTTTTTCACCTGCTCGACTTAACATTCGTACGGATTTGCCTATACGAAACGCCTTGCATTCTGAACTCAAATCCTTAATGAGCTCTACCTATCATGCTCCGTCACTCCATTGATAATAACGATCATAAAGTAGTGCAGGAATATTAACCTGCTATCCATCGACTACGCCTTTCGGCCTCGCCTTAGGCCCAGACTTACCCTCCGATGACTGACATAGCGGAGGAACCCTTAGGCATTCGGTGAAGGGGGTTCTCACCCCTTTCTCGCTACTCATTCCGACATTCTCACTTGATATCGCTCCAGCATACCTCACGGTACACCTTCACTGCCGATATCAACGCTCCCCTACCATTCATACTAAAGTATGAATTCAAAGCTTCGGTTACTAACTTAGCCCCGTTGGATTATCTGCGCAGAACCGTTTGACTAGTGAGCTGTTACGCTTTCTTTAAAGGATGGCTGCTTCTAAGCCAACCTCCTAGTTGTTTAAACAATTCCACTTCATTACCCACTTAGTTAGTATTAGGGACCTTAGCTGTTGATCTGGGCTGTTTCCCTCTCGTACTAGAAAATTGCTCTCCAGTACTGACTCCCAATCAAGGTATGCGCATTCGGAGTTTGGTAAAGATGGATACGCTCGCGCGCTCCAGTCCTTGCCAGTATCTCTACCTCACATACCCATTACGATTAGGGCTATACCAATATATATTTCGGGGAGAGCCAGCTATCGCCAAGTTCGTTAAACGTTTCACCTCTAACCACAAGTCATCCGAGCACTTTTCCACGTACACCGGTTCGGACCTCCGCTTAGTGTTACCTAAGTTTCATCCTGCTCATGGTTAGCTCACTTGGCTTCGGGTCTAATAATACGTACTTGTCGCCCTTTCAGACTTGGTTTCCCTTCGCCTACACAACACTAGTTGCTTAAGCTTGCACGCACTATTAACTCGTCGGATCATTCTTCAATAGGCACACCATCATCTCGTATATTGCTATAGAGACTCTGGCCGGTTGTTTGTATACGGTTTCATATCTATTTCACTCCCATACACTGGGTTCTTTTCACCTTTCCCTCACGGTACTAAGTTCACTTTCGGTGTCTTTATGTATTTAGCCTTCGCTGATGGTCCAGCTGTTTTCACACGGAATTTCACGTGCTCCGTGCTACTCGGGATCAACCCAAAAGTCTTTTTCGTTTCGAATACGAGGCTATAACTCTCTATGGCCCTCCTTTCCAGGAGTGTTCTTCTACAAAAAAGATTTGTAACTTTTTTGCAATTAAATGCAAGGATTGTCCAAAACCCCCAATCATAAATGTTTGGGTTTGGGCTTCTTCGCTTTCGCTCGCCGCTACTTACGAAATGCTTAAATTAGTCTTTTTTCCAATGGTTACTATGTTGTTTCAGTTCACCATGTACCCTTCTAATAATCTATCGCCCATTTTACTGGGTTTTCAATTACTGATAATCTCAGATTGCTCTGGATTGAGTTTCCTCATTCGGAAATTCCCGGCTATAGCGCTTTTTGACAGCTTACCGAGACTTATCGCAGTCTTACACGTCCTTCATAGGCATAAAGACCCAAGGAATCCACCGTACACATTAAGTATCTTTTTGATTTTTATGAAGATGCTAATATGACATTTTATTCAATTTTCAAAGATCAATTTTTTCGGAATTAATGGTGGACCCAAGGAGAGTCGAACTCCTGACCTCCACTGTGCAAAAGTGGCGCTCTACCAACTAAGCTATGGGCCCTTATGGTATTTTCGGAGTGCGGCAGATTTCCTCACTCAGGTTATAAAAAGTAATTTTATGGAATCAGAGCTTCTTTGTTATGAAGAGTGAATTCCCACCAAGCCATAAATGGCTTCCATTTCCGTAATAATGATTATATATTTTTAAGTGCAGATGTCAACGATATTTAATCTTTCACTTTAAGGAAAATATGTTTAAGATTAAACTAAATAGTAATTAGTCCAGAAAGGGTAAAAATGAACGAAAATAACGCTTGGGAATGCGATAACTGTAAAACTGGGGGAGGGCACTGTTACGGGGCTGCAGAAAAATGCTCTTGCGGATGTAGATTTTATAGAGCTCAACAAATGATTGTTAATTTTATCAAAAATAGCGAGCTTAAAAAATATAAAAATCATGAAAAGATGGTACAAGAACTGCTTTTGAAAGCCTCTGATCAGCATTTTGAAAGTAATAAGGAACTTTATTCTTATGTAAGCAGCACTTTGAATAAAATGGCAGAATACTCAAATCTAAACACCAGGGAATCTAAAACTAGAAATATTTAACGAGAAGGCGGGGTTGGGTAAATCCCAACCCCGCCGTAACCTGACAAAACCACTAATCCTTGAACCTAAAGTTTCCACATTCTGGATGACAAGTAAACTTCTTTGCCATCCTATCAAAAACTTGCCAAAGTTCACAAGAATCACATTCCTTCATGGTTCTTAGATCCAGATTGAAGTGAGTTTTGTGTCTTCCTTTTTTGCACTCATCGCAAATAATAAAGTTCCTTGAAACCTCGGAATTACAACCACAGCGACATTCACAATAAGAACTCAAGACACACCTCCTTATAATAAACCTCTCCCAACTCAAGAATTTTAACAAAAAACCTTGATTTTACAATTTAGATTAATAACATTTTGTTATATTTTTGTAATATGATAAAATCTACCAAAATCAATGAAAATTGGGATCGTAGCTCAGGTGGTTAGAGCGCTTCTCTGATAAGGAAGAGGTCAATGGTTCGAGTCCATTCGGTCCCACCATTAAAATGCATAAATCAAATGAAATAATTAATACAGAAGAAATCCTAATTTCTCTACTTACTTTTAATTCATCAACAACTATCGAAGAATGTTTGCACTCCCTAGAAAATCAATCAAATAAAAATTTTAAATGTTTTGTTTTTGATAACAATTCCAAAGATAATATAGAAGAATTGGTCAAAAAATTTCCAGATGTTAAATTTGTACAAATTGGCCAAAACAACGGTTATACAGGAGGTCATAATTTTGCTCTACACTATTTTAGAAAAAACTACCCAAACCATAGGTATATGATGATTCTTAATCCCGATACAATTTTGAGCTCTAATTTAATTGAAGAGTTTCAAAAACTATTTAGATTTAATGTTAGTCTTTACACCTGTGCTCTAAAAAAAACTATAAATGATAAAAATTTGTGGGTTAACAAAAACATCCACCTTCCTAGTTTTACTTTTTTAGGAAGAAGTATTAAATACTCAGAATTTAAAAAAGGATTTTTACCATCTTTATTTGTTTCAGGTTCCTGTTTTGTAATTGATTTAAAAAAATTTAAAGAAAAGTATCTATTTAAAGATTACTTTATGTATCATGACGAAATTGAACTATCCCTTAGACTAAAAATAAGAGGGAAAAAGATATTAACCTCAACTAAAGGATTTATAATTCATAGCCCTAAAGTTCAAGGAGAATTAAGTGATAAAGCAGTTTATCTGCTAGAGCTCAATAGATTAAAAATACAATCAGATTTATTTTCAGATATTTTTACTTTAATAAACCTTCCTTTGTATATTTTTTCAAGAATTGTAATCTTTTTAATTTATAGACCTATGAATCAGTCAAAAGAGTATTCAAAGGGGATTACAGATGGACTTTTATATTTCCAAAAAAATATTAATTCCAAAAAAACTGGATTAATTAAAACGATTAAATTTTTATTTATTGAGAATTTTAAGTTTCAATAAAATTACAACAATGTAAAAAATAATTAATAAGGAAATCCCTATTAAAAAACCTTTAACAATGTCGTAAGGAAAATAAGAAATTTTGATAACATTTAAACCCTGATGTAAATTTAATTGACTAAAGACTCCGTTTTTAATCAAAACTTCTTTAATTCCATTAATTTCTACATCAAAATTTTTAGAATATTTTAGATTTAAATCATACAATTTACTTTCCTTAACATTTACCTCAAATTCATACCTTCCTTCACTAGACTCTATAAACCTACCTAAATTTTTATCTTTCATAATCCAAAAGTCATTTACAGGAAAAGAATAAGAATTACCGTCTGCTAAAAGTATTTTTTGAAAACCTAAGTTAGCCAATAAATCAGTATTTAAATTTGGTCTTACAACCTCAGATCTTGGGGACTGTTCGATATTAACAAAAAAATTGTTATCAAAAAAATCGGTATATTCTTTATCTATAAATTGACTATATCCAAAAGGACTGTATGTCTGAAATAATAAGAATTCATAACCATTGTATTTTTGGTTCTCTAATAAACATCTTTTATTAAGACAATCTGGTTGTGTTTTAAAATTTTGCTCAGATCTATACCTAGATATTCTTACAGGTAAAAAATCGGAAACAAAGTATCTTAAATCGACAAAGGAAATAATTAAAAAAATAACCACAAATACCTTGGTTGAAATTTTTTCTTTTAAAAATAAAAAGAAAGATATCAAGGATGCAAGAAAAATTCCAAACCAAAAAACAAATTCAAATTTTCTGATATAAACAAATTTGTTTTCGATTAAGAAATTTAGATACTCCTTCGATTCAAAAAAGTAAGTAAAAATTAGAATTGCCAAAATATAAAAGAGATGATTATATTTTGGCTGCAATCTTAGATTTTTCAAAGTAAGAAAAAAATTAATAGAAAATAAAAATAGAAAAGGAATAATAAAAATTCCTCTAGTCCAATATCTAAAACTACCATAAATTGGCACATCAAAAGGGAGGTACAAATTTAAAAAGGTAAAAATTAAATAAAAATAAGTTGTAAAAGTTACAAATCGATAATTCTTATCCTGATGCCCGTATATGAGATAAAAGATAAATAAAATCAAAAAAGAAATACCCAAGTAATTATATGATTCTACAAAAGAGTAAGCTCCTGTAATTTGAGTACCAACAAAATTCTGATAGTAACCTAAGCTATAAGGAAAAATATTATTAAATAAAATAGTTGGGGTATTGGTAAATTCTGAATACTTCAGAGTACTTCCAATTCTTTGAGATCCAAAAAAAACACTAAATGATGGAAATAGTTGATAGAAAGTAAGACAGAAAGATACAAATGAAATAACAAAAGCATATTTAAAAACTTTTTTAAAATCGTTATATAAGAAAAAAAGGAAAGAAAAAATTGTTACCATGTGAAAAAATGAAACTTGAGGCTGGCCCCACAAAATACCGTAAGAGAACAAGATTATTTGTAAAAGTAAAAATTTAAATTCTGAGGTTTCAAAGTATCTAAATGCCAAGTAAACATGGACTGGCAAAAGCATAGAAACTAGAACAATATTCATGTGTATTAAATGATTGACATGAAAAAAGGTAAAGTAAAAACCTAGTACACTAACTAATTTTCCTAATAAGTTGGATTTGGGATAAAACCTACTTACCAAAAAATATATGCTTAAAGATCCAAGCAAGTATGTTAATAAATGTAAAAATTTTAAAGACCATACTGGACCAAGTAGGAGAATGGAAAAAAGATTGATAGGATTTAAAGCACCATTCTCAATATCTAAATATAAAGGATACCCCAAAAAAACTTTTTCAGTCCAAAAAGGATATTCTAGATTTGAAAAACTTTCCGATAAAAAAACTCTTACAGGAAACATTTTTATCATGGCATCTGAATTCCAAAAATTAAACTGATGACTAAAAATATTTCTAAAGAATAAAAAATAAAGCAAGAAAGTTAAAACTAAAAATAGTAATAAATCTTTGTTATTTAAGAGAAAATTTTTTAAAGCTAAAACATTAATATTTAATTTTTTCACTAAGGGAAATTATACAATTAAATAAAGTAAGTTTTTTCATTCAACGAGAATAAAATGTGGTTAAAATCCTAAAGAGACAAAAGAATTGTTCGTTTTACAGATTTAAAGCTCATCTGTGAACCAACTAATACCATTTGTGAGAAATGGATTACTTTAAACTTATTAGTCATTAGGTTTAAAGTGCACCTATCTTCAACAGGCTTTAACATTTTTAGTAACACAATTGCTTGATCTCTGATCAAACAACGGTTATTAAGAATGGGTTTAATAAATTAAACCTAAGCTCTTGCATAAGTAAACTTATACAGCTTAAAAAAGATACTGTTGTCAAAGTACTGAAAAACTCCCTTAGAAAGGAGGTGATCCAGCCGCAGATTCCCCTACGGCTACCTTGTTACAACTTCACCCTCATCACTGATTCCACCGTGGGACCACAAAAATAGTACTTCGGGTGGCCTCAGCTTTGCTGGCGTGATGGGCGGTGTGTGCAAGACCCGAGAACGTATTCACCGGAGTATAGCTGACCTCCGATTACTAGCGATTCCAACTTCATGAAGGCGAATTGCAGCCTTCAATCTGAACTGAGGGATGCTTTAAGAGATTTGCTTCATGTCACCATGTCGCATCTCGCTGTACATCCCATTGTAGCGTGCTTCTAGCCCCAGCCATAAAGGCAATCCTGACTTGACCTCATCCCCACCTTCCTCCTAGTTGCCTAGGCAGTTTCGTTAGAGTGATACAACTAACGATAGGGGTTGCGTTCGTTAACACACTTAAGTGAACACCTCACGGCACGAACTGACGACAGCCATGCAACACCTGTGCAGAACCCTCGAAGGAGGCCTAGTTTCTTAGGCTTAGCATCTGCATGTCAAGACTGGGTAAGGTTCTAGGGTTAGCGACCTATTAAAGAGCGCGCTCCACCGCTTGTGCGGGTCCCCGCCAATTCCTTTGAGTTTTAGTCTTGCGACCGTACTCCCCAGGCGGCCTGCTTAACGCGTTAGCTTCGACACTCAAAAAATCAAGCATCTAGCAGGCATGGTTTACAGCGTGGACTAAACGGGTATCTAATCCGTGTTGCTCCCCACGCTTTCGTATCTCAGTGTCAGTATAGTCCCAGTCAGCTGGCTTCCCCCTTGGTATTCCATATGATATCAACGCATTTCACTACTACACCATATGTTCTGCTGACCCCTAACTAACTCTAGCAATGCAGTATCAGAAGCTTTTCCGCAGTTAAGCTGCGGTATTTAACCCCTGACTAACAAAGCCACCTACATAACTCTTTACGCCCAGTAAATCCGAATAACGCTTGCACCCTACGTATGACCGCTGCTGCTGGCACGTAGTTAGCCGGTGCTTATAACGAAGTTTACAATCCGAAAACCTTCATCCTTCACGCGGCGTTGCTGCGTCAGACTTTCGTCCATTGCGCAATATTCCTTACTGCTGCCTCCCGTAGGAGTGAGGCCCGTGTCTCAGTGCCCCTCTGCCGGTTCAACCTCTCAGTCCCGGTACCCGTCGTTGCCTTGGTAGGCCATTACCCCACCAACTAGCTGATAGGCCATAGGCCCGTCCTTATCCGATAAATCTTTAGAGTTGCCTCCACATCTGACATTATCTCCAATTTCTTGGAGTTATTTCAGAGATAAGGGTTGGTTCCTATGTATTACTCAGCCGTCTGCCACTGGATTTCAAGATAGCAAGCTACCTTAATTTCCCGTTTGACTTGCATGTATTATGCACGCCGCTAGCGTTTATTCTGAACTAGGATCAAATTCTCAAAGTAACAATTCTTTTGTCTTTTCAAAACTTTAACCCAGAAATTTTAGTGGATAACTAAAATTTCTTCTTACTTTATTTAATTATCAAAGAACATTTAGGAGATTTTAACCTAATTAATAAGAAAAGCAAGGAATATCTACTAATAATAGAGAGTTTCCAAGTATTTTTTCAAATTGATCAGTTAAAACTATAAGTATGAAAATAGTTAAAATACTTACATTTCTGACTTTATCACTTTTCTGCAATATTACAATACATGCAGATATAGATTACTCCCAGAAAATAGAATTTTCTGGGGGGTTTGAAAAAATAAAAATTTCTAATGAAGGTGTAACCATAGGTGAAAGTGCAAGTAATTTTCCTAATAATTATTTCAATGGGGTCTGGCATTCAACAAAGCTTGATATGAATTTTCAAAGAAAAGTATTGGGAGGCCACAGAATTACTGATCTGGATTTCCAAAATGGAAATATTTATGCAACTACCTATATGCTAAAAGATGATGGGCCAGGATTATTTAAAATTAGTAATAATTTTCAAAAAGTTGAAAGAATAGGTAAAAAAGCCAGCTTAAATAAAGTGCATGCTTTTAAAGATAAGGTCTATTACGGAGGAAGTAACTACGGAGCTTGGGTAGTGAATCAGGATAATACAAATAACCTCCAACTTTTAGGAAACGATGGTTACGGTCCCCAAATTGACCAAATAAAATCTAATTCTGAGAATATTTACATTTTAAGTAGAGGGAGTCTTTATTTTAGTCCATATAATAAAGACTCCTTAGCACAATTATTCCCAATCTATAGATTAAGCAATATAGAACCCTCTGAAAAGTACATTTTAGCTACATCTTGGGATAAATTTTTAATACTAGATTTAAATGGAAAAGTTACTTTTGAAAAACAATTTTCAAATCAAATTAAGGTTTTAAAAAGTTATCAGAATTATATTTTCCTAACCGAGGTCTCACCTTCAGAACAAAAAATATGGGTTTCAAACGATTTAGGTAAAAATTTTTATGAAAGTAAAACAAAATTTAATTCTTCTTATCTTATTAGAGATATAGAATTAACAGGGACAGAGAACATCTCAATTTTCTTAAATTTTACAAATAATAAAATAATAAAAGCAAAATTTATATTTGATTACGATGAAGAGAGGTTTCTTTCACTACCTTTTAAAACAAGAAATCCAAACGATCTAGTGGATAGAATTACATCATTTTTTGACCACAGGTATCCCTACTTAGGTAATCAACTTGAACCTATTAATTTTGCAGAAACGACACTTAATTTTTACGGATCAGAATTAAAAAAACCCTACCTATATTATTCCTCCCATGACGGAGTTGACTACGGACTTCCAATGTACTCGGAAATTCTAGCTGTGGAAAAAGGAGTTGCAAACTACATTTATAATCCAGGAGGTCTCGGACATGCTCTGATAATATCTCACCCAAATAACTACCTTACAGTCTATGGGCACTTAGACGAAAGCAATCTAATCACTAAAACAACAACAGAGGTTCAAAAAGGAGAGGTAATTGGTAAGGTGGGTATGAGCGGGAATACCAACGGCCCTCATTTACATTTCACAATATATAAGGGTAAAAAAGAATTAATAAATAAAGTGGATCCTTTTGGATGGTACGGATCTTTTCCCGATCCCTGGGGAACCAAAAGCAGATACCTATGGGATCTAAACTTGTCAAAGTTAAACCAAGAAATTAATCTTAATACTTCAAATTATATTTCAAATAATAATTTGGAATTAAAACTAGATTTAATTTCAAATCAAAATACCTATCATCTGACCTTCTATCCCGCAGCACCAGTTTTTGACCGAATCAACTTTAAGTACAAAGAAAGAACTTCTTACAAACTCGAAATGAAAAACTTATTAAATGAAAAAGTAATTTCTTTTGCTTCACTCAGATTTAAAGGTTTTACCAATCCTCACGATGAGAAAAAATATTCAATTTTCAAGTATGATGGTGAAAATTTAATTAGACTGGAAACTATGTTTGATGCTGAAAAAAACATTTTAGCAACTTACACAAGTTTAGATGGGCAGTATATGGTTTTAGAAAATGGAATAAAGAAAATTTCAACTAAATCAACTTTTAAAACTACTGAATAATACCGCCTCCTAAAACCATCCCATCATGACTGTAAAAAACACACGATTGACCAGGAGCAATCCCAAAAACTTTTTCATTTAACCTAATTCCAGCTTTACTTTGTGCAAAAATACCTGTTCCTTTGTGTAATTCTCCTAAATGCCTTATTCTGAAAAATAAATCAAATTTTCCTTCTAAATTTTGGTTTATGAAAGAAATTTCATTAACATTAAAATCAGAAACCTTAGCTTCTTCCTCATTTCCAACAATTAATGTATTATTTTCGGCATTTTTAGATAACACATACAGTGGCTCCCCAGTATACTTAAATATTTCAAAACCATGTCTTTGCCCTATTGTATAAAAAGGTACCCCTTTATGTTTACCAATAACTTCTCCCTTATAATTTAAAACATTTCCGAATTCTTCTTTAATTCTTCTTTTTAAAAAATCTTTAACATTTATTTTTCCAATAAAACAAATACCCATTGATTCTGGTTTGTTAAAATTTTTTAAATTATTTTGAAAAGCTATCTCTTTAACTTCGCTTTTTAATAAATCACCTAAGGGAAAAAGTATTTTTGAAAGTTTATCTGAATCCAATCTGTATAAAAAATAAGTCTGATCTTTTGAAGTATCTTTTGGAATATGTAACTGATAAGTATCTTTTTTTATAATTTTGGCATAGTGACCTGTGGCTACCTTATCAAATCCATTATTAATAGCCCAATCTAAAAAGAGACCGAATTTTATTTCTTTATTACATAGAACATCAGGATTAGGAGTCCTTCCAGCTTCATACTCTGAATAAAAATTACTTATTACTCTCTCGTTATATTCTTTTTGAAAATCTAAAAATTTGAATGGAATATTTAAAAAGGAACAAATTTCAATAGCATCGGCTTTGTCTCTTTCCCCAGTACAACCTTCTTCGTTGTAATCCCAACACTGCATATGAACCCCAGTAACATCATATCCCTGCTCTTTTAACATTAATAAAACAACTGAGGAGTCAACACCCCCACTTAGCCCTACTGCAATTTTCATTTCTTCAAGGATTCAACTCTATTAACTACTAAATCCATACATTTGACAACCTCGTCAATTCTTTTTTGGGCTGTTTCAAGATCCAATTTATAGACATTATCTGGAAAAAAATGGAATACTGAGTTTCTGCAATTTTTCCATACTGACCTCATTGCCTTAGTTAAATTCTCACCCAAAACTTTACCTGAGCTTAATTCGGAAACAATTGATAATCTATGTGCTGGTTTATTGCCCATACCTGTTGAAAGAAGCTTACCAATCCTAACCTCATTACCATAGTAGTCTTCGGGGGTTATAAAATTTAAATCCAAAAAAACCTTTTTTAAGAATCCCTCATACAGTTTGCCCCAAGGAAACACAAGGTAAGAAAAATCTTTAACTTGAATCTCTCCTTGTAATTGGCAGGATTTTAACAATGTTTCACCTTCAAGAACTAAATCTTTCATTTCCTGAGTCAGGTATTTCCATAGATTTGATTCTCTATCTATCTTCATAAGTTAAGTATAATATATCGCTGATATAATCAGAATATGAAATTAAAAGGTAATCCAAAAATTGCTTTGGTTCATGATTATTTAAATCAATACGGAGGTGCAGAAAGAACTCTTGAAAAAATAATGGTGCTATTTCCGGAAGCACCCATTTATACTGGGATTCTTGACTTAAAAAAACTTCCAAAAACTTTTAAAAGCAAAAAGATTATAACTCCAAAATTAAATGCTATTTTTCAAAGGTTTCCTAAACTTTTTACATTTCTAATGGGAAATAGGTTTGAAAATTTTGATCTTTCTGACTATGACTTAATAATTTCGGACGGAACAGCCTGGGCTAAATCAGTAATAACAGGAAAAAATCAATTGCACATTTCATATGTTCACACACCACCAAGATTTTTATATAAGTACTCATCAGAAAACACACTTAGAAAAAAATGGTTTTTAAAACCATTGTTTGCATATTTAGATTTTCACTTAAGAATTTGGGATTATGCTGCAGCTCAAAGACCAGATTTTCTTTTATGCAATTCAGAGGAAGTCAGGAAAAGGATTTTGAAGTTTTATAAAAGAGAAGCTCTTGTAATCTACCCTCCTGTCAATATTCAGAAATTTGATGACAGCAAAAGGAGCGATTTTTATTTAACAACAGGAAGACTTTCATCCTATAAAAATTTTGATTTAGTTATAAAACTTTTTAATAATTTAAATAAAGAACTTATTGTTATTGGTACTGGTATAGAAGAAGATAATCTTAAAAAATTAGTCACCTCCAAAAAAATTAAATTTTTAGGAAAAGTATCTGATGAAATTCTAAATGAATACTTAAGTAAAGCTAAGGGTTACATCTTCCCTGTAAAGGATGAGGACTTTGGTATTGCATTAGTAGAAGCATTAAATCACGGAAACCCATCTTTAGCTCACAGATCTGGGGGACCAATAGAAATTTTAAGAGAAAATATTGATGGACTATTTTTCGATGAGATAAATATAAATTCAATAACAGAAAAATTTATTGAATTCGATAAAAAAATAAATGAGGGATTTTTCAATAGAATAGAAATCTCAAAAAATACAAAAAAATTTGATGAAAGTATATTTATTCAAAAATTAGGCAGATTTATCGAAGAAAAATGGAATAGCTTCTATTCTTCGAAATAAGTCTATGCCTGAATTTCCTGAGGTCTTCACAATCACTAAAAACTTGAACGAATTACTAAAAGATGCAGAGCTTTTAGAAGTAGAGATTTTAGATTACCATCCAAAAGTAAGCAGTTTAGAGGATTTTAAAGCAATTGAGAATTCAAAAATAACAGAGGTGAGAAATATTTCTAAATCGATAATTTTTGAATTCTCAAACGGTAAAAAAATAGTCTCACACCTTGCCATGACGGGAAGATTTAGGTATGCTGATGAAAAATCGGGTTTTGGTTGGGATAAAGTTAGATTTAAATTTAAAAAAAATAACAAAGAATTCTTTATTAATTTTACCGATACTAGAAAATTTGGAAAACTACAAATCTCAACAAATATTCCGAAAAAAATTTTTCCTAATCCTTTAAATTATACAGAAAAGGAAATTGAGAAAATAAAAAATAAAATATCAAAATCAAATAAGTCTATTAAGGAGTTGTTATTAGACCAGGTAACTTTTTCAGGTCTAGGTAATATTTACTCTAACGACACTTTACATGTTTCTAAGGTAGACCCTCAAACAAAAGGAAAGGATTTGGAAATAAATAAAATTAAAGAAATTATTGAAAACGGTCAAAAAATCCTAAGAGAAGGAATAGAATTAGGAGGTTCAAGTTTGTACGATAAAATGTACACAGATATCTACGGAAACGAAGGGAAGTATCAAGACTTTTTTAAAATTTATAATTTAAAAAACTGTAAAGATTGTGGAAGAAAGATTACCAAAATTAAAATTGCAGGTAGAGGAACATTTTTTTGCGAAAATTGTTTGAATAAGTAATTGAAGACAACTTATTATGTATGCTATATTTTAATAAACTGCCATGGATCATATACACCATAAAAAAATAAGAATTTTTATCTTCGCATTTGCTTTTCTCATACTGGTAGGTGCGATTTACTATGTAAGTTATTCAATCTCGAATTCAACTTCTAAATTAGCTCAATGTAGAGAGATTTTTGATAATAAAGATTTAGAAAGTAAAAAGAAAATTTGTTGCGATGATTCGCACTATAATTCAAGTGATGAAATATGTGCTGCCAAATGCGATGCTCTTGGAGTAAACCCGGAGAGTTCTTTTTGTACAGAAACAGCTCTTAAACAAGATCAACCAGGAAGAACAGCTCAGATTTCAAAACCTAAACTCACAACAAAACTACCTGAATGCCAAGCAATTGGAATTGAACCTAATTTAG
>JAUMAA010000006.1:0-19608 GCA_032117075.1 Patescibacteria group bacterium
GATAAGAGACAAAATCAAAGAAAAGCTTCTTTAATGAAATTTAAAGGTTCTGAGATTAAAATCTTAATTGCTACAGATGTTGTATCAAGAGGAATTGATATTTCAGATGTTTCCCATGTGATTAACTACGATTTACCTAGAAGCATGGATGAATATATCCATAGAATCGGAAGAACTGGCAGAGCAGGTAAAAAGGGTCTCGCCTTAACTTTAATTGATTAATAAGATATTATTAATTCATGAAGAAATACCTAATAATTAGTTTAGTATTTGCAGTACTAGTGTTCTCCTTGGTATATAGTATTGTCTATATACCAAGTGTTTCTAATTTCTTTGTAGACCTCTTTCCTAAAAAATCAGATTCTACGGATCAAATAACTTCAGAACCTGTAGTTGAAATACCTATTGTACTTCAAGATACAATTCCAAATCTAAGTATCAATTCTTCAGACAACTTTAAGACTGTAAAATTTGGTGATTTAAATTTAAAAGTAAACTTTGAATATAAGGTAAGTGAAGCTACTGAAAGATTAAACTTAAAAATTGATGAAAATAACCAAATAGATGGTTTTTACTTCCCCCTAACTTCTGAGCCTAGAAAAGATATTGATACTTCAGAATTTGAATCTGATTTATTAAAAAATACTTACAAGTTAACAAAAAAATCAGGAATAGATGATGAGTTTGTTAAAATTATCTTCGAAACTTCTGTAGGATCGACTGTTCAGGATTCTATAAAAGGAGAAACAATAAACTATAAAGTTAGAGACATTATTGCTTTTAGTACTCCTAATATGATTGGTTATTACTATAATTCAGATAAAGAAAATTTATACAAATTTATTATCATCTCCCCTACTAAGCTCTATATTTTTAATGTAAAAAATAATCAAGAAAACTATCTGAAGATGAAAAAAACTTTTTATAATATTGATATAGTTAAGTAAGGAAAATTTATGATAAATGTTACACACCCAGATCAAAGAGTTGCTGTTTTTGTTGATGTACAGAATTTATATTATTCTGCAAAAAATCTCTACAATTCATATGTAGATTTTGGTTCAATTTTAAAAACTACCCTTGGAAAAAGAAAACTAGTTAGAGCTTTTGCTTATGTTATTAAAGCGGAAACTGGTGCAGAAAATCAATTTTTTAATTCTTTAAGTGTTAAGGGTTTTGAGGTTAAATCAAAAGATTTACAGGTTTTCTATGGCGGAAATAAAAAAGGAGACTGGGATGTTGGTCTATGTATGGATGTAATTAGAATGCTTCCCAGAGTGGATACAGTTGTATTAGTTTCTGGAGATGGTGATTACTCAGAATTAGTTGAATATGCTAAAAGTCATGGTGTGAGAGTCGAGGTTTGTGCTTTTGCAAAAACTGCTTCTTCCAAATTAGTCGATATAGCTGATTACTTTTATGACTTATCCCTCGAAAGTAAAAAATACCTGATTAAAAAATGATGAATAGGGTTATTAATACATTATTAATCTTCATTTCATTAATAACCCTCTTTTTAATTGTATTTAATATTAATTACCAAAATAAAATTCTACCTAATACTTTTATCTCAGGTCTGAATGTTAGTGGTTTGACTAAAGAACAAGCCAAAGAAAAGATTAAAATTTTAATCCCAACCAATAAGAACATAATTCTTTCCTCAAATCAAAAAGATTATATCTATAATTCTAACTACTTTAAGTTCGATTACGATCTTGATGAGACCGTATCTAGAGCTTACGAATTAGGTAGGGGGCCCTTATTAATTGAAAATCAAAAGAGAAAATTTTTGAGTATTTTTCAACCTGTTGAATATATATTTAAATATAGTTTTGATAAGTCTTTAATAGATTTAGAGATTTCAAGAATTGTTGGTGAGGAGAGAATATCTGGAAAGGATGCCTCATTCAAGATTGTGAATGGCAAGATTCAAATTGATGAAGAGAAGGAAGGTTTATCGGTAGATTTTGATAGGTTGAAATTAGTTTTAGAAAAAGAACTTCCAAAGACTTCTGATTCTAAAATACAAATACCTTATTACAACAGAATTCCTGAAATTACAAAACAGGATCTTTTATCTATTCAATCAGATGTTTCCTCTAAATTTTATCGAGATTTAAAATTAACTTTTTTTGAGAAAGAGAAGTATTTACCCAAAACACAAATTTTTGGTCTATTGAAAGTTCGAAAAAATAAAGATGGTATTTATTATGATTTAAATGAAGATATAACAAAAAAATTAACTGATAATGTTAAAGGATTTGTAGATAGAAAACCAAGAGCTGTGGTTACAAAATTTGATGAAGAAAAGGTTTATGATTTTGAAATCAATAAAGAAGGCAGTGTTCTTGATGAAATGAGATTTAGAAAAGATTTGCGGGATGTTTTATTTAATAATAAAAATGAGCTAAAGGTTGCTACATTTAATGTTGGAGAAAATCTTCCAAAGGATGGTTACGGTATTAATCATTTAATTGCAGTTGGGAAGTCTAAGTATGCCGGCTCCATAAATGCAAGGGTATTTAACCTAGACTTAGCAGCCCAAAAAATATCTGGTACTTTAGTAGCTCCTGGTGAGGAATTTTCATTCTTACAAACAGTAGGCCCAATTTCTCAATCTGAAGGATTCCAAACTGCATATATTATCTCTGAAGGAAAGACAGTATTGGGCGAGGGAGGAGGTGTGTGTCAAACATCTACTACTCTTTTTAGAGCAATTCTTAACTCTGGATTACCTATCACCTCAAGATACCCACATGCTTATAGAGTTAGTTACTATGAACAGGATGTAAAGGTTGGTTTAGATGCCTCAGTTTATTACCCAAGTTTGGATTTTAAATTTAAGAATGACACTCAAAAGCACCTTTTAATACAAGCTTCGGTGGATAAAAAAAATTATGAAATGTCATTTTATATTTTTGGTACTAAGGATGGTAGAAAAGTTGAAATTTCAGAACCACAACTAACAGGATATATTCCTGCACCCGCAGCTGTTTATGTAGATGACCCAACTATGAAAGAAGGTGAGGTAAAACAAATTGATTTTTCAGCGAACGGTATAACTTCAACATTTACAAGAAAGGTTTTAAAAGGTGAAGAGACTTTAATTAATGAAACTTACAAATCTACTTATTCCCCATGGAAAGCTGTTTACTTAAAGGGAACTAAAAAAGATTAATTATTAATCTAAATATTTAAAGATTATTGAAGTTAAGTCTTCTTGTTTAGATATAATTACTGTAATTTCATTCTTATCTTTTGAGTATTTAAATTCTTGATTATTTTCTGATTCATACTCATAATCTTTTAAATAATTTTTTGATCTTAGAATTTCTTGATAAAAACCATTTAAGTAGGTTATATCCTCTTTGGTATTAATAATTTTAATTTGGTAACCGTTTTCTTCGTGCTCTGAAATAAGTTCAAAATTTTTTGGTAAAGGTAGGAAGAATCTTTGTTGAATAACTCCTGATTTAACTTGAGGTGTTGAATTTAAGTTCCCTTCAAAATACTGGTTGGTTCTGTAGAATATCCAAATGACCGCAATTGTTATTGGCAAGATAAATTTTTTCATCTTTTACAATTATAACTTGACTTTAATTTTAATCTAATATCTAATTAAATTAATGCCCGAAAATTCTACAGAGTTTAGAAAAGATCCTCAAATCATAAAACCTTGGATGTACAGAAAATGGCAAGAGTTTCCTTCTTTAGCATTTCTAGTTGCTTCGACTTTTATAGTGTCCGCAGCAATAGGTCTTCTAACTGACTTACTGAATTTCTGGTTGTTTGGACTTTTCTTAGTTATTTTTTTAACTTATATAGAAAATAGCAGGTTTAAAGGCTCTGCACTTTTAATTAATAAAAATCAGTACCCTAGATTGTATGAAATTTTTGAAAAAAGCTGTTTAAGGATGGGAATGAATCCAAATAAAATTAGATTGTATATTGTATACAGTCCTGTCTACAATGCATTCGCCTTTGGTATCTTTCAAAAAAGTGTTGTTTTTAATAGTGCTTTGATTGATGATTTTGAAGATCAAGAAATTGAATCAATTATGGTACATGAGTTGGCTCATTTAGATGCAGGGCACACCATCATCACCTCTTTTATTCCTAAAATTAATAATCCTGTTGTTGATTTTTTATCAGGTTTTTATAGTAGAAATTGTGAGTATACCTGCGATAGAGCTGCTCTTGCTGTAACTAAAAACTTACCGGCAAATATTACAGCTCATACAAAACTAATGGTAGGAAAGAATATTGCAAAATCAATTGACTACTCATCTTTTGGCGATCAGATAAAATCGGTTAAAGGAGACTTTGGGGTTTGGCTTGCGGAAACAGCATCTACTCATCCAATAAATACTAAAAGAGTTAGAGCATTATTAAGGTTTGCTAATAATCATTTGGAGAAAAGAAAATGAACAATAAATTAAGTCCCGAAAATTTAATTTTTGTACCAAAAAATAGAATTTCACATTTTCTATTATCTTGTTTAACCAGCTTCATAGTGCTTTTACTCGGATTTTTAATAACATTAACTATATATTTTTTTAACTCAAATAAGTAAAAGAACTATTTTATTATAGGTTTCTGATATAATTTCATATAACTCGTTATATTATTGGCCCTATCGTCTAGCGGTCAGGACGTCAGATTCTCAATCTGAAAACCGGAGTTCGATTCTCCGTAGGGTCACCATTATAAAAAATAAAAGGAGGGTTTCTGAAAGAAACCCTCTTTTCTCAAATTTGAAATTATATTTTATTCTTTTAAATATCTATTTAAAGCTTCCCCACAGATTTCTTTAGTTTCGGGTAAATTAGTAATTTCTCTAATTTGGGATTGTGAAAGTTTATTTAAATCTGGATTTTGTTCTGCAATTTCAAATATTCTATCAATTGATTCAAGATTATTTTTAATAGATTTATGGCATTCTTATAATTCTTTCTTAAAAACTTCTGGAATTTCCACTTTTTCAACTTCATTCCATTTTACTAATGCCTCACTGGACTAAATTTTCAATTATTTTTGGGTTAAATTGTAGATATCTTCTTCTATTAAAATAGAAGCAAAGTTATAAAATGCATTTCTTTTTCTAGATACTCATTATATTGAATTACAATTTTCTGTGTTTTTGTATAGTCAAGATTAAAATATACTCCAGTACCTACTATAGCTAAAATAATTACTGATATCACAACAATTAATGTTGTATTTCCTAAATTATTTTAAAGAAATTTTTTTGCGTTTGGGGCCTTTCAAAAATATATTACTTTATAAAGATTAACAATTTAAAATTAATTTCCAAAGATGACAAGTTTTTCTTCTGCCCTTGTTACTGCAGTGTATAACCACCTTCTAAAATCTTCATCAGTCTGATGCTTGGTTCTTTCCTCAAAAAGAATAACTTTTTTAGCTTGTGAGCCCTGAGATTTATGAACAGTCAGGGCATATCCAAAATCAAATAAGTCCAATCCTTGAGTTTTATAACTTTTATTTATATTGTTTAAAGTTATTTCAGAATTAAATTGATCTTTAGAAATCAGACCGTAATACATTCTGAGAGATCCGTCCATGTCAATTTCTACATCATAAGCCGATTCGTTTTTTGATTTTAGATATTTAATATATCCTTGCATCCCGTTAAATATTTGTTTTTCGTGATTATTTCTCAAGCAAATTACTCTATCGTTTTTATTTGGTGCTTCTTGTTCAAACCCTAAATGCCTTCTAACTGCTTTGTTCAGTCTTAATCTAGTATTATTAAAATTACATAAAATTAGTGTGTCAGCATCGTATGAAGAAAAAAGATCCTCATAGTATTCGTGTCCCTCAGACATTGGGACTTTAAAAACATTTTTATTCCATTTTTGATGTGGTATTTTTCCTTCTTCTCTTGCCAAAATAGAAACCTGGATTATAGGATTTTCACTTGCTTGTCTATGAATCTTTTCTAATTTATGTTCGGGGTTTCCCATTAAATTAAAATTTCCTGATATTGGCGGGAGCTGACCGTGATCTCCTACTGCAATTATTGGTTTTTGATATGACAATAAGTCGTTCCATATTTTTTGATCTACCATTGATGCCTCGTCTACAATAATTAAATCAGCTTCAAGGTTATCTAATTCCTTTCTTTCCCAACCTACTATCCCTCCTCTATCATCTTCGATAGCTTTATAAATTAGTCCGTGAATGGTAGAAATTTCATCTTTCTTAAGGAGTGCTTGGTTTGTAACCAGCTTATTTTTAAGAACTTGCACTGCTTTACCCGTAAATGCACAAAATGCAACATTAAGCTTAGGATTTTCAATGAAAATTCTCTTTCTGAGTTCGGAAATTATTGTGGTTTTGCCGGTACCGGCAAAACCACCTAATGTGATAAATTGTTTAGAGTAGTTCTTGGATTTAATAAAATCCATTAAATTTTTAAGGGCTTGGTTTTGGTCAGTGGAGAGTTCAAGCATTTTTGTCTACCGAATTAATAATTTTTTCGGAAAAACTATAAAAAAGGGCAAATAATGTCACTAATACAAAAATATCCATAAAAGCCCAAGTCCCTGCAATTAGATACCCTCCAAAAGAGTTATCGATAGCAAAGTAAAATTTAAAAAGAAATGAGTTTTTCAGAAAATCGATGTTGTAATTGAGGGTAAAATAGCTCAAAATAGTCACCAAAACAGCATAACTCAGACAAATAAATCCAATATTTATTACCCAATTTTTACTTGATTTTTCCTGCTTCATTTTATAATAATAGCAGAAAATTAATACAATTAGAGGGGGGTCCCTGATTTGACATACTCCTTCTTTCTGGTAATATATAGTGTTAAGGAAATAAATATGAACGAACCAATTTATGTAACCCAAGAGGGTTTAGACAAATTAATAAAAGAATTTAAAGAACTTACTGAAGTTAAGAGGTTAGAGGTAGGCGAGAGAATTAGAATTGCTAGAGATCAGGGCGATGTTTCTGAAAATGCAGAATATGCAGCCGCCAAAGAAGAGCAAATTTCACTTGAATCTAGAATTAACGAACTTGATGCAATTATTAAAAGAGCTCAAGTAGTCAAAGAAGAAAAAGGTAAAGTAAACATTGGAACAGTTGTAACTGTTCATGTTGAAGGCGACCATGAAGACTACCATATTGTTGGTGAACCTGAGGCTGACCCTCTAAATGGTAAAATTTCTCACAAATCACCTTTAGGAACTTTATTATTAGGTAAAAAACTTGGTGATACTTTTGATTTAGAAACAGCTGTGGGTAAAGTTACCTATAAAATTGTAGAAATCAAATAAGTTTGTTTATTGATTTTACCCTTAAATAACTTAAAATAGGTTCATGGCAACTTTAAAAGAATTAAGAGAATCTAGAATTCATAAGTTAGAAGAATTAAAAAAACTTGGAATTGATCCTTATCCTGCTATATCTCATAAAGACTATTCAAATAAAGATGTTCTTGATAATTTCGATACCTTAGAAGGAAAAGAAATTTCTGTTACTGGAAGAATTTTTTCAGTCAGGGGGCACGGTAAGCTTTCATTTATAGATATTAAAGATGCCTCTTCCTCTCTTCAATTAGTTTTAAAAGAAACTGATATTAGCAATGCAAATTATAAATATTCAGAATTAAATTTTGCAGATTTGCATTTACTTGATACTGGAGATTTTATTGAAGCTTTTGGTAAAGTTTTTAGAACTCAAAGAGGTGAGAAGTCTATTGAAGTAACTAAAGTTAGACTTTTGACTAAATCATTAAGACCTATGCCCGATGCTTGGGATGGTTTAAAAGATAAAGAAACAAGACTTAGAAGAAGATACTTAGATACAACAATTAACAACGATGTATTTGAAAGATTTATCAGAAGAGCTAAATTTTGGGAGGCTACTAGACTATTTTTAAGGGATAGAGGCTTTTTAGAAATTAATGTTCCAGTATTAGAGCAGATTCCGGGAGGAGCTGATGCTAATCCATTTATTACTCACATGGATGCGATTGATCAGGACTTTTTCTTGAGAATTTCTCATGAGCTTCAATTAAAAAGATTAATTGGCGGTGGGTACGAAAAAGTTTACGAAATTGGACCTAGATTTAGAAACGAAGGTTTGTCGGATGAGCATCTTCCAGAACATATGGCTATGGAATTTTATTGGGCATATGCTTCATGGACAGAGGGTATGGAGATGATCAAAGATATGTTTAATTTTATTATTAAATATGTTTATGGGGATAAGAAAGTTTTTCAAATTAAAGGATATGAAGTTGATTTTTCAAAAGAATGGGAAATAATTGATTTTAATGAAATTATGAAAGAGAGGTTCAACCTTGATATTCATAACTGTAGTTTGTCCGAATTAGAAGAAGTTTTCAAAAAAGAGAAATTACCAATTAAGGACTGTACCAATTTACCAAGGGCTGTTGATACATTGTGGAAAAAGATCAGAAAAACAATTGTTGGACCAGCTTTTTTAACAAATCATCCAAAATACATCTCACCTCTTTCCAAAGCTAAGATCGAAGAACTTCACCTAGCTGAAAGATTTCAACCAATAATTGCTGGTAGTGAGTTGGGAAATGGATGGTCAGAAAATAATAACCCATTAGACCAACTTAATAGTTTTTTGGAGCAACAAAAAATGAGGGAAGCTGGTGATAACGAAGCTCAATGGTTAGATATAGATTATGTGGAAATGCTTGAGTACGGCATGCCTCCTACTTTTGGTTGGGGACATTCTGAGAGAGTATTTTGGTTTTTAGAGGATGTGACTGCAAGAGAAGGTGTTCCTTTTCCTCAGTTGAAGTTTGAATTAGATTCTTCAACTAAAGAAATTTATCCATTTGTTGAAGAAATTTATAAATTTAAAGATGATAAACAAGACTTTATTTCTGAAGAATATGAACTAATTTCTAGAGATGAGGCTCTCGAGATGTTAAAGAATCATGTTCATGATGATTATCAAATTAAACACTCAAAAATGGTAGCCGCTGTTTTGGAAGAATACTCTAAAAAGTTGGGCGGGGATAGGGACTTGTGGTATATAACAGGTCTTTTACATGATGTTGATTATTATGAATACCCAGAACAACATCCTGAGATTGCCGTAAGTTGGTTTGAAGAAAAAAATTTTCCAAAAGAATTAATCCATGCAGTCAAAGCACATGCTATTTCTAAAACAGGGGAAGAGCCGAAAACAAAACTTGCCTCCTGTCTTTTAGCTACTGACGAGCTGTGCGGATTTATCTGGGCATACTCTCACATGAGACCGAACGGTTTGGATGGGATGGAGGCTGCAAGTGTTATGAAGAAATTTAAAGATAAAACTTTTGCTGCAAAGATTGACAGGGAAGAAATTTTAAGAGGAGTAGAATTTTTTGGAGTTGACATGAAGGAGCATATTGAATTGATTATTTCAGTTTTGAAGGAATTTAAAAAAAATGATTGATATTAGATTTTTTAGAGAAAATAAAGATTTAGTCAAAAAAGCAATTGAAAACAAAGGTATTAAAAATTTTAACTTTGATTTATTAGTTGAAACAGATGAGAAAAGATTAGAACTTCTCAAAAGAATAGAAGAATTAAGGGCAAAAAGAAACGAAATTTCATCACTTATTCCTACAAGTTCCGCAGATAAAAAGGATGAATTATTGAAAGAAGCTTCAGAATTAAAAAATAACTTAAAAGAGTTAGAGGATGTTTTTGAATCTCTTGATAAACAATTTAAAGATTTGTTTTTATTAGTACCAAACATTCCTTCTGCATCTATGCCTGTAGGAAAGGGTGAAGAAGATAACATTGTTACAAAGGGTTGGAGCAAAACTTATGGTGAAATTTTGAATCCTAGCCTAGAAGATATATCCTTTGTTGATAGAAAAGATATCTCTTATTTGGACCATTTAGAATTAGGTAAAATCCATGACATGATTGATGTTGAAAAATCTGCTGAAATCTCCGGCTCAAGATTTGCTTACCTTAAAAAAGATGCTGTTCTACTTCAAGATGCTATTTCAAATATGATGAAAAAAGAACTTCAAAGAAGAGGTTTTATGCCAATAATCCCTCCTTTGTTAGTAAAAGAAAGTGCTCTTTATGGAACTTCACATTTTCCTGAAGGTAAGGATCAGGTTTACAAAATTAGCAACGAAAATGTCGAAGAAGGTCATGATCTTTATCTTGTGGGAAGTAGTGAGCCGACAAACTTTTCGTATTTCTCAAATACCACTTTTTCTGAGGAAGAGCTTCCTATTAAATTTTATGCTCAGACCTCATGTTTTAGAAGTGAAGTAGGTTCTTGGGGTAGGGATGTTAGAGGAATAAAAAGGGTACATCAATTCGATAAGCTTGAAATGAATGCAATTACAACTTCGGAAAATGCTGAAAGTGTATTTAAAGAATTTTTAGAAATAAACGAATGGTTACTACAAAATTTAGAACTTCCTTATCGAGTTGTTAACAAGTGTACCGGAGATTCTGGTTACAATGCTTCATATTACCAACATGATCTGGAAGTATACAGAAATGCTACTAATGAATGGATGGAAACAATGACTGATACTAATACTTCTGACTTTCAATCTAGAAGGTTGAATATAAAATACAAATCAAATGGTGAAACAAAATTTGCTTATACTTTAAACGACACCGGAGTAGCTTTTGGAAGGATAATTCTTGCTTTGATGGAGAATCATCAAGATGGTCAAGGAAATATAATTATACCTAATGCCTTAAGGGAATTTTTTGGAAAAGACAAGATTACAAAAAACTAGTAACATATAGATACTATGTTTTTTAAAGTAGATCAAAAGTTATATAAAATAAATTCAGATAAAGGAGGTTTTTACGAAGTCTATGACTCTACTTTGGGTAGATATTTGACCTTAAAAAATAGATTTATCGGGGCACACTACTCCTATAAAGGACTAAGAAAAACCTATTTTTATGACCTTGTCCAAGAATTAAAAGAATTAAAATCTACTTTTAATCGTGCTCTAATTTTTGGGCTTGGGTCCTCAACATTACAAAACTTATTATCTTTAAATTTTCCAAATATTAAAATTACAACTATTGAATCTGACCCAACACTTTTAGATATTAATAAATATTTTTTTAATAAAGAAGGGAGCTCAAAAGAAACAGTTATTTTGTCAGATGCTTTTCAATTTGTAAAAAATTCTGAAACTACTTTTGATTTGCACGAAAAAAATGATTTGGTCGTAATTGATTTTAATTTAATTGGTTCCGAATTTTTCTCTGAAGTTTTTATAGGCGAAGCTAAAAATTTTTTAACTAAAAAAGGTATTTTTGTTGTTATTTTTCAAAGAAAAAATTATTTACATAATCTTGAATTGTTAAAGTATGTTCAAAGACTTGGTATATATTATAATAAAGTTACTCTTTTATATTCTAAAAGTAAGATTTTGGGAGTGCTTTGTTCGGATAATTAATTATGACAATATTTGAAGCAGTAATTTTAGGAATAGTACAATCAATTACGGAATTTTTTCCTATCTCTTCGTCTGCTCATTTAATCATACTTCCAAATATTCTAGGTTGGGATAAGCAGTCATTAACTTTTGATTTGGTTTTGCACCTGGGTACTGGATTAGCTTTAGTCGTTTTTTTTAGAAAAGACTTAATAGTTTTGATTAGAGATTTTGTTAGAGATTTTTTTGTAGAACCTTTTATTCACAAAAAAATCTCTATCTCAGATAACACCAGGTATGCTCTTTATATTTTAATTGGTTGTATTCCTGCTGTATTATTGGGTTTACTTTTTGGTGATTATATTGAACATAATATAAGGGATTTAAGAATGGTTGTTATCTTTTTAATATTAGGAACTTTTTTGATGCTTCTAGCAGAATTAAAAGCTAGAACCAGAACTTCATTCAAAGATTTGGGTATCTTTAGAGCTCTTTTTATAGGTGTTTTTCAATCCTTCGCACTTTTCCCTGGAATCTCTAGAAGTGGTGCAACAATTTCTGGAAGTATGCTGTCTGGGTTAAATAGATCTGATGCTGGAAGATTTACTTTTCTTCTAGCTATACCTATTACATTTGGGGCTGCTATTTTTAAAATCAAAGAGGATTTCCATCTGATAAATCAGTATCCTTATGAAATGCTTAGTGCTTTATTTGCAAGTTTTCTATTTGGTTTATTTGCACTAAAACTTCTAACAATTTTTCTTAAAAAAGGAACTTTAATGCCTTTTATAGTATATAGAATTTTGCTTGTTATTTTTCTTATCATTTTCACCTCAACTAGGTAAATTGATGTAAAATACAACTATGTTTTTTTCTCTATTTGATGCAAATGAAAAGGATTTAAAGAAACTTAGAAAAGTTGTTGATCAAATTAATTCCTTAGAACCTGAAATTTCCAAACTATCCCAAGAAGAACTAAGAAATCAAACCAAAATATGGCAAGATGAGTTTGTTGAATCTGGAAATGAAAGAGCTGAAAAAAAATTAGAGGAAATTCTTCCTCAAGCCTTTGCGATGGTTAGGGAGTCTGCTAAAAGAGTTTTAAATAAAAGACATTACGATGTTCAATTAATGGCAGGTGTTGCTTTACATCGTGGAAAAATTGCCGAACAAAAAACTGGAGAGGGTAAAACACTTACAGCTACCTCCCCCCTTTATTTAAATGCCTTAACTGGAAAAGGTGTGCATCTGGTAACTGCTAATGATTATTTAGCCAAACACGGTGCTGGTTGGATGGCCCCTGTCTTTGATTATCTCGGATTAAAGGTAGGTGTGATTGCTTCAGAACAAGCTTTTATTTATGATTCTTCTTTCAATTTGGAAGAGGATGCAGATGACTATATAAAAAATTTAAGACCTGCTACTAAAAAAGAAGCATATGAATGTGATATTACCTATGGAACAAATCATGAATTTGGTTTTGATTACCTTAGAGATAATATGATTTTTAGACTGTCTGATAAGGTACAAACAAACCCACTAGGAGAATTTGGTACCCACCATTTTGCAGTAGTTGATGAAGTAGACTTTGTATTAATTGATGTTGCACGAACCCCTTTAATTATTTCAACTTCTTCTTCAAAACCAACTGAAAGATATTATGAAGCAGCTAGAATTGTAAAATCTTTAATTAAAGAAACTGACTATGAGGTTGATGAAAAATTTAGAAACTCAACTTTAACTGATCACGGAATTAGAAAAGTTGAAAAAATGCTTAGTATCTCAAACCTATATGAGCAAGATTTTGAAATGGTTCACTTGATAGAGCAAGCAGTTAATGCCAGAGCTCTTTTTGAAAAAGATAAAGATTATATTGTTAAAGACAAAAAAATTATTATTGTTGATCAATTTACAGGAAGGTTGTTACCAAGTAACAGATTTTCTAATGGATTGCATCAAGCTATTGAAGCAAAAGAAAATTGTCCAATTCTAGAGGAATCGAAAACAATGGCCGAAATTTCTTATCAAAATTATTTTAGAATGTACGATAAATTGGCAGGTATGACCGGAACTGCAGAGACCGAAGCTGAAGAATTTAGAAAAATTTATAAATTAGATGTAGTAGTAATTCCTACAAATAATAAGATTGCTAGAATTGATAGGCCTGACTTAGTGTATAAAACAGAAACAGGTAAATTTACTGCAGTTGCAGATGAGATTGCTTTAAGACACAAGGAAGGTCAGCCAGTATTGGTTGGTACTACCTCAGTTGAAAAAAGTGAATTATTACATGAGTTACTAAAAAGAAGAGGTATTCCACACGAAATTTTAAATGCAAAGAATCATGAAAAAGAAGCATCTATTATTGCTAATGCTGGTAAGAGAAAATCAGTAACTGTTTCAACTAACATGGCAGGAAGAGGTGTGGATATTTTGCTTGGTGGTGGGAATTCTAGTTCCGATGAGAAAAATGAAATTATTGGTTTAGGAGGTCTTTATGTGATTGGTACTGAAAGACACGAATCACGAAGAATCGACAATCAATTAAGAGGAAGATCCGGAAGACAGGGCGATGTAGGTGAGTCTAGGTTTTATATTTCTTTACAAGATGACTTGATGAGAATTTTTGGCGGAGCTCAGGTTGAGAAAATTATGAGTAGCTTGGGTCTGGATGACTCAACTCCTATTGAGTCCTCTATGATATCTAATTCAATTCAATCTGCACAAAAAAGAGTAGAAGGATTTAATTTTGATAGAAGAAAACAAGTAGTAGAGCTTGATGATGTGATGAATGTTCAAAGAGAGGTGGTTTATAAATTAAGAGATAAAATTTTAAATTTAGCAATGTATGGAACTAACGAAGAGTGGTTACTTGATAAATTAGTAAAGTTTGGAAATTTGGATGTTGAAAAAGATTGGACAAGACTTAAAAACATGGTTTCTCAAAACGAATGGGGAATTGTTTTAGCGCAGATTTCACTTCCAATTATTGATCAATCTTGGATGGATCACTTAGTAGACATGGATCAGGTCAAGGAGGGTATTGGACTAAAAGGATATGCTCAAAGGGATCCTATGGTTGAATATAAGAGAGAAGGTCATGAAAGATTTGAGCTTCTTGTTACAAAAATATATGCAGGTATTAGTGAAAGAATTTCAGGAATTATGAATATAGAAAAGCTTCAGTCAAAAGAGACTGATGTTCAAAAAGCTATCTACAATCAAGATGATTATTCAGGATTTGTTGAAGGTGAGGCTGAAGGTCAGTCAGAATCTAAGACAAAAACAATTGTGCTAGATGAGAATTCGAAAGTTGGAAGAAACGATCCTTGTTATTGCGGTTCTGGAAAAAAATTCAAAAATTGTCATGGTAAAAATCTTTAAATTAGTAAAATACTTGTTACTAAATTTTAAAAGTGTTATTTTTAATTAAGTATATTTCTTTTTAGAAAGGCCCTCTAATGGTTAAAAATAATATGGGATTTAGTTTTATCCCAGTAGTCATTTTAGTTTTCGTAATAGGACTAGTTAGTTTATTTTCACTAAACTTTTTTCAGAAAAAAAATGAAAATTCAGTACTTCAATTTCAAACAAAAGAACTAAATTTTAATTTTTATTATTCAGATTCAAATAAAAAAATTATTGAAGTAATAATAACTGGATCGGGTAGTAGTGATTTTATAAATAACATATCAACGGAAAATAGAGTTGAACAAGTAAAGATTGATGGAAAAAAAGAGATAATTAAATACGCATCTTTTAGAAGAGATGCTAAAGGAGATTTCAGAACTACTTTCCCGGTTATATCAGAAGATGTAATATATTTAAATTTTTTTGATATTAAACTAAGTTCTGGAAAAGTACAGGTAGATGGTATAAAACCTTGGTCATATAATTCAAATTCAAATAGATTAGAAAGAATAGTTCCTGCAAATTTGGTTCCATTGAATATTACTTTTAAAGACAACGGTTTCCCAAATACAGGTGTTTTAAATTTTAATTTTATTGAGGATTCCTCAGTTTTAGCAGCTAACTCTCTAGCAAATGAAATTCGAAATAATGGTGTTGTTGTAGGAACTTACTGTATTGAAATAGTATGTAGTAATAATATAGTTGAAAGAACACTAAAACCAAGAATTTTAAAAACAAAAGATGGTTTTAATTTTTCTATTAATACCGATACCCTTACGCAATATGTATATATACCTATGAAAGTTAAGGAAAAGTTAGTTATAAGAAATATACCTGAAGGTTGGCAAATAAATACTAATAAGGATGGTATAAACGAGATTTCAACTATTTCGACAGTAGTAGATTTTAATTCAAACAATCCAACTAGTGTTTCATTTACTTTGAGTGGTCATTCAACACAATTCTATGAACTTTTGAGGGATATAAAAATAAGAGGTGTGGATAAATCAGATTGTAATGGAGATAAGTGTACTACAACAACAATTAAACCTAGGTTAAATACTACTAATAAATTTTTTTATACCTTTAGTGTTCCTGTAACACCGAGAACTACTTCAATCAGTTTTAAAACAAATGCAAGATGGTCTAATGGATTTATTTGGGAAAGACAGGACAATAAGATTTGGAAAGTAAATAGTAAAAGGTTAGGTATAGAAAGATTTAGTCCTTCACTACCTCCTAAAATTGTTATAACTGAGAGAAAAATAGATAATACTTCAAGTAGTTATTTTTTTACAATTACAGGTAGTGGATCACAGTATGATTCATTAGTAGCTAGTCTCAAACAGGGTGTAAAAGGAGATACTTTGTATTATCCTTCACGTTCTTCCTGCAATAACTCGAGTTATGGTACATGTCAATTTGAAATAATTACACCATCAACAAATAAATCTTTTCAGTTTTATTCAGATATAAGATCTTCATTTAATAAGATACCTGTTGGTTGGAAGGTAAATACTCAAGGAACAGGAATTTTTAAATAATTAATTTATGAAAGGAAAAAATGATCAAAAAAGTGAATAACCAAGGATTTGGAATTATACCTATTTTAGTATTAAGTTTAGTTCTCGGTTTAGGTGTTTTAGTTGGTTACACCTATTACAACCCCGAATTAAATTCAACTGCCTCAGAAGATGCTAGTCTTCAGGCAAGTGCAGAAGTATCTGGTGATGAGAATGTTTTACAATTAAATACTCCAAAACCACTTCCTGCAGGTACAGCTTTTAATTATGTAATTGCTTCGAATAGAGTTACAGTCAATATGTACGGTAGTCCAACTTTTGTAAGAGTATTAACATCCGCTCCTAATAGAGTGAATGTTAGACTAATCTCAAGCACAGGAGCTCAAACAAATCAGACTTTAGTTTTAGGTAATATTGCAGGGGGTAAAAGAATAGTTTTCAATATTAACGATACAATTGCAAAAATTGAATTCCCAGCAGTTACAGGGATTGGAGAAGGTTTAAGACCATCCGGGTGGTCAGATACACCTACCAGAAACGGTATTCAGAGGACAGTTATAGCCTGTAATAATGAAGCACCTGAATTTTTTATGTGTGAAAAGTCTAGAACAAATAATTTATCTGTAAAAAAGATATATTTAAGGGGTTGTGGTTCTAAACTTCTTGCCGCAAAATCTAAATTTGAGGAAACAGGTCTTTTTATTGGTCAAGTTCCGAAAAAATTTTCCGGAATCGATACTGTTAAAGGAGCGATAGTAAAAGGGTTTAAACCAACTTCATCCTCAAGTAACTTGATAAGTTATGAAATTTCACATTCAAGAGATGACTCTTTTTATAATGATCCTTATCCATTTGGCATTTTTGATTTGATTAAAAATAAATCATACACCTATTATTCTAAAGATGGTAATGAATTTGTATCTAACTGTTCAACACTTGAAGAGTATCTTAGAAGCAATTCAGCCAAGCCTCAGTCAAGAACCTCAGGTACTGGTTCTAGAAGCTAATATTTTCTTATCTTAAAGAATGGTTGGGTGCATAAAATGCACCCAACCATTTATTTAATAAAGTTGTATATTTTTATATTAATTTAATGTATTTTTTTGAAAGGAAACTTATGCCCCAAATTATGAACAATAAAGGGTTTGGTGTAATACCAATTTTAGTATTAAGTTTAGTTCTCGGTTTAGTTGCTCTAGCAGGATACAAAATGCTTGGTCAAGACAAGGTGCTTCCTGAGAGTACTCAATATGCTCAAGTCAATTTTCCAACCACAGTACCTTCAAATTTGATAAAAATTAGATTAGGATATACTGAAACTTCTGGTTTCAAAAACGGAAAAATTACATTAAGAATTAGTTTAAATAATGATAAAGTTGGTGCTCTTGGAGAACTTAATGCTTATATTAAGAAATACGGTTTAGTAGTTGAGGATTATTGTATGGCAGCAGTTTGTCCAAGACCAAGAATTGTTAAACCAAATCTTACTTTTGTTGAAAGGCCAACTGAAATGTATTTACAAGGAGAAATTCCAGTTACAAGTTTAGTTAAATCTGTTTCTCTTTCAAATCCTGTAAATATTGATCCAAAAGTTCCTCCTTTTTCCTTTGAAAATAATCTAGTAGAATGGGATTTAAGACTCTCTGACGGAAATAGAAAGTTTTCAATTATTAGAAAAAGCGAAAAAACCATTGTTGGAATAACTCTTATATCCAAACTACCTAACGGTCAGGAAACATACCAAGTTTATATAAATGGTGTTGGTGATGATTCGGCTGAATTAATAAGAACAATTAGAACTACTGGTATAAAAAGAATGGATTTAGTTGGTTCAAATTTAAGGACTACTGTAGTAAAACCTGCTGTTACTTATGCTAATGGTCAAGGTAAATTTAATGTGACTGCCTTAAACAATACCAGAACCTTTTATGTAACACCTTCTAGAAAATTGAATATTGATATTAGTTCTATTCCGGCCGGATGGGTAAAGAACAAGAATGGGGATGGGTTTGATAGATTAGAACAAGATATTAAACCAGTAATTTCTGTCATGGAAACTCCTATTAATGGAAGCACTGATAGAAACTTTAATTTTGTTATGAAAGCCTCTAAGGGTAACATGGATTTAATACTGAATGTTTTAAATTCGGAAGGTGTTCAAGTTTCACGATTTTTTGGTGATAATTCTGATTATCCTAATCAAAAACCAACTGTAGTCTGTGGTGAATATACTACTGCTGGTTGTAGATTCTCAGTTAAAGTACCTGCGGAGGCAAAGTATGTTAATGTGGGCAAGGGGGGTTCTCTTTTATATTTTAAACAACCTTTTAGTCAATTACCAAAAAACTGGTACTCCTCTACTAATGGAGTATCGATCTATAGAGGTAACTAATTTCAGAAAATTTTACCGTTATTCTTAAATATAAGGTAATTTTAATTGCGGGATGTGAGAAAACCTCACATCCCGCTTTTTATTTCTTTTCATTTCAAACTTGTTACAATAAATAAAATAACCTCATATGTCCGAAATTATCAAAGTTGAAAATTTAATCAAAAGATATAAAGATTCAGAAATGAATGCTGTTGATGATATAACCTTTTCTGTAAATGAAGGCGAATTTTTTTCTATGCTTGGACCAAATGGTGCTGGTAAAACAACCACTCTTTCTATATTGAATTCAACTTTAAATCCTTCTTCAGGAAGTGTTTTAATTAATGGTCATGATATTTACCTTGAGTCAACAAAGGTTAGGGAGAAAATAGGTGTAATTTTCCAATCCCCTTCTCTAGATACAAATTTAACTGCTGAGGAAAATATTAGATTTCACTCAGTATTATATGGATATATTCCTTTCGCTTTAAACTTTAAATCTTTACCAAACAAATATCAAAAAAGAGTTAAGGAATTGTCTACTTTGATGGGTATTGAAAAAGATCTTTCAAAACCAATCAGTACTTTTAGCGGGGGTATGAAGAGAAAATTAGAAATTATAATTGGTCTAATTCACAACCCTAAAATACTATTTTTAGATGAGCCGACAATTGGTCTTGATCCTCTTACTAGAAAAAATCTTTGGGATTATTTATTGGAAATTAAGAAAAAGGGAGATACCACAATTTTCTTAACAACTCATTATATTGAAGAAGCAGAAGAATCTGACCATGTAATGATTATAAACAAAGGTAAAATTGTTTCATTTGGGACACCTGAAGATTTGAAAAATGATTTGGTAGAAGAATATGTT
>JAUMAA010000007.1:0-1956 GCA_032117075.1 Patescibacteria group bacterium
CACCCGTCCGCCACTTGAATTAAAAATTCCCGTACGACTTGCATGTGTAAGGCATCTCGCCAGCGTTCATCCTGAGCCAGGATCAAACTCTCTTTAAATTTCCATAAATTTAGTTTTGTTTAACTTCTTGAAAAGTCTATCTTGTAAAGTTGATTGTTAGATTACTATTGAATCTAAAAACGAAAGATTTATGTTTCCTTAAGTTATTGAAACTTTAAAAAATAATTAATATTAAAATTTAAAACTTTACTAAAGATTTCAAAATGGAAGGATTTGAAGTTAAAAATTAGGGAAAAAATATAGCAAAGGGAATCGCAAATCAAGACATATCAAGGTCTTGGGGAACTTCCAAGAAAGATTTTAGAATTTCAAAGAGAAGTTAATCAATCAAAGAAATTTCTAGTAATCTTTCAAATTCAACCGAAACTCAAAGATCAAACCATAAACGAATTTTTACTTTATGGTTCAAAAAAATAAATTAGGGAAGCGATCTTAGGAATAGTGGCAATTCTAAGATTGACGAAAGATAACTCAAATTCGCTCGAGTCATCTTTCGTCAGAAAAAATTCCTTCAAACTCCTTGGATACTTGAAGTCTCAGTTTTGGAAGGAATCTTAAAAAAAATTATTAAACCAGTGAATAATGGAATTCGAATCGGATACTAAATTGGTTGAGAATGATTCGGTCAGAGTATTTAGTTGTGTAAGCAAATTACTTTTCTGACTCAACTCTTGAAGAATTCCATTTGGTAAAACTTGAAGATCCAAATCTTTATAAGCGGTTTGCATATATTCTAAGATATCAGGCCTTTGATAATACCAAAATTCACGCACATCATTTGGAATTGGATGACGATACCATAAGATTGGGAGATAATGAAAGACTAAAACATCTTTCATTTCCTGGTTGATAAGTAATTTTGTCTCTTCGGCTTCACTTGGTAAAAATGGCATAGTAAAGACTAAATGATTTAAACTATCAGCTATTACACCCAGAACACCTAGAAACACACTTCCAGTAATATTAACTCCTAGAATTGCTGGTACAATTCCTTGCAGAACGTCTTCGGTCCAATCGACTGCAGCAGCTAAATAACACCAGGGGAATGTATAAGGATTGATATAAATGAGCCAAGAAATAGCAATTCGAAGAACTACCATTTGGGAATAAATCATTAGGCCAAGAAATAAAACCTCACGAATAGTCTCTAAAAGACTAATATCTAAACAAATATTTAAGCGAACTTGAATAAATTCGGAAACCCAATCAGGTAAAAAATAAATATTTTTATAATTTTCAATATAAAAATTATAAAACCCTTCATCTTTACTTTCATAGATATATCGAGGGACAATCTCTACTTTTGGAGCAGGTCCAAAAACCATTTCAAACCAAGTTTCGGGACGTTGAATCGGAGGCCAGTATGTTTCATGCTCTGGCAGACTCTCGAAGAATTGTGATCTTGCAAATACTTCATTCGGCATGTTATAAATAGTTGGCATTCCAGGACGTGTTGGATACCCAAATAAGCCTGCAATTTTCTCAAAGAAATTTCCAACTATTTCATAAATAGCTGTTCGAATTGGAATAAATTTTTGGTCTAAACTCATTAGAAATTTTGAATTAGGAGTAAGTTAATAACAGTAGAATACTATAATAATAAAAAATAAATAAAATTCTATCAATAGTTTGGAAAGTTTTTTCGGATGAAATTGGATTTTTTTCCTTTTCGAACCAAAAGTACCTGAGAATTCTTTTTAAATCGCCTGAAACTAAGACTCGGGATAGTAGGATTTGAACCTACGACCCCCTGCTCCCAAAGCAGGTGCTCTACCAAACTGAGCTATATCCCGAATAAATTTTTCGAAGGAAACCTTTAGAGTTTACCAAAGGAATACTACTAAACTTTTCCCAATTATGCAAGAGTTAATTTTTAATAATTCAATCCTCCCAATT
>JAUMAA010000008.1:0-54888 GCA_032117075.1 Patescibacteria group bacterium
CACTGCTACTAGTACTCCAACCTGGACTGCAAGTGTGACTAGCACCAGTACTCCGACTCTGACTTGGACCTCAAGTCCAACAGATACAAGTACCGCTACAAACACTGCTACTAGAACACCTAGTTTTACTCGTACTAGAACTGCTACACTACCAGTCACGGTTGTCCCCAGAATATTTGTTTCTTGGACTACTGGTTTTGGAGTGGCTTCAAGTTACAAAGTTTCAAAAGGTGACAAGTGTTGGGGAGTTAAGGTAGCTGGTTTTAATAACAGAGTAATCGAATTCACCAAGGATTATGGTCACATTGTTATTGAGAGTGGTGGTTGTCAGCCAAAGGGATATCAGAATCCTACAGATATCAAAAATTATCTGTATACCAAAGGGTTAAGATATTCATCTATGGTTCTTCCTATACCTCCAACTCTAACACCGACAATCACACCTACAGTGATTAAATCCTTAAAAATAGATTGGTCTTCTGGACCAATTTATAAAAGGGTGAGGCCACTAACAGGAAGTGTTTGTTGGGGTGATGTTGATAAGTATAGAAATGTGATTGCAGTATTTAAAATCTCTTACAATGGCGACATAGTTGTTAGAGGTTCTTGTCAGTTTATTGGCAAAAATACTCCAGACCAAATCCGAGAATATCTTAGAGTTCGTGAAGGAAGAACTCTGACTAAACTCTCTCTTCCATAATTCCTTCTTTATGAGTGCGGCCACAAGCCGCACTCATGTACTTTTTTATTCCAAAACTATAAACTTATATTAGTTTCTTGCTACAATAAATAAAATTAACCTGTCTATGTCTGAAATTATCAAAGTTGAAAATTTAATCAAAAGATATAAAGATTCAGAAATGAATGCTGTTGATGATATAACCTTTTCTGTAAATGAAGGCGAATTTTTTTCTATGCTTGGTCCTAACGGAGCTGGCAAAACAACTACTCTCTCAATTTTAAACTCCACCCTTAACCCTACTTCTGGAAGTGTAACAATTAATAACCATGACATTTTTTACGAATCAATTAAGGTTAGAGAAAAGATAGGGGTAATTTTCCAATCCCCATCCTTAGATGCAAATTTAACTGCCGAAGAAAATATTAGATTTCATTCAGTACTCTATGGGTATATTCCCTTTGCTTTCAATTTTAAATCTTTACCAACTAGATACCAAAAAAGAGTTAAAGAGTTATCAAATTTGATGGGGCTTGAAAAAGATTTGTCTAAACCGATAAATACATTTAGTGGGGGAATGAAGAGAAAATTAGAAATAATTATTGGTCTAATTCATAATCCAAAAATACTCTTTTTAGATGAACCAACTATTGGGTTAGACCCATTAACCAGGAAAAATTTATGGGACTATTTGCTTGAAATCAAGAAAAAAGGAGATACAACTATTTTTCTAACAACTCATTATATTGAAGAAGCCGAGGAATCCGATCATGTGATGATAATTAATAGAGGTAAAATAGTTTCGTTTGGTACTCCTAGTGATTTAAAAAATGATTTAGTAGAAGAATATGTTGTCATATCCTCTTTAAATAATGAGTTTTTAAGACAAGAGCTTCTAAATATGAATGTAAAGTTCGAAGGAGATGGTCCTTTTAAAGTTTATATCGAGGAGAATAAATTACAAAATTTATTTCAAAAAATCAAAACCAAGCTTTCACTTATAAATGTTCATAACCCAACCTTAGAGCAGGTTTATTTAAAAATTATCGGAGATGCCAAACATGAGGGCCGTTAGTTCCATTTTAATTATTGCCTATAGGGATATTTTAAAGTTAGTGAGAGATAGGAGAAGATTTTTGGGAGGTTTGATTTTTCCTGTTGTTTCGATAGTTATTTTAGGTTCTGCCTTGGATTCTAATTTATCTAAATCAGTTGGTTTTAATTTTCTCTTTTTTGTTTATTTTGGAGTTTTGGCACAAAATATGTTTGCCTCAACAGCCTCAGGAATTGCCTGGTTAATAGAAGATAGGCAAAATGATTTTGCTCAAAGTTTCTTTGTTGCTCCTATTTCAAGGTACACCATAATCTTTGGAAAAATTTTGGGTGAGAGTTTTGTCTCTTTTACTCAAATTTTAGGATTGTTTTTGATTGGTTATTTTGTTGGGGTACCATTTGAAGTAATAAAATTTCTAATTCTAATTCCAGTACTCTTTTTAATATGTATTTTTGGAGGTTCTTTTGGGGTTTTGATTATGGCAAACTTTATGGACAAAAGGAGTATAGACCAGGTATTTCCATTCTTCATCTTCCCACAATTCTTCTTATCAGGGGTATTTACACCTATGATTGATCTACCTTCTTATTTAATGATTTTATCAAGAATTACACCGATGTTTTATGCAGTTGATTTAGTTCGAGGAATTTATTATTCTGGAACTGCTGAATATACGAAGATTGTTGTCTATCATCCTATTTATAATTTGGTTATTATTGGTATTATGTTCTCAGTTTTTCTATTTGTTGGAACATACATTTTTGTTAAATCTGAAAAAGAAAGGTAATTTTGCTTAAGACATTTAAAACAGCATTAGTTGAATATTTAGAAGCACTTTTCACTTCAATTACAGTCTTGATACTTATATATGTATTTATTGCTTTTCCAGTAACTGTTCAGGGTATTTCAATGCAACCAAACCTATATACAGGAGATAGATTGCTTGTAGAAACAGTGACTCCAAGAGTTTGGGGTTATGAGAGAGGTGAGATTGTTGTTGTCTCCTCGGCAGTTTCGGGAGTACCTGGAATGCTTAGCGAGCTTTTAGTTAAAAGAGTTGTAGGTCTTCCTGGCGAAAGAATTAAAATTTTTAACTGTAAAGTCTATTTTTATAAGGATTCTCAAGTTTATGAGTTAAAGGAGAACATGTATTTACCTGACGGTACTTGTACATTAGGAGGCAGGAGAATTGAAGATGGAAGACCTTATACTATTCCGGAAGGGGAGTACATGGTTTTGGGAGATAATAGGGAGAATTCTACCGATTCAAGAAACATAGGATTTGTTAAAAAAGAAAATATACAAGGAAAAGTAGTGATTTTATTCTTCCCAACTGATAAGATAAGAATGTACTAATTAAAATATTTTCAAATAGAAAACTTGTTGACATATATATTTAATGGATGTAAAATGTCGTTATTCTAATAAAAATTTTAATAGAAAAAAATTATATTGATGAGAAAAAATTTATCCAAATCTTCAAAAAGGTTCCCATTACCAAATTTATCTAGCTCACAAATTGAGTCTTATAATGCTCTTGTAAAAGAGGGTATTAACGAGGTGATTTCTGAACTTGGAGTAATCCAAGATGAATCAGAAAGAGCTTGGCAGTTAGAGTTTTCCGAACCTAACATCTTAAAGCCAAACCTTTCCATTGACGAAGCTATTGAAAAAGGAAAATCATACGATGCTCCTTTATTCATCAAAGCTACATTAAAAGATCCAATCAGAAGACTTGAGAATGTTCAAAATATCTACATTGGAGATATTCCAATGATGACAGATAAAGCAACATTTATCATTAACGGAAACGAAAAAATTGTTCAACATTTACTTGTAAGAGCTGAGGGAGTTTACTTCTCCGCAGAAGAATCTAAAATTGGAAATCAAATTTTAGGAGGTGCTGAAATTAGAACTAAAAACGGATCTTGGGTCTCTTTTGAAACTTCAAGAAATGGAGTAATTTCAGTCAAAATTGACAAAAAGAGAAAATTTCCAGCTACAGTATTATTAAAAGCATTCGGAATTGGGTCAGATGAAGAGATTAGATCTCTTTTTAAAGATGTAGATGCAAATCCAGAATTATCTTATATTGAATCAACTTTGATCAAAGATATTACAAGATCAAAAGAAGAGGCAGCAATTGAAATTTACAAAAAAATGAAACCAGGTGAGCCTGCTATTTTAGATGACTCTATGAATTATCTAAATGCAGTTTTCTTTAATCCTAATAGGTACTCTTTAGGAAAAGTTGGAAGATTTAAGATTAATCAAAAATTTGATTTAGACACTCCAAACGATGAGGATCACAGACTTTTAACAAAGGAAGACTTAATTCATATCATTGCTCACTTAATTAAAATTAACAATGGATTAGTAGAAGCTGATGATATAGATCACCTAGGAAACAGAAGATTGAAATCTGTAGGTGAAATGCTTCAAGTTGAAGTTAGAAGTGGTTTCTTGAATTTAAGAAAGAATGTTTTAGATAAAATTTCTTTACAGCCTAGAGATTCATTCCCTGAGCCTAAAGTATTTATCTCAAATGAGGTTTCCTCAAAAATTACTTCATTTTTCAATACTGGTAAAACTTCTATTCAACAAGACCAATACAACCCATTAACTAGATTAGATATTCTAAGAAGAACAAGCTCTGGATTGACTAAAGAAAGAGCATCAATCGAAGTAAGAGACATGCACTATTCACAATACGGTAAGATTTGTGCTGTAAGAACACCTGAAGGACCAAATATTGGACTTGTTACCTTTTTGGCTATTTATGCAAGAATTAATGAGTATGGTTTTATTGAAACACCTTATTTCTTATTGGAAAAAGATGGTGATAATGTAAAAATTACAGATCAAATTGTTTATTTAGCTGCTTATGAAGAAGATAATCACTTTATTATTGGGCACGGTGTTGATGTTGATGAAAAAGGTTTCATTACAGAAAAACAAGTTCCTTTAAGAAAAAAAGGTGAATTTATTTTAGGAGATAGATCCTTAGCTGACTACATTGATGTTGATTCAGCTCAAGTTCTTGGTATCTCCGCAGGACTTATTCCTTTTGTTCAATCTGACGATATTGCTAGAGCTCTTGTTGCATCATCACAGATGTCCCAAGCAGTTCCTTTGATTAAGCCTGAAGCTCCAATCGTAGCTACAGGTATTGAAGCAGAGATTGCAAGAAATACAGGTTGGGTTGTTTATGCAGAAAATGATGGTGTAGTAGAGTTTGCAGATGCAACTAAAGTAATTGTTAAATATGCTGGAGAAAAAGAGTCCAGAACATATAAAGTTACTAAATTTAAAAAATCAAACCAAGAGACAAGTTATAACCAAGTTGTAAGAGTTAACAACGGTCAGAAGATTAAAAAAGATGATATTTTGATTGAGGGACCTTCTATTGTTAACGGTGAAATTTCAATTGGAACTAATGTAAGAAGTGCTTACATGGTTTGGAATGGTTACGAGTTTGAGGACGGAATTGTTATTTCAGACAGATTAGTTAAAGAAGATGTGCTAACTTCAGTTCATATTGAAATTCACAAATGTGAAGTTTTAGAAACAAAGTTAGGACCGGAAGAAATTACTAGAGATATTCCTAGTGTTTCTGAAGATTCTTTGAAGCACCTAGATAGAAACGGAATTGTAGCTATTGGATCAAAAGTTGGTCCAGGTGACATTCTTGTTGGTAAAGTAGCTCCAAAAGGTGAAGGTGATTTATCTGCTGAAGAACGATTATTGAGAGCAATTTTTAATGAGAAAGCTAAAGAAGTTAGAAATACCTCTCTATTTATGGAAAATGGTGAAAGAGGAACTGTTATTGATGTTAAGAGACTAAGTAGAAAAGATAATAAATTAGACAACGGTGTAATTGAAAGAATTGAAGTTTATATTGCAAGAAGAAAGAAAGTTGAAATTGGTGACAAGTTAGCAGGAAGACACGGTAACAAAGGTGTTATTTCAGCAATTGTTCCGGCTGTTGACATGCCTCATACAGAAGATGGTCACCCAATTGACATTGTATTCTCTGCTGACTCAGTTTTGAAAAGAATGAACATTGGGCAAACATACGAAGTTCCGTTAGGATTAGCTGGTAGAAGAACAGGAAAAAAGTACACAATTCCTGTGTTAACACAAATCAATGATTCTATTATCGAGCAGGAATTAGTAGATGCCGGTCTTCCTAAGAATGGTAAAGTTAAACTAATTGATGGTAGAACTGGAGAATACTTCCAACAAACTATTACTATGGGTGAAGGTTACATTGTTAAATTACACCACATGGCTGAAGAAAAGATTCATGCTAGATCAACAGGACCTTATAACTTAGTAACTCAACAACCTCAACATGGTAAGCAAAACATGGGTGGACAAAGATTAGGAGAAATGGAAGTTTGGGCAATTGAATCTTACGGAGCAGCAAATCTGTTACAAGAAATGTTGACTATTAAATCGGACGATATGATTGGAAGAAATGCTGCTTATACAGCATTGATTGAAGGAAGAGAAATCCCAGAACCTACTGTTCCAGAATCTTTCAAGTTGTTAATAAGAGAGTTTAACGGTCTTGGACTTGGAATTGAAGCACTTGAAGCTGTAAGAGAGGCGCCTGAGGAAGTCGAATCTCCTGAGTTACTTGAAAAAGAAACTTATGCATTGGATGAGGACAACCACGAATCAGAAACAGAAGCACTATCTGTAGTAGATGAAAATGAAAATTTCGAAAATGAGGAGGAAATTTAAAAATGAAGAATATACAAAATCTTAAAAAATTTGAAGCTTTAAAAATATTTATTGCATCCGCAGAAGATATTTTAAGCTGGTCTTATGGTGAAATTACTAAGCCAGAAACTATCAATTACAGAACTTTCAAGCCAGAAAGATTTGGGTTATTCGATGAGAGAATTTTCGGACCTTATAAAGACTATGAATGCTCTTGTGGAAAATATAAAAGAGTAAGATATAAGGGTGTTATCTGTGATAAATGTGGTGTAGAAGTTACTAGCTCAAAGGTAAGAAGAGAAAGAATGGGTCACATCTCACTTGCAACTCCTGTTGCTCATGTATGGTTTTTTAAATCAAATCCTTCAAAATTAGCTACACTTTTAGATATTTCCCCAAGAAGTTTAGAAGCTGTTATTTATTTTTCCTCTTATATTGTTACTGATGTTGATTTAACTCAAAAAGCAAAAGCAATCTCAGCTATTGAGAAAGATTTGGTAGCAGAAAAAGAATTATTAAATACCGAGTTAGAGAATAAAATTGTTGATTACGAAGCTTCCAAAGGTGAGGAAATTAGAGCAAAAAAAGGAATTTCTGAAGAAGAAGCAGTAACTAAGATCAGACAACAAGTTCAAAAAATTAGAAATACATTTGCTGAAAAAATAGAAGAGATTGAAGCAGAATACAAACTTTATGTTAAGAAAGTTGAGAGCATCGACCTTCATACAATTATTGCTGATAATGAATATTCACCTTTATCTAAATACTTAGACATGTTTTGTAAGCTAGGTATTGGTGCAGAATCTATTAGAGAAATTTTAGAGAACATAGACTTAAATGAATTATCTTTAGAGTTAAAATCCGAGTTAGAGAGTGCTAAGGAAGTAAAAGCTGCAAAATTATTAAAAAGATTAAGAGTTGTTGAAGGATTTAGAAGATCAAGCATTAATCCTGATAGGATGATAATGACTGCTCTTCCTGTAATCCCTTGTGATTTGAGACCTATAGTCCCAATCGAAGGTGGAAAAATAATGTCTAACGACTTAAATGACCTTTATAGAAGAGTTATCAATAGAAATAATAGGTTGAAGAGGCTTCTTGATCTTGGAGCACCTGAGATTATTTTAAGAAACGAAAAAAGAATGTTACAAGAAGCTGTAGATGCTTTATTTGACTCTTCAAAACAAAGATTATCTGCTAAGGGAACTAAATCTTCTTATGCAAATAAGAAGCAACTAAAATCACTTGCCGACTTACTAAAAGGTAAGAGTGGTAGATTTAGACAAAACTTACTTGGAAAAAGAGTAGACTATTCAGGAAGATCCGTTATCGTGAACGGTCCGGATTTAGATATTAACGAGTGTGGTATTCCAAGAGAAATGGCTCTTGAGTTATTTAAGCCTATGGTTATTAGAGAAATCATTCTAAGAGGACATGCTCCTAACCCTAAGAGTGCTAAATTCTTTATGGAATCAAGAAGTGGTGTAGTTTATGACATTCTAGAAGATGTAGTAAAGGGCCACCCTGTTCTTTTGAACAGAGCTCCTACTCTATGGAGACTTGGTTTCCAAGCATTTTATCCAAAATTAATTGATGGTAATGCTATTAGATTGCACCTATGTGTAACTACTGGTTATAATGCTGACTTTGACGGAGACCAAATGGCTGTGCATGTTCCAATTTCTGCACCAGCTATAGATGAAGCTAAGAAATTAATGATTTCTACAAAAAATTTATTGAAGCCTTCTGACGGAACTCCTTACTCTTCTCCAACTAAAGAAATTATTTGGGGAATCTATTGGATTACTAAGATGGATGATTCTAAACCAGCTTCAGATAAAGTTTATTCAAATTTTGATGAGGTAGTTTACTTGTACGAATCAACAAAATCTTTTGGATTTAACGATAAGATTAAAGTTAGGCACAATGGTGAAATCATTGAAACAAATGTAGGTAGAATTTTATTTAACAGAATTCTTCCAACTACTGATTTCAAAAACTATACATTCTCTAAGAAGCAAATTAATGAATCTATTTTAGATGCATTTAAGAATTACGATAATGAAGAAGTTGCTAAGTTTATCGATAGATTGAAGAATCTTGGATTAAAATACGGAACAATCTCTGGGCAATCAGCTTCCGCTTCTGACTTGAATATTCCTAATAATTTCGATGAGATTATTGAAGAGGGTAAGAAGAAAGTTGAGGAGTTAAATAAAGCTCTTAAGAGAGGTTTAGCTACTCAAAACGATGTTAAATCAAAGACAAAAGAGATCTGGTCTGATGTGAGACTAAAGATTAAAAAAGACCTTTGGGACTCTCTTGGAACAAATAACTCTGTTAAACAAGTTATTGAATCAGGTGCTTCCAAAGCTACTGATGACTCTATTACTCAGATTGCAGGAATTAAAGGACAGATTAATGATGCTACAGGTAAAACAGTTGATTTCCCAATTTTAGGAAACTATAAGAACGGTTTATCTGGATTTGAATATTTCATCTCCTCTAAAGCAGCAAGAAAGACTCTTACAGACAAGGCTCTTAAGACAGCTGAGGCAGGTTATTTATCAAGAAAACTTGTTGATGTATCTCAAGATGTACTAGTAAGAGAGGAAGATTGTGGAACTGAGGAAGGTTTAAATGTTCTAGTTAAAGCAGGTGGGTACCAATTAGATTTTACAAAGAGATTTGATGGAAGATTTTTAGCTAAAGATTTAAAAGTTGGAAATAAGATTATTGCAAAAGCTAACGAAAAATTAACTTTAGAAGTTTTGACTGATATTACTAAATCTGATGCCGATTCAGTTATAGTTAGATCCCCTCTTTACTGCAAAACACTAAGAGGTGTATGTCAAAAATGCTACGGTAAGGATTTAATGACTAATGCATTAATCCAAATTGGATCTCCAGTAGGAGTTTCTGCCGGTCAAGTTGTAGGCGAGCCTGGAACTCAGATGACCATGAGAACATTCTGGGGAGGAGGTATTGCAGGTGCATCCGATATTACAGTTGGATTACAAAGGATTGTTGAAATTCTTGAGGCAAGAGACCCTAAATACATGACAATTATGTCAGAGGTAGATGGAAAAGTTAGAATTATTCAAACAGGTGATGATAGAAAAGTAGTCGTTCAAGCTTCAAATAAAGACGAAGATGATTGCGAATACGTTATCGATACAAAGAAGAGCATTATTGTTAAAGACGGTGACACCGTAGTTAAAGGAGAAGCCTTAACTGACGGTCACAAACACTTAACAGAGCTTCAAAGATTAGTTGGAGTTGATGGTGTTAAGAAATATATTGTTGAAAGTGTATTAAAGGTATACTCCGCTCAAGGAATTGCTTTGAATGACATCTATGTTGAGACAATTGTCAAACAAATGTTTAATCATGTAAGAATTGAGGATTCAGGAGATACTATGTTCATGGTAGGTGAGATTGTTTCAAGAGCTTCCTTCGACGAAGAGAATGAAAAAATCATTGCTTCCGGAGGCACACCAGCAATTGCAAATGTTATCTTATTAGGTATTAAGAAAGCAGCAATTTCTTCTGATAGTTTCTTGTCAGCAGCTTCTTTCGAACAGACATCTCAAGTATTGACCGATGCCGCTGCTTCTGGTAAAGTTGACTCGCTTGTTGGCTTGAAGGAAAATATTATCTTAGGTAGATTAATTCCAGTAGGCGAACACGTAAAAAGGATATAAAATATGCCAACATTTAACCAGTTGTTGAAAACAAAAAGAACAAAAAAGAAATTTAAATCAAAGACCCCAGCTCTTGCTGAGATCTTTAACTCCAGGAAAAAAATAAGTAAGGAAACAAATTCCCCTTTTAAGAGAGGTGTTTGTTTACAGGTTAAAACTTCTACCCCTAAGAAACCTAACTCTGCTTTAAGAAAAGTAGCAAGAGTAAGATTATCAAATGGTAAAGAGTTAACAGCTTACATTCCAGGTGAGGGACATAACTTACAAGAGCACTCTGTTGTAATGGTAAGAGGGGGTAAAGTAAAAGATTTACCAGGTATTAAATACACAATTGTTAGAGGTACATTCGATTTACAAGGTGTTAAGAGTAGAAAAACATCTAGATCAATTTACGGAACTAAGAAGGAAGTAGCAAAGAAATAATATGAGATCAAAACAATCAAAAAAAAGACAAGTACAGCCTGATATTGTTTTAAAATCTAAAACAATTACTAAGTTAATAAATGTAGTAATGTTACACGGTAAGAAATCAATTGCTGAAAAAATTGTATATTCTTCTTTAGATAAAATAAACGATGATAGAAAAGAATCAATTAAGGTTTTTGAACAAGCTATTAAAAATGTTATGCCAAAACAAGAGGTAAGATCAAGAAGAATTGGTGGTGCTACTTACCAGGTTCCTTATCCAGTAAGACATGACAGAAGCGAAGCCTTAGCTCTTAAATGGATTGTTGAAGTTGCTAGAAAAAAACAAGGAAAAGCAATGGATGAATTCCTTAAAGATGAAATAATGAATGCTTATAACAATATGGGTGATGCAATTAGAAAAAGAGATGATGTACATAAGATGGCAGAATCTAACAAAGCATTCTCCCACTTTAGATTATAATAATTAAAGTAATTAATTAACTTAAAGAAATATATGAGTGAAAATATAAATTATCCTTTAGATAGAATTAGAAATATTGGTATTATTGCACACGTGGATGCTGGTAAAACAACCACAACTGAAAGAATTTTATTTTATACTGGAAAATCTCACAAAATTGGAGAGGTTCACGAAGGTGCTGCACAGATGGACTGGATGGAACAGGAAAGAGAAAGAGGTATTACAATTACCTCTGCTGCTACTACCTGTTTTTGGGGAAATAGTAGAATTAATATTATCGATACTCCAGGTCACGTTGACTTTACTGCTGAGGTTGAAAGATCACTTAGAGTACTTGATGGAGGTGTTGTGTTGTTTGACGGTTCCCAAGGAGTTGAGCCTCAATCAGAAACCGTATGGAAACAGGCAGAAAAGTATGGAGTTCCTCTATTAGCTTTTGTTAACAAGTTAGATAAAGTTGGTGGGGATTTTTATTTTACTCTTGGAACTATTCACGAAAGATTAACAAAAAATGCAGTTGCAGTTCAACTTCCTTTAGGTTTTGAAGATGGTTTCGAAGGAATTATTGACCTTTTAGAAATGAAAGCTTACAAATTTGAAGGTAAGAACGGTATGAATATAATTGAAGTTGAGATTCCTTCAGATATGGAAGAGAAAGTTAAGCAATTTAGAAACATCTTAATTGAGAAGATTGCGGAAAATGATGATGTTTTAATGGATAAATTTTTAAATGATCAAGAAATAACAACTTCAGAATTAAAAGCATCCTTAAGAAACTTAACAATTAAAACAATTCTTTACCCAGTATTCTGTGGATCATCACTTAAAAATGTTGGTGTTCAGAAATTATTGGATGGTGTTATTGCTTTTTTACCTTCTCCAAAGGATAAACCTTTAATTAAAGCAACTAAGGTAAGTACCGAAGAAGAGATTGAATTAATTCCTGATGAAAAGGGAGAGTTTGCTGCCTTAGCATTTAAAATTCAAACAGATCCTTATGTTGGAAGAATTACATACTTTAGAGTTTATTCTGGAAAACTAACTTCAGGTTCATACATCTTAAATCCTAATACAGGTAAGAAAGAAAGAATTTCAAGATTACTTTTAATGCATGCTAATCATAGAGAAGAAATCAAAGAAGTAAAAGCAGGAGAGATTGCTGTAGCTGTGGGTCTTTCTGAGACATTCACAGGACACACAATGTGTAGTGAAACAAATCCAATCATGCTTGAATCTATTAGTTTTGCTGAACCAGTTATTGGTATGGTTATTGAACCTAAAACAAAGAATGATAGGGATAGACTTGGTGAATCATTAAAGAAGTATGCTGAGGAAGATCCAACCTTTAAAGTTGAGACAAACCATGAGACAGGTGAAACTGTAATTTACGGTATGGGTGAGCTGCACCTAGATATTATCGTAGATAGGTTAAGAAGAGAATTTAAAGTTGAAGTGAACACAGGTAAGCCTCAGGTAGCTTATAGAGAAACAATTAGAGGTACAGCAGACCAGGAAAACAAATATATTAGGCAGACTGGTGGTAGAGGTCAATACGGACATGTATTCATTAAGATTAGACCTTTAGAGCAAGGAGCTGGGTTAGTATTTGTAGATAAGATTGTGGGAGGATCAATTCCTAGAGAATTTATTCCTGCAGTTGAAAAGGGTTTTAAAGAAGCTTGTGAAGCCGGAATTGTAGCTGGATACCCAGTTGTAGATATTGAATGTACTCTTTACGACGGATCATTTCACGATGTGGACTCATCTGAAATTGCCTTTAGACTTGCTTCTATTGGTGCTTTCAGGGATGCTCAAAGAAAAGCTACCCCTGTACTACTAGAACCAATAATGAAGGTTGATGTAAATGTGCCTGAAGAATTTATGGGTGACATTATTGGAGATCTTTCTTCAAGAAGAGGAAGAATAGAGGGTACTGAACAAGTAGGAATGAGTAGAGTTGTAACTGCTAGGGTTCCACTAGCCTCAATGTTCGGATATGTAACTATAGCAAGAGGAATGACTCAGGGAAGGGCAATTCCATCGATGGAATTCTCCCACTATGAGGAAGTTCCTGGAAATATAGCTCAGGAAATAGCAGGTTCAAGGGAAAAAGGTAGAAATTAATAAAAAAACTATCTTTAAAATCTGTAAAATTTGTTATAATAACAAAGTTTAATAAGTATTAATTTGGAGTATTACTCCACAAAGAAAGGTTTATATGGCAGAGTTTAATAGAACAAAACCACACGTAAACATTGGTACAATCGGTCACGTTGACCACGGTAAAACAACATTAACAGCAGCAATCACTACAGTGCTTGCTAAGAGAGGTCAAGCAGAAGCTAGAGCTTATGATCAAATTGACAACTCACCTGAAGAAAAGGCAAGAGGAATTACTATTAGTATTACTCACGTTGAGTATGAAACAGCAAAGAGACACTACGCTCACGTAGATTGTCCAGGACACAAGGACTATATTAAAAACATGATTACTGGTGCTGCACAAATGGATGGAGCAATTTTAGTTGTTGCTGCAACAGATGGAGCAATGCCTCAAACAAAAGAACACATTCTTCTTGCTAGACAAGTAAATGTTCCTTCAATTGTAGTATTTATGAACAAATGCGATATGGTTGCAGATGCAGAATTATTAGATTTAGTTGAAATGGAAATCAGAGATTTATTATCAAAATATGGTTTCCCAGGAGACACAACACCTATTATTAGAGGCTCAGCTTTGAAAGCTCTTGAAGGTGATACTAAGTACGAAGATGCAATTATCGAATTAATGGATGCTGTTGATTCATTCATCCCAGATCCGGTAAGAGAATTAGATAAGCCTTTCTTGATGCCAGTTGAGGACGTATTCTCAATTGCAGGAAGAGGTACAGTTGTTACAGGAAGAATTGAAAGAGGAAAAATTACAGTAGGTGAAGAGATTGAAATCTCAGGAATTAGAGATACACAAAAAACAATTGTTACCGGAGTTGAAATGTTTAAGAAACAATTAAAAGAAGGTATGGCTGGAGATAATGTTGGTTTACTTCTAAGAGGTACCAAAAGAGAAGACATCGAAAGAGGTCAAGTACTATGTAAGCCTGCATCAATTAAAACAGCAAGTTCTTTTGATGCTGAAGTTTATATCTTATCTAAAGAAGAAGGTGGAAGACACAAACAATTCTTTACTGGATACAAGCCACAGTTTTATCTAAGAACAACTGACGTTACAGGTGAAATTACATTACCAACAGGAATCGACATGGTAATGCCAGGTGATAATGTTAAATTTACTGTTAAATTAATCACCCCTGTAGCTTTAGAAGAAGGTTTAAGATTTGCTATTAGAGAAGGAGGCCAGACTGTTGGAGCTGGTGTAGTAACTAAAGTTATTGCTTAAGGAATCGTAGATGGGGAGTTTTGATATCAAAACTCCCCATATAAAAATATGAAAAAAGAATCAAGAGTAAGAATTAAATTAAAATCCTATGACAGCAGAATTATTGATATTTCAGCAGAGAAAATCATTGATACAGCAGTTAGAACCGGAGCCAAGGTTGTTGGTCCCGTTCCTCTACCTACTAAAATTGAAAGATTTACTGTTGTTAGAGGCCCTTTTATCGATAAAAGATCAAGGGAGCAGTTTGAATTGAGAACTCATAAAAGAGTTATAGATATCCTAAATCCTACCCCATCAACAATAGAGAATCTATCTCATTTGTCCTTACCCGCTGGTGTTGGTATTTCAATTAAGATGTAAATCTATTTGAAATATTGATATTATTTGGTAAAATTGCACGAAATGCTTTATTAAATAGGGCATGAAAGAAATATATTATGTTAAAAATTGAAGCTTTAAAATTAAATATGTCACAGGTATTTTTAGACAGTGGAAAAGTTGTTCCTGTAACTATCTTAAAATCTGAGTCAGATCTTACTCCTGAATTGTTAAATCAAACAATTAAAATAATCGGTACATCAAAAGGTAAAGGTTTTACTGGTGTAATGAAAAAATGGAATTTTTCCGGTCAGCAGGCGACCAGAGGTCAGTCTGATAGACCAAGGGCTGCTGGTGCTATCGGAGGTCAGACCCCAGGAAGAGTTTTTCTAGGTAAAAAAATGGCTGGAAGACATGGAAATAAACAAATTACTTTAAAGAATATAGAAGTTTTGAATGTAGATATTGATAACAAATTAATTACAGTTTCTGGTCCAATACCAGGTGCTAGAAATTCTAAAGTTGAACTACATTTCGAAGGATTAAATGCTTAATATGAAAAATATGATTTTAGATATACTTAAAAATGATGGTTCTAAATTAGAACAATTAAATGTTTCAGAATTTATTTTTGGAAGAGAGTTAAACTCTGATTTAATTGCTCAATATGTAAGAGTTTACTTGACTAATCAAAGAACTGGAAATGCCCATACTAAAACTAGAGGTGAAGTTTCTGGTGCTGGTAAAAAGCCTTGGAAACAAAAAGGTACTGGTAGGGCTAGAGTTGGTTCTATTAGATCCCCACTTTGGGTAAAAGGTGGAATTACTCATGGACCAAGATCTAAGACTTTTAGATTAGAATTACCTAAAAGAATGAGAGTTGGGGCTTTACTAAATGTTTTATCTGCAAGATTTAATTCAGATAATATAAAAGTTATTGAAAATTTTGATCTATCCTCTGCCAAAACAAAGGGTTTTGAATCACTCTTGGGTAATATGAACTTAACTGGTACTAAAACTTTAGTTGTTATTGATGGAAAGAATGAAAATATTATTAAATCTGCTAGAAATTTAGATAGAGTATCTGTTAAAATGCTATCTAATCTTAATGCATATGATATTTTAAATCATACAAATATTTTATTCGACAAAAATTCTATTAATGCATTAGAAAGTAAATATGAGAATAAGTAATGAAATTAAAAAATTAATACTAACCGAAAAATCTGCTAATTTAAGAGGTTCAAATATTTACACCTTTAAGGTTGATGAATCCTTAAACAAAAATTCTATTGCCTTAATAATTGAAAATTTATTTGGTGTGAATGTTCTTAAAGTAAGGACTGCTATTCTACCAAGTAAGAGAAAAAGAATTGTTTCTAAGAATCCAAAAAGATTTCCTCAAGAAATTAGAGTTGGAAGATTTAAAAAAGCTTATGTTGAAATTAAAGAAGGTCAAACTATAGATCTTAAAGTTGAGGAGAATAACTAATTATGTTAAAAAGCTATAAACCAAAAACTTCAGGTACAAGGCATAGAAAATCAGTAGTTTCTGATGTTTCTAAGAAGAGACCTGAAAAATCATTACTAAAACCTCTTAATGGTCCATCTGGTAGGTCCAACGGAAGAATTTCTGTTAGACACAAATCCAGAGGTGCAAAGAAGTTTTATAGAATCATTGATTTTAAAAGAAACAAATTTGATATCCCAGGAAAAGTATCTGCTATAGAATACGATCCTAACAGAGGTGCTCTAATTGCTTTAATTATCTATAATGACGGTGAAAAAAGATATATCTTAGCTCCTGAAAAATTAACTGTTGGTTCAATAGTTGTTTCTGGTGAAAATATTGAATTCACTCCTGGAAATTCTACAAGAATTGCTAATATTCCTGTTGGAACCATGATTCACAATGTTGAATTAAATCCTAATCAAGGTGGTTCTATGGTTAGAGGTGCTGGAAACTTCGCTATTTTGATGGCTAAAGAAGGAAATTTTGCTCAAATTAAACTTCCTTCTGGTGAGTATAAGAAAGTTTCAATTGAATGTATGGCTACCGTAGGAGTTGTTTCAAACGGTGAGTTAAGAAATAGAGTATTAGGAAAAGCAGGAATTAATAGACACAGAGGTGTAAGACCAAGTGTAAGAGGTGTTGCTATGGCTAACCCTTCAGATCACCCACATGCCGGTTCTTATAAGGATAATGGTATTGGAATGCCATCTCCTAAATCTCCATGGGGTTGGAAAACTAGAGGTGTTAAGACTAGAACAAGAAGACATACTAATAAGTTTATTGTGAAAGATAGGAGAAAATAAAATGGCTAGATCATTAAAAAAAGGACCTTTTACAGATGAAAAGTTAATGAACAAGGTTTTAAAACTAAGAGAAGAAGGCGGTAAATTACAAATTAAGACCTGGTCTAGAAGATCCACTATTACCCCTGAAATGATTGGATTTACATTTGAGGTTCATAATGGTAAATTGTTCATACCTGTTTTTGTTACAGAATCAATGGTAGGTCATAAATTGGGTGAGTTTTCTCTTACTAGAAAATTTGTAAAGCACTCAACTAAGAAAGATTAAAGTATATGAAGAATAGTATTGTTTACTCAAAATTAAAAGACTCCCTAACATCCGCTAAGAAGATTAGAATTGTTATAGATTTAATTAAAGATAAGGATGTATCCTTAGCTGAAAGAATCCTAGAATTCCATCCTTCAAAGGGTGCTAGAATTTTGTCAAAAGTTTTGAAATCAGCAATTGCAAATGCAGAAAATAATTTAAAGATTTCGAGAGAAACATTATACATCTCTGAGATTTTTGCTAATGAAGCAAGTATGTTAAAAAGAGGAAAACCAGGTTCAAGAGGTAACACTTATCCAATTTTGAAGAGAAGAAGTCATGTAGTTATTGGTTTATCCGAAAGGTCTAAATAATGGGACAAAAAATTAACCCAACTGGTTTTAGGATTGGTATTTCTAAAGATTGGAATTCTAAGTGGTTTGCTGACAAAAAAGAATATGCAAAATATGCAGTAGAAGATCACAGAATTAGAACTTTTTTAGAGAAGAAATTTGAACCAGCAGGTCTTAAAGAAGTTATTTTAGAAAGATCTGGAAATATACTTAACATTATTATAAGAGTGTCAAACCCAGGAGTAGTAATTGGAAAAGCTGGAGCAGGTGTTGAAAGTGCTGAAAAAGAAATTAAAAAATTAACTAAATCAACTGTTAAAATTACTGCTGAAGAGGTTAAAAATCCAGAGATTCATGCTAGAATAGTCGCTAATAACTTAGTAAGACAGCTTAAAAAAAGAGTTAAGCCTGCAAGAGCATCTCAATTAGCTATGAATGCTGCAATGGAAAAGGGAGCAAAAGGAATTAGAATTAGATTTTCAGGTTTATTAGGCGGGGGATCAAGTATTGCTAGAACTGAGTCGTATAAACTTGGTTCAATTCCAGCTCAGAAATTAAGAGCTGACATTGATTATGCTCAAGTTGATGCTCACATGTTATTTGGAGCTATTGGAATTAAAGTATGGATTTATAAGGGTGACTTGGAGATTTAATTTATGTTGATGCCAAAGAAAGTAAAATTTAGAAAACACCAAAGAGGAAATAATAAGGGACTTGCTGTAAGAGGTTCAGATATTTCTTTTGGAGAATTTGCTTTGAAAAGTGTTGCAAGAGGTTTAATTACTTCAAGACAAATTGAAGCTGCTAGAAAAGCAATTTCAAATAAAACTAAAAGAGGTGGTAAAGTTTGGGTAAGAATATTCCCTGACAAACCTATTCATAAGAAACCAGCAGAAACAAGAATGGGATCAGGTAAATCTCCTGTGGATCATTTTTCCGCAGTTATTAAACCTGGTAAGATACTTTTTGAAATTGGCGGAGTAGATGAAGCTACAGCAAGAGATGCATTTAGAAGAGCTGATGCAAAATTACCTTTAAAGACCAAATTTGTGAAAGATGAGTTATAATATGATGTCTAAAGATTTAAGAAACCTTAATATATCTGATTTAAAAAAAATGATCTCCGATAAGAAAAAAGAGATTATTGAGACTTCTAAAAATGTTGTTAAGGGATCTGAGAAGAATGTTAAAAAAGTTGGTTTAATGAAGAAAGAGTTGGCTAGAATGTTAACTGTTTCAAACGAATTTAAAATAATTAAGGAAGCTGAGGATTTTAAAAATGAGTAAAAAAAGATTAACAGGAACTGTTGTTTCTACAAAAATGAATAAGACTGTTTCGGTTGCTATAGAGTATGTAAAATCACACCCTCTTTATAGTAAAAAAATGAAGCAAACAAAGAAATTTCTAGCACATAACGAGAAAGAAGTTTCTGAAGGAGATACAGTTGTTATTACTGAATCTAGACCTTACTCAAAAAATGTTAAGTTTGAAGTTACAGAGGTAATAAAAGGATAATTATATGTTACAGGTAGGAACAGTTTTAAAAGTTGCAGATAACTCAGGTGCAAAAAAACTAAAGTTAATCGGTATACCGGGTAACTCTAGAAGAAGATTTGCATCAATAGGTGATGTTATTACAGTAGCAATTAGCGGTGCTGATTCAGGCTCATCTGTAAAAGATCACTCTGTGGTAAAAGCTGTGATTGTTAGAACTAGAAAAGAAATTAGAAGAAAAGACGGCTCACATATTAGATTTGATGATAATGCAGCTGTTTTAGTTGCTAAGGATAAGAATATGATTGGATCAAGAGTTTTTGGACCTGTTGCAAGAGAATTAAGAGATAATGGATTTTTAAAGATTGTATCTTTAGCTAAGGAGGTTTGGTAACAAACTATGAAAATTAAATTAAAAGATAAAGTAAAAGTAATATCCGGAAAAGATAAAGGTAAGGTAGGTGAAGTTCTTAGAGTTTTACCTGTTGAAAGAAAGATTGTTGTTCAAGGGGTAAACATTGTCAAAAGACATGTTAAACCAGGTGTTATTAATAAAGAAGGTGGAATTGTTACTTTTGAAAAACCAATTGATGTTTCTAATGCTATGTTTTTTGATGAAAAGGAAAATAAAACATCAAGAATTGGTTACTCAATAGTTGATGGGAAGAAATTTAGAATAATTAAAAAGTCAAAGGAAGTTTTGAATAAATAATATATATGAACGAGTTAAAACAATTATATACAACTGAAATTAAAGGAAACTTAGTAAAAGAACTTTCATTAGAGAATGTGATGCAAATCCCAGTACTTGAGAAAATTGTTATTAATTCAGGTATTGGTAAGTTTAGAGATAATAAGGATGTAGTTGATTCTTTTTTTCAAGAAATTACATCAATTTCTGGACAAAAGCCAACCTTTAGAAAATCAAGAGTGAGTGAAGCTGGTTTTAAAGTTAGAAAAAATGACACAGTAGGTATTACAGTAACTCTTAGAGGTGAAAGAATGTGGGGTTTCTTACAGAAATTAATAAATATCTCGTTACCAAGAGTTAGAGACTTTAAGGGAGTAAGTAATTCATCTTTCGATAAGTCAGGTAATTATTCAATTGGTGTTAAAGAACATATCATTTTCCCTGAGGTTGACGCAAATAAAACAAAGGGAATTAGATCTATGCAGATTACCTTGGTATTTAAAAATTCAAATAAGGAGAAAAGTCAAAAGTTCTTAACTTTACTTGGAATGCCTTTTTCTAAGTAATTTTATGGTAAAATAACGAAACAATTAATATGGCTAAAAAAGGAAAACTAGAAAGAGCTAAAAAAGCATTAAAATTCGCAATTAGAGAGAGAAAAAGATGTAATATTTGCGGTAATCCAAGAGGATACATTGGCAGATTTGGAATTTGTAGAAAATGTTTTAGAGAATTAGCTCATAAAGGTGAACTTCCTGGAGTAATGAAAGCAAGTTGGTAAATATATGGATACAATAGCAAACTTATTAAGTACAATTAAAAATGCTTCTATGGTAAAGAAAAGTAGTGTAGAACTACCTTTTTCAAAAATGAATGAGGGAATTTTACATATCTTGAAGGAAAAAGGTTTTGTAGAAAATGTTAAAGTTTTCAAGCACAAGGATAGTGTTATCAAAGGTATACATGTTGATTTGAAATATACCGAAAGTAATAAACCTTTCATTTCTGAGGCTAAAAGAGTTTCTAAACCTGGAAGAAGAATTTACCTCGGATCTACAGAATTAGAATTTGTTAGAAACGGTTTTGGAATTGGAATTGTATCAACTTCTAGAGGTCTTATGACTACTGAAGAGGCTAAAAAGAAGAAGCTTGGTGGTGAAGTTATTTGTGAGGTTTACTAAAATAATATGTCAAGAATAGGAAAAAAAATAATTAATATACCAGCAAATGTAACTTTAAATTTTGATGGTAATACAATAAAAGTAAGTGGTCCTTTGGGATCTCTTACTAGAGAACTAAGACCAGAAATTTCTCATACATTTGAAAACAATATTTTATCTTTTTTTGTAAAGGAAGAGACTAAAGAATCAAATGCTTATTTTGGTTTAACAAGAGCCTTAGTTAATAATATGGTAGATGGTGTAACAAAAGGATTTGAAAAGAAATTAGAATTAGAAGGTGTAGGATACAGAGTCAAACTTAATGGTAATGATTTAAACTTTACTTTAGGTTTTTCACATCCAGTAGATATAAAAGCACCTGAAGGAATTAAATTTGAAGTTGACGGTAATACTAAGTTTGTAGTAAAGGGTATCGATAAAGTTTTAGTAGGTCAAGTAGCATCAAATATTAGAAAATTAAGAAAACCTGAGCCATATAAAGGTAAAGGTATTAGATATGCAGGTGAAGTAGTTAGAAGGAAAGCTGGTAAGTCAGCATCAAAGGGTAAATAAAATGTCTAAGTTATTTTTAAACAAAAATATTAAAAGAAGAAAACTAAAAATCAGAGAAAAAATTTCTGGTACAGAATCAAGACCTAGATTAACTGTATTTAGATCGAATAAGTTTATCTATGGTCAACTTATTGATGATACTAGAGGAAAAACTATTATCAGTATTTCATCAAAAGATTTTGATTCAAAAGACAGTAAAGTTATTGATTCTTTTAATGCAGGTAAGGAATTAGCAAAGAAAGCTATTGAAAAAGGAATTCAATCCGTGGTATTTGATAGAAATGGTTATATTTATCATGGTAGAATACAGAGATTTGCTGAAGGATCCAGAGAAGGAGGTCTTAAGTTTTAATTATGGATGTTAAAAATAAAGATATATTTGAAAAAATTATTGAAATGAAAAGAGTAGTTAAGAAAATTACCGGAGGTAATAAATTAACATTTACAACTCTTGCTCTAGTAGGAGATAAAAAAGGTAAAGTAGGAATAGCTCTTGGAAAAGGAAATAATGTTCAACAAGCTACTCAAAAAGCCTTTCTCCATGCAAAGAAAAAAATGGTTCAAATTAAGCTAGTAAACGAAACAATTCCACACCAAGTTGAAGCTAAATATAAATCATCTAAAATTTTAATGAAACCAGCTAAACCAGGTTCTGGGGTTGTAGCAGGAGGTTCTATTAGAGATTTAGTTGAACTAGCTGGTATTAGTAATATTTCAGTTAAATTATTAGGTTCAAGTAACAAAGTAACAAATATTTATTGTGCATTAAAAGCATTCGAGAAGTTGAAATAAAATATATGGATTTATTTAATTTATACAAATTATTAGGAAATAGTAAGAAGAGAAAAAGAGTTGGTAGAGGTGCTGGATCTGGTAAAGGATTCCATACTACTGGTAAGGGAACTAAAGGTCAGAAAGCTAGAACTGGTAGAAGTTTACCTTATGGTTTTGAAGGAGGACAAGTTCCTCTATATAAGAAACTTCCACAAATTGTTGGATTTAAAAACCCAAGAAGTAAAGAAATTTTTTCAGTTCCTGTTTCTTATTTTAACAAATTTGAAGACGGTGCTGTTATTACACCTGAGATGCTTTACAAATCAAAATATAAAGCAAGTCCTAGAAATGGTGTAAAGATTTTAGCTAACGGAAATTTAGAAAAGAAGTTAACATTTTCAAAATTCATTATTTCTGAAGCTGCCAAGCTAAAAATAGAAAAAGCTGGTGGTAAAATAGAGTAATATGTCCTCTATTATCGGTAATACAGAAATTAGAAACAAAATCTTATTTACAATTTTTATTATTTTTCTTTTCAGGATACTTTCTCATATTCCTGTACCTGGCATAGATGTTCAATCTGTTAAGAACTTTGTAACATCCTCAGAATTGTTGGGCATGTTTGATATATTTAGTGGGGGTGGTCTGAAAAATTTTTCGATAGTTACTCTTGGACTTGCTCCTTATATTAATGCCTCTATTATCATTCAATTATTTACTGCATTAGTGCCCTCCCTTGAGGAATTATCCAAAGAAGGAGAGTCTGGAAGAGAAAGATTAAATGAGTATACGAAATTCCTGACCTTACCTATTGCAGTTGTCCAATCGTTAGGTATTTATGCATTATTTAAATCGCAAGGTGTTTTACCTGAACTTTCTAGATTAGATTTATCTATTTTGATTCTTAGTATGATGGCTGGTACCTACATACTTCTTTGGATTTCAGATCTTTTGACTGAAAGAGGTGTGGGAAATGGGGTTTCAATGTTGATATTTGTAGGAATTATTTCCACAATCCCAACTTCCTCGGTTCAATTTTTCGGACTTCTTAATTCGGAAAATTTTATAAATGCAGTCTTTTTTGTTCTAGCTCTTCTTGCTGTTACTGCTTCCGTTGTCTATGTCAATGAAGGGGTAAAGAATATACCTCTTGAGTATGGAAGAAGAATAGCAAGCGGTGGTTCTAGAGTTACTTCTTCATTACCTCTTAAAGTAAATCAGGTAGGTGTTATTCCTGTTATCTTTGCTGTATCAATTGTACTACTACCTTCTCTACTTGTTGCTCCTCTTGCTGCCTCAGACAAGTCTTATTTAAGGGATCTAGGAATTTTCTTAAATGACAATTTTCAATCAGATTCATTTTTATATAACTTTATTACCTTTGTTTTAGTTTTAGCCTTTACATATTTTTATACTTCTATTCAGTTTAATCCTGAAAAAATTTCTGAAGATATTAAGAAAAGAGGAGGTTTTATTCCTGGAATTAGACCTGGAATAAACACTACATCTTATCTTAAGAATGTTATAAGAAAGATTACTTTTGGAGGTGGTTTATTTCTCGGTTTAATTGCAGTATTACCATATTTAATACAACTATTCATAGGTTTCTCATCTTTTGCTGTAGGTGGTACTTCTTTGTTAATTGTAGTTAGTGTTGTTTTGGAAACTATTAGAAAAATAGATTCACTTGTTGTTAGTAAGAAGTATCAAAGTTTTCTTGATTAGGAGGTAATTGGTAAGTATGTTCGATAAAGCTAAGCAGTTAATGCAGTTACAAAAATTGCAATCAGAAATTAAAAAGAAATTGGAGTCTTTAACTAGTTATGAAGAAAAAGGCATGACTTCTGTTGTGGTTACAGGAGATAAGAAGATTCAGAAAATAGTTATTAACGGAGTTGAAGATAAGATATTAAGAGACCTTATTAATACTGCCATGAAAAAGATGGACACAAAAATTGAAAAAGAAATGAAAGATAAAGAAGAGGAGTTGAAGAAACTTTATGGTTTCTAAACAACCAAGGATTCTTTTGATTGGACCTCCAGGAGCTGGGAAAACTGTTATAGCTAATAAAATTTCAGAAATGTTTGAAATCCCATTTATTAAAGTGGGTTCTTTACTTAGAGAAATTAGTCCAGAAAATAAATACTACGAAATTATAAATAACTCAATGTCGAAGGGTGAATTAGCTCCAAATAATATTGTCGCCCAAGTAGTCAAAGATGAAGTAGAAAAATCAAAAACAGGATTTGTTCTTGATGGTTGGTTAAGGCAGCTTAGTGATTTAACCGAATTTGATCCTCAAGTTGATCATGTAATTTATTTGGAATGTCCAAAAGAAACATGTAAAGAAAGAATTTTAAATAGAGTTGTTTGTAGAATAGATAGTTCAATTTACAGTTTTTCAGATACTGTTTGTTCTTTATGTGGAGGGGAATTAGAAAAAAGAGGTGACGATACTGATGAGACATTTGAGAATAGGTGGGAAATTTTTGAAACAAAAACACTTCCAGTGCTTACCTATTTTAAAGATAGAAATGAGTTAATTAAGATTGATGCCTCAAAAAGTATACCTGAGATAACAGAGGAAATTAAGAATCTACTATGATAACTTTTAAAACACAAGAGCAAATAGAGATTATGAAGGTTGGGGGAAATATTTCTTCCAATTGTTTAAAACTTGCTCTTAATATGGCAGAGGCAGGGGTATCCTTAAAAGAAATTGATTCAGCTGTTGAAGATTTTATTTTAAAAAATAAAGCTAAACCAAGTTTTAAAACCGTACCTGGTTACAGATTTTCTACCTGTATAAATATTAATGAAGGTCTAGTTCACGGGATTCCAAATGAATACATTATTAAAAAGGGAGATCTAGTCAAGATCGATTTAGGTGTTCTTTACGGAGGGTTTCATACAGATACCTCTGGGACCAAAGAAATTGAAACAAATATTGAATCTAAGTTTTTAGAGGCCGGTCAGATTTGTATTGAAAATGCCATTCAAAATTGCCAAATTGGAAATAAACTTGGGGATGTATCTTATGCTATGCAGCATTCAATTGAATCCAGAGGTTTTAGTGTTTCTAAGAGTTTAGTAGGTCATGGAATTGGTAAAGAATTGCATGAGGATCCATTAGTACCCCCTTATGGAAAACCAGGTACAGGAATTACTCTTAAAGAGGGGTTAGTTCTAGCTATAGAGATCATCTATCAAAAAGGTAGTCATCAATTAAAAACTCTAGATGATGGTTGGACAATTGTGACAAAAGACGGTTCACTGGGAGCATTATGGGAGCATACTGTGGCGATTACCAGGAAAGGACCTGTGGTATTGACAAAGTAAGTGTTGAAAAATAATTATTATTTTGTTAAAATACACACTATCAATACCTAAAAGATGGATACAAAGACAACAACAGACAAAGAGGGAGTAATAATAGAAGCTATAATGGGTGGTTTATTTAGAATCGAGTTTCCTGATGGAAAAACAGCTGTTGCGTCTGCTTCTTCAAATATAAGAAGAAATAGGATAAGATTGTTTCCTGGGGACAAGGTAAAAGTAGAATTTACTCCCTACGATGATACAAGGGGTAGAATTGTTTATAAATATAAATAGGAAATAAAAAAAATGAAAGTTAGAGCATCAGTAAAAAGAATATGTAAGGATTGCAAGATTGTTAGAAGAAGAGGTGTTGTTTATGTTATTTGTAAAAGAAATCCAAAACATAAGCAAAAACAAGGTTAATTATGGCAAGAATTTCAGGAATTGATATTCCTAATAACAAAAGAATAGAATACTCATTAACATATGTTAAAGGTATTGGTTTAGTACTATCCCAAAAGATTCTTTTAGCTTTAGGTATTGATTTTAATAAGAGAGCTAAAGATTTAACAGACTCAGAGGTTGCAAGTATAAACACTAGAATACAAGAGCTTCAAATTCCTGTTGAAGGTGAGTTAAAGAGAATAATTTCTCAAAATATTAGAAGATTAATTGAGATCAAATCTTACAGAGGTTCAAGACACCAAAAAGGCCTTCCTGCAAGAGGACAGAAGACAAGAGCAAACGCTAGAACAAGAAAAGGTAAAAAGAAAACAGTTGGCGGTACCAAGAAGAAGTTAGCAAAGAAATAATATGGCAATAAGTAAAATAAAAAACAAAACTAAATCAAAAAAAGAAAATAAAGTAGTACCAGCAATTGGTAATGTATATGTTTTTTCTGGAATGAACAATACAATTGTTTCTATTTGTGATGAAAAAGGAAATACACTTGTTAATGGAAGTTCTGGAATGTTTGGATTTAAAGGCTCAAGAAAGTCAACTCCATATGCTGCAACTAAAATTGCAGAAGAGATAGGAACTAAAGCATTTAATTCAGGTTTAAGAGAAGTTAATATTTTTGTAAAAGGTATCGGTAACGGGAGAATCTCAGCAATTAAAGCATTAAAAGTTGCTGGTTTGAAAGTTTTATCAATTACAGATAGAACACCTCTTCCTCATAACGGATGCAGACCAAGTAAAAGGAGAAGAATGTAATTATGGCTAGAAATACTGGACCAAAATGTAGATTATGTAGAAGAGAAGGTACTAAATTGTACCTTAAAGGTAACAGATGTGAAACTGAAAAGTGTGCATTTAACAGAAGACCTACAAGACCTGGACAACATGCTTCTAAAAGAGGTGCTACTACTCAGTTTGGAATTCAATTAAGAGAAAAACAAAAATTAAAGAGAATTTATTCTATATTAGAAAAACAATTTGGATCTTATGTTTCTAAAGCTATGAACTCCAAAGGAATTGCTTCTGAAAACTTAATGCAGATTTTAGAATCTAGACTAGACAATATGGTTTACAGATGTGGATTTGCTGTTTCTAGATCCCAAGCAAGACAGATGATAAGAAGAGGTTTATTCGCCTTAAATGGCCAGGTTGTAACTATTCCTTCTATTCTAGCGAAAACAGGAGATATTATCAGACCAATATCATTTGATAAGATACAGTTAAGACAGGGTTATGCCATTCCTGCTTGGCTTGAAGCCAATGTTAAAGAAAAATATGTTAAAATTGACAGACTTCCATCAGGAGATGATGTGAAAGAGCCTGTTAATGCACAGTTAATAGTTGAATTCTATTCAAGATAAGGAGAAAAAAATGGTTAATAACTATGAATTAAAATTTACAAAAGTTTCTGAAAACAAAAATTCAGGAGTATTTAATTTTGAACCTTTACCTACAGGTTTTGGTCATACATTAGGATCTTCACTAAGAAGAGTTCTTTTAACATCACTTAGAGGTGCTGCTGTTACTTCATTTTCAGTACCAGGAATAACACATCAATTTACTACAATTGACGGAGTTAAAGAGGATGTTATTGAGATTACTTTAAATCTTAAAGAATTAAGATTTAAAGCGCACTCAAAAGGTACTTTTGTTGGTAAGATTTCCAAAAAAGGTGCTGGTGTTGTTACTGCTGCTGATATTGAATTAACTTCTGAAGTTGAAGTTATCAATAAAGATGCTGTAATTGCTACTGTATCTGAAAAATCAAAGAACTTTGAAATGGAAATTACTGTAGAAACTGGTATAGGTTACTCACCTGTTGAGAAAAGAGAGTCTAATAAATTAGGTTCTGTATTAGTTGATGCTATTTTCTCCCCAGTTGTAAGTGCATCTTATAGTATTGAAGAAACTAGAGTCGGGAGAGAATCAGGCCTTGATAAATTGACTCTTGAAGTAATAACTGACGGATCAATAAAAGCTTCTGAAGCTATTAAAGATTCAGCTTCTATATTAAGAGACTTCTATTCTCAATTTGCATCTGCAAAAGAATCCGATGAAGGTTTAAACGAATTGTTTAGTCAAGCAGTTGCCTCTGAAATTAAATCTGATAATTCTTCTGTTGAAGATTTACCTCTTCCTACAAGAACTATCAATGCTTTAAAGAAACACGGTATATTTACACTTCAAGATCTTAGAAATAAATCTGATGAGGAAATTTCAGATATTAAGAATCTAGGTGAAAAATCAATTGAAGAGATTAAGAAGTTACTAGGAAGAATATAATGAGACATAGAGTTGGTGGAAAGCAGTTAAATAGGGATAAAGATCATAGAGAAGCTTTACTTAAGAATCTTGCTTCATCACTTATCCTTAGTGGAAGAATTGAAACTTCTGTTGTGAAAGCTAAGTTTTTGAGACCATTTATTGAAAAACTTATTACTAAAGCTAAAAACGATACTTTCACTTCATTACAATTAGTAAGAACAAAGATTGGTAATGAAGATGCTATTAAGAAGTTATTCAAAGAAATTGCTCCATCAATGAAAGAAAGAAATGGTGGTTACACAAGAATTAAGAAATTAGGAAAAATTAGAAAAGGTGATAATTCTGAAGTAGCTGTTATTGAGTTTGTAAAGAATGAGAAGGAAGCATAAATATGAAAACTAAAGTTTTAAACCCAAAAGATATCGAAGTTAAATGGCACTTAATTGATGCTAATAATCAAATACTTGGAAGAGTTGCTGATAAAATAGCTAAAATCCTAATTGGTAAAAACAAGGTTGAGTACACTCCTAATCATTCTATTTCAGATAAGGTAGTTGTTATAAATTCTTCTAATATTAGAGTTACTGGCAATAAAGCTTCATCTAAAGTATATTACAGGCACTCTAATTATCCAGGGGGTCTTAAATCTGAGACTTTTGAAAAAAGAATTGTTAGAAGACCTAACGATGTTTTAGTGGATGCTGTAAGAGGAATGTTACCGATTAATAGATTAAGAGATGTAAGAATTACTAATTTATATGTATATGAAGGTGATACACATCCTCATCAAGGACAAGTAAAGTTATAATATGTCAAAAAAAGAAAATTCAAATATGATAATAACTAGTGGAAGAAGAAAAACTGCTACTGCATCGGTTTTTATGTCTAGTGAAAAAGGTTCTATTACTGTAAATGACAAACCTATTGAAAATTACTTTCCTTCAGAAAAAGAAAACCTTATCTGGAGAAAGCCTTTTTTTCTTTTAGGTATTGCAAACCCAGAATCAAAATATAACTTGTCAATTAAAGTTAAAGGATCTTCTAAATCATCTCAATTAGGTGCTGTGTCTTTAGCTATATCTAAAGCACTTTCTCTTTTGAATGAGGAATTTTCAGTTATGCTTAAAAAAAATGGAATGTTAACAAGAGATCCTAGAATGGTTGAAAGAAAAAAACCAAACTTAAGAAAAGCAAGAAAAGCTTCTCAATTTTCAAAGAGATAATCTTTTATATATTGAGGAAAGAGGGGAAATACGAAAGTATTTCCCCTCTTTTATTTTAGTAATTACTTTTGAGTTGCACTTAACCTTTTAATTAGAAGATTTTTAATAAAAAATTTTCTCTATCTATCAAAAATAGAGTTTTTAGTATCAAAAATAGAGTTTTTAGTATCAAAAATAGAGTTTTTAGTATCAAAAATAGAGTTTTTAAATTTAAATTGAAAGTGATTCTTTGAACAATCTTTGAATATCTGCTAAATTTTTTGCAAGTTCATCAATTTTTCTTTCAATTTCCCTGTTGGATTTTCTAATAAAATTAACATCAAATTCATCTGATATTTTTTCTAAAACTGATAAAGCTGGATTAATCTTTCCTTTTTCGTATGCACAAACAGTTTTACCACTAACACCAATTTTCTTTCCAAATCTATCTTGAGACATATTTAACTTTAATCTTAGATTTTTAATCTGATTTCCTATCTCCATTTGAGGTAGAGAATATCATAATAATTTTTCATTTCAATAATTAAAATTCTACTTAGTAAAAAGTTATCAAAGAAAGGAGGTGAAAAATGAAGAATGCTAAAAACAAACTTAAGAGATTACTATCATTCATTCTGGCTGGAATTTTTATTAGCGGTGTGGCCTATGCTGCAGTTAGTAGCAAGATTTTTATGAAAGGAGCATTATTTACGACTGCGACTATGGAAATAAAATTCTTAAAAGATATAACTGGTGGAAATATCTCTGAAAACTTAGTAACTGAATTAACTGGAGTTAGTTTTGATAATATTTATAATTATTGGAGCACAGACTATTTAGTTAAATTGGTTAATATCTCATCTAATAATGTAAACATCAGTTCTTATGCTAACTACACTACCGCTGAGGATCCTGCTAGTTTAAGATATTCTCTTTTTGTAGAGATAATTAAATGGAATGATAAAAACTCTAATGGCATTGTTGATGAAGGCGAGTTAGGTGATTCCCTAGGTAAGAAGAATTTTGTTAAGTGGAAAACAGAAGGATTTAATTTAGGTGTACTTGAACCAGGTGTTGTAAGCTCATACATTCTAAGGTTTTCTGCAGAGAATTTAACAGAAACCAAAGTTGGTCAGTCAGGTAAATTTGATTTTGAATTTGGAATTATGCAATAATCAAGAGTTCCTGCCCAAATGTTAAAATGGTAATGAATATGAACGAAAGACAAGAAAAATTAAATGCTTTAAAAGCAAATATTAGTTACGAATTTAAAAGTGCTAGATTAAAAGACTTACAAAAATTAGTAGAGGGTGAGGAGATTTGGTCAGATTGGGAGTATAGTCAGAGAATTAATAAAGAGTTTGAAGATCTAAAAAAAGAGCTTGAAGAAATTGATAATCTTGAGCTATTTTTGGTATGTGAAGATTTGAACTCATTTGATATCTTGATAAAAGATGTTGAACTTAAAACTTTTTTAGGTAATGAGTACGATAAGTTAGGTTGTATTTTAACCATACACTCTGGTCAAGGTGGTACAGAGGCTATGGATTTTGTTACCATGCTCTTAAGAATGTACTCGATGTATTTAGATAGTAAAAAATATAAGTATTCAATAATAAACGAAAGTTTTGGGGATGAGGTTGGGTATAAAGAGGTTTCATTAGAAATAAATGCTAACTATGCTTTTGGGTTTTTTAAGAACGAGGCAGGTGTTCATAGACTAGTTAGAAATAGCCCTTTTAATTCAGATAATCTTAGGCAAACCTCATTTGCTCTGGTTGAGGTAATTCCTAAGTTAGATAACACCATTACTATAGAAATAAAAGATTCAGAGATTGAAGAAGAGTTCCATAGATCCGGTGGAAGTGGGGGTCAGAATGTTAACAAAGTTTCTACTGCTGTAAGACTTAAACATATTCCTACTGGTATTGTTGTAGAGAATCAAACAGAACGATATCAAGGAAAAAATAGAGAAAAAGCAATGGATGTATTAAGAGCAAAACTTTATGCACTAGAAGTTGAGAAACATGAAAAAGCTAGAAAAGAGATTAAGGGTGAATATAAAATACCCGGTTGGGGAAATCAAATTAGAAATTATGTTCTCAATCCGTACAAACTAGTAAAGGATTTAAGGACAGGTGTTGAGAGATTTGATGCAGAAACTGTATTGAATGGGGACTTAGATGAATTTATTCAAAAAGAAATCCAGATTTAAATATCTGATTAAAAAAAGTAATCCAAAACTTCCAATTATGTAAATAATTGTCAATTTCAAATCTTTATATACCAAAGAATCAATATTTTTATTTTTTATTTTTTCTGAATTTTTTTTAATATCGATATCTAAACCTTTTGCTTTGATATAGTTTTTTAATATTTGATTTTGTGCCTCTAAGTTTCTTTTTTTCATATGTTCGTAGTAAATTTAGTTAATTATATTATAATATTTTAAATTATGAACAAAAAATATATTCTAATTTTATTTTTATCTATTTTACTACCTGTATCTGGATTTTACTTGTTTTTAAATTCAAATAAAAGTAATGATAATAATCAAAAAGAAGTAAAAAATATCTCTATTACTAATGATTCGACTTTGGAAAAGAAATTTTTTATCAATGAGTTGACAGGAGAAAAACTTTATTCTGACTCCGAACCTGAATTTCTTAAAAATAGGCCCCTAGCAGTGATAGTAAATAACGCTCTGCCTGCTAGACCTCAAGTAGGGTTAGTAGAAGCTGATTTGATTTATGAAATGATTGCTGAAGGAGGCATTACAAGGTACTTAGCTTTTTATTATTCTAATTTACCTGAAAAAGTAGGCCCTATAAGATCCTCCAGAGAGTATTACCTCCAAGTTGTTAAAGAAACGGGAGATGCCATGTTAATGCATATTGGTTTTTCTCCCCAAGCCAGAGAGAAAATTGATACCTGGGATATTAGAAGTTTGGGTTTAGGAAATGCCCCTTTTTATAGGGACAATTTTGGAAATACTTCTATTGCTACGGAACATACTGCTTTTGCTATTGGAAAGAACTTATATGAAAAAGGTTTATCTTTAGGATGGGGAGGCAAGACACCAATTTCATCTTGGAAATTTAAAGATGATAAGGTTAAAACATCTGATTTAAAAAAAGCAAACTATATTGAAATTAACTTTTGGTATAAAGGTGATTATTCTGGAATTTTTAAATATGTTCCTGAATCAAATAAATATATTAGATATTCTGGTTTTGATGAAGAAGATAACCCTATTCCACTTGTAGATAGAATTACAAAACAAAATGTTTTAACAACTAATGTAGTTATCTTATTTGCGGATGAATTCCCTATTCCAAATGACGATAAAAATAGATTAGACTATAAGTTAATTGGTGAAGGAAAAGGTCTAGTTTTTAGAGATGGTACTGTTCAGGAAATTGTTTGGAGAAAAGATAAACTTGAAAGCAGAACGAAATTCTATCTTGTAAACAATGAAGAAGTAGAGTTTAATAGAGGCAAAACATGGGTCAGTGTTGTACCCTCTAGAAATGTTGACCAGGTTATAATAAATTAATATGTTAAAAGAATTATTAATATCAGAAGTAAGAGTTAATTTGTTGAAATTTCTTGTAAAGAATTTTGAAAACGAATTCCATGTAAGAGCACTAGTCAGGGAATTAGGTGTTGAAATTAATGCAGTAAGAAGAGAATTAGAAAAATTGACTAATTTAAATATTCTCATCAAAAATCCTTGGGGAAATAAAATTTTTTATAAAGTTAATTCATTGAATCCTTATTTTTATGACTTAGTTAATTTTGTTTATAGGGAAGAAGGTTTATCAAATAGAATATTTAAGAATTTAGACTCTTTAGGAAATATAAAATTTGTAGCTTTATCAAAAGAATTTTGTATGGGAAGAAAATCATCAGGCATCGATCTTGATTTATTGGTTATTGGTGAGCCACATCAAACAGCCTTAGACAATTTGATTTCAAACTATGAAAAAGAAGATAGAGAAGTAAACTATTCTGTTTTATCTGAAGACGAATTTTTATCTAGAAAAAGAAAAGCAGATTCTTTTGTGTTAAGATTCATTATTCAACCAAAAATTTTGATTCATGGTGATGAGTTAGATTTTTCGAGAATTAATTAGTATGTTTAAAAAGGACAGTAACAAACTTATTTTAATTACAATTTTTTCCACTTTAGCACTTTTAATCGCTTTACCTAGAGTTGACATTAAATATGATAATTCATATTTTAAAATTGATTCCTATATAGGTGGTTACATTTTTAATATCCCCTTTATAAATAAGGTTGTAGATTTTTCAGAATTAAAAAAAGGTTTAGATATTAAAGGCGGTGTGAGATTAGTGGTCAAATTAGACACTTCAGGATTAAAAGATTCTGAGAGAGACCTTGCAGTAATCTCGGTTAAAGATATTGTTACAAGAAGAGTAAACTACTTTGGTGTTTCCGAGACAAACATTATTAGCTCAAGAGTTGGTAATGAGGATAGGTTGATAATTGAAATTCCTGGTCAAGATGACTTAGATAAAGCTGCGAAAACTATAGGATCTACAGCCCAGTTAAAATTTAAATACTTAGATAAAAGTGTTAAATGGCCAATCACCGATTTGAAAGAAATTGAAGGAAAAGATATTTTTATCGAAAGCGGTGTAACTGGTAAGGATTTAGTTTCAGCAGATGTTTCCTTTGATCAAAAGACAAATAATCCCGTTATTCAGTTAAAATTTACCTCGGATGGAAGAGAAAAATTTTCAAAATTACTTAAGGAAAACATTGAAAGACCAATTGGTATTTTTCTTGATGATGAGGTCTTGCAAACACCTGTGGTTTCTAAAGAGTTAGCCGATGCGGTTGTATTTGATCCAACAATTACAGGGGTATCCTTAGAAGAAGCAAAATCAATTTCTTCATTACTTAGAGCAGGTGCCTTGCCTGTTCCTATTGAAATAATTTCTCAAAACCTAATTGGACCTACCTTAGGAGCTGATTCTGTTCAAACAAGTATGATTGCTGGATTTATTGGATTATTTGTTATTTCAATATTTTTATTAGTAACTTATAAAAATTTAGGATTTATTGCAAACATATCTCTATTAATGTATGTCTCAATTACTTTAGCAGTGTTTAAATTATCTTATTTTCTATTTCCTTCTCCAATAGTATTAACATTGCCTGGAATTGCTGGGTTTGTTTTTTCTATCGGAGTAGCTTGCGATGCTTGTATTTTAATTTTTGAAAGAATTAGAGAGGAAGTAAGGTGGGGCAGGCCTACACAAATTGCAATCATTAATGGTTACGAAAGAGCCTGGACAAGTATTAAAGATTCAAACCTTACTACATTACTAACAGCTTTTATCTTAATGCAGTTTGGAACAGGGTTTATTAAAGGTTTCGCATTGACATTAAGTATTGGTATATTTATTTCGATTCTAACTTGTGTTTATTTTTCAAGAATTATGGTTAATGTATTCATTAAAGATTTGAAAGTTGATAAATAAAAAATGAACATCATGAAGTATTCAAGGTATTTAATAATGACCTCAGTTTCTATTATATTAATTGGTCTTTATCTAATTTTTAACTATGGCTTTAAATTATCAATTGAGTATACAGGGGGAAGTGTAATTGATATTTCAAAGAAGGATATAAAAGCCCAGGATGAAAGAAATAACCTCCAAAATTTTTTGAATGAATTAACTGTAAGTTATATATCGATTGAAGAGGGGTCAGAGTATATTACAATTAAACTTCAAGAAACTGATTCTAATAAAATTTTAGATTTAAAACAAAAAATTGTTGAAAAATTTCCTTACTTAAACATTGTAAATATTGAGACAATTGGATCGACTTTTGGTAATGAGTTTTTTAAAAATTCAATTTTAGCTATCGTACTATCCTTATTGGGTATTTTAGCAATTGTTACTTATAGCTTCTGGGGTTTATCTGACAAATTTTATTCCTATCACTTTGGAATTGGGGCTATCATTGCAATGCTTCATGATGTTTTAATAGTAGTAGCTACTTTTAGTATGCTTGGTCACTTTTATGGAGTTGAGATAGACGGTTTATTTTTGACTGCAATGTTAACTGTGATTGGTTTTTCAATAAATGACACTATAGTAGTTTATGACAGAATAAGAGAAAATTTAAATAAATATGCAAATGAAATGTCAATTGAAGAGATTGCAAATCATTCAATTTTTGAAACATTAAATAGATCACTTATTACATCTTTTGTTGTTGTATTTATAATGTTTTCTTTATTTTTACTCGGAGGTGAATCAATTAGGTTTTTCTCTTTAGCACTAGTAGTTGGTATTACTGCCGGAACCTACTCATCAATTTTCATTGCCACTCCCCTAGTTTTATTTCTTAATAAAAAATTTGCTAAAGTAAATTAAGATGTTTGACTGGGATATTAGGTCAGCCTCTGAAGATTTAGATTCACTTAAAAACAATATTTTAAATAGCAAAAGAATTGAAGATTACAATGAATTTGTCAATCCAAAAGAACCCTCAAAGTATGTTAATGACTTTTCCTCTGAATTTATTGAAAATGTAAAAAAATCCAGAGATTTGATTTTAGATTCAATTAAAAATAAACTCCCAATAGTTATACATGGAGACTACGATGCTGATGGTGTAATTTCAACATATATAATCTATTCCACAATTAAAGATTTTTTAAAATACTCAAATGTTTATTATGTTATTCCTGACAGGTTTGAAGATGGTTATGGTCTATCAGATAAAACTGTTAAGAAAATTTTGGATTTAGTAAACTTCCAAAATTTTCTATTAATTACTGTTGATTGCGGAATAACTTCTGTTTCTCAGGTTGATTATTTAAAATCTCTTGGAAATAAAGTTATTATAACGGATCATCACCACCAAGGTGATATTGTCCCTAATTCAGATTCTCTAATATGGTCAGATCAAGTCGTGGGTTCGACATTAAGTTGGATACTTTCTTTGGCTTTAGGAAATAAAGATTCTCGACTTATTAGTCTTATTGCGACTGCTACTATTACCGATGTTTTTCCTCTAAAAGGGTTTAATAGGTCAATTGTAAAAAATGGTATCGAAATTCTGAAAAAAAATCCTTTTTATCCTTTTAAAAAACTTCTCGAATTTCAAAACATAGATCTCTCTGATTTAGATGTTTATCATTTAGGATTTGTAATTGGTCCTAGATTAAACTCTTCTGGAAGAATTGCTGATGCTGATTTATCAGTCTCCCTTCTTAATTCTAAAGATGAGTCTCGCCTTGAAAAGATTTTAACTGAGATTAATTTAATTAATCAAAGAAGACAAAAATATACTGAAGAAAGTATTGCTAGATTTTCTTTTGATAAAAATAAACTTCCAAGAGTTATTGTTTTAAAAGATGAAGAATTCCATGAAGGTATAGTTGGTTTAATTGCATCCAGAATTGTACAAACCTACCACCGACCTGCCTTGGTTATAACTAAGAATGAGGATTTTTTGAAAGGCAGTGCGAGGTCAATAAAAGGAATTAACATTATAGAGATTATAAAAAAATATCAACATCTTCTTAAAGGTTGCGGAGGACATGAGTTAGCTGCTGGTTTTTCCATGGAATTGGAAAAATTCGAAGAATTCAAGTGTGTCTTGGAAAAATATTTCGAAGAGAATTTTGAGGATAAAAATTTTGTTAAGAAAATAAAGATTGATTCTGAAATTCTAGATAGTTCGCAATTAAATTTTGAATTAATTGATTTTGTGCAAAGTTTGTCCCCATTTGGTCCTGAAAACGAAGAGCCGATTTTTTTAATAAGAGGATTTAATATAGTTGAGATTAAAAAAATCGGTAAAGATAAAAATCATCTTTCCTTAAAAGTTAGTAAAAATGGATATCAATTTAAAGCCCTTTATTTTAACTTTCCATCAGATTCATTTAATAATTACTTAGGTCAAAAAATTGATTTAGTTTTTAAAGTGAAAAAAAACTTTTTTAATAATTTAACTTCTATCGACCTGCATATTCTAGATATGAAGGAATGAGTATAAAATAGAATTATGACTTTAAAAAAGGAATCTATTTTCAACAAATTTTTAATTGGAATTATAATCTTAATTTCCAATATTTTAAATTTTTTAGATTTTAGAATAAGAACACTCTTTATTGTTTTTAATATTGTAATTATTTCTTTTGTACTAATGATCTATGTAAAACCACAACTTGATCAGGAGTTTAGAAGCGATGTAAAGATGGTTGTTGTATCTAATAATCCGCCTCCTCCAATAGACAAACCTTTGGTAATAGAGACAACCCCTCCTCAGACAATTCCAGTTAAGAGCATAGCTATAGATGAGAATTTGAAAGTAAATGCAAGAAGTTATATAGTTTATGATCTAACAAATCAAGTTGAATTAATTCAAAAAGAAAAAGAACTTACTTTACCACCAGCCTCATTAGTTAAAATGCTTTCTGTAATGTATTTTTATTCCAAAATAGACTTAAGTGAGAGTTATAGTACAGTCTCAGAGTGTAATTTTGTTGAAGGGCAAAAGGTTGGGTTTAAGAAGAATGAAAAGGTAACTGGAAAAGATTTAGTAAATTCCTCGATTGTTTTTTCCGCGGGGGACTCCATTTGTAATTTATATAAAATTACCGAATCCAAACTAGAAGGATTTAATGATTACGGAAAAAGTTTAGATATGAAGAATTCTAAGTTTACTAACTTTATCGGGTTAGATTACCCTGGAAACTTCACTACTGCTGAGGATATGCTAGCTATGACTAAAGAATATATTAAAAATGATTTATTTAGTCAAATCTCTTCTTTAAAAACTTACAAGATGGCAAACGGTAAAGTTGTTTATAATACTAATAAGATGTTATTTGAAGATTCTTACTCTGTTGGAATTAAGACAGGTACAACTTTTGGAGCTAAGGAGAATTTAATCTACAGATATAAAAATCCAAATAAAGATATGGATATTCTAATTATTATCATGAATTCGAGTTCAAGATATCAGGATGTCAAAAACATCGTTTCAGCTCTTAGATAAACTGTTTTTATAATACCTTATTATAATATTTAGGGCTTACTGCTGGTGCGTAGAGAATGATTTTGCCTCTGAGTCCCGTTGAAGTATCAAAGTTTCCTCTGAACAAATATATTGGTTGAATTAAATCATTTTTTCCAAAACCATCTTCTAAATCGTCATAAAAAGCAATTTCATAATCTTCAATAGATATATTTTCTATTTTAAACGAGATAGGTCTGTCCCCTCCGTGAGGAACTCCATTAAAGGTTAAACCTCTAATAACAAAATCTTTATTATTAACTATTCTATCAATTACATTTGGAAGTGGATCTAGGTCAAAAATTTCCCCATTAAAAGCATTCACTACTTCGTTTTTATATAATTTAAATCTTGGGAAACGGTAGTTTAATTTTGTACCAACAATTTCAGGTCTCAAGCTTGAAACATACATGTAATTATTTGGAGTATCGTAATTATTTCCAACAACTTTCTTTCCATCTATAGGTGTATATGCTTTCACAAAGGCTAATTCAGCCCCTAGTATCGGGGATTCTATTAAACTCTCTCCTTCGAACCTTAAATATAATGTTTCAATTTTCATTTCATTTACTTCGGTTGTATTAAACTTTTTTGAAGATACTAAAAAATTATTCACATTTCTTGTGACGAATTCTGAATTTACAAATTCACCAGCAGTTAAGTAGTTCTTTAATCTTGAGATACTACTTATTTTTTGTTCCATTTTTTTATTTCTCTTGTTAATAATGAACTGTATATTATCCTCAGGAACTTCCCAAATATATTTATCATCGCTAGATCCAGTTGAGATTAGATTTGAATCTGTATAACCTAAAAAAAGAGCAACTGTCTTGGCTGTTGAGAGATAATCTATATCCTCTGGAACATTAGTATTATATGTATAGATTTTTGAGGTTTTTGGTTCCAGATTTGCCCAGTCAGCCTGGGGATTTCTTCTGTAAATTATTTTAGCATTTGAGATATCTATTCCATTTTCTCCTGTTGTGAACTCTTTTACTGAAGAAAATAAAATTGGATTAAATTTATAGTTTATTGGGTTTTCTTTAGGAGGTGCCGGAAATATTTCATTCCAAAGTGAAGGTCCTACTTCAGTAGCTGTGTAAAAAAACAGTATAAAACCAAAGAAAATGTAAATGGTCTTCTTGATTACTTTAGCCGCATGCACTAATCTCATGTCTAAATATTAACATCTCCATATGTTAAAATTCAACAAATGATATCAGATACAGTTAGAACTAGAATTGCACCAAGTCCAACAGGCGAGTTTCATATAGGTACACTTAGGACTCTTTTATATAACTATGCCTGGGCTAAGAAAAATAAGGGAAATTTTCTCGTCAGAATTGAAGATACGGATAGATCAAGGTACGTGGAAGGTGCGATGAATAGAATGCTAGAAGTAGTTAATGATTATGGAATTAATTGGGATGAAGGTCCTGTTAAGGGAGGTAGCTTTGGCCCTTATATTCAATCAGAAAGATTAAATATTTATAGAGAATATCTTGATATCTTGCTTACCAATAAGAAAGCTTACTATTGTTTTTGTACAAGTGAAAGGTTAGATAAGTTGCGAGAAGAATATGCTAAAGAAAATAAGAATTTTAAATACGATAGGCATTGTTTAGGTCTTTCTGAACTTGAAATTAAAGAGAAACTTGATAGAGGTGACTCTTATGCAGTTCGAATGAGGATACCTGAGGATGAGATAATTTCTTTTGATGATTTAATTTTAGGTAAAATAGAAATACCTTCCAAAGATATAGACGATCAAATTCTTTTGAAATCTGATGGCTACCCAACCTATCATTTTGCTGTTGTAGTTGATGATCATTTAATGAAAATTACACATGTCCTAAGAGGTCCCGAGTGGATTTATTCTACTCCAAAGCATATTTTGTTATATCAATTTTTTGATTTTGAAGCACCGAGATTTGGTCATTTACCAAATTTAAAATTTTTAGGTTCCAACAAAAAAATGTCAAAAAGAGAAGGAAATACATCGGCTATTAAATTTCTTCAAGAGGGATACCTTCCTGAAGCAGTTTTAAACTATTTAATGTTTTTAGGATGGAATCCAGGAACCGAAAAAGAGATTTATTCTTTAACTGAATTTATTGAGGATTTTTCTATTGAAAAAATTCATAGAACTGATTTGATAACTTTTGACACCGTTAAACTAAGATGGTTTAATTCCGCTTACTTAAAAAATTTAAGTCCTAAAGATTTTCACTCAAAGCTAGTAAATTGGTCCATTAAATTTAATATGCCATGTTTAATAGAAGAATTAGAAAAGAAGTTTTCACCCGAGGATATTTTAAATATCTGTAAGTTAACTAAAGAAAGGTTGGAGGTTCTTTCAGATTTTGACTCTTTAGTTGATTATTACTTGGATAGACCAAATCTAGATGCAACAATATTGGGAAAATATTCATCTGATTATAAAAATGTACTAAACTTTTTCTTAACCACTATCGATTCAGTTGAAGATTTTACTTTTTCAAACTTAGACGAATTGCTCCATAGTAAAGTAAAGGAAAATAATTTGTCTATGAAGGAATATTTTATGACTTTGAGAATTTGTATTACAGGTGAAATAGTAACTCCTCCTATTATTGAAATTATTTCAATTTTGGGTAAGGAAGAAGTAATCTCAAGAATTAAAAATTCATTAAATCTAATTTAAATTTGTTATTTAATCCATTTAAAATAGAATTTAAATAGTTGTAAAAATAAAAAAAGTGTTAAACTTTAGGTATGAAAAATAAAACACCAACAAAACAAGAAATAAACCCAAATAAAAATTTAGCTTTGCAATCAGCAATTGCTCAAATCGAAAAAAATTTTGGTAAAGGTTCGATAATGAAACTAGGTGAAGGTTCCGCTCAAAAAGATATTGAAGTGATTCCCACCGGATCCTTAGCATTAGATCTTGCCTTAGGTTTAGGAGGTTTGCCAAAAGGAAGAATTGTTGAAATTTATGGCCCTGAGTCTTCTGGTAAAACCACTTTAGTACAGCATATTATTGCAGAAGCTCAAAAAATGGGAGGAACTGCGGCTTTAATAGATGCAGAACATGCCTTTGATCCTGTTTATGCTGAGAAGACTGGTGTTGATATTACAAATTTATTAGTTTCTCAACCTGATACAGGAGAACAGGCACTAGAAATTGCTGAAACATTAATTAGATCGAATGCTATTGATGTTATTGCAATTGACTCTGTTGCTGCTTTAACACCGAGAGCGGAGATTGAAGGTGAGATGGGAGATAGTTTTGTTGCATTACAAGCAAGACTAATGTCTCAAGCTTTAAGAAAAATTACAGGTGCAATAAGTAAATCAAATTGTACAGTTATCTTTACAAATCAATTAAGAATGAAAGTAGGTGTTATGTTTGGTAACCCTGAAACTACACCGGGAGGTAATGCTTTAAAATTCTATGCATCTGTAAGAATGGAAATAAGAAAATCAGAAACAATAAAAGATGGTGATGATGTGCGAGGAATTAGGGCTAAGGTAAAGGTTGTTAAAAATAAAGTCGCTCCTCCATTTAGAACTGCCGAGTTTGACATTATGTTTAGTCAAGGAATATCAAAAGAGGGAAATATTTTAGATATTGCTGTTGATATGAATGTGGTTAAAAAAAGTGGTGCTTGGTATGAATATAACAATTCAAAAATTGGTCAAGGAAGAGATAATGCAAAAGAATTTTTAATTCAAAATACTAAAATTTCTATCGAAATAGAAGATAAAATTAAAAAATTAGTGCTATCTGGAAAAGAAGCAGTTCCTCTTGAGATTGCTGTAGAAGACCAGGATGATGACACCCTCACAGAACCTGAAGAATAATTTCTATTTCAAGAAGATTCTTAAATATTGCTCAGTTTCAATCAGAAGTTCTTTTGAAATTGAGGAGAAGCTTAAGAAATTTGAAAATATTGAAGATGAACTTAAGAATGAGATTCTAGTTTTTTTTCTTAAAATTAAAGTTGTATTACCCGATTGTGATTTTACAAAATATTATCTAGAAAATTTATCTGATACAAAAGGGTATAGTTTTAACCAGTTATACTTAAAATTAGGTAAGAGAGTTCGAGATAAAAACAAACTTAGGCAAACTTTAAAAACCTTTTTTAAAGATACTGAGGAATCTCAAATTGAAAAATTTATTGAAAAAAATAAGAGAAAATTACTTAGAATGGAACTTGATCAAAAAAGAATCAATTATCTAACTCAGAGGGGTTTTAGTTACGAATTAACGAAAAAAACCCTCAAAACCTTAACCTATAACAATTAATTTAATTGACTAATTGACCTTCACAAACTAAAATAGTAGTGTGATTAAAAGTATTTTATCGAATTTTAAGAAAGGGTTACTGTAATTATATTATGGTAAATATCATGTATGGAAATATTGCTTATACTAACAATTTTAGTTTTGGGTACTTTAGTAGTCTTATTTAAGTTTAGACCTAGTTTATTTAACAAATTTTTAACTCCTCAAGAAGAAGTAAAGACAAATTCTATTGAAAAAACAGAAGTTTTTTTAGAGGCAAAGGCTAAGGCAATGGAAATTGTCATTGATGCTAAAAACGAGGCTTTAAAAATTAAATCAGAATCAGAGGATTTTGTTAGGGAGAAAAAGAATGAGATTTCTAATCTTGAAGCAAAAATAAATGCAAGAGAGTCGGTCCTATCATCTAAAGAAAAAGAAATTGAAACAAAAGTTACCGAGTTAAGTCAACTTAAAGAAAATTTAGTTAAGTCTCAAAAAAATTATGAAGAGTTAGTTCAACAAGAACAACAAAAACTTGAGAAGGTTGCAAAACTAACTGTAGATGAAGCAAAGAAGAGGTTACTTGAGAATTTAGACAAGGAATTGAAAGATGATTACGGTAAAAAAATCAGAACAATGGAAGAGGAATTAAAATCTAAATCAGAAGAGAGGGCTAAAGAAATTTTAGTAGATGCTATGAGGCAAGGAGCTACTGACTATGTAGTTGAGTACACCTCATCTAAAGTAAGATTACCTGATGAAGAAATTAAAGGAAGAATTATTGGAAAAGAAGGAAGAAACATTAAAACATTTGAAGAATTAACAGGTGTTGAAGTTGATCTTGACTCCTCCCCAGGGGATTTAATTATTACTTGTTTTGACCCTGTTAGAAGAGAAGTTGCAAAGATTTCAATGGAAAAGTTAATTGCAGATGGAAGAATTCAACCAGCTAAAATTGAAGAAATTATTGAAAAGACGAAATCAGAAGTTGATCAAATAATTTTCAAAGAGGGTACTGAGTTGTGTCATAAACTTTCTATGTTTAATATTCCTAAAGAAATTGTTCAGACTCTTGGTAGATTCAGATATAGATTTTCTTATGGTCAGAATATGATTGAGCATGTAATGGAAGTGATTAAAATTGGATCTTCTATTGCATCAGAATTGAAGGCTGATGTTGAATTGGTAAAAATGGGATGTTTGTTTCACGATATTGGAAAAGTTATTGAGAAAGAAGGTTCACATGTTGATATAGGAGTTGAATATTTAAGAAAATTCAAAATTAATGAGAAGATTATCAATTGTGTTGCTGAACACCACGAGGATAGACCTTTTTCTTCTATAGAATCCGCAATTGTTGCTTTAGCTGATCATGTAAGTGGTGCAAGACCCGGATCTAGAAAAGAAGATTTTGAATCATACTTAAAGAGAATGAGAAACTTGGAGGAAGCTGCTAGGTCATTTGATGGAGTGGATAATGTATACGCCTTATCCGCAGGTAGGGAAGTAAGGGTATATGTAAAACCAAATCAAGTTGATGACTTTTCAACTTCTTTTTTAGCAAGAGAAATTGCTAAAAAAATAGAATTAGAACAAACTTATCCAGGAGTGGTCAAAGTTTTAGTTATCAGAGAAACTAGGGAAAGTGCTGTAGCTAAGTAAGATTTAATTATTTAGAGGCGGGTTGTTGGTTATTTCCAACAACCCGCTTTTTAAATGTGATAAAGTAATATTAATATTATGCCCAATTCTATAGAAAACATTATTATTATTGCGATTATAGTTGCAATTTTTTATTTCTTCTTTAAATTACTTCACTCAATATTTAAATCTTTATCAATTGTCTTGATAATAATTGTTTTAGTTGTATTATTTAAATCAATGAGAGAACCAGTTGAGATACTGGGAATTTATAAAGTTGATAATTTGAAAATAGAAAGAATTAAATGAAAATTTTATTTATAGGTGACATTGTTTCGACTCCTGGTTTAGACATAGTTAAAAAATTTCTTCCTGATATTAGAAAAGATTATGAGGTGGACTTTGTTGTGGCCAATGCTGAAAATGCAGAAGGTGGTCGAGGTGTTTCTTTTGATACCTTAAATCATTTAATTTCTTGTGGTGTTGATTTCTTTACAAGTGGGGACCACGTATTTTGGCAAAAAAATTCTGAAGATTTATTAGACAAATTTCCAATTATAAGACCGGCTAACTACCCTATTAACACAGCTGGGCATGGATATAAGCTTGTAGACACAAGTGGCGGTAAAAGGATTTTAATCATTAATATTATGGGAAGAACATTTCTTAATGAGAAATTAGATGATCCTTTTAGAAAGGTTGATGAAATTTTGAAAATTACCTCATCTCAAAAAGTTGATTTTAGAGTAGTTGATTTTCATGCAGAAGCTACTTCTGAAAAATTAGCTATGGGATTTTATTTAGATGGCAGGGTAGATGCAGTAGTTGGAACTCACACTCACATCCCCACATGCGACCATATGATATTACCAAATGGTACTTTCTATGTATCGGATTTAGGAATGTGCGGTAATATAGACTCTGTTCTAGGTGTTAAAAAAGAAATAATTATTGAACTATTTTTAAGTGCTAGAAATCAGAAATTTTTTTGGGAAGAGAAAGGTCGAAAAGCATTTAGAAGTGTTCTAATTGATACATTAGAAAAAAATATTAAAAGATTAGATTATGAAGAATAATTTTTTTGAAAGGAGGTGTAAAAAATGAACAAGCAAGATGTTGTAAACGCAATTGCTACTGCCACCGGATTAACTAAAGTTGATTCAGCAAAAGCTCTAGATGCATTATTAGATACTATTACTTCAGCTCTTCAAAAAGGTGACAAAGTTACCTTGACTGGGTTTGGTACTTTTGAGGCTAGAGCAACTATAGCTAGAGAAGGAAGAAATCCTCAAACAGGTGCTAAATTAGTAATACCTGCAGGAAGAAGACCTGCATTCTCAGCTGGTAAGACTTTCAAAGATGCAGTTAAATCTGGAAAATAAAAGTTCAGATTTTGCACCTAGAAATGATGGCGGGAAACTTAAAGTTTCCCGCCATTTCATTTTTTTAATTTGAATAAAATATAATTTTTTAAAATAGATTTAGATCCAAGACTAATAATATTGTTTATTTTTTATGTATAAAGAAAGTAAATTCTGTACCTTTATTTTCACCTGCACTCTTTGCAGTAATTTTTCCACCCATTCCTTCAATATATTGTTTTGTAATGTAAAGACCTAATCCAGTACCTCCTGACTCCGCAATAGTTTCATAGGAATTTTCTAATTTACCAAACTTCTTAAATAGTTTATCCATGTTTTCTTTTGAAATGCCTTTTCCAGTGTCTGAAACTGAAACTTTGATGAACCTATCGTTTGCTACTGTTGAGACTTTGACAATACCTTTATTTGTAAATTTAAGGGAGTTTCCTATTAAGTTATAAAGTACATCTTTTAATCTTTTTTTATCTGCTAGAACTAATTTTTTATCCTTAGCATGTTCAAATTGTAATTTATTATTTGTTTCCTTAGCTCTAATATCAAATTCCATGATTGTTTCTTTAATAAACTCATCTAATTCAAATATTTCAAATTTATAGTCAATCTTTCCTTGTTCAATTCTAGATACTGACAGCATATCATTAATTAAATTAATCATTCTAATCGTTGAGTTAAGTGCTTTATTAACATAGTCTTTCTGAGTATCATTTAATTTTCCTTTTTTTTCTTCATTTAAAAGATATAGGTAACTATTAATCAAAACCATAGGTGTTCTTAATTCATGAGAAGTAATAGTAATAAAGTCATCTTTGGATATTTCAGAAATTCTTTCTTGTGTAATGTCAGCTAAGGTAATAATGTACTCAGGCTCATCCCCTTCATCATTAATAATTGTTGATCTTAAGTTAAAATAAAAATCTTTACCATCAATAACTTGTTTTAATGAGTTTAAAGATACACTAGCCACCAAGAGAAACTCTTTAATAGGTATAATTTTATTTTTTTTATCAACTAGGTGAAGTACTGTATCTAGTTTTTTTCCTACCAATGTCTTATTTTTACCAAATAAAATCTCACTTTTTTTATTAGCTAAAGTAATCCTAAATTTTTCATCACAAACAATTACACTTTCGCTTACATTGTATAAAAGCTCTTGGGATTTCTTATGCAGTTTGTACAACTGCTTATTTTTTAGATATAGTTCTTTTTCTAAATTTAATTTTTGAACTGTCATAAAAATTTGGTAGATTTCAATAATATAATTTAAACTTACTTTTGTATAGTATTAAATTTTTTAATTACATCCTCGCATACTTCAACTGAGGCCTTGCCGAAAATTTCTTCATAAGCTTTGATAAGTTTTTCAATGGCTTCCTCAGGCGATCCCTTGATTTTTAATTTGTTCTCCGAAATAGAAATGACCCTGGTACTCAAAGCTCTTTCTAATGCAATTTTTTCACCAACAATATTTGATTGTTCCTGAATAATTTCCATTATTAAATCATTTTGCTTCATTTCAAACTCCTGGGATTTAATTTCACAACACCATTAAATATAAAAAGAATCGATAGAAAGAAAGTTAGGTCGGCAATAGATCCGTTAGTTTGAAATTCAGAGCTAAATTCGAAAAGATTATCGCCTAAATATTGAAGTAGCAGACCTACCAAAATAAAATACAAAGCTGTTTTAAACTTTCCACCAATTTTCTTTCCAGAAAGTACAAGAATAGAGATAACAAAAGTCCATAGAATAATTGATCCAAGGATAAATAAAAGATTGAAATCAATATTTGTTAAAGAAGTAATTATTTCTTCGTTTCTAAATAGAGAGAAAAAGAAGATATTTACTGCAAAAATAAAAAAAGTAATTAAAAAAACCTTAATTTTTGTGCTCATTTCTTTAAAAGTATTTAAGCTTTTAGAAATAAAATAAATCCCTATTAAGTAAAGCGGATCTATAAGTACAAAAACATAGTCGTACATATTATCAAATTTTGAATCTAACGAACTAAGTAAAAATAGTGTTTGTCCTATGCCCCAAGCAAATAAAGCAAGAGAGAGGAAAAATAAACTCTTACCAAGATAGCTCTTGAACATTTCCCACTCAAAAGATCTTAGTAAAGTAAAAAAAGAAGCAATAAATGCGAGTAAGGCAATCAGAATTCCAAAAATGAATCCGTTTGTTTCTTTAATATTTTCTGTTGTGTAAGATTGATATAGTGCCCAGTAAAGAATTGTGAGTGAGGGCAGTAAGATGAATTTAGATTCAAGAAATTTTTCTAAAGAAGGGTAGATAGATTTAGTCATAAATGTTATCTACTGGATATTTCATTCCTCTCTTGAAGTGAAGTAAGTCTTTGTTTTGCGGTTTAAAAATAAAATCTAAGTATTCAACAATCTTTGATGTATTGAATTCTTTGCAGGAATATAAGTCAATTGTCACAAAACCCCTTTTAGCAAAAGTATGAATTGTAATATGAGATTCTTGAATGAATACAGCTCCTGTAAATCCTCCGGGATCCTTTCCGCCTAAAACCATATTACCGTCAGATTTTATTATAAATGGTTCAGTAATTTTGTGCATTTCAGCGATGTTTACTAAGTTATTTAAAACCTCATAACATGTTTCCATATTATTTAAGGAGCTTAAAGGACAACCATAGGCATCGTAAATTAAGTGTTCCCCAAAAATACTTGTTTTATTTTCCATAAGTACTATTTAATAGTAACTTTGACCAAATGTAAATATGTTAAGTATTTGACATTTATAACTGGAAAAACTTGAAAAATTTGTTTAATATAAATTAATGAAAGATCTTGAAAAAATTAAACATAGAAAAAAAATTAAACACCATTTTTTACCATGCCCTATAACAAAAAAAAGAGCAACTTTATTGCATCATAACTTTTTTTTATTTTATTCTGGAATTTTTTTATTTTTCTTACTTCTAATTAATGCTTCAAAAAGTTTAGCCCCAGGAGTGTTAGGTTATGCTTCAGACATAAAAGTTTCAGAACTTCTAAAAAAAACCAATGAGTACCGTGTTAAAAATGGTAAGAAAGAATTGGTCTTAAATGAAAAATTATCAAAAGCTGCGATAGAAAAGGCTAAATTTATGTTTCAGAAAAATTTTTGGGCACACACCTCTCCTGACGGTACCGAGCCTTGGTATTTTGTTTTAAATCAAGGTTACGACTATGCTTATGCTGGAGAAAATTTAGCACGAAATTTTAACTCATCTAAAGAAGTTGTTAATGCTTGGGTAAACTCATCTTCTCACCGGGAGAATTTAATTTCAGATAATTATGATGAGATTGGTTTTGGAGTTGTTGATGGGGTACTGGATGGGTATGAGACAACTTTAGTTGTTCAGTTTTTTGGTAAGCCTAGAAACATGTCATCTGTTTCAACTATAGAAGATCAAGAAAGATATATTATGTCACTTAATGAGAAATCTAGCGATGCCAATATTTTATCAAATCAAGAAACAAATATTGTCTATGATGTTTCTTCAATTTTTAAATATCTAGCTTTTAGTATTATAGGGTTTGTAGCGGCACTTTTCTTTTTTGATATTTATTATTCTAAAAAACATAACATTGATAAATTTACTGGCCATACTTCTGCTCACTTACTTATGATTTTTGCTGTTGTACTTAGTTTATTAGTTATTTTAAAGAATGGTCAGGTGATATGAGGAGTCAAAAAAAGCATCTTATAGAGTACTCATTTATAGCTATTTACATTGTTGGATTTATCTATGCATATAGCAAATTCACCGGTAACTATGAAAGTAAATTAATCTTTTCGGTTTCCCTTCCCTTGTTTTACCTGCTTTGGTCAATAATGCACCACCATTTTGAAGGAAGGTTAAATAAGGCAATTTTTACTGAATATTTGTCAATTAGCATTTTTATCTTTATAATACTATTTACTGCCTCCAATATCTGATGAAAATAGTAGTCGTCATCCCTACTTACAACGAGAGGGATAATATACAAATCTTAATAAATGCCTTATTGCAGAAGTTTCTTCTTTTTCCTACTTATAACTTTAATATCCTAGTTGTAGACGGTAATTCAAAAGATGGGACCGCAGAAGTTGTTAAAGAACTTCAACTAGAATCTAAAATTCTATTTTTGCTTGAAGAAAAATCAAAAAGTGGGTTAGGTAGTGCGTACCTTAAAGGCTTCGATTTTGCTATGAAAGAGCTTAATGCTGATTATGTTGTAGAAATGGATGCAGACTTGCAGCATTCACCTGATGACTTTGTTAAATTAATTGCAGAAGTTAAGAATGATTTTGATTTAATTATTGGATCTAGATATGTGAAGGGCGGAAGTGTTCCTGAGGAATGGGCATTTTATAGAAAATTAATTTCTTATTTCGGAAGCATGTTTGCTCGAATTTTATTGAGAATCCCTAAGATTAAAGATTTCACCTCTGGATTTAAAGTAACTAAAGTAAAAGGTGTTCTAGATCAAGTTGATTTTTCAAAAATTAAATCAAAAGGCTTTGCCTATAAAATGGATTTTGTCATTATTTTTTCTGACATGAAAGTTAGATTTAAGGAAGTGCCAATTGCTTTTGGACTAAGGGACCGAGGAACTTCTAAAATGGAAAAGACTAATTTCAAGGAATCTCTAAATTTAGTAATTAATTATTTCAAAGAGAGAAATAAAAACTTTTTAAAGTTTGTCATTGTAGGTTTTGGTGGATTGTTTACAGACTTACTTATATTTAATATTTCTAATATTTTTGTAAGATCAGCAACTGCAAGTTTAATTTCCGGATCAGTTGCCATGTTATTTACATTTAGTATGAATAATTTTTGGTCATTTAGAGATAGAGAAAAGATTATTATAAGAATGTTAATTCCTACTTTTCTTTTTTATGTTATGAGCTCCTATGTACCTATTTTATTAAGAAGTTACTTAATTCATGAGTTAGAAGTTGTTTATGGAGAGGGTTTCTTAATAAGTAATTTAGGTATGTTAATTGGAATTTGTTTTGGAATTATTTGGAACTTTACTGTATATAGTAAAATTATATGGAAGAAAAAAAATGCCTAAGAAAAAATATGATTTTTCAATTGTAATACCTTGCTATAACGAAGAGGAAAGAATCCTTTCTACTTTAAATAAAATTGTTTCATTTATGAACTCATACAACCCTTCATATGAGGTTATTATTGTAGATGATGGTTCCAAAGACGGAACAGTTAAATTAATCAATACTTACTTATCTACAAGAGATAATATTTTTTTGATAGAAAATCCACATAAAGGCAAAGGTTTCGCTGTTAGAACTGGTGTTTTGATGAGTGAAGGAAAATATGTATTAATGACTGATGCTGATTTGGCTACTCCAATTGAGGAGTTAAAAAGATTGTTAGTTTGGATTGAAGGGAATAACTACGATTTTGTGATTGCTTCAAGAGAGGGGTTGGGGGCAAAAAGAAATGATGAGCCTTTTTTAAGACATTTAATGGGCAGAGTATTTAACTTATTAATCAAACTCATAGTACATATTAATTTTAACGATACACAATGCGGGTTTAAATTGTTTAAAGGTGAGGAAGCCAGATTAGCCTTTAGTAGGTTAATCTTATTTGGCGATGATGCTGAGATTATAAAATATCCAAAAGTAACTGCCTTTGATGTTGAAGTTTTGGTTGTAGCAAAAAGACTTGGGTTAAAAGTAAAGGAAGTCCCAGTAACATGGACTTATGTACCAACTAAAAGAGTTTCAGCGATTAGAGATTCTTTACTTATGTTGAATGAAATATTAAAAATTAGAGCCAATGATGTGCTCGGAAAGTATAAAAAAATTTAGAAAGGATACTTATGAAGATTTGCGTAATTGGTACAGGTTATGTTGGTCTAGTTGGATCAGCAGTTTTTTCTGATTGGGGACATCAGGTTATTGGGGTTGATAATAATCCACAAAAATTAGAAATGATTCAAAAGGGAGAGATGCCTATCTACGAACCAGGTTTGAAAGACCTTGTTCTGAAAAATTTAAACTCTTGTAACTTAAAATTCACAAGTAGTATTGAAGAAGGTATTCAAGAAGCAGAGATTGTTTTTATTTGTGTTGGAACACCTATGGATTTGGATGGTAGGGCAGAATTGAAGTATATCTATCAAGTTGCTGATGAGATTGCAAAATACATGAAGGATTCAAAAATTATATCTATAAAAAGTACCGTTCCTGTCGGAACTAATAGGAAAGTTAGGGATTATATTAAATCTAAAACTAATGTCGATTTTTATTCTGTATCCGTACCTGAATTTCTAAGAGAAGGATCCTCTATTGAAGATATGAATAAAACTGATAGGATTGTAATCGGATCTGATAATTTGGAAGCAATTGAAAAAGTAGCCAGTCTTTTTGCTCATCAAAATTCTCCCATAGTTAAATGTGACTTAGAGAGTTCTGAGTTAATTAAATATGCATCTAATTCTTTCTTAGCAACTAAAATCTCTTTTATTAACGAAATTTCTCAAATTTGTGATTTGAGCGGTGCAAATGTTTCAAGAGTAGCGGAAGGTATGGGACTTGATTCAAGAATTGGACCAAAATTTTTAAATGCTTCGATTGGTTATGGCGGAAGCTGTTTCCCAAAAGATGTTCAAGCACTTTATAGAACATCAAGTGACTTAGGTTACTCATTTCAAATACTTGATAGTGTCATGAAGGCAAATAAAAATCAAAAATACACTTTTATTCAAAAAATAAAAAAGATATACGGTGAAAATCTATCAGGAAAAACTATTGCAGTTTGGGGATTAGCTTTTAAAAATGATACAGATGATGTGAGGGAATCAGTAGCTATAGAGGTAGTTAGGATTCTTAGAGGTATGGGAGCTCAAATTAAAGCTTTTGATCCCGCAGCTCTAGAAACTGGAAAGCAAGTTTTAGGTGAATCTTCAATTACATACTGTAAAAATAAAGAAGAATGCTTAAGTGAATCTGATTTCTTGGTTATTCTTACTGAATGGAAGGAGTTTATAGTTACTAATGCTGAAAACCTTTCTTCATTGAAAGATAAAACTATCTTTGATGGAAGAAATTTACTTAACAGAGACTTAGTAACAAAAGCAGGTTTTAAATACTACTGCATTGGAAAATAATGAAAAAAATTCTGTATTTTATTCCAACCTTTTCCGTTTTAAGCGAGACTTTCATCCTAAGAGAAGTTCAGACTTTAATTGAATTAGGTAACTTAGATATCAGAATTTTATCTTTGAAAGAGGGGACTGCCTTAGTCCCCTCTCATATAAAAGAGAAGGTGACCTATTTTAGACCTAAATTTTTAGATGCCCTTTTTTCGATTCCATTTATTTTGCTTAATTTGAAAGGAATTTTTCGGGCAAGTTTAATTTCTTTAAAGGAAAGCGAGGGAGATTTAATTAAAAGTATTGGAATTTTTATCAAATCAGTATTTTATGCAAGATTTATAAGTAATTTAAAAGTTACTCATATCCACTCACATTTTGTTTCAGAGCCTTCTACATTAATCATGTTTGTTTCTGAAATATTAAATATACCTTTTAGTATTTCTGGTCATGCTACAGATGTTTTTAGGGATCATAATATGGTTAAAGCTAAATCTAAAAGAGCTAAATTTATTGCATTATGCAATTCCCAAGCTTACCTCCAATTTATTAAACTATCAGGTGGTAAGGGGAAAAAGAATGTTGTCCTTTTGTATCATGGAATTGACTACCTTAAATTTAAATTTAAAACTAGGGACTTTGATGCTAAAAAACGATTCTCTGTCTTAGCTGATGCAAGGTTTGTTGAGAAAAAAGGATTAAGTACTTTAGCTCAGGCAATTTGTGATTTAAATCAAATAATGGATGTAAATTTAACTATAATTAGTTTAGTTCAAAATCCAGATCAAGAAAATCATATGAAATCAGTAAAACAGGTTTTTACTGAAGCTGGTTTTGAAAATAAACTTTCAATTCCAAATAATGGAAAGGGAGTTCAGTCTGATGAAGTTGTGAAATTTTATTCTTCAGCAGATATTTTTGTTTATGCAGGAGTTGATACTGGAAAAGGTGATGTTGATGGGATACCAAATGCTTTGCTTCAAGCAGCTTTTTCAGGAATACCTGTGATTACAACACTTTCAGGAAGTATAAACGACCTTTTTGAAGAAAAAAACTCTTATATTATTAATCAGAACGACTACCACGACATTGTGATGAAATTTCAAGAATTATTGAAAGATGAGAATAGGGTTGAAAAATCTGAGATACTTTATAAGCAAGCAACTAAGGAATTTAGTTTATTCTTGAATGTTAAAGAATTAGAAAGTTTACTTTTAAAATGAAGAAAATAGCTATTATTACTAAAAATACAACTTTTAATAAATATTTTGGCGGTTTGGAAATTCATACTAAATCACTAATAGATAGGTTGGCTGAGTCTGGTTTTGAAATTCATATTTTTGCACCTTTAAGAGAGTTAAAAAATGACACTATATCGGATGGAAATAAAAAATACTTTTTTATAGATGCAGAATATAGGACTGGATTTTTTTCTGATTTCTTTTCTAACAATTGGTTTCATGGGTTACTCAATTTTTTTAATAAAAAGCATTTAGAAAATAATTATGAATTGGTAATTTCCGTTTCATCTGCTGCATATCCTATACTAAGTAAAAAGAGAGACTATAATTTTAAAATTTTGACAATATCTCATGGAAGTGCTCTATCTGAGTTTAGTTCAATTTTTAATGAATCTGGTATTAGCTTTTCACTATTTAGGAATTTACCTTATGTTTTGTATAATTATTTTTGGAAGCAAAAAAATTTTATAAATTCATCTGATTTGATTATTACTGTTTCAAATTTTGTAAGAAATAGTCTTATTAATGAGACAGGCGTAGATG
>JAUMAA010000009.1:0-2507 GCA_032117075.1 Patescibacteria group bacterium
CCTAAAGGCAAATTCTTACGTGTTACTCACCCGTCCGCCACTTGAATTAAAAATTCCCGTACGACTTGCATGTGTAAGGCATCTCGCCAGCGTTCATCCTGAGCCAGGATCAAACTCTCTTTAAATCTCCATAAATTTAGTTTTCTTTAACTTCTTGAAAAGTCTATCTTGTAAAGTTGACTCTTAGATTACTATTGAATCTAAAAACGAAAGATTTATGTCTCTTTAAGTTATTTAAACTTTAAAAAATATTTAATATTAAATTTTAAAACTTTACTAAAGATTTTGAAAGTCAAAGCTTTGGAGTTGAAAAACTTAGGAAAAAAATATCGAAGGAAAGACTTTAGAATTTCGAAAAGAATTTAGTCAATCAAAGAAATTTCTAGTAGTCTTTCCAATCTAACCGGAACTCAAAGATCAAACCATAAACAAATCTGTAATCTATGGTTCAAAGAAATGAATTAGGGAAGCGATCTTAAGAATACTGGCAATTCTAAGATTGACCAAACTTTCACTCGAGCGAATTTCCGCCCCAAAAAATTTCTTTCAGCGGATGGGATCCTTGAAGTTTCGATTGCGGAAGGAATCTTAAAAAAGATTATTAAACCAGTGAACGATGGAATTCGAATCGGATACTAAATTTGTTGAGAATGATTCCGTCAGAGTATTCAGGTGGGTAAGCAAATTACTTTTTTGACTCAAGTCTTGAAGAATTCCGTTTGGTAAGAGTTGAATATCCAAATCTTTATAAGCGGTTTGCATATATTCTAAGATGTCAGGCCTTTGATAATACCAAAATTCACGGACATCATTTGGAATTGGATGACGATACCATAAGATTGGTAGATAATGAAAAACTAAAACATCTTTCATTTCTTGGTTAATAAGTAATTTTGTCTCTTCGGCTTCACTAGGTAAAAATGGCATAGTAAAGACTAAATGATTTAAACTATCCGCTATTACACCCAGAACGCCAAGAAAAACACTTCCAGTAATGTTAACGCCCAGAATTGCTGGTACAATTCCTTGCAGAACATCTTCAGTCCAATCTACTGCAGCAGCTAAATAACACCAAGGAAATGTATAAGGGTTGATATAAATCAGCCAAGAAATAGCAATTCGAAGAACTACCATTTGAGAATAAATCATTAGGCCAAGAAATAAAACCTCACGAATAGTCTCTAAAAGACTAATATCTAAACAAATATTTAAGCGAACTTGAATAAATTCGGAAACCCAATCCGGTAAAAAATAAATATTTTTATAATTTTCAATATAAAAATTATAAAATCCTTCATCTTTACTCTCATAGATGTATCGAGGAACAATCTCTACTTTTGGAGCCGGTCCAAAAACCATTTCAAACCAAGTTTCGGGACGTTGAATTGGAGGCCAATACGTTTCATGCTCTGGTAGACTCTCGAAAAATTGTGATCTTGCAAATACTTCATTTGGCATGTTATAAATTGTCGGCATTCCAGGATTTGTTGGATAGCCAAATAAGCCTGCAATCTTCTCAAAGACAGTTCCAATTATTTCATAAATAGCCGTTCGAATTGGAATAAATTTTTGGTCTAAACTCATTAGAAATTTTGAATTAGGAGTAAGTTAATAACAATAGAATACTATAATAATAAAAAATAAATAAAATTCTATCAATAGTTTGGAAAGTTTTTTCTGATGAAATTGGATTTTTTTCTCTTTTGAACCTAAAATCCTTTCCAAATAGTCAGAAACTAAGACTCGGGATAGTAGGATTTGAACCTACGACCCCCTGCTCCCAAAGCAGGTGCTCTACCAAACTGAGCTATATCCCGAATACATTTTTTGAAGAAAACCTCTAGAGTCTATAAAAGAAATACTACTAAACTTTTCCGAATTATGCAAGAGTTAATTTTTATCCCTCTCAAACTTGCCTCCTCTCTCCGAAGGTCTGGAAAAACTTTTTTTATTGACAAGAAACTTATTATTGAATATGATAGGTTTAATAACTTCTTTTTATAGGGAGAACTACAAAATATATCTATTCTTCTCAGAAAACTAGTAACAAACAAAAATTATATTTTTCATTGAAGAAGTATGGATGATTTTTTAATCTTCTATCCCTTAAAATTTGAAACCAATTTTCAAGACGCTCTATTAGATACAAATAAAACGAAAATATTATGCCAAAATTAAAAACGCGTAAAGCTGCGGCAAAAAGATATAAAATTACTGGAAATGATAATTTTTTACGTCGTCATGCTTTTAAAGGACATTTATTAATGCACAAATCAAATAAACAAAAACGTAAATTATCTCAAGTTCTTTGTGTCAAAAAAAGCGATGTAAAAGCTATTAAATTAATGTTACCTTATTAATTAACAATTCAATAAACAAAAATGGTTAGAGTCAAACGTGGAAATGTAGCACGAAAACGTCGTAAAAAAATTTTGTCGTTAGCAAGTGGATATCGAGGTGCTCACTCAATTTTATTCCGAGTGGCTAATCAACAAGTCATGAAAGCT
>JAUMAA010000010.1:0-17240 GCA_032117075.1 Patescibacteria group bacterium
TATAGAGAAATCGCAGGTATCGTTCCAAAAGCTTCCACCCCAATTGTAGAAGTTTATGAGTATGGACAAGGTCCTTTTTCTATAAACGATATTAGACTAAAACAAAATTATATTCAAAAAAGATAAGTAAATTGATTTTGGGCGGGTTGCAAAAATTCACAACCCGCCCAAACCTCCCTCAATAAGTCCGACAGAAAATCCCCTTTTCCTTGTTTGACTGTACCACTACCCTCCTCTTTGGAAGATTGTAGCTAAACCTCCAGCCTTGGGTAAAGATTGGGTGTCTTTCAGGTTGATACCTCAGAAAGAAAACTCCAAAGACTCCGCCTTTAGTGTAGTCTAGAGAAAATCTTTCTATTTCTCCGCTAGTTCCTTTCAACACTGAATGAAGTGCTGATGCCTCTGGCCTGTTGTCCATGAGTACCACAACATCCACCGGATGGTTTTGCCCTGACCAGACAATTTCAGTGTTGTTGATGACAATTGAGGTACCAAACTCCCTTACCTCTACCATCTGCTCTACTTTTCCGATTGACTTGCAATCAAGAAGAATAGTGCCGTCCTCAATCCCGAAAAGTACAAACCCCACCCTAGACTTAGGCTTAATAACCATATCTCACCCCCTGAATTCCTACAAGCAAGTGCTTATAGACCTATAATTATAACATTTACTTGTTTTTTATTAGGTATCCTGAATATTTATTAATTTCGTCTACCCAGTTTTCTAGTGGCTTAAACATCAACATATTAGTTAATTTAGTATTTTTGTCTGGATGTTTTTGTAAGAATTGAGCAATAACAATTGTGACATTATAAATATATCTTCTTGCCTGTTCTGAATAAGCTTTGTAGATATGTTGAAATCTTGTTGCCATCAATTGATCCTTATTTTCCAAAAATTTTTTCAAAGTTTCTTCAACAAAAAGATTATCCAGTAGATCGATACTTACCATATATGTATTGGCATAGTTATAGCTTTCAGGATCGTTTATAACACCGATACTGGAAATAAAATTACCGTCTTTAATTCTGGCTAAAATTTCATGGGAAGCATTTTCATAAAAAGCATTTTTAACTAAGAAATAGCAAAAATTACTAAAATCTTCTTCTCTTACTTTGCTTGGATCACTTTCTTTAAGTATCGCTTCAACTTCAGCTACAATATTTTTTGGATTGTAAGTTTTCTCAGCCGAAAGAATTAAATTATATAAGGCATGTTGATTTTCATGAGTTTTAACAGATTCCTTTGAAAATCTACTTGTTTGAGGTTTAAGATTTAATTCAGTAAGAAATTTATTTATTCTTCCCTGCCTGACAAAGTCATTAAAACCCCTAAAAAAATCAACTAAAGTTTGATCGAGTGGGTACATTATAAAATTTGCAGTAATATCTGTTTGATAATCTGTTACTTCGCTATTTATACCTCCTAAATTTATAGACGGAACAATTTTTTCTTTTAATTTTTCATAAAAGGTTTGATTAATCTTTTTAGAGTCAAATTTATTTAACATTTCTTGAGTAACTCTGATTTCAAAAGCAAACGGACCCCGCTTAATTTTAAAATCTGTGGGTTTTTCTGGCCTTTTCGTGGTAAGGAATTCAACTAAATCCATTTTATCTGGAAATTTAGCTTCTAGTTTTCTCATAAATTCTCTGGATTCGTGATAATAATTTCTAAATCTAATGTATGCTTGATTTAAATCAGTGTTAAATCCATAGAGTACTGCCATTTCAACATAGGCTTTATCCAATAATTTCAAATCTGCATCAGGATTTTCTGTTAGAAAATCTTCAATAATATTAAAGACCTCGGAAAATGCCTCTTTTTGTTTAGTTACAGCCTCTGGAAAAACTTTTGAAAAGTGAAATTTATCCTGGGGATCCCAAGAATGACTTTCTCTATCGTAAGCAGCCTTTGTTCTGACTGGGTCAAAATATTCATTTAAAGGTTCGTGATTATGTGCATATTGAGCTATTCTCACCATGATTTTATATTCATCGCCTGAGATTTGGTCTGGTTGCCTGAGATTTTCATCCTTAAAGGTCATATATTTATTTTATATTATTATTTGGAAAATTTGGATTAGAAAATGCGGACTGACTGGTAAGTCAGTCCGCTTACTTGTGTTATTACCAAAGTTTTATTGTGAAATTCTCCTTTTTAATAGGCTTTCGAATCCTTAGGAATAATCTCTGGAATAAACCTGGTTTCTTTTCTACAACACGAATAATCTTATTATCGACTAATAGTGAGTGAAGCCACTTTGATCCTTTTTTGTCTTTGTTTTTGATTTGGACAACGATATTCAAGTTGTACACGGGATCAACGATATAAACATTTGTTACATCATTGTAATAAACATTTACTCGATGAAAGCCCGTTGGAAGTACCTCCACCAATTCAAAGTCACAAGTAACTCCCTCAATTAAAACAGTTCCCAACTTATACCTCCTCTAGTATATGTCGATATGATCTTATTTTATAACATATTTAGGTATTAGTCAAATATTATAGGTTATTTATATGAGATTTTATGGAGCGGGATACGAGATTCGAACTCGTTTCTTCTCCTTGGAAGGGAGATGTTAGGCCACTTAACTAATCCCGCGACTTAATGCTATTTTAACCCAATTTTGAGTTTTTTTCAATTTTTTTAAAGAAATTTTCTCTTCTTTTTAAGGCTTCTTTTTTGTCTATCTTCTTTTCTTTTTTAAGTTCAAAAATTCTTTCGATATAATTCTCAATTTTTCTAATATTTTCCAAATCCTTAGGCTTACTTTTTCCAGTGAAATCTTTAATTTTTTCATCAATTAAAAATTTACTAATTCTAGAACCTCTTTTTGGTGTAAATCTTAATTTAATGTCCTCCTTTAAGCCAGGAGCAACTATTTCAACTTCAGAATAAAATATTCCTTCTGTTAGGTACACCTTAGAGATAGAGGTATAAGGAATTGTTGTTTCAAATTTTTTGAAGAATGTTCTATGTTTATATACTAGATGCTGATCATACACATACAAAATACGTGCAAAAATCTCTAAATTCATTGTTTTGCTAGCTTCTAGTTCGTAAAGAAGTAATCCCATTTAACCATTATTCTAACTTATTTAATGATGAATAAATTATTTTGGTTAATAGTATTAATATGACCAGTATCTGGTTCAATCAAAGTATTATTAGTATTAAATTTAAACTCTTTATAAGGTCCAGTCCATACATCGTGGACAATTAAAGATTCAGCTTTTTCTCCGTCAAAACCTCTCATACCTACAACTACTACAGCATGCCCGTAATAACCTTCGTAGTTAAAGATGTTTAAAAACACTGGTTTACCCTTGTTTAGAGCCTCATAAATATTTTTATGTGAAAATTTGACCATCTCAGACTCTTTATTGAAGTATGAAGGGCCTTTTTCGATTCTATAGAACCCTACTTTAGAGATATAAACCTCATTAGGTACTACTGCCAACACATCGTTGGGATCCAAATTCATACCTTCATTTTTAAGCATGATAGCAACTGCGGTAGGTCCACAAGCACTATTTGCAGCATAGTTTGTACCAAACTCGTTTAAATCCTTAATTTGATGGTAATAAGGTACATTAAGAACAATATTTAATTTTTCATCTTCTTTTGATAGGGCTGGAAAAGACAGAAAGTAAAAGAAGTTAAAAGCTGTGACTAAAAAAGCCAAAGACTTAAATCTCATTTTCATGATGACATAATTATAACTTATAGTAGGCAAAATTGCAACTTTATAGGTTAAATTATAGTCAAAAGGGTTGATTTTCCGCCATTTTAAAGAATAAATTTCTACCTTTAAAATTAGGAAAAAAGGAGTATATTTTAAGTATGAATACTTATGAAGTTATTGTAATAGGTGGCGGTGTTTCTGGCCTTACTGCCTCAATTTATACTTCAAGATCTTTTTTAAAAACTCTTAATATTGCAGGTTTTCCAGCGGGAGGTCAGCTCACTTGGACTACAGAGGTCGAAAACTTTCCAGGGTTCCCAGATGGGGTTATGGGTCCTGAATTGATTGAGAATATGAGAAAGCAGTCAATTAAATTTGGTACCACTTTCTTAGATGAAAATGTTACTCAAATTACAGGTAACTTTGAAGATGGTTTTAATATTAAAACAGAAGGAAATCAGGAATTTAAAGCAAAAACTATAATTATCACAGTTGGTTCATCCCCCAAAAAATTAAATGCTCCTGGAGAAGATAAGCTTTCTGCAAGGGGTGTTTCTTATTGTGCAGTTTGTGATGGTGCTTTTTTTAAACAAAAAATTGTTTCTGTAGTCGGTGGCGGTGATTCAGCTATGGAAGAAGCTAATTATCTTTCAAAGTATGCTTCAGAAGTTCATGTTTTAGTAAGAGGTACAAAAGATCAAATGAAAGCTTCCGCAATAATGATTTCTAAAGCAGAAAATAATCCAAAAATTAAATTTCATTTTAATACCCAGGTTAAAGAAATTATTGGTGAAAAAGTTGTCGAGAAGGTTCTACTAGCACACTCTGATTCTAATAATGAAACTGAATTAAAGATTGATGGAATCTTTGTAGCAATTGGTTGGAAACCAAATACTGACTTTTTAGGAAATTTAGTAGAGAAAGATTCCTTGGGATACATTGTTCTTAAGGATCATACTTATACTTCTGTCAAAGGAATATTTGTTGCGGGAGATTCAGCAGATCCAAGATACAGACAAGCAATTACTGCCGCTGGAACTGGTGCTATGGCTGCAATTGATGTTGAAAGATTCTTATCTCATTAAATTAAAAATTATAAATAAGATTTGATTCTCAATATGTTTTAAATTATTGATTTAATCTTTTCTCTATTTCGTTCCAGTTAATAATATTAAACCAAGATTCAATATATTCATTTCTTCTATTTTGATTTTTTAGATAATAAGCATGTTCCCAAACATCAATACCCATAATAGGTATATCACCAAACATTAATGGGTTTTCTTGATTTGGATAGTTCTTAATTTCAATTTTTCCATCTTTATTTTTAATAACCCAAGTCCAACCAGAACCAAATAGGTTTGTAGACATTTCTTTAAATTTAGCAACAAAATTTTCAAATCCTCCAAATTCACTTCCTAAAATAGTTTTTAAATTTTCAGATGGATCAACATAATTTGGAGTCAGGATTTCCCAAAAAATTGAATGATTTAAGTGTCCTCCTCCATGGTTTTTAACAACATTTTTAACTTCCTCTGGAAGTTCGTTAAATTTGGAAATTAATTCTTTTATATCTAAATTTAGTAATTCAGAATACTTTTCTAAACCTGCATTTAATTTGGTTACATAAGTGTTGTGATGTTTTGAATGATGAATTTCCATTGTCTTGGAATCAATGTGTGGTTCTAGAGCTTCGTACGAATATGGTAAATTTGGTAATGTGTATGTCATATAGTTTTATTATATCAATTTTCTCTGGATATTTCTCCATTATTTACTAATCAATCTCTTATTTTCATCTTGAAGAAGAAACTGGTAAAAAAACTGAAGTTTTAGTGATAGATAATGCATCAACTGACGGTGTTTTGATGAAGTAAAGAAATTTAATTTTGTCAAAATTGTTCATAATAATGAAAATTTAGGTTTTGCTAAGGGAAACAATAAAGCATTTAGAGAAACAAATCCGGATATTATTTTAGAAGAGTCTGCTATTTATGACACATTTGTTTTTTATAAATCTCAAGATAATGTAGGTTTAGTTACTTGCGATATCTTTCTTCCAAATGGATAAAGAGATATAGGCCGTCATAGAGCTTTTCCAAGTATCTTTGGCTAATATCACATTTTATCTGCAGATTTTACTAAATCACCCGAAATAGATGTCTGTCTTGGTGCTCTTATGTTAATTGATAGAAAAGTTGGGGATAGCATTTCTTGGTGGAGTGAAGATTACTTTTTTCCTGGAGTCAAAGTTGTTCATTTTAAGGACTCTTCTAAGGGAACAAAAAAAGTTACTGCAAGCAAAATAAATGTTTCTGCCAAGACTAAAGATTTACAAATTAAATCAGGAATTGATGCAAAAAAGATGTTCTACAAAAAATTCTGTTTTTATTTAATTCAAAAGATTCGTAAGAATATTGAAGATTTGGTAATGTATAAGTCATATTTTTATTATTATTTACTAATTATGTTATAATTAAAATTAAGTTAGTAAGAACCTATGTGCGGAATACTATTTCCGGGGTTACAACTTACTAATAATATTAGGAGGCAACATGGATCAAAACCAATTTAGGGAAAAATTTCTTAGGTTTTTTGTAATTTCTCTTTTTGCTTATGGCTTTTTCGGATTCATGGCAGGTTATATTAATGCCTATGGGACTATTTTAATGCATTACTTCTCCAATGATGAATTTGACTTTAAGTCATTCTTTATTGCAGATGTTATTTCTTTAATCTTCAGTTTATTTATTTCTCAAGGGTTCAGTATGCTAGTACTTAGTCTTGAACTTACTTTTGAAAAAAAGGTAGCTGATGAAAGCAGTAAAATCCCATTGAAACTAGTAAATAAGGATTTAATTGTTAAGTTCTTTTATTCTTTCAAGCCTCTTTTTATTTATTACGGCCAAGTTGGTCGTTATTTATTTTTTAAGAAATTACCAGATAGAGATGTATTTATTTGGTAGTTTTTCACATATCGGTCCTGCAATAAAATGCAGGACCGAATTCTTTTTTAATCCTTTTAAATGTTAAAATAATTTTTGTTTTCAACTCCTGCTTTTACTATCAATTGACTTAAATATAATTATAGGTTATAATTTTCTAAGCTTCGATACTGCCTTTGTACAGACTATGAGGTCTGGGGCTTATAAGTATCGGGGGGAGGTGTGAGTTGAAGACTAATCTTCTTATTGTCTTTGCGGTGGTGGTGTTTATTTTGGCTATTCGTTCCCCTCAAGGAAATTCGATTTCGAGTTCGGCTGAGGTAGAAAAGTTAAACACTTTGCCTAGCTGGATGACGGGGGTTGGATCTAAAGAAATCGATGTGGTAGTGTGCGAACGCGAACCCAATGTTGAGAACTACCTCATGGGGAATCTTACAATTCATAATGTCCCTTTGGAGGTGTGTGAGAAGGGTGAGAATGGTAGGCAAACAAAAGCCAAGTATCAGCCCCAGTTAGGCCTCTGTTCTACCAAAGCAATGGATGTAAAAAGTGGTCGTTGTATCGAAGGGTTGGGCCCAAATATACTAGTGGAATGGATGAAACAAACAAACCACCCAGAATTTTGGGACCGTCCTTAAACTAGAATCCTTTATCGTGCCTGTCAACTTTGTTGACAGGCATATTCTTTTAAATGTTAAAATAATTTCAATGGAAATTTCAATAATTGTTCTCACTTATAATGCAAAAGATATAACTATTAAAATGTTAACTTCTCTTAGAAAATCAGTTAACTTTTTTGAAAACAAAATTGATAAAAAAACTGAAGTTTTGGTAATTGATAATGCTTCAACCGATGGAGTTTTGGATGAAGTTTCCAAATTTGATTTTGTCAAAATCGTTCAAAATAATCAAAATTTAGGTTTCGCCAAAGGAAACAACTTGGCTTTTAGAGAAAGTTCTCCCTCTTCAAAATATTTACTTTTCTTAAATCCCGATATTATTTTAGAAGAATCTACAATTCTAGATACTTATAATTTTTTTAAATCCCAAAGCAATTTGGGTCTTGTCACCTGCGATATTTTTTTACCAAATGGGAAAAGAGATATTGATTGTCATAGAGGTTTCCCTACTATCTGGAATGCTTTTTGTTATTTTACAAAATTAGAAAAAATTTTGGGAGATAGATTTCCTCATACTTTTGGTGGTTACCACTTATTACACGAAGACTTTTCTAAACCTCACGAAATTGATGCTTGTCTTGGTGCTTTTATGCTCATTGATAGAAATGTTTTTGAAAGTGTTGGTGGTTGGAGTGAGGATTATTTTTTGAATGGTGAAGATCTTGATTTATGTTACAAAATAAAAGTTCTTAATGGAAATAAGATTCTATTTTTTCCAGGAACATCTGTAATTCATCATAAAGGTTCATCAAAAGGTACTAAAAAAATTACAGCTGAGAAAGTCAAAGCTACTAAATCAACAAAAGATTTACAGATTAAATCAGGAATTGAAGCTATGAGAATTTTTTACAAAAAGTTTTATGCTCAAAACAATAATTTTTTAATCAACGGAATTGTCTATTTGGGAATGGATACTTTAAAACTTATAAGATTATTTACCAAATCTGAATAATTTATTACCTTTTATTAAATACCTATTCATTAGTTAGTAATTAAAACTATTTTTCGCAAAAATGAATGATTTCGTAAGCATGAGTTTGTGGTTCTACATTTTCCATTATCTTAATTAGAATTCCTTCTTTATTAATAAGAAAAGAATTTCTTTTTGAAATCTTTCCGAAAGAGAAACCTAGGAATTTTGGTTCGGTCAGAGAGTTATAACTTTCAGAAACTTTTCCATCTGAATCTGATAACAAATCAAAAGGTAAATCGTACTCATTTATAAATTCTTTATGTTTTTCAGGTGAATCTGTACTAATTCCTAAAATCTTAATATCATTGTTAGTTAATTTTTCAAAATTATTTCTTAAGTTACAAGCTTGTGAGGTGCAGTGGGGAGTAAAATCAGCTGGATAGAAGTAAACTAAAACATTACTTCCTCTAAAATCATTTAATTCTACTTTTTTTTCATTTTGATTTAATAACTTAAAATTTGGTGCATTTTCTCCTACTTTTAATTTCATGTTTATATTATATATTTTCCAAAAATAATTACTAATACAGCCAAGCAAGCAATTGCATTTATAAGAACAAAACCTGCTGAAAGATCTTTGACAATCTTCACAACATTTGACTTTTTTGGAATTAAGAAGTCTATAAAATTTTCAATTGAAGTATTAATTACCTCTGCTGAAAGTAAAGAAGAAAATGCAATAATCAAGATTCCCCACTCTGAGGCTGTTATTTGAAAATAAAACCCTAGACCTACTGATATAGCGGTAATTAAGATTTGAATTCTAAAATTTGCTTCGTGTGTAAGTGCATGAAGCACTCCTTCAAATGCATATTTAAAACTTTTTAGATGTTTAATTGGGTGGTGACTTTTAATGATTGACATATTAATTTATACTTAAAATATGGCATAATTGAGTCATGATTTCAAGGAAATTAATTAAAGATTTGCCAAATTTTATAGGTCAAAATGTTACAGTATGTGGTTTTGTAAATACTGTTAGGAACCAAGGAGGTATTAAGTTTATACTTTTAAGAGATCATACTGGTTACCTACAAAATGTAGTGTTGAAATCTAATACCGAAACTTTCGAACTGACAAGTAACTTAACTAATGAATCAGTTGTAAAAATCACCGGACTTTTAAAGGAAGAGAGACAAGCACCAAATGGATTTGAGGTACTTGTTGAGGAGATTGAAGTTTTATCAGAGTCCGAAGCCGAACTTCCGATTCCCGTTAATCAAGACAAAATAATTGATGAAACTGAAGTTTCCAAGAGATTTGATTATAGATGGCTTGATTTGAGAGATCCTGAAAAATTAAAGATTTTTAAGGTTTGGACATCTTTAGAAGAAGGCTTTAGAAAAGTTTATCTAGAAAATGGATTTACTCAAATCTACACCCCTTCCTTAGTTGGAGCATCTACTGAAGGAGGTACTGAAGTTTTTGAAGTAAAGTATTTCGATAAAAAGGCTTACCTTGCTCAATCACCTCAGTTTTACAAACAAATGGCTATGTCTGCGGGTTTTGATAGAGTTTTCATTTCAAACCCAATGTTTAGAGCTGAACTTTCATACACAACTAGACATTTAACAGAATTTACTATGTGGGACTTTGAAGTTTCTTATGTTGATTCTCACCACGATATTATGGATATTGAAGAGAAGCTAATTATTTCAGGATTTAAACAAATAAATGATGACTTAAATCTTTCTCTCGATGTTCCAGTGTCTCCATTTCCAAGAATTAAATTTGAGGATGCTAAGAAGATCCTTAAATCAAGAGGAGTGACCTCAGATAAAGAAGGGGACCTTTCGCCTGAAGAAGAAAGAGAGATTTCTAAATATGCAAAGGAAGAGCATAATTCTGAATTTGTTTTTATAATCGATTACTTTTATTCTGAAAGACCTTTTTACTCAAAAAAACACGAGGAAAATCCTAAATTTTCAAAAACTTTTGATTTGTTATATAAAGGTATAGAAATTACCTCAGGTGCTCAAAGAGAGCATAGAGCTAATGTTTTAGAAGAGCAAATAAAGGAAAAAGGCCTTGATGTAACTCAGTTTGCTGATTATATCTCTTTTTTCAAATACGGGTCTCCTCCTCATGGAGGTGCTGGTATTGGTCCTGGAAGAATTGTAATGCAGATTTTAAATTTACCTTCTGTTAAGGAAGCTACATTCCTAACAAGAGATGTTAAAAGACTTACTCCTTAAAACTAATATTTCTAATACCCAATAAAGTACCTACGGAAAGAAATGCTCCTATTATTAATCCTAGAAATAGTTCTCTTGGTTGATAGATGAACTCTATTTTGCTTTCACCTTTAATTAGATCGAGTTCATAGTAAATGTCTTTAACTCTTGGAAATTCAACTTTTTTATTATTTATATATATCTCAATATTTTTATCATACTTAATAAAAGTACCGACTGACTTATTATCTTCAAGATTTATCTTAAATATCTTGTGGTTTTCATTTAAATCAATTGATTCGTATGATTCTGAAAATAATTTACCATTTGTGACACCGTGAATGTTGTAATTCTCGTCAATAACTCTATAAACACCTAGGTTATCTAGGAGAAAATAATTATTTTCTTTATACCTTCTTACATTTAAGCCTTTTGATTCCATAAAATCTTTATACTCTTTTTGATCGTAAGCAGAATAACCATACACATTCCAGTTTTTATAATATAAAGTTTGATTACCGTAGATTTTATTATCAAAAACTACTCTTTTTCCTTCGTAATATTCAGTGATTTTTTGAATTTGATTATTTATTAAGTTTTTATTAACCAGATTTTCAGAGTAAATCATATTTGAAAAGATCACTAATTCTAATATCGTTATTATTGGGATTGCTATTAAAAGTGATTTTCTATGTGTAATTTTATAAACTACTATTAATGCAATAGTAAAGATTGTTGCAATAAGTGATGTTCTCAGATGAGGAATTGATGAAGATGAAATAGCATTTTTTAAATGTAAAAGTAAGACTTTAGTTTCATAAGAATTTACACTTGCATAGGTTACAAAAGCTAAAAGTGAAATTGGTAATAAAAGAAAAACTAGATTTTTTACCATGCCAAGTATCTCTTCTCTTTCGTACTCATGAATTAATTTATGAATTAAGGAAGCACCTATAATTGATAATGCAAAAAAGAAAATTGTTCCAAACCTTAAGTGATATCTAAATAAATTAAATGGAAACACATCAAAAATATTTGCAAAAAAAGTATATCTAAGAGTTGCTAAGATTATAAAAAGAGAGAATATTATTATGAAAAATCTTTTAAATTCTAAATTTTTTATATAAATAAAACCTAAGATTACTAAAATTAAATAGGATAAGCCTTGATAAGTATGTATCTCATGCCAAAACCAGGAGCCACTAAAATTCTCACCTAGATAGTTGTCATATGTTCCAAGTGGAAAAGGAGTAATAAAATTAGCAATTAACAATACAGGTGAGATTGAACCTTTGGTAACCGAAAACTCTTCTATATTTCTAGCTGAATCTCTAAACAACGAGAATGTAGGGTAAAGACTATAAAAAGACAAAGAAATGAATGTCAGAACAAATAATAGATAATATTTGATTGAAGTTTTGAAATTATGTTTTCTTATACAATTAGTAAGTAGGTAAATACCTTGCCCAAAAAGTAATAAGAAAACTCCTGGAAAGCTGCCATATAAAAGAGTTAAAGAGACAATTACGGATGAAAAAATTAAGTATAGCTTTTTTCTTCTCTGATTATCCTCATTAAAGAATTTATCTGTTAGATAGATAAGCATTGGAAGAAGCATAACTGTAAAAATAAGTTGTTGATGCACAAATCTGCCTGTAAATTGAAAATTATAAAAGAAAATAAAATGAGAGAAAAAAATTGCAGCATCTGAAATTTTTTTCTCCCTTAAAAATTTAAAATATCCAATTACACCAATTATGAAGAAAATAAAATATTCTGTAGGTAAAACTTTCTCAAAGGGAAGTGTTAAAGTTAGCATAATTCTAAGGGGGTTAAGATAACTCAATTCAGAATACTGATAGATCGGATATCCTGAGAACATTTTTTCTGTATAAAAAGGAAATTGTCCGTTATTTAAACTTTCTTTAAGGTAGTAAATTCCCGGATAGTAAAGCGAACTAGCATCATCCCCTCTTAAAACTGCTGATGTGAATAGATAATTAAAATTAAAAATTATGAAACAAATTATTGATAGTAAAAGGAAAGAATTTGGAAGCAGTAATTTTTTTAATGTTTTCACTTTAATTTTTTTCTTTATGTTTTTTAAATCTTACATGAACGAATTCAAATAAAACAGGTAGTAATGAAAGTATAACAACAGCAATTACTGCATATTCCATATTATTTTTAACATCCTCTAAATTTCCAAAGAAATAACCAAGTAAGGTAAATCCAAAAACCCAAACAAAACCACCAACTATATTAAAAAACATAAAGTCTTTGTATCTCATGTGCGAAACTCCTGCAACAAAAGGAGCAAAAGTTCTAATGATTGGTATAAACCTTGCAAGAATGATAGTTTTACCCCCATTTTTCTCATAAAAGGCCTGTGTTTGGTCGATGTGGTCTTGATTGATAGGTATTCTTGGGTTATCTACTATTTTTTGTCCAAACTTTCGTCCTATCCAATAATTCACACTATCTCCAATGACTGCTGCAATAAATAAAGAAATTAAGATGATAGTTAAATCAAAATACCCAAGTGCTGAGAAGGCACCTATTGCAAATAGTAGCGAATCTCCTGGCAAAAATGGGAAAATAATTAAACCAGTTTCAGCAAAAATTATAAAAAATAAAATAAAGTAAGTCCAATTACCAAAAAAATTAATAATTTCTTGTAATTTATCGTCTATATGAATAATAAAATCAACTAAAAATTGAAAAATTTCCATAAATAAAATATACCAAATTTAATTAAAATCTCAATTTAGTTTTCTAATTCTTTAAAGTGTTTCTGTTTAAATTTGTCGTAATTTTTATCTTCAAATCCAAGTTTTGAAATTACTGCACCTGTGTGTCTGGCACCTATGTAGTCAGCAAGAACTACATTACTTGCCCCAAGTGAATATAATTTTGAAGCTTCTTTTTTATTTTCTGCATGTGCAACTATTACCATTTCTTTGTTTCTTTTTCTTAGGAGAGTTGTTAGAAGGGCATTTGTTTCAAAATCTGGAATAGTGGAGATTGAAATTTCAAGATTTTCGACTGGAAATTCTTCTAAAAACTCTGCATCAGATGCATCACCGTATTCACATAGGATGTTTTCTTTCTCTGCTTTTGCAATTATTTCAGGATTAAAATCAACCACCATAAATTTAATATTTTGCTCGCTAAGTATTTTTGCATATTCTGGCCCTACCCTATCGTATCCAAATATTATTGCTTTAATACCTTTTTCCTGATGTTTAATCTCCTTGGATTTTTTTCTTAACTCTAAATAACCTAAAAATTTATTTATCTTTTTAAAGATTGTTTCGTTATACATTACTAAGTATGTAGAACCAGAGATAGTAAAGATTCCAACTAGAGTAACAAGTGACATTCCTGTATCAGTTACATGTCCTATACTATTTCCTAGTGTAATTAGGATAAGGGAGAATTCTGAAATTTGTGCTGCTACAAGTCCCGCAAGAAAGGCATTTTTTCTGGTATAGCCTAAAAGGTTCATAATTGTAAATATTGCTAAAGGCTTTCCTAATAAAATAATAAAAGAAAGTACTGCTGCTGGAATTAGAATTTTATCTATCTCACCAAAAGACATATGCGATCCAAGAAGGATAAAAAACATTAAGATAAAGAAATCTCTCAGAGGTTTTAATCTTGCAGAAACTTCATAGGCATAGGGGGTCATTGAAAGAGTTACTCCCGCTACTAAGGCACCAATCTCAATCGATAAACCTAATTTTTGATAAATCATAGCGATTGAAAGTCCCCATGCTAAAGAAAAGATAAATAAAAATTCTTGTGATTTAGAGACAAAATTATTTAGTCTTGAGAGAATTTGTGTTGAAAAGACAAAAAGAACAATTAATAAAACTAAGCCTGTACCTAACAGCCATCCCAATTTATAAATGATATCAAAAATAGATCCATCACCAATATTTGCTATTCCTGAAATTATCACTAAGGCAATAGTAGCTACTAAGTCCTCAACTAAAAGGAAACCAATGGCAATTCTCCCATAGAGTTTATGTGTATCCCCCTTATCTGATAAAAGTTTCAAGATAATGATTGTTGAGGAAAATCCAAATGAAATTCCTATGTAAAAGGATTCGAGTGAGTTAAAACCTAAAGCAATAGCTGAAAAGTAAGTTATTAAGGTTGTAAAAAAGATTTGCCCAAATCCAGTCGCACCTGCTGCCACACCAGTCTCTTTTAAAACCTTTGGGGAAAGACCAAGTCCTACTATAAATAGAAGTGCAGTTATACCTATTTTTGATAGCAGTTCCATTATTTCTTGCGAATGGATAATGTTTAGGACATATGGTCCGGCTATAATTCCAGAAAAAATATAACCAATAATCAATGGTTGTTTGAGGATTCTCATAATTATTGAGATACCAAAGGTTATAGCTAGAATAATAGCTATTTCAGTAAAAGCAGTCATAATTTTATTCTACATTAAATTTTTGTTTGTTGTGTAACTGAACTTAAAAGAGGAAATTTTAGTGAAATCTTGAAAAATATGTTATAAGATATATGTACAGAAAGGAGTTCTAAAATATGAAATTATTCGTAGGTGGCTTATCATGGAATACTAGAAACGATTTACTAGAATCAACTTTTGCCAAATTTGGTAAAGTTACTTCTGCAAACGTAGTATTCGACAAAGAAACTAAGAGATCCAGAGGTTTTGGTTTTGTTGAAATGGAAAACGAAACTGAAGCTAAAGAAGCTATGGAAAAATTAAACAACACTGAATTAGACGGAAGAACTATCATAGTATCGGAAGCTAAAGCAAGAGAGTAATTTTTCTTGGTAAATAGAAAGCGGCGCGTTGGATAAAAATCCACCGCGCCGTTTTTTGTTGTGCTAGAGTTGGTCCCAAGGAACAATCTCTGCATATTTAGTACCTCCGCCCAGCTCGTATGTCACTTCTTCATTGCCATTTCTGGCATAGAATAGTTTGACATTTGAAGCCCCCTCAGGGATCCTCAAAACTACTACCGACTCGGAATCGGAGGTGTCCAGATACGGATACTTCTGGCGAGCTACACTGCTGATGAAATCTCCTAAACGGATATATAATTCATCCGCAGCTGCTTGCTCACTAAATGTTCCCTTATCGAGTATCCTCATCGTTGTCAGGTACCCCTTAATTGCATCAATCAGGTCTTCATCGCCGAAAAACTCAGCAGGCGTAACCTGACCCAAGTTCCACACCTTTTGTGGGTGGTGCATTTCCTGGTACCCATCGATCGCTGCTAACACAAGTAAGTCTGGCATTTTCTCTCTCCTTCTATGCCTAAAATTACTCTATAATTATAGCAATTTTCGACTTAAAAATCAAGACTATGGGTTATAAATCTAGGATATTATTTTAAATTATTCTTAAAAAATTCAACTGTTTTTGACATTGCTTGGTTAAAATAAATTCCAGTAATATTATGTCCTCCTCCTGGGTATTCGTGATATTCATACTGTTTTTTATTTTCTTCTAACACTTTAATTAAATCTCTTGAATACCCGACATTTACTACATTATCGTTTACTGAATGATGGATTTGGATAGGTGATGAGAGATATTTAATATTTTCTGTTAGAGAAATACTTTTCCAAAATTCACTCTGAAAATCTGGTTTCTCTTTTCTACTTCTAAAACTAGCTATTTCAGGTGAGTTTTCTCTATTTGGATTAATTACTGTAGCAGGTTGAGTTTGCATGGCACTAGAATATGAATTGTCTGAAATTCTGTAATTATAGAAGTCTTCATAACTATAAACTGCTCCTGCCCAAATAACACCTGCTTTGAATTCATTATCAACTAAAAGAGTTCTTAAAACTAAGTTTCCAGACATCGAATGTCCCCAAAGTCCAATATTTTTACTATCCACTTCCTCAATTTGTTGCAACGATCTTTTAGCTGAAATCACATCTTTGAGGTAAGTTGATGAAAAGTAAGTACCAGATGCTTGTCCAGAGGAATTTCCGTGACCTCTCATATCAATTTTCAAAACTACAAAACCATTTCTTGCTAAGTAGTCAACATATGCAGAGTAATTGTAAAAAGTATTATAAGACCTTGGGGGGATATAGCCATGGTTAAAGATAATTGTTGGGAACCCTCCCTCTGGTTTTGGTGATTTAGGAATTGTCAGTTGGGCAAATACTTTCTCACCTTCTGAAAAGTAAGATGCTAAATAGCTTTTGTAAGATGTACTTTCTGAAACTAATCTTTCAATATTTAATTTCTCAGTCTCTATTTTTAGAGATCTTAGGTAATCAATACTAATCGGAGAAACATATCTTTCTTCTTGCTTTTCTTTAACCTTGTCTTGGACAGATATCTGGACAAACTTGAGTTTATCCTCCACTTCTCCATTCTTTAGCTTATCGTATCCGAATATTACTCCAAGAATTAAAGTTATAAGAATTAATACAAAGTAAAAATATTTCATATATTAACTATAACTAAAAACCTCAAAAAATTAGTTGTTGACATTATTTCTATAATTGATATTATTACATTGTTCCTTTAAGATTTAATTCTTTTAAAACTTGTTTTATTAGAAACTTTTTATTGGAACACCTGAAAGCCAGAAACTCTTGTAGATTCTGGCTTTCTTATTTTTACCACTCCTTTTACCCCTTTTTTATTAAAATTAAAAGATCTCAGAAATTAGTTGTTGACATTATTTCTATAATTGATATTATTACATTGTTCCTTTAAGATTTAATTCTTTTAAAACTTGTTTTATTAGAAACTTTTTATTGG
>JAUMAA010000011.1:0-25534 GCA_032117075.1 Patescibacteria group bacterium
TCACAAGCTCTATGGCAACATGGAACAGTACAGTTTTTTCTTATTCTTGGATTAATTTTTTGGAGTAAAGAGAAATATTTTTGGACATTTCTCTTTTTAGGTTTTGGGGTTTTATCAAGACCTACTGCAGGTATTGTCTTAGTCATTTTAGGTATATTTCTGCTTTATAACAAAAAGTTAAGTTGGAATTTAGTTAAAAATGTTTCATTTGGCATCTTAGTTCCTGTATTATTTTTTCTATTTTACAACTCATTTTATTACCAAGACTTATCAAATCAAGGATACTCCTCTCAAATGTCTAACTCTTGGCTTGGTAATTTTCCAGAGAGTTTCATAGGCATGTGGTTATCCCCATCAAAAGGAATTTTAGTCTACTCCCCAATCCTATTGTTTTCTTTAATTGGAATCTATCAAGGTTTTAAAAGAAATAGTTTGGTTAGCATTTCATTTTGGGTAATCTTACTTCATACCTTAGTTTTATCCAAATGGAAACATTGGTATGGTGGGTTTGGTTTTGGATATAGGATGGTTTCAGATATCTTACCTTTCTTTATTATTCCTTTAGGGTATCTACTCACTGAGTACTATCAAAAAATTAAGACCTGGTTTATGGTTTTGGTATTTATATCAGTAACAATTCAAATATCAGGTTTAGCCTTTTTTGATAGTATTTGGCACAGTGCTTACGATACAGGTTTTAGAAACACCAATTGGCTATGGTCAATAAAAGATAGTGAAGCAGCTTTTAATTATAGAAGAGTCCTGGTTAAGATGAAGCTTCTTGATAAGGCTTGTGAGAAGTGTGAGGGAAATTAGACCTCATTTGTTTATTTAGCTATTTTCACATATAATATATCTATTAATATGAACGAAAAGTACAATATTATCTGTTTTTCTAATCAACTTTGGGATTACCCTAACTGGACTAATAAAAGGCATGTGATGACTAGATTGGGTAAAATGGGGCATAAAATCATCTTTGTAGACCCCCCAATAAATTTTGGAAGAGTTCTTTTTAGACAATTTCAGAGAGGAAATTGGGGTTTTGTGAGATTTCTCTTAGGTTATAAGAAAGAAGGCAATATTTTAATTTACACCCCGATTAAGTTTTATTTTTTTAGTAAGTTATTCACCTTTTTATTTTCCGAGAAAGTCAATTCTTTAGCCAATTCTTTCTTTACAAAAAAAAATAAAAAATTGCTTTGGATTTACAATATGGAAATTGAAAATTTAGAGGAATACCTTAAAAATATTAAAAGAGATTTCTTAATTTACGATTGTGTAGATTATTATGCTGGTTTTCCAAGATACTCAACTAAAGAGGAGAAAGAAAGAATTTTAGATATTGAAAAGAATTTAACAGATCAATCCGACTTAGTTTTTGCAACAGCCCCTGGACTTGTTGATAGGCTTAAAAAGATTAATATAAAAACTTTTTATACTCCAAATGTTGGTGATTTTGAATTGTTCCACGGTGTAAAAGAGAAATATAAAAATGATGTTCCCAAAGAATTAAAGAAACTTAAAAAACCAATAGTTGGTTATATTGGAGCTCTTGATAGCTACAAATTTGATTACGAATTACTTAAAAAGTCAGCTCTTTCTTACCCTGAATATAGTTTTGTGGTCATTGGGGACGTTGCTTTAAAAGATAGGGAAGGTAGTTTAAAGGAGTTGGGATTGGAAAACATTTCTAATATTTATTTTCTTGGGTCTATTCCGTTTGTTAAAACTCCAAAATACATTGCTCAGTTTGATTGTGAGTTAATTCCTTATGTATACAATGATTATACAATTGGCGGATGTTTTCCAGTTAAATTTTTTAACACTCTTTCTGCAGGTGTTCCTTCGGTAGTTACTAATTTACCTGTTTTTTCTATGTACAAGAATGTAACTTATATTTCAAAGACTCATGATGATTTTGTTAAAAATATAGGTTTAGCAATTGAAGAAAATACAGAAAAAAAGATCCAAGAAAGAATATCTGTTGCAAGAGAGAACACTTGGGATTCTAAGGTTTCCAATATCTTAAGTATAATAAATTCAAATTTAAACAGATGAAAATATTAATAACTTTAAATTCATCAAATTTTGGAGGAATTGAAAAGACTGTTTTAGATTTAGTTAAAGGACTTTCTCTAAATAATGAGGTTTATGTAATGTGTCCAACAGGAGATTTTTTTGATGACTATAAAAGATTTGCCAAGGTTTATCAGTACAAAAAAGTAACTAAAATTGACTTTAAATATATTATTAATTTAGCTAAGACTTTAAAACGAGAAAAGATTGATGTTTTGCATACCAACGACCCAAGAATTACATTTAATGCCTTAATATCAGGTTTTATAGCAGGAACTAAGGTAAAAATTTCACATACTCATACCCCAATTTCATCTTGGCAGATTTCTGATTTTTCCAAGAAAATAAATATCTTTCTGAACACTTTGATTGTAAATTTATTTTCTGATTATGAAATTTGTTTAACTGAAGTTATTAGAAAACAAAAAATTGGGGAGGGAATAGATCCACAAAAACTTTTTGTAATTGGAAATGCACTTGATGAGGAATTTAAGAACGAAGTAATTAAACTTAAATCAAAAGAAGAGAAGAAAAAAAAGACTTTCGAATTTCTTTGTGTGAGTAGATTTAGTATTGAAAAAAATCAACAATTATTAGTCGAATCATTCTATGAACTTTCAAAATTATATAAAGATGTAAGATTAGTTTTAATTGGAAAAGGACCTTTGTTAATAGAGGTAAAGCAATTAGTAACTAAATTAAATATTGTTGAGAAAGTGGAATTTATTAATGAGATAGAAGAGCCTGAAAAGGTTAGTTTGATGCATTCAGCAGACTGTTTTGTTTTCCCAACCTTAGCTGAGGGTTTTGGTTTAGTTATGATTGAGGCAATGACAACTTGTAGATATGTCATTGCCTCTGATTTAGATGTTCTAAAGGAAGTATCAAATAATCAAATTATTTATTTTAAAACTAACGATAGACTGGACTTACTTAAAAAAATGCTTGAAGTATACGAGGGAACAATCCCTACAAATTATGAGGAGAATAAATCTTTTGTTTTTCAAAAATATTCTTTTGAAAATTACATCAAAAGTTATGAGAAAATTTATTCATCTAAATTATGAAGGTACTTTTGTGGACAAGATCTGACTGTTTTACTGCTAAGGGCGGTGACATGGTTCAGGTTGAAAATACTTTAATAGAGCTAAAGAAGCTGAATGTGGAGGTGACCGTATCAGATAAACCAAATGTAGATTTATCCAGATTTGATATTGTACACTTATTCCAATTAGATTGGACTCCTGAAACATATCTCCATGCTCATAGAGTTAAAAAAGCTGGGAAAAAATTAATTTTATCTCCAATTCATCATAATATTGATGAGGTTAGGAAATTTGATGATGAATATGCCTTTGGATTGAGGAGAGTATCTAAAATTCTTTTTACTGACCAATTTCATAGAGACACCTTTAAAAATATTTACAGATCAATTCTAGATAAAAATAAATTAGTTCCAACTTTATACTCGGTAATTTTAGGTTTAAGAAAAATGAATAGAAAAACAATTCAATTATCTGACTATGTTTTAACTCAAACAGAGTTAGAGGCTCGTGACTTAGAAAAACTTTATCAAACCAAGTTTAAATGGGAAATCATACCTAATGGTGTTAGTGATAATTTTTTAAATCCAAAAGACTTAAAAAATCTTTTTCCTTTTGAGGACTACATTGTAAGTGTAGGAAGAATCGAGCCTAGAAAAAATAATTTAAATCTTATTGCGGCTGTTAGAGAGCTTAGAAAAGAGTTAGGTGAGGATCTTCGGCTAGTATTTGTTGGCAAAAAATCAAATAAACATAAAGAGTATACCGATTTATTTGAATTGGAGCTAAAAAGTAATCCTTGGGTTAGGTTTGTAGATTACATAAATTATACCCAAATGCCATCCGTTTACAAATTTGCAAAGGTATGTGCTTCGACTTCTTGGTTCGAAACAACAGGTTTGACTTTATTAGAAGCACTATTTATGAACACCAATGCTGTTTCAACATCTCCAAGAGCAAAAGAGCTGCTCGGAGATTTATGTAGTTATTGTTCCCCAAATGATATAAAATCAATAAAGGAAGCATTAAAAATTGAACTTAATAGAAAAAGGCCCGTTTTACCTAATCAATTTAAAAAAGAATTTACATGGGAAAATACTGCAAAAAAGACTCTTGAGATTTATGAAAAGGTTTTAAATGAATGAAATAATTTTAGCAACAGTTTTATTTGTTCTTTGTTTTTTACTTATTAGATATAAGTTTTACTTATCTTTAACAATAGGTTTAATTTTGTCTGCTTTATTGCACAAAGAACTATTTTCAATCTATCTTTGGGATCTTTTACCGATAAGAATTTTTATGGTTTCCTTTTTAGTAAGCTCTCTTTGGGACTTTTATAAATATAATAAGTTTAGTTGGAAGTTTTTGGATTACTTAAAAGATCCTTTTATATTAATTAATGTACTTTTAGTTATAACTAAATTGGCTTCTATTTTTAATTCCCTCTCTCTTAGCTCTAGTATATTTTTAAATATTTTCTTTATAAATATTTCAGTTTTTCTAATAACAATTTACATAAGACTTAAAGATTTTGAATTGCTAAGGCTGATGAAGAATTATGTGTTTATTTCCGTAGTTATGTCCTTAATAACTTTTGTTCAGTTATACTTTTATTTTCAATATTCATTTTTATTTGGAGCTGTTTTGAATGTAGCAGGAAGTTCAGTTGATGTTCCTGACTTTGCCTTTACTGGAACATACTTTACAGAAGTACTAAAGATTATTGTTATGACTAGGGTGGGTAGTTTGTTTTGGGATGTAAATCATTTTGGCGGATTTATTGCCTCAACTTTAATTTTGGCATTTGCCTTTTTACTAACCTCAAAAGATAAAAAGAATATTTTAGTCTATTTGTTTTCATTTTTAATTTTGGGTTTAGTTTTATTTTTAACTAACTCCAGAAGTGCATGGATTTTATCTTTGGTTTCATTTTTTGTTTTCTTTATCTCATTAATTTATAGAAAAGTAGGAAAGAAAGGATTGATCTATGCTTTTTCATTTTTAACTCTTCTAACTGTCTTTTTAACATTTCAGTATCAAGACAGGGATTCATGGTTTAGGGAGAAAGTAAAATCTTACTTTCATTACAGATTGGATTCATTTGATTCCCACTTTTTACTTCTAAGGGGAACAGTAAATGTCTTTGATAAGTATCAATTAATTGGCGGTGGGGTTGGAAGTTTTTTTGAACACTTTAAGTCAACTGAAACAGCTGACGAATTTTTAAGAAGAGATCCAGCAGGACTATCTGTAAAAGTTCCTGCCCATACTATTTGGGGTGAGGCGATAGCTGAAACAGGTTTATTTGGTCTTTTAAGTTTTGTATTGCTTGTCCTTCTATTACTGGGGACATCATTCTATGCAATCATGCATACAGATAGAGAAGACTTTATTTACTCCAGCACTTCTTTGGGATTAACAATTGGTTGGCTAGTAGCAGGGATATTTTATTCTTACAATTCTGAATTTTTCTATATCTGTTTATTGTTACCTTTCTTTTATTTGTATAAAAAACTCAATATCAAGCTAGATTCGGTAGTTGATTACTTTAATCAAAAATCTATTGTAGGGTTTTCTGTTCTATTTGCGATTTGCTTTTATTTGATATTTTTTAATTTAGGAACCAATAAATTTATTCCTTTCGATGAGGCAATCTATGCTAAAGTAGCCAAAAATGTTTATGAATCGGGTGATTACTTTACATTAAAATGGTACCCAGGAGTTAATTGGTTTGAAAAACCTCCTCTTTACTTTATTATTACCTCCTTCTTTTATTCAATTCTAGGAGTAAATGAATTTTCTGCTAGAATTTTGACTGCTATTTCTTCATTGATTCTTTTAGTTGTGACTTACAGATTATCCAAATTGATATTTGACAATTCAAGAGCTGCTTTTTTTACAATAGTAGCCTTAATTACAAATGTTTCTTATCTTTATTACTCAAGAGTTGCGATGTTGGATATTATATTTACTCTGTTTATTGTTTCTAGTACCTACTTCTTTTTAAAGTATCATCAATCTTCTCAAAGTAGGTATTTAATTTATTCAGGTATCATGATTGGATTAGCAGTTATGACTAAAAATATCATTGGTTTATTCCCCCTTGGTTTTTTTGGAATTTATTATTTGATTAAGATTATTCGAGAAAGGGGTTATTTTTGGAAAGCCTTCACCAATTTATTATCCCTATTTTTTGTAGCCGTTCTTATAGCCCTTCCGTGGCATTATCATATGTATTCAATATATGGAATGGAGTTTATTAATTCCTATTTTGGTTATCATTTATTTCAAAGATTTGGTACCGTGATAGAACAAAAAGGCGGTCCTTGGTATTTTTATTTCTTAGTAATTCAAAATTCCATGAGGGTTTGGTATGGAGTTTTTATACTTGGATTAATTTATTTCCTTTATAGAGTTTATAAAGAAAGATTTCAAGATAACCATCTTTTCCTAATCTATACTTCTATTATCATTCTGCTGATTTTTTCTTACTCTTCGTCAAAACTTAGATGGTATATTTTACCTATCTACCCATTTTTAAGTATTATTGCAGGTTACTTCATAGCAGAAATACTGTCTCTAATCGACAGATACGTAAAAAAACCTGTATTCACCTTCTTAATTTCCTTCCTAATTATTTCTGGTTCCTTTTATTACCTATATATTGTTAGAAATATGGTTTATACCTCAGATTTAACGGGCAGGATGGTTGAAATGGTTTTATTAAATAATAAGCAGGTTGAAAATGATGCCAAAATTGTTTACATAGATAAAGTAGACCTGCCTTTAATTATTTTTTATTCCGATAAAACTTATCAATCAGTACTCTACAAATCCCTACGACTTAACCTCCAAAACTCAAAGGCTAACTTAACCAATGCAACCTTCATTACGAGTCAGAGCAGGTTCTTAGATATTCAAAGATTGATACCGGAGGTAACTAAGCTTGGTGAGAATAAAGACTTTGTTCTTGGTTCTTTAAAGCTTGAGTAGTTTATTTTCTCTTTAAATTTAGGTAAATATAAGAAAAGGTTAAAGTTGTGGTGATAAATGAGACAGTCAAATCTGCTAATGCTAGACCAATAATACCGAATGAGTTTATAAAAATAAATGAAAGAATAGTAAACAGGACTAATTTAAGAGATGTAAAGGTAAATAACGTTACCGATTTTTCTTCAACAAAAAAATAATTATCGAGAAACTTATGAATAGAAGATAAAGCTCCTGAAAAAATTAGAATACTAAATATAGCAACCGAGTCGGAAAACTTATCACCAAAAATGATTGGTATTACAATTGGGGCCAAAAGTGTTCCAATTAAGGCAATCAAAATCAGAAATGCACCTAAAATCAAAGATTCTTTTAAGTTGTAGGATAAGGAATCTCTTTTTCTTTTTGCATTTGAAGTAAGAATAACCGTATAAATTGAATAAGAAATTACTGAAAAGACATTTGAAAGTTTTGAAGCAAAAGAATAGTTTCCTAAATCAGAGAGGTTTTTGAGTATAAATGCTAGGGAATTGGAAATTGGTCCCCAACTTTCATTTATTTGCTGGGATGTACCTGCAAGAAAAAAGTTTTTTAGAAAGTGCGAAATTTTAAAGTTTAATTTAAAATTTCGCATGTCCTTTAATTTATCTATCAGAAAGATGCTGGATCCTGCCATTGACAAGGCAAATACAACAAAAAAGAAATTTAAATCAAAATTAAAAACACCTAAAAGTACCAATGCTCCCATAGTTCCTTTTATTAATGCTGGGATGAAATTTAAAAGTGAAGCTTTAAAAAATTTTTCTTCTTTTTGATATAAAGCAAATAATAAGTAATTAACTCCATAAAATAATAATCCTAAGACAAATAAAGGCAAAATCAAATTTAAATCTAGATTTATTAAGGTATTTTTAAAACTATAATAATAATTGATTGCAAAATAAACCGTTACAGTTCCTAAAAGAGAGCTTATTAAAAAACTTATTATTTTAAAATTAATTAATTCATTAAGATAGCTTTTATTCTTGCTTAAAAAATTGCTAACAAAATCAGAATTAGAACCAAAATCAATTATTTTAGAAAACCAAACAAGGAGAATTGTCAGTAAACTATAAACACCGAAATCGTCCAAACTCAATGTCTTGGCTGCAGCACTAAATAAAATCAACCCCAACCCAAGATTAATAAAATTGGAGAACCCAACTATCGATAGGTTAAGAAAAGAACTTTTCATTGGTTAATTATATCTTACTTGATAAAATCAAGATATGAATAATAATTTAAATATAGGAATAGATTGTAGAATGGCTAAAGAGTCTGGAATTGGAAGGTATATAAGTAATTTAGTTAAGTATCTCTCGGAGATTGATAGTAAGAATTCTTATACACTTTATACTTTTGAAGAAAATTATTTCCAAGATTTAAAACTTCCATCAAATTTTTCCATAAAATTAGCACCTTTTAGATGGCATAGTTTTTCTGAACAATTTGCTTTTAATTCGTTGATCTCGAAAGGTAAGCATGACATTTTTCATTTTCCTCAAACTAATTACCCTATTTTTTATAACTCTAAATTCCTAATCACGATTCATGATCTTACTATGGTTAAATTAGCTACCGGAAGAGCATCCACATTATTTTACCCATTTTATTTATTAAAATTATTTTTTTTCAAAATTATTCTTCAAAGTGCCCTAAAAAATTCTAAAAAAATAGTTACAGTATCAAATTATGTAAAATCAGAATTAATGAATAACTACAGAGTATCCGAAGATAAAATTGAGGTGATTTATAATGGTGTAGATAATAAAATTATTAAAAATCCAGTTGATTTAACCTATTTTCAAAGTAAATATGATGTTAGTAAGCCATTTATTTTTTATATCGGAAATGCTTATCCTCATAAAAATTTAGATAGATTAATTTTGGCTTTTACAGCATTTAATACTCAAAATAACTATAATTTGGTCTTAGCTGGTAAAAGTGATTTTTTTTATGAGAGGCTCAAAAATACTTATACCAACCTTGAGAATGTAAAATTTATAGGAGGAGTAAGTGATGAGGAATTATCCAAATTTTATTCTAGTTGCGAATTCTTTGTTTATCCAAGTTTAAGCGAGGGTTTTGGGATTCAAATAGTAGAGGCATTAGGTGTTGGAGCCAAAGTTTGCTGCAGTAATAATTCCGTATTTCCCGAAATTGCCGAAAGTAATGCTCACTATTTTGATCCACATCAAGTCGAAGATATGGTTTCTGCTTTCAACAGGACTATCTCTAGCGACAAGAAAATTACAGAGTTAGAGATTACTAATCTTCTAAAAAAATATAATTGGAAAACATCAGCCCAAATGCATCATAATCTATATGAAAATTCGTAATTTGGCATTTGTTCATGACGATTTTATTCAATTAGGTGGGGCTGAATTTTTTGCATTTGATATTATAAGAGAGTTGAAAAAACAACAGGATTTGAGTTTGAAGGTTTTTTCTCCTGTAATAAGTAGGTATTGGAAAGATAAGTTTTTAGAATTAGATGTTGAATACGAAGAATCTTTCTTAGGTAAAATCCCTTTTATTGAAAAGGTATCAAAGGTATTTTTTCTAACTCCTTTATTCTATTTGGCCTGCGAAAGTTTTGATTTTACTAACTATGATATTGTCCTTTCATCGTCTACCCGATTTGCTCACAGTGTAGTTACCCGACCTGAAACTCTTCACATCTCTTATATAAACTCACCTTCAAAAACAATTTGGGAAGTTAAAAAATATTTTTATGGCAAAGAATTTTTGTATGGTTTAATTAAAAATTTTTTGCCAGATAAAAGAACTTATGATTTTTATACCCATCAAAGAGCGGATGTATTAGTCTCTAACTCAGTTAACATATTTGAAAAGGTTAAAAGCATATATAGAAGAGAAAGCTTTGTTTTATATCCATTTATCAACACTCAAAATAAGATATCTCATAAAGAAAAGTCGGACTATTATTTGTTAGTTTCCAGATTAGTTCCTTGGAAGAGAGTAGATTATGTTGTTGAAGCATTTAATGAAAATTGCAAAAACTTAATCATTATTGGTCAGGGAGACAAAAAGCACATTTCAAAATTAAAATCAAAAGCTAAGAAAAATATCTCTTTCTTAGGGTTTGTTTCTGGAGATGAGAAATTTATCTATTTATCTAAAGCACAGGGTCTAATTGTTCCTCAAGATGAAGATTTTGGGTTAATTCTTTTAGAAGCACTAAATTTTGGCACCCCAATTATTTACTTTAATAAAGGAGGTGCCAAAGAAGTTTTATCTAAGGAAGTAGGAACTTCTTATGAATTTCAGAATTCAACTTCACTAACAGAGGCCCTAAAAGTCTCTGAGGGTAAAGATTACAACGAACTGAGTTTTAAACAAAACTTACAGAAATTTTCTAAAGAAGAGTTTGTCAAAAACTTATATAAAATTATGAATACAAGGAATTTATAGTAAAATTAGACTGTTTATGTATTTTTTCTTAAAAAGAGTGCTTGATATAATTGGAGGATTAATAGGAGTTATTCTTTTTTCGCCATTCATGATTCTTACAATTATCTATATTTATGTAGTTTCTCCAGGACCTGTTCTAGCATCGACCAAGCCAAGAATTGGTAAGGACGGCAAATACTTTAACTTGCTTAAATTTAGGTCGATGATTCCAGATGCTCAAAAATGGTTAGAAAGTCAGCCAGAGCTCTTTCAAAAATATAAAGAAAATAATTTTAAATTAGATCCGGATCCTAGACTTATCAGAGGAGGAAAATTCATTAGAAAATACTCCTTAGATGAATTACCTCAATTTTTTAATATTTTGATGGGAGATATGTCCATAGTAGGGCCAAGAGCTTATTTCGATTTTGAATTAGAGGAGCAACTAAAGAATCACCCCGAAACAAAAGAAGATATAGATCTCATGAAAAAATCTAAACCAGGACTTACAGGTACTTGGCAAGTTAGTGGAAGGTCTGGAGTTGGTTTCGTTGAGAGAATAAAAATGGATGCTGAGTATTCAAAAAAGAAATCTATATTGTATGATTTATATATAATATTTAAAACACCGTATGTAGTTATATTTGGTAAAGGAGCCTATTAATTAAAAAAGTGTATGGACAATAAATTTGCAAATTGGAAACCAAAATCAGGTTTACCGAATTTTAGTAGTAAGTCATCTATGGGTTTTGGTTCGAAGGTTTCTCAAACTAATCCTCCAAAGAGTAAGGTTAATGGATTAATTGTCAAATCCTTAGCAATATTTTTCGGAGTTCTTCTAGTATTAACTTTAGGTGTTTACATGGTTGTAGTTAGACCTATTCTTTCTCTTACTCAGTCAGTTGCTGTGATTCAAGAGGATGTTGATAATGTTACCAAAGCACTTATTACAGATAGGGATTTAGTAGCATATGATTCAAATCTAAAAAAATTAGAAATTGATTTGAATAATTTAAGAAAAGAAAGAGATTCTAAAATAGGACATCTAAAAAACTACCCAATTATTAAGGATTACTATTCAGACACAGACATTTTCATAAATACAGGTTTGAAGTTAGTTGAAGGAGGTAAAGAGATTAGGCCTATTGTTGAACCCTTTGCAGATGCCTTAGGAATGAAGATTTCAGAGGAACAAGACGTGAGGAAGGTTGGATTTGCCGATGCTGTAGCTCAGTGGATAACTATCATGCCTAAAGTTGCTGAAAAACTAGACCCAGTAATCTTGAAACTTGAGGAAGCTGGTAAAGAGCTCAGCAAAGTAGATGCTAAGAAATACAACATTAATATACTAGGTATATATAAGAGAGATTATTCAGGTGCAATTTCTTTTGCTCAAAAAACACTTTTGGAATCTCGAAACTACGGGCCTGATATGAAAGAAGCCCTTCTTATTTTCCCAGGGGTTTTAGGTGTAGGTACTGGTGAGAAAAGGTATATGATTATCATGCAAAATGATGCCGAGATAAGAGCTACTGGTGGTTTTTGGACTAACTTTGCTACCTTTAAAATTAGAAATGCTCTTCTAACATCCGATTTTAGTTCTAAAGATATGTATTCAATAGATATAACTTTAGATGCAATAGATAAATTCTATACATTCCCAACAGCTCCAGAAGCATACAAAAGGTTTTTAAAGGTTGAGAGACTCTATGCTAGAGATGCAAATATCTCTCCTGACTTTCCTACAGCAATAGATAAATTTAACCTTTACTACAATTTAGCTTCAAGAGTAGATGCAAATGAATATAAATCAATAGATGGTTATATCGCAATTAATACAGAGGTTGTTAAAGAACTAATGGAGATTACAGGACCTGTAAATGTTAATGGAGTTACTTTTAGTAAAGACAATGTGGTCTTGGAACTTGAAAAAATTGCATCTTTAAATCTTGCTCAGCAAGTTGGAAGGAAGAAGGTCCTAGGTGATTTAATGGAATCTATGCTGAAAAATGTATTTGAATCTGAGAGTTTCTTATGGTCACAGTTAATTGAAAAAGGTATTGATCTTATGAATAGAAAACAAATTCTGGTTTTCTTAAATGATAAGAATGCTCAAAGATTAGTTGAAAAATACGGTTATGCCGGAAGAATAGTAGATCCTGTACCAGGAGATTACTCTTATGTTGTTTCAACAAATCTTGGTGGTGATAAAACTAACTTATTCGTAAATAGAGATATTAGTCACTCATTAACTAAAGAGAACAATAGGTGGGTAAGAACTACAAAAGTTAGATACACCTACCCAAGACCTACTGCAGAATTTAATGACTTTGTTAAGAGATACCAAGATTGGTTTAGATTTTATGTTCCTGAAGGAAGTGAATTAATCTCCTTAACAGGTAATGAAGTTGAAGTTGTGTATCAAGATAAGGAAAGAGGAAAACAATATTTTGGAGGGTTTATGACTCTTGCTCCTGAGGAGACTAAGGAGATAGTAATTAAATACTATATCCCAGATAGTTTAATTAAAAATGGTGAATACTCATTATATATACAGAAGCAATCAGGTCAATCTTCTGAGAAATATGAATTTGATATTATGGGTAAGAAACAGGAATTCGAAGTTAAAGGTAAAAAGAATAATTACCTGATGGTTGATACTGATTACACTCTTAATGTTAAACTCAACTAATGAGTAAACAGGTTGAAACTTTTGAGGGCTTAATACTAAAGAATATAAATTTTAAGGACTCTGACAAAATATATACCATATTTGTCAGAGTCCTTGGTAAAGTTTCAGCTAAAGCTAGAGGTATTAGAAAATTTTCATCAAAAAGACTTTCATCATTAGATACTTTAAGTTTAGTGAAACTTGGACTTGTCGGAGAACACGAACTTAAAACAATTACTGAAGTTATACTTATTGATTCCTTTAGAAATATAAAATCTGACCTCTCTAAACTTAAAACTGCTCTTTATATGATTGAAATTGTCTCAAGTTACTTAAATGAGTCTGATGAGTACAGAGAACTATTTGATTTACTGGTTAAATGTTTGAAAAGATTAGAGGAAACATCCTATACAGATACCCGGATAGAAAATTATTTTGAATATCAGTTTTTAAAAATGTCTGGTTACGAACTAAATCTTTATAGCTGTTGTTTTTGTGAAAAAAATATTTTAGAAAGTTGTCAATTTAATTTTAATTATGAGAAGGGAAGTATAGTGTGTAATGAGTGCTCCTCTTCTTATAATTATTTTAGTCCAAATCAGAAAAATTCTTTATTTTTACTTAATAATCTTAAAATTCAGGCTTCTATGGAATTTGAAGAAATAGATAAAATTTTAAAGTCTTTTATTAACTCTATTTTGCCAGAAACTCCGAAGACAATTAAATTCTTTAACAGGTAGTTAAAAAAGCGACTTTATTTGATAAAATAGCAATATGTCAGTCAAAAACTTAGACTTTTCTAAAATTGTATCTTTATCTAAAAGAAGGGGTTTTATCTTCCCTGGTTCAGAAATCTACGGAGGATTAGCAAATACATACGATTTCGGTCCTTTAGGGGTTGAAATGTTAAATAATATTTTGGATTTATGGTGGAAGACTTTTGTCAAATCTAGAGACGACATGTATGGTTTAGATACTTCAATTCTAATGAATCCAAAAGTATGGGAATCAAGTGGACATACCCAGAATTTTACAGATGTTTTAGTTGATTGTAGAAACTGCCAGTTAAGGACAAGGGCAGATCATCTAATTGAGGATCATTTTTCAAAAAAAAATGAAAAAATTAATGTTGAGGGTAAGACAACTGACGAGTTAGACAGAATTATCATCGGAGAAAAAATTAACTGTCCAAAATGCGGAAATCACTCATTTACACCTGTTAGGAAATTTAATTTATTATTTGAAACAAATGTTGGGATAGTTACTACTTCTCAAAATAAAGTTTACTTGAGAGGTGAGATAGCTCAGGGAATGTTTGTGAATTTTAAAAATGTGATGGATACTATGAGACCTAAACTTCCTTTTGGTATTGCACAAAAAGGTAAAGCATTTAGAAATGAAATTACCCTGGGAAACTTTGTTTTTAGAACACTAGAATTTAACTTAGCAGAGTTTGAATATTTCTTTAATCCAAATAAAACAGATATTAATGAACTTTTTGAGTATTGGAAAAAAGAAATGGAAGATTTTGTAGTAAGTTTAGGGGTCGATAGATCTAAATTAAGATGGAGGGTTCACGAAGAAGATGAAAGAAGTCACTACTCATCTAGAACAGAAGACTTAGAATATGAATTTCCATTTGGATTTAAAGAGATTTGCGGTCTAGCTTATAGAACTGACTTTGATTTAAGAAATCATACAGAACATTCTGGTACGGATCTTTCTTACTTTGACCCAGAAACAAATGAGAAATTTATTCCACATGTTATTGAACCAACTTTTGGAATTAATAGGCTTTTTTTAACATGCCTGACAGATGCTTACGAAGAGGATTTAGATGAGCAAAGAACTATTTTAAAGTTAGATAGTTCAATTTCTCCTTATGAATTAGCTATTTTTCCATTGGTGAAAAACAAACCAGAAATTGTAGCGAAAGCCTTCGAAGTTTATCAAACACTAAGGAAGAATTATGCTGTTTCTTTTGATTCTAGGGGTAACATTGGAAAAAGATACCTCTCACAAGATGAAATTGGTACTCCTTATTGTGTAACTATTGACTATCAAACTTTAGAAGATGAAACAGTTACAATTAGAAATAGAGATACAAAAGAACAAACCAGAATCAAAATTTCTGAAATTATTAATTATTTAAATTAACCAAATATTTCAATATCATTCCAGTCATTAAGCTTAATCGCAGCTCTCTTAGGAATACAAATCAAATATGTTTCTAGTGGAGAATAAAATGGTGCTAATTTTCTGATATAGAAATCATATTGATTTGGGGCATACTCTTCTATCAGTGGCTTTATTTCAAAAAAGTCTTTTACATTGTGGTAGATGCTTATGCTCAAAATTGGTAAATCTTTTTGTATAGTAGACTTAGATCCTTTTATTGCCTCGTATTCCGCACCTTCTATATCAAGTTTAATATACCCGATACTAATTCCTTTTGAATTAGAATAATTATCAATTGTTGTAAGGTTATTATTCACTCCAGATTTTAGAGAAGCAATTTTGGTTGTGTTTCTTTGTCCAGAGGTTTTAGCACCTCCTTCTTTTGACCACAAGCCTTTTAAAACAGTATTAATATTTTTTATGTGTGAATACTTTTGACCTAATAATTTTTTCCCATAATTCAAGTTTTCTTTATTTAAATCAAAGGAATGTATACTTTTAAAGGGGTAGTGAGAGCTTAAAATTACTGCCGAATCAAGTACTGAGGACCCTCCATCTATACAGTCCTTATTTATTAAATAATCCTTAACATTCTTACTCATTAAAATAAGACCGTGATGAAACATAAAAACTGGAATTTCGTAATCAATAAAACCTGGGTAAAGATTTTTATAAAAAGAAGTACTAAAAGAGGTATCTCCATTTACTATTTTGTAATTTGGATTCCAGTTCTTTGACATAAATTTAAGTTCTTGATTAGAAACTTCAAATGTCTTAATAATTTTCTTATTTGTAAGTACTCTGTTTAAAAGAACATCAACTACAATTTTGCTTTTTAAATCCAACCCATTAAGTAGTCTTGTATACCTTAAATTTAAATTATTTTTTTTCTGGTAGTCTTCAATAAATTTTTTATTAATTAAAGAATATTTTTCAAGGTAATGAAAGTTAAATAATTTATTCAGAAAAAATCTTATTAAGTTTTTAATTTTTTGATAATCATTTTCCATATTTCATTTGGATGAATTATAGCATTGTGCTGTAAATCATATACATTCGGGTAAATTAGGGTGTTGACTTATGTTGAGTTATGGTGAAAAATGGTATAGAGAGGTGATAAATGGTGAATATGAAAATGTTTTTAGGTGAATACCAACCAAACTTAACAGACGGTTCTAGGTTAGCTTTACCTAAAAAACTAAGAGAACAGATCTTAGGAGATGAGATTGTATTATCAAGAGGATTTGAAAAATGTATTTTTGTGTACGATAAAGCAGATTGGATGCTTGAAACACAAAAACAAGTTGATAGTCCTATTACTGATTCCAAAACAAGGGATCTAAAAAGATATATGTTTGCTTCGGCTAGTGATTGCAAACTTGATTCTCAAGGAAGGCTAGTTATTCCAAATAGCTTACTTTCATATGCAGAGTTAGGGAAAAATATTACAGTCATTGGTGCGGGTGATCATATTGAAATTTGGAATTCTGAAGATTGGAATAAGTACTTTGATAAATTGTCCGATAGTTTAACTGCCTAACAAACTATGATGTATCACGAACCAGTAATGGTTAACGAAATTATTCAAAATTTAAAAGCAGTTAAAAACAAAACAATTGTCGATTGTACTTTAGGTGATGGAGGTCACTCTATTCAAATTTTGAAGGAAGGTTTTAAGGTTATTGGAATTGATTACAACAATGAGTCAATTCTAAGAACAACTTCTAGGCTTGAAAAACTTAATTTACTTGGAAATTTTCAAGTAAAAAAAGGAAATTTCAAAGATTTAGATTCTTTACTTACCGAACCTATTGATGGAATTTTACTTGATTTGGGATACTCATCATTTCACTTAGAAGGATATCAAAAAGGAGTTTCCTTTCAAAAAGATGAAGAATTAGATATGAGAATTGATACTTCTTTAGGAATTAAAGCCAAGGATTTAATTAATGCCTTAAGTTCTTCTCAACTTGAATATATTTTTAAAACCTTTGGGGAGGAGGTTTATGCTAGAAAGATAGCCGAGGCAATAGTTTCCGAACGTGCTGTGAAGGAAATTCATTCAACTTCTGATTTAGTCAAAATCATTAGTAGAGTAATTCCTTCACGACATGTTTCAAAGATTAACCCTGCAACTAAGGTTTTCCAATCTTTGAGAATTGTTGTGAATGGAGAGCTAGATAATTTAAAAACTGCTTTACCAAAGGCTGAAAGTCTAACACTGCCTGGTGGTCGAATTATGATAATTACCTTCCATTCTTTGGAAGATAAGATTGTTAGAGAATTCGCCAGAGATTTTCAGCCTTCTTTAAACTTGTTAGGGGGAACGTTCCTCACCCCAACTCAAGAAGAAGTATTAAGGAACCCAAGATCAAGGAGTGCCAAATTATATGTATTTGAAAAGAGAATCTAAAAAATTTTATTTTAAACTTTTAATAGGAACTTATGTTTTAGTAGCTATTTTAAACACTTATAGTAATTTTGTTTTTACCTTAAATTCTGAAAAATTTAAAAAACTTGAACAAAGAATTTCATTTCTTAACGATGAAGTTACCGATTTGAATTTCCAAATTTCTAAATCGTCTTCTTTAGCTGAAATAGAAAATAAAGCTTCCAAATTAGGTTTCATCAAAAATGTCGATAGTAAAATAGTTGAAACTGAAAAACTTGCCCTTAAAAATGATTAATGAAAGAATTATCTGCCAACAAAAATTCTAATATCATTTTAATAATTTTTGGTTTTCTCTTTGCAATTTTAATTATTAGACTATTTTATCTTCAGGTCTATCAATTTTCATTTTACAAAAAACAAGCTATAAACCAGCAAGTAAGTAATAAAAAAATCAGTTACTCGAGGGGAAATATTATTTCTAGTGATGGAAAGGTTCTTGCTACAAATAATATCACCTACAACTTAGTTATTAACCCTAAGATTATTAAAAATAAAGATATTTACCTAGAACTATTTTTGAAGATTCTATCTTTTGAAAATAATGAAGCAAAAGAGAGTTTTACCAAAAGATTTAACGAGCTGGTTACAACAGATACATATTATCAAATAGTGAAAAAAAATGTAAGCTCATCTGAAAAATCTGAAATGGAAAAGAGCAACTATAATGGGATTAGTTTTGAAAAAGAAATTAAAAGATATTACCCAGAGGTACATATGGCTTCTAATGTCCTTGGGTTTGTTGCAAAATCAGAGACAGAGGACTATCAAGGTTATTATGGAATTGAAGGAAAGAATAATAACTTACTTAAAGGTAGGGAAGGAAGGTTGGTTTATGAAAAAGGTGCTGATGGGGAAACAATTCTTTTTGGAGACTATGATAATGCTGAATCAATAGACGGGGACCACATAGTTTTGACAATTAATAGAAGTATTCAGCATATAATTGAAAAAAAATTAAAAGAAGGTGTTGAAAAACATGGTGCCAAGTCTGGTCAAATTATTGTCATGAATCCTAAGACAGGTGAGGTTTTAGGAATGGCAAATTTCCCTAATTTTAATCCTTATGATCCATTTAATAAAAAACTTGATTTAAACGAAAATTTTTCTTCTGAAGTTAAAAACAAATCTATATCGGATAATTATGAGCCAGGAAGTGTAATTAAACCAATAACAATTGCATCCGCATACGAACTAGGTTTGGTAAATGAGTACTCAGTTTTTTATGATTATCAAAAAGCAAGATATTCAGATAAAGATATAGATAATTGGGATAAAAAACACTTAGGAGAGTTAAACTTAATGCAAATTCTCCAAAAATCTAATAATATTGCCACTGCTCAGATAGGAATGAAGCTTGGGGAGAGAAATTTAAGAGAGTATTTAAAAAAATTTGGTTTTGGTCAAAGAACTGGGATAGATTTAGAAGGAGAAGAAAGAGGATTTATAAAAGAGGACTTTTGGGCAGATTTAGATATTGCCACTGCATCTTTTGGTCAGGGGTTTAATGCAACTTCAATCCAAATTTTGTCTGCATTTAATGTTTTTGCCAATAATGGGGAGTATGTAAAACCTAAAATCATTAAAAAAATTATTAAACCGAACAAAGAAGAGATAGAGTTTCCGGACATTGTCGAGAGAAGGGTTATATCAAAAAAAACCAATGATTTTATTGAGAAAATACTTGTTGAATCGACTTCTTTAAACGAAGGAAAGTTTTTTGCACTAAAGAAGTATAAAATAAGTGGTAAAACAGGTACTGCACAGATAGCAAAATATGGAAAATATGTTGAAAATTTAACAAATACTTCTTTCGTTGGGTATTTAACTAACACAAAGAAATTTTCAATGATTGTAAGAATTGAGGAACCATCTAGCAGCACTTATGCTGCTGAAACAGCTCTTCCACTTTGGATGGAGACTGCTAGTGAACTTGCAAATTTTATGAATATCCCTGCGGATATGTGATTTCTATTTTAAATTTATATTTTAATATCTCACTTAATTTAAATAGGCTATAAATATTCTTATGAATAGGTCATTAGGAAGTTTCTACGAAAGAAAAGCAATAGAATACTTGACATCAAGTGGTCATGATTACATATATAAGAATTTTCATACCCCTTATGGTGAAATTGACATCATTTCTTTTTTTCAAGGGAAGATTAGATTTATTGAAGTAAAATACCTAACAAAAATAAATAAAATTATGCCGATTGAAAAAATAAATCAGATTAAGTTAAGGAAAATTTTCTTTTCAATTGCTTATCTAAGAAAATTTTCCAAATTTAACAAATATCAGGTTGATGCGGTAAGTATTTATTTTAAAGATAAAAAACTTATTATTGAGTACTTAGAGGATTTGCGTCTGTGAATAGGTACTCATTAATATCTGTATGAAGTTTCTTAAAACCTATATCCTTAGCTATAAATACCCAGGCACCTCCGTACGGTGCTGCATTTACAGGATGGTAAATGTACCTATCATCTAAAACTAAACTTTGAATTTGGTAATCTTTAATATTTTTATAAGATGAGAAGATGTAATATGCATCTTCAAGGGATATATTAGTTTCTGTGTTTTTAATTACCTCGGTATAGAATTCGTCTATTTTAAAGGGAAAAAATTTAGAGTCTTCTTTTTCTACCGCATTAACCATCCCCTTTAATATTTGATGTTGTCTTTTAGCTCTTTTTAAATCAGAACCCTCACCGTTATCTCCTTTTCTGGATCTAGCAAAATTTAAAGCTGTTTCTCCATCCATAATTTGTTTTCCTTTGGAGAAACTTACTGTCATTGTTCTTGTATCGAAAATATCTGGAAAGGTGTTATCGGTAAAACTTGTTTCAACTTCAACTGGAACTCCGTTAAATTGATTAACCAGCCACCTAATTCCGTCAAAATCTATTGAAATGTATTTCTCTACTTTTTGTCCTGAGATCTTGCTCATTGCATCAAGTAAAGAATCCATCCCTTGGGTTACCAAAATTCCGTTAATTTTGGAGTTATTTTGCCAAATATCCCTTGGAAAAGATGTTAAAAGTACTTTGTTCTTTTTAGGATTTATTGTTAGAAGTATTAATGTATCTGTATTGTAACCTGTCTGACCTTTGGATCTTCTTTCCTTCCCAATATCTTTACCTATTAAAAGAACATTAACTGCTTCTTTTTCTTGGAAATAAGATTTTGCTGCTAACTCTTCTTCTTTATTCTTACCTGAAACTTTTTCTATTGCCTCATTAATGATTTGAGATGCCTCCTTTTTAGATCCATCTGGGTTATCTAGAAAGATGATGTAAGAAATTACACCTCCAAATAGTACAAAGATAGTCATAAGTATTGCTAAATATTTTTTTTCCATATTTTTAATTTTAACAAATAAATTTAGTTTATTGAAATTTAAGATAATTAAGATACCATTAATTTATGAAGAAAATTTTAATTATTGAAGACGATGCTAATTTATTAAGCAATTATAAAACTGAATTAGAATTAAGAAAATTTAATGTTGTAAGTGTGATGGATGGCGAAAAAGGCTATCTTACTGTTGAGAAAGAAACCCCTGATCTTATTTTATTAGATATTATGCTTCCAAATAAAAATGGAATTGATATTTTAGAAGAAATAAGAAATAATGAAAAATTTAAAAATCTGCCTGTAATTATGCTTACAAACTATGGCGATGAGGAAAACATACGAAGAAGTTTAGAGCTTGGTGCTTTAGATTACTTAAAAAAATACAATGTAACTCCTTCAGATGTTGGGCAGAGAATTGAACAAATTTTAAAATCTGCCAATGAACAACAATAAAGAATTAGCTCAAAAAATTATTGATAAATATATTAACATACTGGGGTTGATGCCTGTTTTGGTTTTTTCTAGGCAAGTAGCCAATTTGAGTTTGAATTCGAGAGGATCCATTATTAAGATTGAAAACGATTTCCAAACTTTAACTGAATTTATTAATTTAATGGAGAGATTCACAGGGAAGTTTGTGAAGAGAAATGTAATTAAGAAGTTTTTAAGCGATTATGACACTTCTAAGGATTTAAAATGATTGAAGTAAACCTGCCCCAAGAAATCAACTTTTCTATTACTTACTTAGAAATTTCTTTTTTAGTAATAATTTTAGGATTATTTTTTTATATTAATTTGTTAAATCAAAGAAACAAAAGAACCGTATCCTCAAGGATTAAAAATTTTCTTGATGAGTTGCCTTTTGAAACAAGTCCTCAAACATTGGCTGACTTAATTTTAGGTTCCATTTGTAAGAAATTTAGTTTTACTGTTTGTTCCTACATGTTGATAAATCAAAATGAGCCAATGATTAAAAATGTCATATCTGAATCCGTCCCCGAGCTCTACCTAGAGGATATAAGAAATAAATTTATGCTTTCTTTTCTGGAATCTGGGGTTGAAAGAAAACTAGAAAATAAAAAGTTTAATATAATAAATCAAGGAAATATTGATTCAAAGCAAAAAAAAGTTTTAGTTGATTATATACATGTTCCAATTTTGATAAATGATGTATTGATAGGAATGTTTAGTTTTACTTCAAAAAGTAGGATAAATATAAATGATGTAGATCTTTTAGAGATCTACGAGGGTATTTCAATGAAGTACCAAGGTCTGTCTAAATACGAAGAAGATTTAAAAGAAGATAAGAATACATTTGAAGACCTAATTAACTCCATGAATTCCCCAGTCTGTATGATTGGTAAAAATTTTGAATTGATTTATTTGAATCCTTCTTTTCAAGATTTATTTAAACTAGGTTCAGAGAAGGACTTTAATATTCTTGATTTTGTTGCAGATGTTCCAGATGCACTTGATATTGAAAAGACCTTACAAGATATTTTTTTAAACGGAAAAGTTAAAAACTATAAACATATAAATATGTTTGGGCATATATATGATATAGATATCTTTCCCGTTGTGCGAAATGGAAAAATAGAAGGTGCCTCAATTCTTTTCCAAGAATCATCTAATGAGTATAAAAATGAAAAGATTAAGCAAGAGTTTACTGCTATGTTAATACATGAATTGAGAGCTCCATTAACAGTTATTAAGTCCTCTTCAGATTTAATTATTAAAAGATTTGATGAATTAAAAGAATCTAAAATAAAAGAGATGTTGAAAGGTGTCATTTCTAGCACTGAAGGTTTGCTTGGTCTTGTAAGTGACTTACTAGATACTTCCAAAATAGAAATGAATAAAATTCAACTATATAAGGAGGTTATAAGTTTGAATAAATTTTTAGATGAAAAGGTTGGGTTTTTTGAATCGCAAATACTTGATAAGAATATGAAATTAGAAAAAGAATTTGATACCTCGGTCCAGGAAATTTCAATTGATAGTAATAAATTTACTTCTGTTATTAATAACTTTATGTCCAATGCTGTTAAGTATACCAAGGAAGGTTACATCAAAGTTTCTACCAAATTAGTTGAAGGGAAGATTCAGATTGATTTTATTGATAGTGGTCAGGGAATTACTGATGAAACTAAATCAAAACTATTTAATAAATTTGTTCAATTAGAAAATTCAATTAAAAATAAAGCTAAGGGTACCGGTCTTGGTTTAGTTGTAGCTAAAGGGATAATTGATGCACACGGTGGTTCCGTAACTATTTTGGATAATAAACCGCAGGGGACAATTTTTAGAATTACCCTTCCAGTTGTATAAAAAGAAAAATTAGTATTTAATAGATATATGAATAAATCTGCTCGAAATATTCTTTGGTTTAAAGATATCAACAAAAATGACATTTTACTGGTAGGAGGAAAAGGTGCGAACTTAGGGGAAATGTATAATTCTGGAATTCCAGTTCCAGATGGTTTTGTAGTTACTGCAACTGCTTATTTTGACTTTATCAATAAAACCTCCCTTGCTCATAAGATTAGAACTGAGTTAGCAGGTTTGAATGTCTCAAATTCCAAAGAATTATTTGAAGTTTCTAAAAGAATTCAGCATGCATTTCTAACTGCTCATCTTCCTGAAAGCTTAATAAAAGAGATTAGAGATGCCTATCACTATCTTTCTGGTGAGTATGATAAAAAGGTGGCTGTCAGGTCATCTGCAACTGCGGAAGACTTGCCAGATGCTTCCTTTGCAGGTCAACAAGAGACTTACTTAAATGTTATTGGTTACAAAAGTGTTGCTGAACATGTTTTAAAATGTTTTGCCTCTTTGTTTGAGCCAAGAGCTATTTTTTACAGAACTGAAAAAGGTTTCTCACATTTGAAAGTTGGAATTGCTGTACCGATTCAATTGATGGTTCAATCAGAGGTTTCAGGAATTATGTTTACTGTTAACCCACTAACAAATAACCCCGATGAGATTGCGATTGAGGCTGGTTTTGGCTTGGGACAGCCGATTGTTAGCGGTGAGATTACACCAGATCAATATTTGATTCATAAATCTGATTTAAAAATTATGAGCAAAAAAGTTATTACTCAGAAAACAATGCTTACTGATAAAGGAGATGTTGAGGTCTCAAATGTTTTTTCTAAAAGTCAAAAACTGGAAGATGTTTATATTAAAAAGTTAGCGGAACTAGGAAAAGATATTGAAAAACATTATGGAAAGCCGCAAGATATCGAGTGGAGTTTTGAAAAAAACAATTTATATATTGTTCAATCTAGACCAGTTACAACTATAGGAAAAACTTCTTCCTACAAACCTTTAGGTGAAGTAAAGATCTCTTCAAAGATATTATTAAAAGGTATTGCTGCATCTCCAGGCCTCTCTCACGGAAGAGTTAGGATACTTAAATCCGCAAGTGAGCTTGACAAGATAGAGGAAGGTGACATTTTAGTAACTGAGATGACTAACCCAGATTTTGTCCCTGCTATGAAAAAAGCAGGTGCCATTGTTACTGAAAAAGGTGGTAGAACTTCACATGCCGCAATTGTTTCTAGGGAGTTAGGTATTCCTGCAGTTGTTGGTTGCGAAATGGTGCTTAATATTTTAAAAAATGGTGAAGAGATAACTGTTGATGGTTCGAATGGTTTTATCTACGAAGGTAATGTTATATCTTCTGTTGTAGAAAAAAAGAAAAAAGAAATTCACCATCTAAAAACAGCTACACATGTTTATGTAAATTTAGGTGAGCCAGAACTTGCTGTTAGGATGGCCTCAAAAGATGTTGATGGGGTAGGTCTTTTAAGAGCAGAATTTATGATTGCAGAAATGGGTGTTCATCCGAGAAAATATATTGAAGATGGTGACTCAGATAAATTTGTTGAGAAACTTTCGGAAGGCATGCTTCTTTTTGCAGAAAGTTTTTCCCCAAGGCCCGTTATATATCGTGCTACCGACTTTAAAGCAAATGAATACAAAAATTTAAGAGGTGGGGATAAATATGAACAAGATGAGCCAAATCCTATGATTGGTTTTAGGGGTGCTGCTAGATATATTGAAAATCCAGATGTTTTTAAATTAGAGCTTGAGGCATTAAAAATCGTTAGAAATAAAAAAGGTTTTAAAAATATTCATTTAATGATTCCTTTCCTAAGAACTGTCGAAGAATTACAAAAGATAAAACTTCTTCTTGCTGAGGCAGGTCTTAGAAGAAGTGGAACTTTTAAGTTATGGATAATGGTAGAAGTTCCTTCAACTATGCTTTTACTTGAAGATTTTATTAAGGAAGGTATTGATGGGGTTTCAAT
>JAUMAA010000012.1:0-1602 GCA_032117075.1 Patescibacteria group bacterium
TTCCCGTACGACTTGCATGTGTAAGGCATCTCGCCAGCGTTCATCCTGAGCCAGGATCAAACTCTCTTTAAATTTCCATAAATTTAGTTTTCTTTAACTTCTTGAAAAGTCTATCTTGTAAAGTTGAGTCTTAGATTACTATTGAATCTAAAAACGAAAGATTTATGTCTCCTTAAGTTATTTAAACTTTAAAAAATACTTACTATTAAATTTTAAAACTTTACTAAATCTTCGAGTTGAAAAAATCAGAGAAAAAATATCGAAGGAAAGACTTTAGAATTTCGAAGAGAATTTAGTCAACCAAAGAAATTTCTAGTAGTCTTTCCAATCTAACCGAAACTCAAAGATCAAACCATAAACAAATCCGTAATTTATGGGTCAAAGAAATGAATTAGGGAAGCGATCTTAAGAATACTAGCAATTTTAAGATTGACCAAACTTTCACTCGAGCGAATTTCGGTCCAAAAAAATTTCTTCAAGCGGATTGGATCCTTGAAGTTTCGGTTTCGGAAGGAATTTTAAAAAAGATTATTAAACCAGTGAACGATGGAATTCGAATCGGATACTAAATTTGTTGAGAATGATTCCGTCAGACTATTCAGTTGGGTAACCAAATTACTTTTTTGACTCAACTCTTGAAGAATTCCGTTTGGTAAAAGTTGAATATCCAAATCTTTATAAGCGGTTTGCATATATTCTAAGATGTCAGGCCTTTGATAATACCAAAATTCACGCACATCATTTGGAATTGGATGACGATACCATAAGATTGGTAGATAATGAAAAACTAAAACATCTTTCATTTCCTGGTTGATAAGTAATTTTGTCTCTTCGGCTTCACTAGGTAAAAATGGCATAGTAAAGACTAAATGATTTAAACTATCCGCTATTACACCTAGAACGCCAAGAAAAACACTTCCTGTAATGTTAACCCCCAGAATTGCTGGTACAATTCCTTGGAGAACATCTTCGGTCCAATCGACTGCAGCAGCTAAATAACACCAAGGAAATGTATAAGGGTTAATATAAATCAGCCAAGAAATAGCAATTCGAAGAACTACCATTTGGGAATAAATTATTAGGCCAAGAAATAAAACCTCACGAATAGTCTCTAAAAGACTAATATCTAAACAAATATTTAAGCGAACTTGAATAAATTCGGAAACCCAATCCGGTAAAAAATAAATATTTTTATAATTTTCAATATAAAAATTATAAAAGCCTTCATCTTTACTTTCATAGATATATCGAGGAACAATCTCTACTTTTGGAGCCGGTCCAAAAATCATTTCAAACCAAGTTTCGGGACGTTGAATCGGAGGCCAATACGTTTCATGCTCTGGGAGACTCTCGAAGAATTGTGATCTTGCAAATACTTCATTCGGCATGTTATAAATTGTCGGCATTCCAGGACTTGTTGGATAGCCAAATAAGCCTGCAATCTTCTCAAAGAAAGTTCCAACTATTTCATAAACAGCTGTTCGAATTGGAATAAATTTTTGGTCTAAACTCATTAGAAATTTTGAATTAGGAGTAAGTTAATAACAGTAGAATACTATAATAATAAAAAATAAATAAAATTCTATCAATAGTTTGGAAAGT
>JAUMAA010000013.1:0-4024 GCA_032117075.1 Patescibacteria group bacterium
CGAACTTTCTATTAAATGGAGAATCTCTTGGAATTACAATAGAAAAACCATTTGAGGTACTCATTAAGAACAAAGATTTAATAAGAGATGAAAATAATGGTGTCGAACCAAGTGAAACTACTGATAAATCAACTAAAAATGGAGATGAATTGTCACCAAATACCATTTGGTGGGCGAGGAGGGAATCGAACCCTCACTCTCTCAACGAGAACTGGATTTTAAGTCCAGCGTGTCTACCGTTCCACCACTCGCCCGTGATGTGATTTATTTGGCGCACCCGGCAGGAATTGAACCTGCGACCTTTGCCTTAGAAGGGCACTGCTCTATCCGCTGAGCTACGGGTGCATATTATTCTATATTTTATCAAAAATGCTCAAATTTGTAAGATATCTACTATATACTTTATTTTCTTTGTATAAAAGGATCCTGGACACTATAATAATTACTATAATAATAGGAGTCTATTATCTTGAATTTCTTCTGACATTCCTCAGTTTCTAATGGATTATCGTATGTAACTGTAATTAATTTACCGTTTTCAATTTTAGTAACATTACATACACTTTCTCTGTATTCAGGATTAAAACTTTCTGCTTTTAATTCTTTATTTATAAGATTGTATGAAAGTTGGTATCCTCCTGGGTTACAACCTCCTTGTTTTTCAATAAAAGGACAAGGGTCAAAATCTAATAAAAGTTTATTATTTTCAATTTTTTCAATTATGTTTGGTCCGAGAGCTTCATCTACTCCAAGCATTGCTCCCTTTTTTTTAGGTAAATTTATTAGTATATCGCTTTTACCTTTGTTTAAGTCATATTCATACAATACTGAATTAGTGACAAAGAACATTTTACTATCATTAAAGATTAATCTTCTAATAAATTGACTATCTCCAAGATCATATGTTGGCTTTTTTAATTTATTGGTCAATAGTTTCTTACTTTCCATTTCGGTAAGATTCAATTTATAAACACTTTGTTCTTCGTATAAGGGTATTTCTATGCCATCATTTCCTGGGTCTGAAAAAGAATTTAAAGTATCAATATAATAAATATCGTTTCCATAAATTGTGTAGTTGAAATCGTTACGATTTTTGTAAGAAGCTAGAATTGAAATATTATCCTCGGTAATTTTTTCATCCAAGTTAGGTACAATCGCTAAATAAGATGCCGGTTCTAAGGTAATATTTTCATTTTCTTGTAAGATACGTGACAAAACAATTGGCATTTCTATCACTACTAAATATCCATCTACTAATTTATCAATTTTTTTAGCTTTTGATAAATCAAGTATTGGAAGAGATGAGGATTCTTGTGGTATTTTATTTTGGATAGTTACATTTTCAGAAGTGGGTGTTCTGTAAAAATTGACATAAATTCCTATAGAAATAATTATTAGTACAAGTCCAAATACGATAATTACAAGTGCGACAAAACCTTTGTTGTTTTTAAATTTATCTTTCATATTTTTATAGTAAAATAATTAGTATGAAAAGTATATGGCAAGATCTTTTAGAATATGCCAGATGGACCCCGTCTCCTCACAATGTTCAGGCATGGAAATTAAAAATTATTTCCGAAACAGAAGCCAATCTTTATTATGAGTCTAAAAGATTACTTCCTGTAACAGATCCTACAGGATGTTTTAGTGTCATGGGTTTTGCCATGTTTATTGATTCTTTAAATATAGCTGCAAATCCAAAAGGACTAAAAATTGTACCAAAATACCTAAAAGAAGATTTTGATTTTAAATCACCTTTTCCTGTATTATTTGCAAATTTAAATCTTGTTCCAACTTCAGAAAAAGAGAGTTTAGATAAAGAATTAATTAAATCCAGAAAAACTTCCAGACTTCCCTACAACAATGTTCCTGTTTCAGAAGAGTTAATCAAAAAATTTCAAGCTGAAACAGAAAAATTCGGACACCACTTATTGGCAAGTTCGGATGAAAAAATGGTGAAATGGGTGCTGGATTTAAATAGAGATACTCTTTTTTATGATATGGGGGACAAACATGCCAGAAAAGAAATTGGGGCCCTGCTTAGGTATACAGATGAAGAAGCCAAAAAACATAAAGATGGCTTGTGGTCTTATTGTTTTCATATTCCCGGATGGTTTATGAAACTCTTTTTTAATTATGAAAAGTTTTTTGAATTGCCGATTATTAAACAAATACTTTTAGCTTTTTATGAATCAACTATGAAAGGCACCAGAACTGTTGCCTGGATTCAAGGTCCTTTCAAAGATTTTGATGATTTTGTTTCTGCTGGGTATGCCTTCAACCGAGTATGGTTAAAAATGGCTGAGCAAAATGTTTACTTACATCCTTTTGGTTCTGTGATTACCAATCCTAATGCACATAAAAAACTAAAAGAAAAATTTAATGCTGATGAAGATAAAGAGATGATGTGGATACTTATGCGAATAGGATTCTCAGAAGTTCCTCCTAGAAGTTTAAGGTTAGAGTCTGATGAAATTATCTTAAAATAAATTTATGAGAAAGTTTTTTATTTTTACATTTTTAAAATTAGCAAAAAGCTTTAGAGATTTACTTTCAACTTCAAATACATCTTATTTGCTTTTATTTAAACCAGGTTATGAATCTTGGAGATGGAACATTGGTATGTGGAAAGCATGGAAAGTTTTTGATTTAGCTTCCAAAAACACACCAGCATATCAGAAATTTTTGAAGAATTCAGGATTTTCTGCTTTAAAAATTTCTGGTCTCACTCCTCTACTTTCTGAAATCCCTGCAACCGACAAAGCAAATTACGTTAAAAAATATACTATTGAAGACAGATGTGTTGGAGGAGCATTTCCTTCGGGCGGAATCATGATTGATGAATCTTCAGGAACTTCTGGAACTCCTAATAATTGGGTTAGAGGTAATTCAGAAAGACATGCCGTCAAAAAAGCACTTCAAGTTGCAATGCATTCTGTTGTTGGTAAAAAACAAGTTTTTATTATTAATGCTTTTGCCTTAGGTCCTTGGGCAACTGGGATGAATGTTTCTATTTCTTTTGTTGATGTAGCTATTCTAAAATCAGTCGGTCCTGATATTAAAAAAATAGAAAATACTTTAAATCTTTTTGGTTCAAAGTATGAATATGTCATCATGGGGTATCCTCCATTCCTTAAAAATTTAGTAGATAATGCTAATGTGAAATGGGAAAAATTTAATATTATTGGTGTCTTTGGCGGTGAAGGTCTTAGTGAAGGTCTGAGGGATTACTTAGGAAAGCACTTTAAAAAAGTGATTGGATCCTACGGTGCTTCAGACTTAGAAATTAATATTGCTGCTGAAAATGAATTTACTATTTCTTTAAGAAAACTAATGCTTGAAAATGAGGAATTAAAAAAGAGATTAGTTAAAGTTGATAGTAAAAATTTACCTATGGTTTTTCAATATAATCCTCTCGATTATTACATTGAATCAAATGAACAAGGTGAATTAATTATTACTTTATGTAGGGATTCTAATATTTCTCCAAAAGTAAGATACAACATTCACGACACTGGTCATGTAATTAGATTTCCAGAACTGAAAAAAAAATTGAAAGAACTTAAAATACCTGCTTCAAAATTAGCTAAAGCTGAAACAGACTTGCCTTTGTTATTTCATTATGGAAGAAGTGATATGGCTGTAGCTTTTTTTGGATGTAAAATTACTCCTCAAGATATTCAGCAGGTAATTTATTCAATGCCTAAATTTGCTAAGGCAATTAATTCGTTTTCTATTATTACTTATGAGGATGAAAGAATAAATAAAAAATTAACTTTAGCTTTAGAATTATCCGAGGGACTCAAAAAACCAAAAGAATTTAATGAAAAAGATATTGCACAAAAAATGTTTGAGAAACTAAAGGAAGTTAATCAAGATTATAGAGAAATCGCAGGTATCGTTCCAAAAGCTTCCACCCCAATTGTAGAAGTTTATGAGTATGGACAAGGTCCTTTTTCTATAAACGATATTAGACTAAAACAAAATTATATTCAAAAAAGATAATTTATTTGATTTTGGGCGG
>JAUMAA010000014.1:0-4907 GCA_032117075.1 Patescibacteria group bacterium
TTCAGAAAAAATTATTCCCAAATGTTTAGGTGTTATTGTAGATGGTAATAGAAGATGGGCAAAAGAAAGAGACTTACCTACATTAGAAGGGCACAGAACAGGCTTTAATAAATTACAAGATTTAATTGATTGGTCAAATGAAATAGGTATAAGACACCTCGTAGCTTATGTTTTTTCATCTGAAAACTGGAACAGAGCCCCTGAGGAAGTAAGTTATTTAATGGATCTATTTAGACAACAAGTTAGATTTGTGACCGATAAATTTCATAAAAAAAATTATAAAGTTAAAGTAATTGGAATGATCTCTAAGTTAGCACCAGACCTCCAAGAACTAATTGTGGAAGCAGAAGAAAAAACAAAAAATAATACAGGAATTTGTATTACTTTGGCTTTGTCCTATGGAGGTAGAGATGAGATAACTGAGGCAATAAACAAACTTCTTAAAGATGAAAATAGACCTGAAAAAATAGCTCCAGAAAATTTCGAAAAATATTTGTGGTCAAATCACTTGCCAGATATAGATATGATTATCAGAACTAGTGGAGAACATAGGCTATCAAACTTCATGACTTGGAAAAGTGTTTATTCAGAACTTTTTTTTCCAGATGAAAAATTTCCAGGAATGACTAAGGAATTATTTCTAAATTTACTGGAAGAGTTTTCAAATAGACAAAGAAGATTTGGTAAATAAAATTATTATTTTAATTTTCCTCCTTCAAGAATTTCTAAGAGAATTTTTCTCCATTCTGATTCAGGACTATTAATTAACTTAACTATATCACTTTTTGATAAATTAGAAATTTCTTTTAAATCTTTAATAACACCAGTTTGAAGAATTCTTTTTTCAATTAGTAATCTACCCACCACTTTAGGCCAATTTTCTATACTTACACCTGTTAAGACTGCGATTGCTTGCTCATTACTATACCCAAAATTGATTAAAGAATTAAAAGCCTCAATTCCTGAATTTATAACTTTTTGATAATCTTTCTCACAAATCTTTTCAAACATACTTAGATATTTACTACCTTCATACTTTCCAAAACCTCTTATATCCTTAAAATAATCGTAGTTCCCATCCTTAAAAAAAACATCATAACTACTTCTTTTTTGATTTTCGCTAAACATAGCAAGAAGCTCATCTTTTGCTCTATGAAGGGCACTATTCTTTCTTAGAACAAGGTATTCTTCGAGTAATAAATCTTTATCCTCACCTTCCTTCATAGTTAAATAAGTACTCCAGATCGGATAATCTGCAATTTTTTTAAATTTAAAAAATCCGAGAACTAATTTATGTTCAAATTTTTCTTTTAAGGTTCTTTTTTCAGCTATGTTACTCATTAATCTAGAAACAGATCCACTACCTGTTACTAAAGCATTCTCAATAATTCCATTCTGGACATGTTGAACTTCGTGCTCCTCAACTGATGCATCCTGGTATTCAGATTCCGTACAAACAACAATTACTGAAGGATTTGATTTTGAATTAATATAACTCGGTACTTGGGCAAAACCTAAAACATTCTCATCTTCTGCATCCATTCCACGATTGTAAAGTCTATTAACATTTTTTTTAGAAGTAGAAATTCTAATAGAATAAGGGTTTGTAGAAATTTGAAACTCATTCTCCTCAGATTTTTTTATATCGCAATCAAATAATCTTTGAATTGTTCTTTTTGTACCCGTAGTTTCTGAGGAAAACCTTTTGATATTCTCTCTGTTTTGAAGAAATCTATCTACTATTCTTTCTGCAAGTTTTTTTTGATCTTCTGTAAAACCATACACTTCTGAAAATTGATTAAAAATATCAATTAATTCTTCTCTAGAAATATTTGGGTTATTTTCAATTCTTTTTTGAGCTTCAATCCTGCAATAACCTAAACCTTCTCTTTGCGAAGCTAATTTACTTCGAAATTCTTTTACTGCCTCAGGTCTCTGATCTTTTGGGACTGTTCTAAGTTTTATAATTTCCTCAACTGGATTAAAAGTACCTTCAATTCTAGGTGTTATTTCTGTGTAAGTTTCAACTGAAACTTTAGGAAAAGTGATTTCAGATTTAGTATCTTTTTCTGAAATTGATTTAGGTTTGAATATCTCCATTACTAAATAGTACAACTATTAGTTCTAATATTTTGTATTGTACCCTGGATTATTTTTTGGTCTTAAATCATTTGGATACTCGATATCTGTTTTAATGTCATGTGAAACTTTTTTTAGTTTTTCAAATACAACATAGGGATCACTAATTGATTGAAGAAGATGGGGGATAGAATAAATCCCTCCTTTCGAAGTTGATCCAACTTTTCCTGAATCGATTGAAATAGTTCCTGAATTTTCTCCGAAAATCTTATCTATAACTCCTACACTAACTTCCATACTTTTTATTTGATCGTAGTCAATTGCCTCAAAGTCTGTCCCTATAATCCCTTTTTGAATAATTACTCTCTTATCTGTGACTGCGTAAAAAGTCTTTTTACTTAAAATATAGTTATATATCGGATTTAAAGTAATTAAAAGGCCAATAACTACAAAAATCATAGGAAAAATTTTAATAAATAAAGGTGTTGGTAGGTTGGAAGGTGCCTCTAAAAAAACTAATGCAAAAATTGTAAAAACTATTCCAAAAGGAATTAGTAAGATAGAGGAAAAAGTAAAAGGACCCACTTGGGGTTTTCCTTCCCAAATTATTGTTTCATTTTGATTTATTATTTTTTTTATTTCATTCATATATTTTTATAATATTACCTTATTTAATATTTTTTATTGTGTATACTAAATTATAGTACCAAAATATGCAAAATCACAAGGGGTATATAAAATTAACTATCTTAGTTTTGATAATCCTTGCAGCTACTAGCATTTTTTACTATTTTTATTCAGATAAAATCTTAAGTAACCTTTTTAACAAGGAGTCCCCTAATCTAGATACAGTAGTATATATCAGAGATAAAAAACTATTTAAATTTAATTTTTTAAATTTTGAAGAAACTCAATTGAGTAAAAATTACGAGTTTAAAGCAGGGACAATATTTGAAGATGGGTCAAAAATATTCATTAACAATACAAGAAATAGAGTCGCTGTTTTAGATAATTCAAGCAAAGAATTTAATCCTGAAACTACAAAAATTTATTTTTATAATCTAAATACATTAGAAGAAAAAATTCTAATAAATAAAGTTGATTTTTTAAATGCAGGAAACTTCAGTCTAGAAATTTCACCTGATGGAAAAAAAATTGCTCATTCCTTCGATGATACTGGGTATGAATCTAAGAATAATAATAATGGAAAAATAATTATAATTGATGAAAATAATAATGTACTAGATGAGATTCAAAATCCCTCAAACAAAATATTTAGAGTAATTACTTGGTCACCAAAAGGGGATAAATTATTATACAGATCTTTAGAAATACAAAATGGAAGAGTCGATTACGATAAAGATTCCAAAGTCTTTTTCTATAATCTTAAATCAAAAAAAAGTATCGAACTAACTTCTTTAGCAGGACCTGCTTTTGATTTAAAGGGAATTGCCCCGGATAAATATATTTGGGAGGATGAAGATAAAATTCAAATTATAAAAGAAAGAGAAAGTATTGATGAAGCAGCACTCAAGGTATCTATACTTAAATATTCAATTTCCCAGAACAAAACCTCTAATATCTTGACCGATAATCTAATTTTAGGTAGTAATGAATCAAACTTTAATGATTTCAATTATTATACAATTTTATATTTAGGCAAGGATAGTGAAAGAAGAGAATATGGCTACTTCAATAACTATAAATATATTCTTCTCTTAGATTATGAAAATTTTCCAGAAAGTATTATTAATAAAGAGGAAAATATCAAGAAAAAAATGAAAATTTATAATATTGAAAGTAAAGAATATAAAGATATTATGAATTTTGATAATTACAATGACTACCAAATTTCTAGTATATTTACTTCTTCTAGGTTAACTGAATATTGGTATTTATACAAAATATATGTAACTTCTATATATTGGACAAGCGATCATAAAAGTATAATTTTTAAACTTGATGTGGCCTGCAATCAACCAAACTGTGAAAGATCTCAAAGAGAAAAAGATTTACATGGAGTTTACAAAGTAAATGTTGACGGAACAAATCTACAAAAAATTAACAAAGAAATTCCAAACAATTTTTATTAATTTATTTCATTAATAATTCTTTAATATCAAATCCTCTCTTCATGGCGGAGGGGGTGAGATTCGAACTCACGTATAGGTTTCCCCATGCATTGTTTTCGAGACAAGCCAGTTAGACCACTCCTGCACCCCTCCAAAGTACAGGTAGATTATACCTTGAAGATTACCACTTGCTAAAATTCAGAAATGGATTTTAATTACGACTTAACAGATTACAAACTTTTTATATTTAGGGATTATGTTGATTTAAGAGAAATTTAATTCTAAATTTATTTGTCACAATATGTTTTAATAATATAGTATGACTACTGACCCGAGCATAGAAACTTATTCTCAAGTACAAAACCCTTCACTCAATAGAGAAGATGTTTTAAAAAGAAAACCTAACGAAAAAGAAATACAAGATAAGGGAGAAGTAGACTTAGAAAATTATTCTTCAGAAACTCTCAACGATAAAACTAGATTAGAAAAGAATCCAGCGTGTCTTATCTTTCAAGAAAACGATACTGGAAATAATTTGGTAAGAAATGAAGTTAGAAAAAAAGATGAGGCAGGAAATGAAACTAGATATTATGTATATAACATTGTAAATAAAGATAAAAAATTTGCAGCAGAGGTAGGTAGTTTTGTCCCTGGAGAATACAATGCCGATGAAATTGATAAAGAGATAAGTTTGTTTTTGAAAAAAGGAATTACAAATAAAGAACAAATTGATAATATCCAAGATGCTAAGGTTGG
>JAUMAA010000015.1:0-13893 GCA_032117075.1 Patescibacteria group bacterium
TTCCTGCTGAAAAGTATCCATTAACAAAAGCAGTTGAAGCAGAAAGATTGCCTAGAACTCTTGCTGAGGATAGAGTGACATTTCCTGTAAATGTAGCAGTTGTTCCATATAGTTGATTGTTTAAAGATAAACTAGCAAGAGTTGAGTTACCCGCGGAGAAATTACCTGTAATTAAACCTGTACCTGCAGAGAATTGGTAGGTAACACCTAAGTTATCAAAAGAGGCATCTGCGCCTAATAATGTTGCTCCATAGAAATCAACTGAACCTTGGTAGATGGAAGGGATGGTTCCTGTTCTCTTGATATCAATTCTTGTACTTATCTCTGAATCAAGAACATTGAATGTTAGGTTTTTGCTTAACCCAAACGGAGATGAAAAAGAGGCAGATTGAATAAACATTCCAAGTGTAGAATTGTGCGAAGATCCTACATTCAAATCTAAAATTAATCTTGAATTGTAATTTCCAATATCCGAGTCAAGGTGAAGGAATTTACTTGTAAAGTCGGTATCTGCTAAGAATAAGTGTCTTGCAGAAAGAGAAACTTGTATATCGGCATTTGAGAAAAGATTATTAGAGGAGACAAGGGTGTTTGAAACAACTAAATTTCCAGAAATTGTATCTCCTGCTTTATTTACTGGTGTATAGGTTAATGCTGCTGTTATGTCAGATGATGACAAAGAGAACAGTGCTGAAAGAGCATTGGTTCCCTGTCTGCTTAAAGTGAATACTTTAGTTCCAGCAGCTGAATCTGCGAAAGAAATTGCTGAAACGAAATTGTTTGCATTTGTAGTATCTACATAAACTCCAGAGCAGTTTCCAGAAGTATCACAGACAAGATTTCCGTTTTGGAATAAAGTAGTTGCTGCTAAGGTTTGGGTTACTACTAAATCTCCTGAAAGTGTGTCAGAAGTATTCTTTAAAGGAGTATAACCAAGAGCTGATGTGATATCGGAATTAGTAATTGTACAGTTTCCAGAAGTATCACATACCATAAATCCATTTTGGAAAATTATGTTTCCCGCTATTGTCCCAACAACTACTAAATTTCCAGAGATTGAGTCACCTGCTTTATTGACAGGTGTGTATCCTAAGGCAACTTGTGGGGTAAATCCTAAAGCTGTAGTTATGTCAGATGATGACAAAGAGAAGATGGTGGACAGTGCATTGGTTCCTTCTCTATTTAAAGTAAATACTTTATTGTTTGCAGCAGCATCTGAGAAAGAAACTGAGGTGACATAATTGTTTGCATTTGTGGTGTCTGAATAGCTTGAGCTAATTGTTAAGGAAGTTGCAGTTGAAGTTAGAGATATGTTTGCTCCTGCAATAAAATTAGTAGATCCTAAAGGAGTGTAACCTAAGGCAGTAGTAATTATTGAAGGAGTTATAGCAAAATTTACTGGGAAAGTTATGCCGTCATTTCTTGCAATTGAGAAGTTGTAGGAGACATTTTGAAACCCTAAATTGGTTGAAAGTCCAAATGAATTAATGAATTTGTCTGCTGCTGTATCTGAAGCTTGTAGGGGTGTGTAACCCAAAGCTGTTGTAATGACTGATGGAGTTAGAGCAAAATTTACTGGGAAAGTAAGTCCATCGTTTCTTGCAATTGAGAAGTTGTAGGAGACATTTTGAAGGGATAGGTTAGTCGAAACACCGTACGAGTTGATAAACTTATCTGCTGCTGTATCTGAAGCTTGTAGGGGTGTGTAACCCAAAGCTGTTGTAATGACTGATGGAGTTAGAGCAAAATTTACTGGGAAAGTTACACCATCGTTTCTAGCAATTGAGAAGAAATAGGAAACATTTTGAGAGGAGTAAGTATTTGAAAGTCCAAAAGAATTAATATACTTCTCTGCTTCGGTGTCTGAGGATCTTAAAGGTGTATAGCCAAGTGCTGTGGTAACAAAAGCAGGAGTGAAAACTGTAGCAGCATTTATCACAGTCAAATCACTTCTGCCTACTGAAAGGTTTAACTGAACATTTTGAGAAATATAATTCAAACTTGTTCCAACTGAATTAATATACTTATCCGCAGCTGTATCACTTGCTTGAAGTGGTGTGTAACCTAGATTTATCTGTGGAGTGTAACCTAATGCTGTAGTAATAACGGCCGGAGTAAGGTTGAAAGAAACTGGGAAAGTTATGCCATCATTTCTTGCAATTGATAGGGAATAGGCAACATTTTCAGAAGAATAATTTGTAGATAGACCAAAAGAATTGATGAATTTATCAGCAGTGGTATCACCTGCCTGCAAAGGGGTGTAACCCAAACCGGTAGTAATATCAGCTGAAGATAGAGAGAAGGTAGCTGTTAGATCTGAAAGACCAAATCTTGAAAGAATTAATGTCTTTTGAGCATCTGCTGGATTTGAGAAGGCGATAGCTGTGACATAATTGTTTGCATTAGTTCCACCAAGAACAGCATTAATGGTGATTCCTCCAGCAGTAGTTGAAATTGTAATATTTGTTCCTGCTGTAATTGGGGCCAAAGCATAACCGCCATTTGATCCAATTAGAAGCTGTCCGTTAGCAGGTGTTTGTGAAAGCCCTGTACCGCCATATTTTACTTCTAAAGCATTAGCTAAAGTAAGGTTAGTAAAATTACCTACAGCTGCTGAAAGATTCCCTCTGAAATTTGCCCCAGCAAAGAAATTAAATTCCCCACTATTTGGATTAGAAAAAGAAGGTACAGCTAGAGTTCCTGAAATTTTTGCATCTCCTGTCACATGAAGGGCATACAAAGGTAGGGTGGTATTGATACCAACATGAACTAAATCTGTTGAATTTACATAATCAAAAGTAACAGCCCTTCTTTCAACATTATTAACCCCAAAGGTAAAGATGAATTTTCCATCTTGATTGATATTTGAAAAGATTGTATCTGAGGTTGATAAATTTGAAGAATTTACAAGTACTACATCATCCTCCGAAGAGTAATTACTGAAGAAATTTCCATTATCGCCTTCCACTCCAATTTTAAAACTTGATTGGTTTTGGTGTCCAATAGATACATAGACCGGAATCTTTGACTGAGTAACAAGCTCCAACCCTCTTTCATTTATTGTAGAGATATATTTAAAATCAGAAGCAATTAGAGTGTCTTTGGTATTAAAGTAAGGGAAATAATCTTTAGTACCAGAAATACCTCCTGGTGCAGTAGAACCTACGACCCCTACTGCCTGACCATTCCAATAAAGAACACCTCCCGCTTGATAAAGAGCATTGCTTCTTGCAGCGGTTCCCATATCTTGAGATAGCTTAATAGCACCGTATACATCAAGTAATTCTGTTGGATTGGTTGTTCCAATTCCAATATTTAATGATGATTGAAAAATATTGGAATTTGAAATAGAACTTGAAGCATTAAATAGAGAAATGTATCCTGTTGTTCCAGATCCAAAAATAGATCCTCCTTGGCAATTTCCGCCTAAGTCACATACTACATTTCCGTTCTGGAAGATTTTATTTGCAGATAAAGTTCCGGTAATTGTTAAGTTACCAGAAATAGTTCCACCAGCCGAATTCAAAGGTGTATATCCTAAAGCAGAAGTTATGTCAGATGATGACAATGAGAAAATAGCTGATAGAGCATTTGTTCCTTCTCTATTTAAAGTAAATACTTTGGTATTTGAAGCAGCATCTGAAAATACAATGCCAGAAACATAGTAACTTGGAACAGTATCATTTGCACTTAGTGGGGTATAACCTAATGCTGTAGTGATTGTAAATGGTGTTAAAGCAAAGTTTACAGGGAAGGTAGTTCCATCGTTTCTAGCCATTGAGAAGAAATAGGAAATATTTTGAGATGATGCATTTGAAGAAAGTCCAAAAGAATTAATGAATTTGTCTGCTACAGTATCTGTCGCTCTTAGCGGAGTATAGCCAAGTGCTGTGGTAACAAAAGCAGGGGTGAATACTGTGGTAGTGTCAAGAACTGTTAAATCACTTCTTCCAACAGAGAAATTTAATTGAACATTTTGAGAGATGTAATCTAGATTAGTTCCTATAGAATTAATATATTTATCTGCAGCTGTATCACTTGCTTGAAGTGGTGTGTAACCTAATGCTGTAGTAATATCGGATGGAGTAAGATAGGTGGTTGCCAAAATAACTGCCCCATCGCTTCTACCTAAAGAGAAATTCAAAGCTAAATTTTGAGAAATAGGATCTTTGCTAATTCCAAGTGTATTGATAAATTTGTCAGCAATTGTGTCATTTGCTTGTAGCGGGGTATAACCTAAACCTGCTACTACATCTGCATTTGAAAGTGAGAATGAAGCAGTAAGGTTTGTTAGTCCAAATCTTGTTAAAGTTAAGGTTCTTTGACCAGCAATAGGAGTAGAGAAATTTATACCTGTAACATAGTTGTTTGCATTTGTAGTATCTACATAAACACCAGAACAATTTCCAGAGGCATCACAAACAAGGTTACCATCGATAAAAATGGATCCTGCAGAAATAGTTCCGGTGACAATTAAGTTACCCGACATAGAGTCAGTGGTATTTTTCAAAGGAATATAACCCAAAGCAGTTGTTACTACAGCAGGATTGATATTGAAAGGAACAGAGAATACTGCTAGGTCACTTCTTCCTAATGTAAGCATGTATGTCACATTTTGAGATATAAGGTCAGTTGAAATTCCTACTGAATTTATATATTTATCAGCTGTTGTATCGTTAGCACCTAGAGGGGTGTAACCTAATGCGGTTGTAACATCTGAGGAAGAAATTGAGAAAATAGCTGTCAAATTTGTTAAACCGTCTCTAGAAAGTATTAAAGCTCTTTGACCAGCAACTGGTGTTGAAAATGAGATTGCAGTAACATAGTTATTTGCATTTGTTGTATCAAAATAGATGTCATTACAATTTCCAGATCTATCACAAACTAAACTACCATTTTGGTAAATTTGAGATGCTGAAATAGTGCCTGTAACTAGTAAGTTTCCAGATAAAGTATCAGAAGTATTTTTTAAAGGTGTAAATCCAAGAGGTGCAGTGATATCTGCGGCTCCTAAACTAAAATTTGCAGTTAAACTGGATAATCCAAATCTATCGAGTGTTAAAACTCTATTACCAAAACTTGGGGTTGAGAAATTAATTGCTGATGTGTAGTTATTTGAAGATGAGGCTACAGTTGTAATTGAGGTAATCTGACCTTTTGAATTAACAGTTATTTGAGGGATAAACTGACCCGATCCAAAAGTACCTGGAGTTGAATTAACTTCATTAAGTTCGAAAGTGATAGTAGATGAAGAGGTTGTGGTTACTGATATATCTCCATTAATATTTAAATACTTAGTTGTATTACCAGTAACTGCCAAAATTTGACCATTAGCTCCTGTTTCAAAAATATTTAAAGACAAACTTCCGGCACCTTGAACAAATAAATCACCAGAAGCATTTGTGACAAAGTATGCTAATTTATTAACATTTTCAGAAATAGAGGTGTTAGTTGCTTGAAGTATTGGTAAATCTTCGAAATATAATCTGTTATTTACATTGTATAAAGATGAGTTGGTTATGACAGGTGTAACACCAGCAACTAACTTAAGATATCCGTTCTCTTCAACTTCAATAGAATTAGATTTTATATTAGTAAAATCTTGAGTACCATACCAAGTATTAGTTGAGTAAATGGTTTTTCCTCCCAGAGAGGTTATCAACACAGCATTATCTAAGTCATCCGAAGCGTTGGTATCGATATTAGGAATTGCAGTTAAAAGAGCAGCGGTAATGTTAGAAGTTGTTACTAAACTTCCTGAAAGAGTATGAAGTTTATTCAACTCGTTAGCTGTAGCAACAACTCTGTATGCTTCATCAAAAGAAGTTGAACCTAAAAATAAATCCTGAATTGCTGCGGAGGAGAAAACATTATTTGAAGCTCCTGTTAAGGCTGAGATAATCAGAGAGTTTGCAGTGGTACTTATTGTTATATTAGTGCCAGCAACAATATCGTAGGAAGTTAGAACATTTTGACTATTTATCCTCAAAAAAGTATTTGATGCTAGATTTGAGAATTTAACTGAAGAAGTTGCACCAAATTCCAAAGTACCACCTGTATAAAGTGTGTTGGCATTGGATCTTAAAAAATCAGTAGCATTTAAGCCACCCAATGTTTCAGCATCTGCATTTGCAGTTGGAATCTCTATATTATCCTGGATAGTCTGGATAGTAGTATCATCTAGAGCAGTAACACCATTCAAATTATTAATAGTTACGGTATCAAACTCAGGATTTGCAGCTAAAGTAATAACTGGTTGGTTTCTGATAGTATTATCAACTAATATTACGGACTCACCGGCTCGGGTAGATACTAAATTTACGACATTAGGAGCTGAGATTCCAGTTTGAGATATTTGCACCTGACCTACTGTAATTATTTGAAAGTTTGCAGAAGAACCAGCAAGAGAACCCGATACATTTAAAGAGTTATTCATGTAAGCAGGGACATTAACATCAAATCTGTAAGTAAAATCTTCTGTTGATGATTGAAGTACATTTGACATATCTTTTCTATCAAAAACAAATAACAACCCATTTTGATCAAAATCCTTTAAAAAAGTATTTAAAGAAACCATGCCAAATGCAACAAATGAACTAATAAGTATGACAGCAAATGAAACTACTCCAAAAAATTTAGAAACAAAATTAGTAATGTGTATAGGTGAAAAACCTGAAACTATATTCCTAGTATCAACATTATTTACTGAGTACTTTTTGTTTTCTATATGAGAATTTTTATTATAAGATGAACTTGTATCATTGAGCAACTCTGAAAAAACAGGTTCAGTGATTTCAGAAAAAGTATCATTTGGCTGATCTAGGATGTTAGATGAATCATTTAACAAAGTTGTTTGCTCAAAGTTAGTAAACTTGGATTCGTTTTTTTTCTCAATTAAGATTCGATACTTCTCTACTGTTTCTAAATTATAGATTCTATTACCACTAGAATCTTTAGTAACCTCTAAAGAAAATTCTCTCTCTAAATTTCTAATTGTATGTGTAGAAACATGTAGCAGATCAGCTACTTGGGAAATAGAATAAAACCCTTCTTGTGGGTTTTTTCTTTGTTTCATAACAGGCAGATTGTTAAGAACTTGATACAGGCAGGCATCTTGTTATAACTATAACAAAAAAAATAAATCCAAGTCAAGAAGCAGTTTTCAAAATCATCAGTTGTAAATTTAAAAATTTAATTATAATATCGGGAAATGAAAGTTGAAAAAATCTCCAAGGCAATCTCAGATAAAAATAGGATTAAAATTTTAAACTACCTCATCAAAGGACCTCAGAATGTTTCAACAATTTCTGAAAAAATTGATATTGAGGAAAACCTTGCCTCCCACCATTTAAGAATATTAGCTAACCTAAACCTCATTAAAGGTGTTAAAAAGGGACGTGAAGTAATCTACGGTATCAATAGACCTAAGTTTATATCAATTGTCAAAGATCTACTTAAAAACTCTTTTATTCTTGAAATAGTACAAGAAGTTATCAACGAAAAGAAAAAGTCCATTAAAAACAGAAATAACTAAAAAATAAGAAACATTTAAGATTTAAAACATAAATGTGATCTATAAATCCCTACATCTTATTCAAATAATAAAAATTATATTAATTGTAGTTCTTGTAGTAGCTATAAACATGTCAAATATTGAAATATACGGAAGAATGTTTAATCAATTCAAGAATCATGAATTAACAAACATCTTTGGGGAAAAGAAAAGATCTCTTATCTTATTGACGGTAACAGGAGACAAAAGATACAAAAACAAAGAAATAGAAGAAGAATATAAAAATCTTCAAATAATACATGTTTTAGTAATATCAGGGGGGAACATCATTATATTACTTCAATTTATACATATATTCATAGGTAGAAAATCAAAGACAAGTATGATTATGTCTTTGTTATTCATTTATTTATATGGGAAGCTAATTTCTTTTCCAGAAACTTTAATTAGAGCCTTGGAGTCACTATTTCTATTCTCGATAATGGACACTTACGGATTAAAAAAGTCTGGGGTTACTACCCTTTTAATTACTATAATTGCTTTCACTATTACCTTCTTTACCCTTAATTTGGGCAATTCTTTCAAACTTTCTGCTATTTATTCAACAGTAATAGCATTGGTTTCAGGATTCTGTTTAGGAAGATGTAGGATCGGGGTAATTAGATTTCTAATTTTAAACCTATTACTTACCCTTACTTCAGCAATAATTTTTGAATTTAGAAGTTTTTCTGTCATATGTACCTCCTTCATTGCCAATCTTTTTATCAGTTTAGTGTATGACTTTGCTATATACTTAGCATACATAATTTACTTTCTGCCACTAAGGTTCATACCTACAAATGTAACTACCCTTATTTCATATCTTCTAGATATAGTTTTTTTGAGTATTAATTTAATAAAGGAACTAACATATAATGTATGTTATGAATGAAATTCCTAGAAATCTAAAACCTAAATATGCATATTTTTCTTTAATAATTATTCTTCTGTTTACAGGATTTTTATTGGTGTTCGATTATTTTACTTTATTTTATAATAAAAGAAACAATTCGGACTCAAATTATTACTCAATAAATAGAAATGATCTAAAGAAGAATGATACTAAATCTTTAAAACATTTATCAGATAATAAGTATTTGAAAATCTTAATTATGGCCGATTCTCACCTTAATAAGGAGGCCTTTAGTAAAATTAAATTAATTACTGAAAATTTTAAAGTTAATTCTATAATTCATCTCGGAGATCATACTGATTATGGTTCTGTATCTGAAATTCAACTAGCAAAGGAGTACCTTGATTCTTTGGGAAAGGATTATGTCGTTCTTCCCGGCGACAGGGATCTTGCAGCTGCAGGAGATGACTCTATTTTTTATGATTTTTTTAATAAAACAGATACATTTCAAGTTGCAGATTTGAATTTTCTGCTTATCAACAATTCCCCCAACTTTACAACCTTAGAGAATAGATACCTTAACTACCTAACTCAAGAAATCCCTAAGGCAGACATTATTCTTTCCTCACAACCAATTTTTGTGGAAAAAGGAAATATATTTGAAAGTAAGTTTATGGGTTCCTTAGATAAAGACTACTTAGCTCAAAGAAACTTGATTCTAGATAAAATTAGAGAAAGTAAGGTCAGGTTTGTTATTTCTGGGGACCACCATAGATCCTCCTCTTTTATTGATCCTATTAGAAAGGATTTAAGGCACCAAATTGTCGGAGCAACTGCGGAAAACCTAAATTCAAACGGACTGCAAATCAAACAAAAAAGCTTTCAGTCACAAAGAGTGTTAATTATTTCTATTTCTCAAGATTCTGAAATTTTAATTGATGAACTAGAAATTTTTGAAGAATAATATTGTCTAAATTTGTTTAATTTGGTATATTTCACATATGATTCAAAGAACATTAGTTTTACTCAAACCAGATACTGTAGTTAGAGGAATTTCTGGTGAAATTATCTCTAGAATAGAAAGAAGTGGTTTAAAAATTTGTGCATCAAAATTTGTTAATGTTTCCAAGGAACTTGGAAGAACACATTATGCAAAAGATGATGAATGGAAAGAAAGTGTAGGAAAAAGGTCAATTTCAGAATGCCAGGAATTTGGGCTGGATCCTTTAACTATTTTTGGAACTAACGATGCAATTAAAGTTGGTGAACTAGTTGTTGAAAGAAATGCAGAATTTTTAAATGCAGGTCCTGTATTTGCTTTTGTTTTTGAAGGAGCAAATGCTGTCAAAAAAGTTAGAAATCTTATTGGATCAACTTTTCCTGAATCTGCTACTCCGGGAACTATAAGAGGAGACTATGGATTAGAAAGTTCATTCAGCGGCACTTCAAGAAAAAGAACTACATATAATCTAATACATGCTTCTGGAAATGCAGAAGAAGCATCCTACGAAATAACACTTTGGTTCAAACCTGAAGAGATTGTAAACTACAAGCAAGTGCATGAAAACTTCTATAATTACTAGAAATTTCATAGTTTTACATAATAAGGTATAATCTATAAGTTACGGAGGGGTGGCCGAGCGGTTTATGGCGCTAGTCTTGAAAACTAGTGAGAGAAATCTCGCGTGGGTTCGAATCCCACCTCCTCCGCCATTAGTTTAAAAAACTAATTCTTACTTTGCTTTAAGTTATTAATATTATCTAGTGTAAGATTGTAAATCTTCCCATCAAGATTAAACTTTATCCCAGCAACAATTGAAGAATCATGAAAAGGTTCAATAACTATACTCGACTTTGCAAACTTACATAGAACTTTGTAAAGATACATTGTCAACTCGTTGCTAATAGTGATAGGAGTATAAATCTTAACTTTTTTTCTAGAAATTAAATCTGTTCGTACCCTTTGAAAATTTTGTTTAACATCATCAATCTTTAAGTCTTTTAAAAATGGGTATGATCTTAATAAGAGCTCTAATAGAACACTTCCCTTTAAATAAGACTCAAAACTCTTAATAAAATAGTTAGTACTTTCAGAAGTTGGTAAATTTATATGTAGGTTTTCAATCAGAGAGTCGTATTTGTTCATATATACTATTTAAATGACTTTTCAAAATCTTTCATAATACTTCTTATTATGTCTTCGTGCTCTTCAAAAGTAAGTGTTTTCTTTAAATAGTCTTTAATGTAATAATTTGTCATATGTTTAAACTCTTTTTCAAACTCATCGACTTTACCCTTTTTGTAGTTAAGTAGGAACTCCTCTGTTTTAACCATATCCTCATCAATCTTTTTAATAATTAGATCATGATTAGAATTAAGATGGGTATGAATATCCTGAATAAGATTCTCAGCTTCTTCGAGAATTTTTTTATTAATTGCTGAGTTTGATTCTTTTAAGTCCACAAGACTTTTAGAAAATTCTTTTTTATATTCCTCTTGAAACTGTTGAGAAAGTTTCAAACTGCTTCTTTTAAGTTCTTGTAAGTAATTCTTTTTCACTATTTCAGATTTCTTTTTTATAAGATCCTGCATACTTTCAGAAAAGTTTAGATTCTCCTTAAGCACTGCAGCTGATTCAGAGTTAGCTTTGGCAAGCATTTCATAAGAATCCTTTCTAGTTACCTCTATGAGCTCTCTTATATTAGTCAAAAGTTTTAAATATTTTTCAGAATTCTCCAAGTTAGCATTTTTTTGCAAAATCTTTTTCTCAATATTTTTCATGAAATAAACTGTTAACAGAAGTAAAATTAAGAAAAAGAATACAACAAGTGCCTCGAAGTTATTTCCGATAAAATTTAATATGTTATTTATGTTAAGGTATGTCATATGTTCTTTTTTCACACTCTATAAGGCAAGAATAAAATATGCTATTACTAAACCAAATACGATAATAGCTATGTTTAAAATGAACTCTATAATTATATTAAATTCAATTGTCTTTCTTGCCAATGGATTTCTACCAAGGGCCTGAATACCACTACCTGAGATTTTAGAAAAGATACTGAATCCAAACAAAAACGAGGCAATTCCGATTATTGCGGCAAGAACATACCTTAAAGAATTTATAGGAGAAAGGTATAAAGATTGAGTCCCGGTCCTCAGGATACTTAACAAGCTCCTATTAATAGAGTCACTACTTTGGGAGTATCCTGGCCTGATATCGGCCCTAACTAACCCTTCAGGAGAATCAAAATCTTCTAGAGAAACCCCAACGGTATACTCTCCAGGATTGGCTTTAACGGCAGTTCCAGGAATTTCCGAGGATGTTAGTCCATCGCCTTTGGAAATCTTACCTGACGAGTTTGAAGCCCTTACGAAACTTACTCCATTACTATTAACGAAATATGCTTGAGGATTACTTGACCTTCTTAAAGTAATGGATGGATTTTCGGTAATTACACCTATGGTTTTTAAATCAGATCTTGTAGTGGAAAGTGTGTAACTTCCCCCAGATTCTACTACAATTAGACCATTAACAGGACCAGAAGGTACATTTTGCACAATTAAAGTAAGTGAAATATTAGTATTTTGAGCTAAGACACTGCCCCCAATCAAGAAAAATAAGATAAAAAACAATCCAAAAAATAAATTTTTAAGCATACTTATATATATTACTAATAATATTATCAATATTAAACATTGTTTTAAAATTAGTGAAAATTACTCTTAACCGTCAAACTTAATCCCTCTAAAACATCTTCTAAGACAATCTGAGTCCTGTTATTAAAAATGCAAATAGTAAAAATTAAATTTACCAACTTAATTTTCGATCTATCTGAAATTGAGGTATCTTTTAACTCATTATTAAGTATATTATACATATTTACGGGAAAGTAATTATGAACAATATTATTAAACATATTAATTTCATTATTTTTACAATATTCCTCTATTTTCAAAAGGTTTCTTCTCTCAACTCTCTTCTCATGAATTAATCTTTTTAAATTAGAGTACTCGAGATTAGGGTACTTATTGTAATCACTATCCCCTATCCTACTGTTTTCATTTATTTTTAGTTTGATGTCAATTCTATCTAAAATAGGTCCAGAAATTTTTGATTGATACCTTCTAATATCAATGGGGCTACAGGTGCAAGAGATCCTTGGGTGATTAAAGTAACCACACTTACAAGGATTTGCGGTAGCAGCTAATAAAAAATCGCTCTCTAATACAGCTTTAATTCCTGTTCTGGATAGCTGTATTTTTTTATCTTCTAATGGGGTTCTTAATCCCTCAATTACCAAGCGATTAAATTCAGGCAACTCATCTAGAAACAAGACACCTTTGTTCGCAAGAGTCACTTCCCCAGGAACAAGTTTGTTACTAAAAGAACCAAATATAGAAGAATAGGAACTCAATGGGTGAGGATTTCTAAATGGAGGAGAAAAATAGTCTTTTTTCGTATTAAATCCAGCATATGAATACATTTTTGATACATTTATTATTTCTTTTTCTGTTAAATCAGGGGACAAATCTATCATAGATTTAACAAGCATGGATTTACCTAATCCAGGAAATCCTTGAATCAATATATGGTGATTACCTATTAAAGAGTAAGCAATGGCCCTTTTTCCTAGATAGTTTCCTCTTATCCTAGGATAAGTAGTCTCTTGCAGGATTGTATCTCTTCTTAATTGAAAATTACTGCTAGTTAAGGGGAGGAGTTTATCTAAATTATTCAAATCTTGAAGAGATTTTAATGGGTAAATTTTAACATCATCAAATAGTAAAAGACTATCAATACAGGAACTTGGCACATAAATATGTTTAAAACCTGCTTCTATCGCTGAGATTACTAAGTAAAAAATATTTTCTACAGGTCTAACTCCCCCATCAAAAGAAAGTTCGCCTATAAATATAGACTTCTCGATAGGAATAGATAATCTTTCTTTAATAATTGAAACAGCAATAGGTAAGTCGTAGTGGGTACCGCTTTTAGTTAAACTAGCCGGAGCAAGATTAACTAGAATGTTTTTAAGAGGAAAACTAAATCCAGAATTTTCTAAGGCAATCAGTACTCTCTTCTTAGACTCTTCTACTGATTTTGAAACCAAACCAGATATCTCAAAGACAGGGAGTCCTTTGTCAGAAATGTTTGTTTGAATCTCAACAAAACCTGAAAAGTATAAATGTTCGCTTACTGTGTATACCCTATTTATCATTTTTATTTAAAATCAATCCATCCTCATAAATTAACTCGCCTTTTAAAATGCCTTCTAAGATAGTTTTTTTAATTAACTCCACATCATACCCAATTAATTTTTCTAATAAATTAGATTCTGTGGAAGGAAGAAATTTTTTAATAGCTTCAGTACTTACTAAATTTGAATTAATCATAATTCCCGTACTAATCATAAAATCTTGGGGATTTAAGTAGATTCCCGATCCTTTTTTAATTAAAAGGTTATTTCCTTGAAACTTTCTATTT
>JAUMAA010000016.1:0-11863 GCA_032117075.1 Patescibacteria group bacterium
TTTACCGTCACCTTTGTTGATGCAATATAAACCACCTACAATACCCGAATTAACACCTTTACCATCTACCCTAGGGGGTTGCCCTGAATCATTAAAACAGTCCTTCGGGATAGAACATTCATCCCCAACATTACTGCTAGAAGTAACAGAGCATCCTGGTGTTGGTCTAATAGCTGAGGTGACTAGTTCACATCCTTTACTTGTTTTTGCACTATCAGTTAGTAATTTACCAGAGTAATCGTAGTAAGTAAGACCAGTATTTATATCCGTCAATTGATTTGGGTTAAATAATTCTCTATAAGTAGCCGGGCTTGTACATGAAACTTTAACATTTGAAGGTGAGCAGTAAACATATCTTCCATTTACAGTTGTTGTTCCTTCACTTGTATCGTCAGGGCAGCTTTTATAGAGTGGGTTTGATGTAGAGTTTAGAGTTGTAGCTGGTCCAAATTGGCATGTATTGTCTGTTGTAAGTGTGTTCTTTAATTTACAAGTTTGTGTACCTGAGGTTGATGAGTAAAATCTGCAACTAGAGCCTGACTTTATTTGAGTATAGTTTGAATCTAGTATGTCCGAGTACCTGCTTGATGTCCTATCCCCATTGCATTGAACCACCCTACTGTTTGCGGAGCAAAAATAGGTAAAGCTTCCCTCCCTCTTTTTATTAACATTTGTAGAAATAGAAGCCACACAATTAGTTGCACTATCAGTTCCAAAATTACAAGTTTTAGTTGCGAGATCGATTGAACAAGTTGATAGAGTTAAGTTGCATGAGGATGACAAGTTATTTCCACATGAATTACAATTAATAGGCAAGGGATTCATATTGTAATCGATAGAATTCACATAGTAATAGCCCCGTGAGCCAGGTAAATCTATTTTATATTCTATTTCGTAATCAACAACATTACCGCTGTAGAAATCGCTTTTTGTTTTTGCAGCACCTGAACATTTTACAAAGATAGAGTTATTGCTAGGATTGTAAAGATTCGTATCATTCCAAATTTCTTTATAATTAGTCCTAGGAGGTAAGCAGTAAAGTGTTACATTTGCATTACCTTGGATAGTTGTTTTACAATTATCAAAGTTGTAATAACATGATACCTTAGCATCTTCATCGTTTTCAGGTCCCTTCCATTTATCCTCATCTAAATCGTCCCCAAATTGACACACCTTTTCACCACTGCTGCCATCAAATATTCCTCCAGTAATGCTACCAGCATTTGCCTCTAAGTTAAAAACTCTAATTGTAAATAATCCTACGATTAAAAAAAGAGATATTTTTAATAAATTTTTATTTGGTTTCAAATTCATATTAATTCCTGATAAAATACTTTTATGAAGAAGTATTTTTCCATATTTTTAGTAACTTTACTTCTTATTTCTCAAAGTTTCAAGATTATTTTAGCGGAAGATTGTGAGAAGATTTCAGATCTAGACGATAGACTTTCTTGTTATGAAAAACAAAAAGCTGACTTAAACAAGTCTAAAGGTGAGTTTACTAAGAAACTAAACGATATCCTAAGTCAAAAGTCTAAAGTAAATTCTCAAATTTCAAACCTTTCTAAGGAGTTAAATGTAACTCAATCCCAGATTACCGAAATTGATAAAACTTTAAAGAATATCTCTAATGAAATTAATGAGATAGAAAAAAATTTGTCTTATAGAAAGGATTCACTTTCAAAGAAATTGGAAATTAGAAATTCTATTGTTAGATCATATTATTCCTTAGGTAATATATCTGCTTTAGAGGTTTTAATTGGGTCTTCTACTCAGGTCAAAGATTTGGCTTTAGGATTTCAAGCACAGGAGAAATTAAATTCTCAAATGGTAGATACTATTAAAATACTATCTACTGAAATTTCAGATTTCGAAAAAGATAAAAATGAGTCAGAAAAGGCAAAAAAAGAATTAGAAGATAGTTTCGAAAAATTTTTAGCCCTTAAAAACAATTTAAATTCCCAAAAGAGTTCTAACTTAAAGGTTTTAGGTGATTTAACGAACAAACAAGAAGATGTTGAGGATAAGCTAGATAATATCAATGATTCAATTAGAAAATTATCTGAGAAACAACAAGCCATCATTAGAGCAAAAAGTTCTGAGGGTGAAAGTGGGTCCATCGGTGACTATGTACAGCCCGATTATTCTTTACCTAACCCTCCCTTCAAACCTGCATTTGCACTTATGTCTTACGGAGCTTTTACTCACTATAATGGGATGAGTCAGTATGGTGCAAAAGGCAGGGCTGAGGGCGGTCAAAAATATACTGAAATTCTAAAATTTTATTACAAGGTTGAAACCAAAAAAGTTAGTGATTTTCCAGATACCATTTCAGTAAAGGGAGTTGGGACCTTAGATTTTCAAAAATACTTATATGGTATTGCTGAGATGCCTTCCGACTGGCCAATCGAAGCCTTAAAGGCTCAAGCAGTTGCTGCAAGATCTTATGCTTATAGGGCTACAAAACCAATCTGTATAACTGAATCATGTCAAGTTTATAATTCGAAGAAAGCTGCTAATGTTCCTGCTAAGTGGAAACAAGCTGTTGATGAAACTAAAGATATAGTTTTAAATAACCCTAAAAACTCTCAGTACTCTGCTACAACAGGAGGTTACTCAAATGATTCTGGTTGGGACTTAAACGGTAATTGGCCAAATCAAGCCTATGAGAAAATTGCCGGTTCTCCTTGGTTTTATAAAGCTTGGTATACACAAGGTTACTCAACCTCATCAAGCACTTGTGGAAGAAGTACTCCTTGGTTATCCGAAAAAGAGATGGTTGATTTACTTAATTCGTGGGTCGTATGGAGAAAAGGAAGTTCAAGTGATAAAGAGAGGATTTCCCCAGTTGTAAACAATTGTTTTGGCGGAAATCCTCTTTCGATAGATTCTATGTCTGACAAGGCAGAAGACTTTGGAGAAAAGTATACAAGTATTTCAAGTGTTGATGTGGATATTTCAAATAATGGTCAAACTACATCTGTTAAATTCCAGACAAATAGAGGCACAGTTACAATTGAGGGTAGTGTATTTAAGACAGTTACCAATTTAAGAGCTCCTGGTTATATTTCAATCAAATCAAGACTTTATGATATTGAAGTTAAAAGATAAATTTTAAGATATAATTATTTTATGAAATTAAGTGATCTTCTATCTAAAAACAAAGATTTTTCAAAGACTTTTTTAGGACAAAACCCTGATGAAGAGATTTTAGGTGTAACAAGAAGGGGTTTTGTAATTGAATTAAAGTGGTTTTTACCTACAATAATTGCTTACTACTTTTTAATTATTGATTCAAATTTTCTTAATCTTTTAATAGGTAATATTTTTAATGATGCCTATGTTTCCTTTACAAGAATGCTTGTTTTTTTAATACTTTCTATATTTATCATTAATAGACTTACTGATTGGTTTTATAGTGTAAATCTAGTTACCAATCAGAGAGTTGTTGATTTTGAATTCAGTGGTTTAGGAGTTAAAAAGATTGTTGAAACTGACATTAGAAATATTCAAAGTGTAACAATCGAATCCTCGGGGTTTTTATCATTTATATTTGGGTTATCAACAATTCACATTTTAACTTCTGGTGATAATCCCAATATAGACTTAGAATTTATTTCTAATGCTAACCAAATACAAGATTTAATTTCAGATCTCTCAAGATCTACCAATAAAAATGAACGAATTAAATAATTATCTTACATTTGAATTTATCGGAATGATTTTTAAAATTATTCTTAGTGCTTTCACATTACTTTACTCTATCGTTATTTTAAGAGATGTTCTAGATCTACAAACTTTTTATGAAAGCAGATTTAATATTTTATTTAAGATTCTATCCTTTTTGACTGTTATTGGATCTTTGATTCTATTATTAACTTCTTTTAATAACTAATTATGAAAGAAATTTTAGAATACAGAACACAGGTTTACAAACCTAAACTTCCAGAAAAATTAAATGAATTTTCAGGTATTGAAATATTAAATTATCACGAGGAAGATTTAGATTTACCAGAATTATTAATTGTTTTTAGTTTATCTACTGAGGAAGTGTTTGATAGAGTTCTTATCTCCCAGTTAATTAAAGATGTTTTTCATGATTTCTTTTTCAAAAAAGAACTATCTTCATCTGTCCAAATTGTTGAAGAAGCAATTTTAAATGTTAAAAATAAAATTTTAAAAATTTTGAAAGCTTCAGATAAAAATAAGTTAGAATTTAATTTAATTTGTGGAATTTTTGATAAAAATAATTTATCAGTTGTTAAATATGGAAAAACTTTTGCTACTTTAATAAGAGAAGGGGAAATAAAAGATTTAGAATTTGCAGTTGAAGGCTACTTTGGTTCAGCACAAGGAAACATTAAGAGCGGTGACTTATTTTTATTATCAACAGATGTTTTTTACAAAAAATTTGTTAATCAGAATTTGCTTAAAAAAGGACTGAATATTTCGGAGGACAGTTTAGAGCCAGGTACCTCATCTTTAATTTTATATTTCAACAAATCCCTTTCTGCTAATCAAAACAAATCTATAAACATAAATTCTAAAAAGTTAAAAAAGAAAGCTCAAAAACTACTTATTAAATATCAAGGTGTCTTAGTCTTAATGATTGCAATAGCCTTAGGAGTTTTTGGTTTTAAATTTTATGAATTTAGAGATAATCAAAGAAAGTTAGAAGAAAGTAAGTTAGTTTACGAAAATGTTCAAAATGTTTTAGGTAAGAATAGTTCAGAGGTTACAACATATAGTGGAGAATTATTAGAGCAGATATCAATCGTTAGTAAGTCAAATTTAGATAACAAAGAAGAGATTATTCAAAAATTAAAAAGTAAATATAACGAAATAAACAAAATTACTGAAAAAGATTTTAACCTAATATTTGATTTTAAAGAATTCAATCCCAGATCAAAAGTTACATCAATGATGATTGTTAATAATTCTGTTTATGTTTTGGATATTGACTCTTCAAAAGTTTACTATTCAAATTTAGATAATATTAAATTTGAATCAATGGAGGTTAAGGTAGAAAATCCAACTCATATTGATATTTTAAATAGAACAATTTCAATCTATGGAAAAGATAAAATTAATTATTTTTCACTTGATTTAAATAAAAATTCAAATGAACTTTCATTAGAAGGTATTGGTATAACTAAGAATTTTGGAAATTTTGTTTATGAATTAAAAGATGGAAAAATAAATAAAATTGATACAAATAGTGATTCACCTAAAAGAGAGATTTGGGGAGAGAATGAAAAATTAAAAGATGGTAAAGATATAGATATTGATTTTGATATTTATGTTCTTGATAAGAATTCAAACCTAACAAAATATTCAAAAGGTGAAGAGCAAAAAATAGAATTTAATAATAATGGTTTTGAACTTTCAAAAATGTTTATTGATACTAATTTCAGTAATTTTTATTTTTCAAATCAAAATAAATTTTACTTATTTTCAAAAGATGGAAAATTCAAAAATATCTTAGTAGATACTAAATTTAATGAAACAATTAATGATTTTACTGTTTTAAAAGATAAAAAAATTATTTTTATTTCAGATTCCAAAATCTATCAACTTGAATTATGATAATTATTTCAAACAAAAAAGCTTTTTATGAGTATCAGATTTTGGATACTTATAAAGCTGGGATTAAACTTTTTGGTTATGAGGCAAAAGCTTTAAGAGAGGGAAGAGGTAGGCTTGAGGGATCCTATGTAGTGAATGTTAAAAACGGGTTGTTTTTGACTAACTTTCAAATTCAAAGATACTCTAAAATTTCTCAAAAAATAGAAGACACAGAAATGACAAGAAGTAGGCAACTACTACTTACAAAAAAAGAAATTTCTAAAATTGTTTCAGAGATATCTCAAAAAGGAAAAAGTTGTGTTCCTCTTCATTTGCATCTTGATCATGGTCTATTTAAAGTAGAAATAGCAATTGTTAAAGGTAAAAAGGAGTACGAAAGAAAAGAATCGGCTAAAGAAAAACAGGAAAAAAGAGACTTAGAAAAAGCAAAAAAAGCTGTTGGAACCTGGGCATAACTAGGTAAATTTGATAAAACTCACTAAAAATAGTAAAATAAGTAGTACGGGAGGGGATGCGCATGGCTTTGATTGCTTTATCAGGGTATGTTAGCAAGCAAGGTTTGATGAGTACCTTTAAAAAACATCAAAAAATAAATGCAGATGAATATGCAAATGAACCAGCTTTGGTTGGTGCTTTAGCCTAAGAAAATAACGGCTAAAAGTCCCTAAATCTTTACTTCAAGAGGGTTTAGTAGGGCTTAATAAAATTGAAGTGCGAATATTTTGTTGTCATAGCAAAGTATTTTACTCCTAAAAAGGGAAAATTCATGACTATGAAGTATAAATAGAAATTATTAGTTTTTTCTACTTCGAGATACACAAACTAATAAAGCTTGTAAACTAGTATATTGTGAAAAGTAAGACGCGAGTTCGATTCTCGCCATCTCCACCAAATAATTTAAAATTTCTTTTTGACAAATAGGTATATTGTCGTTATAATAAAAATCCGCTTTAATTTAGGAGGTATAAGGTGTCTGTAGAGTACTTTCGACTTTGGCATACTGTCCTTTTGTTTGGATCATTTCACAAGATCCTCATTTGGCGAGGAGAGCCAATGGAATTTGTCCTTGGCGAAATGGTCCAGTCTGGAGTTTTACAATTCGAGAAAAACACCTCAAAAGGGTGGGAAAGAGTAGAAACACCTGACTGGGCAAGAGAACAGGTATGGCAAAGATTTACAAAGGAGCAACTCAAGTGAGTAGTAGTCAAATCTACCGAGAGTTACGAACCATCCTTTCCGACAAGGGTAATGTCACTCTTGAGGTATGGAGAGGAAGACCGGAAGAATACAAGACTGATGTTATTCCCGAAAATACTTTTCGTAATTTCGAGATTTATCTCTTCGGGAGAGGTTGGGTACCAGTGGACCGTCCGTTGTGGGCGGGTACACTAGGAATTACAAATCCAGCTCAAGAAGAGTTGGAATGAGAGGGACTGGCGGCGAGTGCTTTTAGCACCCGCCGCCTTTTCTGTTTTTATTTTCTTTTTTAAGTAGAATCCCCATATGTTATAGGTTTAATTATCTGAAATAATATAGGTTATGTACCAATTATATCTATATAAAATATGCATCTTAGGAATTGTGGATAAGTAATGGAAAACTTTTTACACCCAATCTTTTATAACAAATGCTATATATGTGAGAGGCTGGGTGATGTTATTTGTACAAAATGTCTCCTTTCTTTAAAAAAACTTGATCAGAAAGATAGAAATTACAATTCTATGTTTGAGTATTGTGATGTTGCTAAAAAAATATTATACCTATCAAAATACCCTCCATATTATTTTTACTTACTAAAATTCTTAACTAATTATTTCTTAAATAACTTTTCGTTAAGTAATCAGCTTTCTTATCAAATCAGATCTCCAAATACTGTTTTTTCTCCTATCCCTCTATTTTTAACTAAATTGAATGACAGGGGGTTTAATCAAGCTGAAGTTATTTCGGAGACAATGTCAAATTTTTTTAAAATCCCATCTATTAACTTACTAAGAAGGGTTAAGGATACTGCACCGCTTTATGATTTATCAAAGGAACTGAGAAAATTCGAGTTAAATAAAGCATTTAAAGTAAGTTATCTTTTTTTCTTTTGGAGACTTTTGAGAATTAAAAATGTTATTTTAATTGATGATCTCTCAACAACCCGAGAAACTTTTCTACAATGTTCAAAAGTACTTTTAAAGAATGGTATTGAAAAGGTTGATTTTATATCCCTTTTTTCCAAAAAAGCTTGATATTTTTTATAAAAAAGAGGAATTTAGAGTATAATACCTTATAGCAATTTGTGGAGAGTTGGCAGAGTGGTAATGCAGCGGATTGCTAATCCGTGACGGATTATATCCGTCCACAGGTTCGAACCCTGTACTCTCCGCCATAAATGATATACTTAAAATATGAATTTTAAATTTTTAACTAATGCAATAGGCTTATCTAAAAATACAGAAACTGTTACTCCTACAATTAAGAAAAAAGAAGAATTTAATATAGAAAAGATAGAAGAAAGAAAAGAACTGTATTCCTGGAATGTCGAGGTTTCCTCAAATGTTCTTCCAAAAAGATATAAGAGTACAATTCTAATTATTGGGACTTTGTTATTAATTTATTTGATTCTAAATAGAGATATATTCTTTGTAATCTTGATTTTATCTATAGTATTCCTGTACGGAATACTAACATCAACCTCAAAAAATTCTTATCAATATAAAATATATAATAACGGTATAGATTATTTTGGAACTTTTTATTCCTGGGATAAATTTAGATTTTATTTTTTTTATACCGATAACAACATTATTGGAATAGACACCTTGGATATTACACCAGGAAGATTATATGTTTATTTTAATGATGAGGATAGAAACAAGCTGGACAACATCCTAAGTGTAAATCTAGATAAAGCTTTAGTTGTTCCAAAAAATTATTTAGATGTGTTGGTTGATAAAATTAAACCCTACATCGATTTGTCTGAAAGATAAATTTTTACCTTTAAGTATTATAATTTAGAAGATGTGCTCGTAGTTCAGTTGGATAGAATACAACTTTGCGGAAGTTGGGGTCGCAGGTTCGAATCCTGCCGAGCATACCAGTTTTATAAAATCATTATCTAACTGGCAATCGTAAACACTATTCCCATTACGATCACAAGCAAGCTGCCTAAATATGCATAGATTACCGGATAGCTTTTAATTACCTCTTTAGTTTCTCCTGAAGTGTAGTTGTTTAGAGAAATATGTGCAAAATTTCCCCTAAAGAACCATCCTGTAATAGTAGATTTTTTATCAAGTAATTGAGTTAGTTTTCCTAATGCAAAAAATATATTTCCGATTAAAGGTATTCCAGCTGCATAATCGAGATACATAATTCCGGTTTTATCTTGGTACATCATATCTTCTCCAAAGACAAATCCAGGAACACCTCTTCCAATTACTTTTCCTTCCATCTGTACTGCGGATCCTTTTAGGGGCGAGGCATAGATGTTTCTCATACAATCTAAAATAGTAGTGCTTTGAAAGTTGTTATCAGAATAAGAATAAGATGTTCTGATTAATAGTCCAATACCTGTAAATAAAATTGAGAGTCCTAAAGGATTAATTCCGGCAATTAAAGCAGCTACTAATCCAAAGATGAAAAATAAAACTGGTAGCGAAAGTATTAAAAGTTCTAAAGTAAAAGTATTATTAATTCTGTTGTAATCCACATTTAGTCTCTTAATTGCCCCTTCAATATCATAAGAAAATGATTTTTTTGTTGTTTTAGAAAACTCCGAAAGTGCAGCGATTCTTTTACCTGTTAGTGGGTGGGTTGACGAAAATTCTAAAATATAAGCCCAAGGACTTACATTGTCAAAAACCATTACTTCGCTTACCGCATCTTTATTGTTATTTGTTATGTAACTTGTTGTCCCAATTTGTTTTGAATTTTGTACATCAATCACACCTAAAGCTCTGGTTGCTCCCAGCAATCTGTGCGAGGAATCTGTATCTTCTTCTGAAATAATTCCATAAGCAAGTTTGATTAAAGCAGTAGCTAGATCCTCAGCATTGGTTTTAGTAGCAGCAAAATTGTCTGCCAAATACTCTCTAGTTCTTGATAAATAAAGAATTAGGTAACTCCCAATGATATAGAAAAAGTAAGAAAGATAACCAATTCCTAAAAGTGGATCTGCTTTATCGTTATTTGATTTAACAACTTCCTTTTCTCTTTTTTTAGCAAATACATCGTAAAGGATGTAGAGAATTTCAAGTAAGGTTGCAGCAATCATCATAATTATAAAATCCCTATTTACTATATGGCCTAACTCGTGTGCAATAACTGCTTTAGTTTCATCTTTATTTAGATATTTAAAAATTCCTTGAGAAACTACAATTCTGGCATTAAATCTTCCTGAACCATAGGTGAATGCTGTTGGGTTCATATCTTCAACAATAAAAAATTTTGGCATTTTGAAACCATACTCCTTAGATACCTCATCCATGATTTGATAAACATGTGGGTAGTTATTTTTTAAATCATTGTGATCTACTGGTTTTTGTTTGAAGAGATAATAATTAATAATGTCCATTAACATTGGGGAAAGAAGCCAAGAAACAACATTCAAAAAAATTACAGTAAAAATTAATATTCCTGTATCGTATGAATCAGAGTATCCCATGGCCAAGAAAACTATGACTCCTACCATAATAAATAATGAAGCAAGTGTAACTATCGAAGAAAAAAACAATTTAGACATTTTTTATTTCCATTCATAACCTGGGAAGTAATCCCTTTTAATACTATTTCTATCAATACCCATTTCTTCCAGGTTGATTAAAAATTTCTCAACCATGGGCTCTGGACCAGAAAGATAAATTGCACAATTTTCATTATTATGAAACTTAGAGAAAATTGCTTCCGGTGTCAAAGGGTTTTCTGGATTAAACATTTCTATTTCAAAATTCGAGAGAGAGTTTTTTATATTTTCTAGTTCTTCCTGAAATAAAATAAACTCATCTTTATTCGCATACATTAAAGATATATTAGGATTTTGGTGTTTTTGTTTTAAATCTAAAAGTATAGATCTAAATGGAGTGACACCTATCCCTCCCGCAACAAAGATATGGTAGGAGAATTTTTCATCAAAGAAAAATTCTCCTCCTGGTTCGTTTACCTCAATTTCTGTTCCTATTTCAAGATTAAACAAGTCTTTTTTAAAGGTTGATGATTGCTTTGAAAGTTTAGTAGTTAGGTTAATTGTTTCTTCGTATGGTGCTGAGGAAATAGTAAAATACCTTCTTTTTCCTCTACCGTCAGGCATTTCATTTTCTATTTTATATACAATGTACTGTCCAGGTTTAAAAGAAAAACTTTGAGGTTTTTCAAATTTGAAAGTTGTAATACTTGGAGTCTCTTCTATTTTTTCGAGCAGTTTTAATTTCATACTATTACTGAGTATTCCTTAAGATAAATTCTATCTTGTTTTCAAAATCAACTTTTCCTTGATTAATAGGTTTGAAGCTAACTGCCTGCTCAGATAAATTTTCAAACATATTGTTTCTCGCACTATATGCAATTTTATTTATTTCTTGGGTAATTGTAGCTACTTTCATTCTGAAGTCCCTAAGTTTCATTCTTAATTCTTCTAAATTTTTTATTTTTTGTTTGATATTCTCCTTAACACTTTCATCGGTAGAACTTGAAAGTGTTACTTCTAAAGAAGATACTTCGTTTTCAACTTTTCTGATATCGATATTTATTTCTCCTAATGAAAATTTAGAAAGTATATTTGTAGTTTCATTTATTTTTGGTGAAATTTGTTCTTGGTAAACTTTAATAAAATTTCTCATATTATCCTCAATATATCTTGAATCTAATTTGTTTACTTCTTCTAAAGAATCTCTTAGTTTTCTAAATGAAGATCCCATCTCACCTAATACTTCTGTATTAAATTTTTTCAAATCATTATTAGCTGATTCTGATAAATACTTTTCGGTTAGTTGTTGAATTAATTTATCAGTTTTTTCGTCAGACTCATTTGAAGAAATTTGTTTTTCTGGGGAGGTGTTTCTGATGGATGTAACGGCAGGTTGTTGTTCGGTTACAGTCTCTTTTTTATTTCTGATTTTGTCTTCAACTTCTTGAAAATCTCTTCTTGAAATTACCCCAGCTAAAACTCCAACCTTAGCATCTTGGATATTATCAATTTGTTCTTTATTTGTAATTCCTTTTTTCAAAAACAAACTTATCTCTTTATCAATTTCATCGGCATTGTATTCTCCAGGGACAAAACTACCTACCTCTG
>JAUMAA010000017.1:0-14628 GCA_032117075.1 Patescibacteria group bacterium
TTCTATAATTGATATTATTACATTGTTCCTTTAAGATTTAATTCTTTTAAAACTTGTTTTATTAGAAACTTTTTATTGGAACACCTGAAAGCCAGAAACTCTTGTAGATTCTGGCTTTCTTATTTTTGCCCATCAATATTTATTTCAACCTAGTTATCAAATTTCCAACTCAGTAAACTTCACTTAATGGGTGGAAAATTTTTCAAATTGATGTTTAATTATATAGATTTCATACATTTAGGAGGTGGGTCATGGAGATTACAGCTATTGAGGCTATAATCTGGTTTTTAGTATGGATTGTGGGATTCTATTTTATTCTTCTATTCACACTAGAGGTACTTGCAAATGTTAGGAACTATTTGAAGCCACTTTCAATGATTGAGGTAGATACAATTATTCGTAGAGATAAGGAAACCTGTGTCTTGACTGAAGAAGGCACAAGATGTAAAAAAGGTAGTCAGCATCTAAGACATGTTGGGGGCATTTTTACACCTAGACTCAAACAATGGATAGTTGTTTGTCCTAAACATCTCTATGTCCCTCTTAAAAATAAGGAGGTAAAAGAGATCATTGAGAGTTTGTAGAGAGATACAGCGGGTGAGAAAATTTCTCACCCGCTATTCATTAATTTCACCTTTAACTTAAGTATATAAAAAAGTCCTATTTTGTGTTAAAATAACATTTCTTATGGAAACAAAAGGATTAAATACATTAACTAACAGAGATTATTTCAAAGGCGATGTCAAAATTATTAGAAAAGCTAAACCAGGACCAGTTGTCTTTATTGTAACTAATGGACTTGGTGCAATTGAGGCTGTAATTAAAGATTCAGAATATAATGTTGGCGATGTAGTTTACCTTGAAGGTCAAGTAAATGAACATAAAGGAAGAACTCAAATAGAGATTAAAACAATCAGAAAATCAACTATGGATTTTGATTCTATTATGTTTGAAAGATCCAAGCCAATTAGACAAACCTTCTCAATAGAATCTGAAAGATACAATAAAATGAAAGAAGTAATGGTAAACATTGCAACTAGAATTAGAATGGCAATTTTGAAGGGTCAGCCAATTATGATTAGACACCACAACGATTCAGACGGATTTATTTCTGGTTTATCAATAGAACTTGGATGTTTATCTTTTATGAAATCTCAAGGCATTGATCCTAAATTTTTATTATTCAGATCTCCTTCAAAAGCTCCTTTTTACTCATCTGGAGATGTTTTAAGAGATTTAGTATTATCAAAAAGATTTGTCGAAGAAGATAATTCAGAAATGAAACCTCTATTAATTGTTGCTGACAACGGCTCAACCCCAGAGGATGCCCTAGGTCTTAATATTTTAAAAACATTAGGTTATGAATCAATTGTAATTGACCACCATAATCCTGTTGAAATTGATGAGAACGGAATAACATCTGTTGATAAATATTTAATTGGACATTTAAATCCATACAAACACGGATTAGATTCCAAAACTTCAGCAGGACAACTTTGTTATGAAATAGCTAGAATGGTTTCTGAAAATTTCGATTTACCAGCAATGCCCGCTGTTGCAGGAATTTCTGATAGATGTGATGTTAAAGAAACAGAAGATTATATTGCTAATACAGGTAAAACTAGAGAATATTTAGGAAAAATTGGAACTGCAATTGATTACATTTCTTACCAACTAAAACATGATGCAGGTAAAGGTGTAATTGAAGAGTTATTTAATAATTATTCTTTCGTTGAAATTTTAAATGATGAAGTAAGAGAAGGTTTCGAAAATCAATTAAGATGTGCTCTTCCTTACTTAAGAACTACTGAAGTAAATGGTGTAAACTTCTCTACTATGGATTTAGAGAAATATACTATGAGATTCACATACCCTGCTCCGGGAGCAGTTTTGTCTAGAATCCATGAGATTGCCTCTAAGGAAAATGAAACCCTACCTTCACTAACAATTGGTATGACTGAGGATATGTTTATTGTTAGAGCTTCTAAGCCAATCTTACCAGTTCAAGAAATTATCAATAATCTTCAAGTAAAATTCCCACAAGCAAATGTTGACGGCGGTGGTCACGAAATGGCAGGTGCAATTAGATTTGTTTCAGCCCATAAAGAAGTTTTGATTGAGGAAATTAAAAATCAATTAAAAGCAAAAAATATTGCCTAATTATTTCCAATTAAGATAAGTAATAGATAGCTGCAAGATTGTAGCAAATGATACCCATACTAGGTAAGGTATATTGGCATAAACAATCCATCTTTCATAATTCCAGATAGCTATAAACATCCATATAATAGTGATTAGGACTAAAAGAATGTCTACTGAAGCTAATAAATTATTTTTTAAAGTAAACTGTAGATAGGTAAAAGAAAAATTAAAAATAAGGTTTAAGATAAAAGGTAAGATAACAATGAATGGTAATTTTTTATTAGCGAATAAATAAAATACATATCCAAATGTTGAAAAAATGATTACATATAGAAAACCCCAAACTGGGCCAAAAATCCAATTAGGTGGGGAAAATTCTGGTTTAATTAACCTTTGATAATAATTACCGTAGTTCATAGATATATAATAACTTTACTATGTATTATGTTTATTTGGTAAGGTGTAAAGATACTACTTTATATTGCGGTTATACAGATAATTTAGTAAAAAGGATTGAAATGCATAACTCCTCTACTAAGGGTGCTAAATATACTAAAAACAGAAGACCTGTGTTTTTGGTTTATTATGAAACTTTTGAAGATAAGTCTTCTGCATTGAGGAGAGAGTTTGAAATAAAAAAATTAAGTAAATTACAAAAAGAAGAGTTAGTTAAAATATTTAATATTCAAATTCCTCAATAAAAATTTTCTCTTTACTAACCTCTAATTCATTTAAACAATTTAACATACCTTTGGTAAAGCCAGGGCTGCCGCAAATTAAAAAGTTAATTGAATTCTTATCGTATTTTGAAATCAATTCTTTAATCTTATTTGTGGAAATCACTTCACAAACAATATTTTTTCCTTGTATTTTTTCATTAGAAATAAAATCAAAGTAGTTATTTTTTAGTAATTCTTTAAATTTATTTCTAAACAAGGCATAGTCTAATTTAAAATTAGCATACAGCAAGTAAGTATCTTCGTTACCAAATTCTTTAACCAATTTATAAAATGGAGTAATTCCTATTCCTCCAGCAAGTATAACTTTTGGCTCCTCGTTCTGACTTTCAAAAGTAAACTCTCCAAAAGGACCATCTAAATAGTGAAAATCGTTTATTTTAGTATTTTTTAGTTCTTGGGTAAACTTACCAAGAGCTTTAATTCCAAAAGTTATAGTTTTATTTTCTTCGTCATAGTCTAGAAGTGAAAATGGATGTGCCTCGCTAAAAAAACTATTTTTAATATAGTAATACTGTCCAGGTTTAAGTTCTGGAAAATTTCCTTCAATCTTGTATGTAATAGTATAGAGATCTCCTGGTATGCTACTAATATCTTCTATTTTAAATTTTTTAAAAGATAAATTTGTTAAATCCAATAGTTTGTAAAAAATCGCTAAAATTGAAATACCTACTAATAGATACCAGTAATACAAAACATAAGTATTTGAATTTAGAACTGTTCCTATTTTCAAAGGATGAATAAGCATAAAAAAGAGCATAGGATAGCTGAAGTAGTGAAGATAAAGCCAAAGTCTATAAGTTAATGCTTTTCTAATTAAGGCACTAGTTATCCATATTATCAGAAAAAAGATAAAAGAAATTTTTCCATAAGAAACATAAGATTGAAATTCATTGGAAAAATTCAAATTAAAAAGGTATTGGAAACTATTTTCATAAACAATCATTTCTAAGATAGGGTGAAGAATAACAAATAAACCACCTCCTATACCTAAAAAAGTATGAAGCTTGATTGCCCAATCATAGTCAGGATTAATTCTTTTGATAAATCCTCTAATACCTAAGACAAATTGCCAAATTAAAAAAACTGCTCCTATAAAGCCAGTTAGATTCGCAAATTTGAACAAAATTCCTTCTAGAGAGGTATCTATTATAAAAAATAAAATAAAAGGAATTAAACTGAAAATGATTAAGAAATGAACTAATTTTTTTCTAAATATACTTTTTTTGATATCCATAATTTTAATAATAACTTAATAAAACATTTTTAACTATTAATGAATTATGAAATGCGGCGGTTTTAGATTGAATAAAACCGCCGCTATCTCACTCACTATCTCCCATTAGGCTACCTCGAAGAGTTGCGAAAAATAGAAATAATTTCATTTCTTTTTCTCACAATCTCTACCTTACAGATAGAATGATTTCCCCATCTTTCATCTCTAAGACAGATAATGCAGGTATTAATTGGGTTTACAACACTTCTACAAGTATGATGTCTTTCCCCAATCCACATGAAATCAAGACATGTAGGGCACTTGGCACCTACTAATGCTTTTTGAACTACCGAATTTCCGATAGACAACCAGACCTCATTGATCTTGTTCCTGACATAGCTGGGGACTTCAATGTTCCACTTAAAATTGGGAAACATGCTGAGAACCTCTTTCTATTGATCTGCGGGTAATAATCTATTTTACCAAATAATAGGTATTTAACCAGTAATTTGGCATTTAAAAAGTTAGTACAAATTTTTATTCAAAAATTCTAGTGTTTTTGTCCAAGCATCTTTTGTTTCATTTGGTGCAAAATTTTGACCTGTTGGGTTAGCAAAAGCATGTCCTACACCATCATAAATTTTTATTTCATTTTGAATATTTAAATCTTTAAGATTGTTCCCAAAAAGGTTTACTTTTTCAACAGGAATCAAATCATCGGTGGCCCCAAAAATTCCTAGTATAGGAGAGTTTATATTTTTAAGTTTTTCTTTGTCTTCAATCAGATTTCCATAATAAATTACAGTAGCATCTAATTTTTCATTAACTGCAATTTGTAGAGATTGTGCTCCTCCAAAACACCAACCTAATGAGCCAATTTTATTCGAACCTTTATCTGAAAGAAATTTTTTAGCAGCTCTCATGTTTTCAACTGCCTTTTCCTGGTCTAAACCTTTAGTTTGAGCAATGGCTCCGATTGGTGTAGCTGCAACACTACCAAAAAGATCGACAGCCAAAACCCTATATCCTTGTGCGGATAGTATTTTGGCAGACTCCTTGATATGGTCGTTTAAACCCCACCATTCGTGTATCATTATTATCCCTGGATAATTTCCCGGAATCTTTGGTTCAACAAAAAATCCAGTTCTAGATTCAAAATAATTTACATCAGCGGAGATAACTTCATATTTTGCTGATACTAAATCATTCATTAAATTAGAATTATTGTTTTTAATAAGTAATTTTTTTAAGTCGTTAAAATAAACATAAATTAGAAGAAAAGAAATTATGGCAATAAAAATATAAATGTATTTTTTCATAATTTAAATTTAGCATACTGCTATAATCTTATCTATGTTTGAAAAATTTAAAGAAAAAATGATTAAAAAAGGAGTTTCAAAATTAGCTATTAATATTTTTGATTTTAATTTTAATAAAATGATTTCTGGGAGATCTAATGTAATTAGATCTCAAGAAATCACCCCCTTATCTCAAACTGATAAAATACTAAAAGAATCATTAAATAACCTCATTGATCTTCAAGAAATTGCCAAAAAAGTAGTTTTAATCAAACTTAATGGGGGTTTAGGCACATCAATGGGTTTGAATGGTCCTAAATCTCAATTGAAAATTAAAGATGGCCTTAATTTTATAGATATTACTGTAAATCAAATTCAGAAATTTAATGAAACTTATCATGTTGATGTTCCATTAATTTTTATGAATTCATTTAATACCCATGAAGATACAGAAAAAAATTTAGATAAATTAAGTTTTAAGAATACCTCTCTGCCAAGATCTTTTATTGAAAATAAAAGTCCAAAAATAAGAAAGTTAGATACTGATGTTAAGACTACTTACGAACCAGCAGAATATCCTTCAAATCCAGACTTAGAGTGGTCTCCTCCCGGACATGCTGATGTTTACCCTGCCCTTTTGAATTCAGGTTTATTAGATGAAATTTATCACCAAGGATACGAATTTATTTTTATCAGTAATATTGATAATTTGGGTGCAGTAATGAGCCCCGAAATCTTACAGCAAGTTTTTCATAATCCATCAAGCTTTCTTATGGAGGTAGCCTATAGAACTGAAAACGATAAAAAAGGAGGTCACCTCGCACTCAAAGATGGAAAATTAATATTAAGAGAATCAGCACAAGTCTCAAAGGAAGATACAGAAGATTTTCAAGATTTTCATAAATATAAATTTTTTAACACCAATTCTATTTGGATTAATGTGAGGGATCTTATTAAATTACTTCAAAAGGGTCAAGGTATTCTAGATCTACCTATTATTCTAAATGAAAAAAACATTAACCCCCAAGACCCTTCCTCAGAAAAAATTATTCAACTTGAGACTGCAATGGGCTCAGCTATATCTCTTTTTGATGATTCTAAGACAGTTCTAGTACCGTCAAGTAGATTTATCCCTGTAAAAAATACATCTAACCTTCTCTACCTTTTATCAGATTTGGTTAAAATGGATGATAATTTCATTTTGCACCCAGTTAAAAATATTCCTATTGATTTAAAAAATTTTAATTACAAAATGATTAATGATTTTTATCAAAGATTTGAATTCATACCTTCTTTAATAAATTGCGATTCACTAGTAATTGAAAATGATATCTCCTTTTCTAATCCTACTGAATTAAAAGGTGAAGTAAAACTTTAATTAATTAATAACTTTTATTAAACCTGGATGCATTCCCATTCCACATGAAAATTGGAATTCTCCAATTTCGTTAGGTGTAAATTCAATCTCATTTTCTCCAAGTTCCAAAAACTGTCTAATGCCGAATTTCTCCATAACTATATAAGAAGCACAGGTTGTATTATTCTTAGATGTGATAGTTAATCTGACGGGTACCCCCTTTTTAACAGTTAAGATGTTTGGAAAGTATCCTTTATGAGTTTGAGTCATAGAAACCTCTTGATAGCCATTTTTGATAGTAAATTCTTGGTAATTTTTTTCATTCAGAAACAAATTTACACCTAAAAGATTAAATGAATTAAAAAGATTTGTAATTCCAAAATAAATGACAAAAATTCCTACTAATTTAAAAAACCATGATGATTTTCTTGCAGAAAAAAAAGTAGAAGCTGTTGCTAATGCCAAGAGACCTGGGATTGTAGCTAGTGCAAAAACTAAAAGTACAAGTGCTGAGTAGAGAGGGTTACCTAATGTTAGAGAATAAACTTGAATTCCTTGTGTAAATCCACATGGTAGAAAAAAAGTTAATCCTCCTAATAAGAAAAGGCTTAATTTGGAAGTATATTTACCCTCAAGATAATTTTTATATTTCAACAAAAATTTGTGATAAAAATTTAAATTAATACCACAGCTAGTGAGAAGTTTTCCAATTTCAAGAATCTGTAAACCTAAGATTATCAAAATAATAGATGAAAATAAAATCATTATTCCTAAAATTGAGTTATTTATTGCAAATATTTGACCAACCATTCCACTTAAAAATCCAAAAAGGGTAAAGAAAAATACTCTCCCAAGATTAAAAATTAGATGAGGTTGTAGTTTTTTTCTTAATGAATTTTCAGGATTAAGTTCCTCATTTCTGGCAGAAATACCTAAAACAAATGAAGACAAAAGTCCTCCGCAGGTCGAAATACCTGCAATTAGTCCAATCAAAAAAACAACCCAAATATTGGAATAATCCGTAGGTAAAATATAGTTTAAATCAATCATAATACTAAATTATAGCAAATTTGTACCTATAATTTGTTATTAAACCTTCTATTTAAAACAAGAAAGCCCATTGCCGATTTTTCTATTTTCAAGGATTTGGCAATTGATTTCTTCTTGACCTCGATAAATTATTTCTGGTTTTTGACCAGATAGATCATAAATTACTCGATATCCTGAAATGGAGTTTGAATCATTTACAGTTAATAATAATGCTTTATCAGATAAACTTTCAAATTTTATAAAGTTATATTCTTTATAGTCGTTTAAGACATTATTATAAATACTTAAAAGACTCTCATTTAATTCTGTACATGAAATAGAAATTGTTCTAGAAGTGATATCTGATTTAGCATTACTAGGTAATTCAATTAAATATTTACTTCCAAATTGAGAATACTGGATATAAATTGAATTAAAATTTTGATAGGTAAATTCTGGAACAAGACCAACTTTTAAAATTTTGGGTTTTATATTTTTCTCATAATCAACCATTAAAGAATTAATTTGTTTTTCTTCTAATTCGTGTGAAATGTATTTCAATGCAGGAAAATTAAGTAGCGGTTTATCTTTGATAGTTCTTATAAAGGAATCCTGGTCAATCTTAGATTCATTTATATTTACTAAATTATCGGAAAAAAAATACTTTTCAAACTCCTTTGTTACTTTGTCAAAATTTTTACATCTACTATCAGTTTTCTCTTGTGAGGGATTACTATTTTCGTAAATATTAGTAATTGTTTTTTGGTTTAAAAAAGCAACAATAGAAACTACTAAAGTTAAAAATAATGAAGTAATTAAAATTGATTTTTGTTCAAATTTATTCAGTTTCATAGTGTTAAAATTCAATAATGAACTTAATTAAATCATATCAAATATACTTTATAATTTCATTGATTGTTGTTGGAGCTTTTTTTAGATTTTATACCGCCTCCTTCGGGTCAAATTTTGATTTTGAAACTTGGAATATTGGACCTGAATTAATTAAAAAAGGCATCTCAGTATATACAATTCCGGAATCTGATCCTTGGGGAAGATTTAATTGGGGACCTATTTGGCCCTATACTTTATATTTTTTTAAGCAAATATCTGGAGAAAATAGAGAAGTTTTTCATTATTTACTTACAGGTTACTTAACATTTATAGATTTAGCTTTATGTTTTTTTATCTTTAAATTGTTTGGCAAAACTATTTCTATACTTTACTTCTTAAGTCCACTAACTTACTTAATAACTGGTTTTCATCTTCAATTTGAAAACACAGCACTTTTGTTTGCATTTTGGGGATGGTATCTGTACCAAAAAAATTCCCATAAATATTATTACCAAACAGCAATACTTTTTGGCTTATCTATAACTGCTAAACATATCCTAATACTCTTTCCAGTTTGGCTTTTCTTCTATGAGTATTTCCTTTCAGAAAGAAAAGACTTACTTAAAAAAATTTTTCATAAAGCAATAAGCTACCTAGTTTTCTTCGGATCCTTTTTGTTAGAGATTCTTTTCTATTTTAATGATAGGGTGAATGTTTTTAATGGAATTATGCTATATGTTTTTAAATATAACTCCTTTGACGGTCTCTCAGCTTTTTCACAATTAATTAGATTTATTGGTAGTACAAAAATATATGAATTTATTAATTTTTTTATACCAATTAATTTATTAATTAATAATTTACCATCAGGAATTTCCTATTATAGAATACTATTTTTAATTTTATTAGGATTGTTCGGGTTTTTTGTGTCAAAATACATTCTACAAAAAACCCTTTTACTTCCTTTGTACCTTTTATTTTTCTTTTCATTTGGATCATCCTTAGCAGATCAATATTTTGTAATCCCACTTATAACTACTTTAATTTTTTATAAAAGAATTGAGAGTATAATTTTTCACTTAATAGCAGGTACTTATTTAGCTACATTTTCCTTAAACAATATTGCATCTATCTCTGATACTTTCTATTTTAAAATTGGAAACCTCTCCTTACCTATTTTTCCATATAATCTGAAACAGATTTTTACAATCGATCCAAATACCCAAAGATTTGATATGAATTCATATTCAAACTATTATATCCCTCAGTTTTACCTTCTTCTCATGTCATTTATTTTTCTTTATCGACTAACTAAAGGTAAGGAACTAAAAATATCATCAGAAACTTCAAGGATTAGTTATCATTTAATTTTTTATGGATTATTTTATTTTTATATTATGTTTATCATTGTTTTTCGAAAAATTATTATTGACTCATGGCACTAAAATGAATTAATATTAAATTATGACCTATTTAAATAATAAAGGTTATGCTCCAATTTTTTTAATAAGTTTAATTCTTGTTTTAGGTTTTATCTTTTTAGAACCCATTAAAAATTCATACAATGTTTTATCTGAGAGAATATTCCTTAAAAATGAAAATAGTAAAACTAAAGTTAGATCTGCTAAACAATTTCAAGATAATAACACTTCAATAAATGCTACTAATTATGAGAAACCTTCAAACATAACAGGTGTTAATAAATCTGAGAAAAGTTATTCGTATTTAGATAATTTAAATAATATACCTGAAAATGTGATTCCTATATTTCCAGAAAATTTTAATAAGAATTCAGCACATATTGTTTTTTACACTAATAAAGATTGCTTATTTGAAAAGAGTACTAGAAACGAAAAGTCACAAAAACTAGGTAACTCTCAGTTTACTGTTTATGATAATGTTCAAATTGTAAATGGTCCCAAAGAATTTAATCAAAAATTCTATAAAGTATTAGCTCAAACATCAGGTAGAAAACTTGTTGGAGGTTTAGAAAAATGTGGAGTTTTGATTTTTGGTAATAACGAGAATTTAAGTGGAAAAATTTCAACTAAGTACCCTCTTGAATACAATGAAGTAGCTATAAAGGATAATACAAGATTAAATAAAAAAATACATTTAGTAATTTATGAGCCAATAGTAAATGAAAAGCCTATTTATGAATATTATAATTGGAATAACCCTAGAACTATTACTCCACAAATAATTTCATTTTTTAAAAAAGTTTCTGGCGGCACTCTGAATTACTCTATTGTTAAAACAACAGTTATTAAAGATTTCCCTGTAAAACTATACGGTAAGGACTACTCAGAAAGACAAGGTGCGGGCGGTAGTAACCCATTCAAATACAATCCTGAAACCTATAAATCATGTATGTCTGATAATAGTAAATGTTTGCCAGACGAAGTAGACTACAAAAAAATCGTTGATTCTATGAAAGCATGCGAAGATAGAAATAAAGGTGTGATAGACGAATTATGGGTTTGGGGAGGGCCTTACTTTGGCTTTTATGAATCACACTTGGTTGGAAAATACGATGACACTTATTTCTATAATTCATCTCCTACTATCTACAATAAATGTACCAAACCTCTACCCGTTATGGGTTTTAACTATGAGCGGAACATAGGTGAGGCTATTCATAATTTTGGACACAGGGCTGAAAGTGCGATTAAGGAAGTTTTTAAAGGTTGGGACGGTAGTTTTACAACAGGTTGGAATAGATTTTCTCTGCACAATAAAGATGTAAAGGGTTTTGCTTCTTGCGGTAATACACACTTTACACCGATTGCTAATGGTGAGTATATATACGATAGTAAAGAAAAAATAAGATCAAATTGCGATGAGTTTAAAAACTATCCCGTAATTAATGGGAAGTACAAGGATATAACTTGTGAAGCTTGGGGATGCAACGAATTGGGATATTATAATTATTGGTGGGCAAATTTACCCCGAAATAAAGGCACAAACTATGATGAGTATGCTAAGGTCACAGTTTTAAATAATTGGTGGCTATATATTTTTAATCCAGAGGAAGTAAAGAAAAAAAGATAAACTATAGCTATCTTAAGGTCCAACCACCGTCAACAGTTATTATCTGTCCAGTAATATAGTTTGAAGAATCAGAAGCTAGAAATAAGACAGCATCTGCAATATCATCAGGTTTACCAATTGTTCCCAATGGAATTCCTGCAATTGTTGCAGTCTTTGATTCTTCTGTCATTTTTGCACCAGGTGTTTCAATTGCTCCAGGTGCAACAGCATTTACATTTATCTTTCGCTTAGCAACTTCAAGTGCTAAAGCCCTAGTAAAACCATTTACTCCACTTTTTGAAGTACAATAATGAACAAGTCCTTCAAATCCAATAAATGATGCAATAGAAGATATGCTAATTATCTTTCCTCCCTCGTTCATATTCTTTAAAACATTTTTTGTAACTAAAAAAACACCTTTGAGGTTAATGTTCATCACCTTCTCCCAATCCTCCTCTGTCATATTTTCAAAATTTACAAATGGATAAATTCCAGCATTATTGACTAAAATATCAATTTTTCCAAAACTAGAAATTGTTTTATTTAACATATCTATAACATCATCATGTTTAGACACATTTCCAGAAACACCTAAACACTTAACTCCTAGAGATTCGATCTCTTTTACAGCTTTCTGGCAGGTTTCTGGATTTAATTCAGAAATAACAACATTACATCCTTCACTTGCTAGTTTTTTTGCAATTGCGAGACCGATTCCCTGACCAGCACCTGTAACAATGGCAGTTTTGTTTTGAAGAATCATAATTATAATATACCTGAATTTAAATATTGTTTCAATGAAGCAAAGATCTTAAAAAAAAATGCTAATATTATTTTATGAATAAATATTTTAAAAATTCCAAAGGTTTTGGTGTTACTGAAGTTATTTTAATTCTTTTAGTTTTAGTAGTTATAAGCAGTATTGTGATTTATATGAATAGAGATAAATTTCCAACTATTATAAATTTAACTTCATTTTTTGACCCTATGAAAATAGAATCACCACTTGAACTTTTAGAAGAAATTAATAACTCATCAAAAGAAACAACTGAACCCGTAAAAGAAATAAAAGATTTCAAAAGTATTGCTAAAAAAATTGAAGAATTAGATAAAGAGTATTTTGATCTTTTAACATTTGAAAAACTTACATCAAATGATGCTGAGAGTGTTAAAAGTGTTGTAAAAAAAATCAGACAAAATAATGAAGAACATAAAAATCTACTAAATAGTACCGATATTGATTCTTACTCAAGTTGCAATATATTTAGAACAAAAGAAGTATTACTAAGAGATGTAGAACAAATTTATATTCTGAAAAAACCATCATCATACCAAAAAGAAATATTTGAGGATAGTTTTACCAGAAAAAGATTAGATACTGAAAAGGATTATCAATTATATTGCAAATCTACTTATGAAAAAATTGGTGCTAAAATAATAGAATTTTAGGCTCAACGAATAACTGATAAAATTTATTTGTGAAATTTAACAATTCAGGTGTTAATTTTGATTCACAAGGAACCCATAGTTCATTTGGAACTCCTTTATAGTATGCTTCAGCAATACTTCCAGCAATCGCAGCTTGGGTGTCGGCATCTGCCCCTAGATTAATTGCCTTTCTAATCGCATCTTCAAAATTTTCAGATTCCAAAAAACAAATAATTGCTTCAGGAACTGAAACAGGGCAAGTCATGTCAAAAGCCGCATGTTCATAGATATATTCGTAACTTCTGGTTAGATCGTAATAAAAATTATCTTGAATGTAATTGTAAATCTCATCTTTTGATGCATCTTTTCTAGCCAAAAAAATCGCAGCAGCAGTTGCTTTCGCTCCTCTAATACCCTCTGGATTGTTATGAGTAACTTCAGAACTTCTTTTAGCCCCTTCTAGTACTTCTTCTAAAGAATCATAAATCCAAGAAATAGAAGAAACCCTCATAGCAGCTCCATTTCCAAGACTATTATATGGTTTTCTATCCTCTAGTTCTTTTGTTATCCATTTTTTAAAAACACCTCCATACCCTCTGTTTGGATGTTTTCTGGAATAAGCAACTAGTACTTCATTAAAAGGTAGGTTATTAATTGCTGCATCGGCTATTGCGATCGTTAAAACAGTGTCATCTGTATATTTAATAAATCTATTTATTAATTGAAAATCAAAGTTTTTTTCTGGTAAATGTTCGTGAGGGGAACCTAAAATGTCTCCAACAATAGCACCTTTCATAAGTATATCCTTAAATCAAATTTATTAATTAATCTTTTTTACAGAGTTAATTATATCAAAATATAGTTGAGATTCTTTCACATTTGAAGATTTCAAGTCATAATTTTCTTTTTCAAATTCAGAAATATCTACACCTATAAGAGGCGAGTACCCAACTTCTATATAGTATGTGTCACTTATTACAATAACAGTTACAATAGCCCAAGCCCTTACTCCAATTCCGGAGGTTGAGTAGGCTTTCATACCATTAACTTCATGCTCATAATATTTAAAATTAGATTCATTACTTTCTAAATAATATTTCCAATGCTCCTTAGGATTAAATTTATTCTTATAGAATTGAAACCAATAGTTTGTATAACTCTCTCCCATTAATGGAACAGATTGACTTGGGGTGAAGTAAAGATATGATGATGATCCACCAAATTTTATATTTGATTTAATATCAACCATTTCTACACTTGTTTGATCACCCCATGAACCAGGAAAAGTATTTTCAAATTTAATATTATTAGTATTAAATTGTAAAGAATACTTATTTTCGTTATCTTCAATTGTAAAAAATGTTGGAGTATTTGGTTGGTTTACTATTTTGTTACCTGTATTTTTATCCGATTCACTAGATGTTTTTTTATTGAAATAAAAATAGTACAGACCAAAACCAGAAATAGATAAAACTATTAGTGAAATTAGAATTGTTAAACCAAGAGAACCTTTGTTATTTAATTTATTGATATATTTTGTCTCCTATAATTAAAGATTTA
>JAUMAA010000018.1:0-19700 GCA_032117075.1 Patescibacteria group bacterium
AAAAAAATTTAATCAGTACTACAACGAAAATAAAATTCTTGAAGAAGATACGGAAGTAAAAGATTTAAGGCTATTTATCTGCCTAATCAACTCATATATCTTAAAGATGGGTATAGATTTATTAGGAATGGAGCCGTTAGAAGAAATTTAAATGAAGGTTGATTCTAGAAGGCTACTAAGTTTAAATAACATCGAATTTCAGCCCGACGGTCCTGTAATCTACTGGATGTCCCGAGATCAAAGAGTTCATGGGAATTGGGCATTACTTTATGCACAACAAGTAGCTGAAGAAAATAACCTCCCCTTATCAATAGTTTTTTGTCTTAGTCCAAAATTTTTAGGAGCTACCTTACGACAATATGATTTTATGATAAAAGGTCTGGAGGAAGTTGAAGAAGAATTAAAAAATTATAATATCTCACTACACTTACTTCTAGGAGAGCCTGAGGAAGAAATAGGTAAATTCTCAAAAAAGCACGGAATTTCAACAATTATCACTGACTTTAGTCCTCTGCGAATTGGGAGAAAATGGAGAGAAAAAATAGCCAAGGAAGTAAGTGTACCAGTTATAGAAGTCGATGCTCACAACATAGTACCCTGTTTTTATTCATCAAATAAGCAAGAATTTGGTGCTTATACCTTAAGACCAAAAATTAAAAAAATCTTAAATGAGTTCCTAACTGAGTATCCAGCGGTAAAGAAAAGTAAATTTACTATTAAAAATGAAGATAAAATTGATTGGGATTCATTACTCAAAAAGCTTCCTATAAATAGTGAGGTTAAACCAGTAACATGGGTAAAACCTGGGTACAAAAATGCAATTAAAATGCTCGATAAATTTATTGAGAATATAGATTTATATCAGAACGAAAGAAATAACCCAAACATTAATGCTAGCTCTAACCTATCCCCTTTCTTACATTTTGGACAAATCTCTTCTCAAGAGGTGGTACTAAAAGTTAACAGTAAGATTGCTAAAAATAAGACAGAGGCTTTTTTAGAGGAGATAATAATAAGAAAAGAATTAGCTGACAACTTTTGCTATTTTAATACTAACTATGACACAGTAGAAGCTTTCCACTCTTGGGCTAAGAAAACCTTAAACGAACATATACATGACAAACGTGATTATACTTACACTAAGCACGATTTCGAAACTGCACGAACTCACGACCCTCTATGGAATGCAGCTCAGATTGAAATGGTAAATAAAGGAAAAATGCACGGGTATCTAAGAATGTACTGGGCAAAGAAGATATTGGAATGGACCCCTTCTCCTGAGGATGCTATGGAAATTGCAATCTATTTAAATGACAAGTACGAATTAGACGGTAGGGATCCAAATGGATATACAGGAATTTCCTGGTCTATAGGAGGAACCCACGATAGAGCCTGGTTCGAAAGAAAAGTATATGGAAAAATAAGATATATGAATGACAAGGGCTGTGAAAAAAAATTCGATGTTAAAAAATATATTCAAGAACAGTTAGTAAATTAATATTTATTAATACCCAATGTGCCGTTTAGTAAGTAAAATATTACCTTATTAAGTTAAGGTGGGATTTTAAATTAAAATCCCAAAAAAGTGATTGATGTAAAATTTTAGTCATACATCAACTAACACATCAGGCTTCATATATTATAAAAATAATTTGATAAAACTGTCAATAGTTGACATCAAAAAAGAACTTATCGGGGACACAATCATAGAAGGAACATTAGTAAATATAAGTACAAGTATTAATATTAAAGAATATTTTTCTGTTTCCCTCCACTTTAATGCTGCCTCATAAGGTAACAGTGATAAAACTATATTAAAGCCATCGAGTGGGTAGATAGGGATCATATTAAAGAAAGCTAAGAAAAAGTTTATATATGCTACTAAGAGTAGTTCCTGAATACCAAATACCCTTGCTAATATGATGAGAAGTGACCCAAGAATAATATTCGATAAAGGACCTGCAAAAGAAATTAAACCTGTATCTCTTTTAGGTTTTTTTAAATTGTAAACATCGTACTCTACAGGCCTTCCCCATCCAAAACCAAATAAAACCATTAAAATACTTCCCAGAGGATCCAAATGAGCCAACGGGTTAAGAGTTACCCTACCCTGAAGCATAGGAGTGTCATCTCCCAATCTGTAGGCTACAAAAGCATGTGCAAATTCATGTATTGTTATCGAAACAACTAAACCTATAACGATGATTAAAAAGGCTTCTGGACTATTTAATAACTCTGAGATCAAACCCATATTAATAAAATACACTAAATTCTTTAAAAATCAAAATATTGGTGTTAAAATGAGTCAATGAAAATCCTAGATTTCATAAGAGATGCATGGAAAGAACTTCAATCCGTTCAGTGGCCTACTAAGGATGAGGTTAAGAAATTAACTATATATGTAGTTATTTCAAGCATTATCTTAGGAATTTTGATATCAGGAATTGATTATCTTTTAAACCTCGGATTATCATATATAATATAGAACTATGGATACAAATAATTTAAACGATAACTTAATAATAATTAATGATACTAACCACCCAAGAGCTAGATGGTATATCGTACATACTTACTCTGGGCATGAAAATAGGGTTGCTCAAACTTTAAAAAGCAGATCAGAAATTAAAGGTTTTACAGACAAAATTTTTAAAGTTTTTATTCCTTCTCAAGACAAAGTTGTCGTAAGTGAAGGTAAAAAGAGAAAAGTAAAGGAAAGATTATTTCCAGGTTATGTTTACATTAACATGCTTCTTGATGAAGATTCTTGGGCATTTGTTAGAAATACGCAAGGTATTACAGGTTTTATTGGTTCAGGATCTGCTCCTACCCCACTACCTGAAAACGAAGTAGTAGCTTTAATGAAGTATGTAGTTGCAGAAACCCCTAAGTTTGAAATGAAGTATCAAGAAGGAGATTCAGTAAAAATTACTGAAGGACCTTTTGCAGACTCTATTGGTAAAATATCTGAAGTAAACGAGGATCAAGGTAAGGTAAAAGTATTAGTTTCATTCTTTGGAAAAGAAGTTCCAATCGAATTGGAGTTCTCACAAGTATCAAGTTTATAAATTATTATTGTAAAATAGTTATTTATTGATAGAATCTTAAATTATGGCACCAACAAAAAAAATTAAAAAAGTAAAAGCATATGTAAAACTTGCATTACCAGCAGGTAAAGCAACACCAGCTCCTCCAGTAGGACCTGCATTAGGACAGCACGGAGTTCCTTTGATGGATTTCTGTAAAGATTTTAATGCAAGAACTTCATCAATGGGAGATGCCATAATACCCGTAGTTTTGACAGTTTATGAAGATAGAAGTTTTGAATTCATTACTAAGACTCCTCTTACTTCTTACTTAATCAAAAAAGCTCTAAATGTTCAATCTGGGTCTGCAACACCAAATAAAAAGAAAATTGGAAAACTTTCTAGAGCACAACTTGAACAAATTGCTAAAGTAAAAATGCCAGATTTAAATACAAGTGATATAGATATGGCTGTAAGAATAGTTGGTTCTCAGGCTAAATCAATGGGAATTGAGGTAGAAGAATAAATATGTATACAAATATTAAAGAATTATTAAAAGATATTAAAACTGATTGTAAAACTAACTTCGATTCAACTGTTGAATTACATATTAATCTAAACTTAGATGTAAAAAAAGCTGACCAAATGATCAGATACGGAGTTGTACTTCCCCACGGAACAGGTAGGACTCTTAAAATAGCAGTTTTCGGATCTGCTGATATCAAAGAAGCTGATTTAAACCTAAAAGAAGAAGATTTGGATTTAATCATAAGCGGTAAACTAAGAGCAGGTGTTGATTTTGATGCACTTGTCACAGAACCAGCATATATGCCAAAGATTGCAAAAGTAGCAAGAGTACTAGGCCCTGCAGGAATAATGCCGAACCCAAAAAACGGAACAGTAACTAACGATGTTAAAAAAGCAGTCGAACAACTTAAAAAAGGTAAAATTGAGATCAGAACAGAGCAAAATCACCCAATAATTCATACAATTATAGGTAAATGCTCATTTGATGTTGAAAAATTAGAGGATAATTTAAACGAAATTATGACTAATTTAAAACAAAACAAACCAGCTAAAGCTAAACCAGGATGGCTTGTTTCAATCTTCCTATCCTCTACTATGGGTAAATCATACCAATTAGATGTAAACCAATACGCATAAATTAGATTCGATTAAGAAAAGAGAGCTTTGCTTTTAGCAAAGCTCTCTTTTTTTTGTAGCTTGTAATTAAATAAATCACCAATTATTTGATATGTTATAGATTAGATTTCATTGTATTTACAACTCCCTTGGGTTTAAAAAATACTTGTGCGGTAAATATGCGGTTATTTTAATAAACTTCAACACCTTATCTGCGGTAAATATGCGGTTAAAAACTTAGAAAAAGTATTGAAAGGAAAGAATGTTTGAGTTAAAATCAACATAACTTAAGACAGCTAGGACTTAAAAAGTTTAATAATCTAGCCGAGGTGTTACATATTACATTTCACAAAATCTTAAGTTAATAGTATTTACTTGGAAGGATTAAAATGCCAAACAACAAGAATGTTGAATTATTAAAAAGCATTCAAGACAAGGTTGCTAAATCTAAATCTATCCTACTTTCGGATTTTAAGGGAGTTAGTGCAAAAGATCTAACTACTTTCAGAGAAGAAATTAGAGCAAAAGGAGGGGAAGTATTTGTTTCAAAAAATACTCTTCTTAAAATAGCTTTAAAAGGTATGGAAGGTAATGAGAAGGCTTCTGACTCACTTGCAGGACAAACAGTCGCTGTAGTGTCTTATGAGGACCCAATAAGCACCATTAAATCTTTCTTTGACTTCACAAAGAAAGTTGAAAACTTGAAAGCTAAGGGTGGTTTTTTCGAAAACAAGTTTGTTGACGAAAGAAGCTTAGTAGAAATAAGCAAACTTCCTTCAAAAGAAGAATTAATCGGAAGATTAATTGGTTCTATGAACTCCCCTGTTTACAAATTTGTAAACACACTAAATCAATCTAAATCAAAGATTGTATATGTACTTAATTCAGTAGCAAACCAAAAAAATAAGTAATTATTTGGGAAAGAAAGGATATAAAATATGTCATTAACAGACAATGCACAAAAAATAATGGAAATGGTTGAATCCATGACCATACTAGAGCTTAACGACTTAGTTAAAGCTATGGAAGAAAAATTTGGAGTTTCTGCATCAGCACCAGTAATGGTAGCAGGAGCAGCTCCAGTAGCAGGAGGAGCAGCAGCGGCTGAGCAAGATGAATTTGATGTTATCTTATCAGATGCAGGAGCAAACAAAATTGCTGTTATTAAAGCAGTAAGAGAAATTGACTCTTCTCTAGGACTTCCAGAAGCAAAAGCTTTTGTTGAATCAGCACCTAAAACTCTAAAAGAAGGCATGAAGAAAGAAGAAGCTGAAAAGATTAAGAAAAAATTAGAGGAAGCAGGAGCAAAAGTAGAATTAAAATAATTTTTAGATCTACTTGAGTTCTAATTTCAAAAAGGAGGGTTTTTAACCCTCCTTTTTGTTGTTATAGAAACTCAAAAGAGTGTCATTATCAGTCAAGTTATTAAAGTGACAGTAGTGTTATTTTAGGTTGATTTCTTGTTTAAATTTTAAAATTAAGGTATTTAACCCGTCTGAACAAAGTTCTGATACAACTATTCCATCAATTATATCATTTATGTGGTTTAGTAATTCTAAGTTGAGTAAAGTTTCTCTTCTTGTCACCTGACTAGATAACAAGGTCAAAAGACTTAAATTGAACATATTTTGACCATCGATAATTGAATTTCCTGATTTTCTCCACACAGCAATTCTTCTAAAATCCTCGATATCTAAATCTAAAGGATTAAGAGGTTGCATAATTAAAAAATCTATAATTTGATTTTTGATTGAAAGTAAACTCTTCTCCCGATCCTCCACTAAAAGAGCCTTATCGCCAAGTAAAGAAGTTATTTCGGTCTCATTAATATTTTTATATACGATATTTTCGTCATCGATATCTAAAAAGGCCCAGTTTTCAGAGCTCTTATCTAACAAATAGATAAAATTAGAAAAATTTGTCTCAATATTTATTCTATTGTCATTAAATATCTCAAATAAATTAAGTTGATATATATTTGAATTTTCAGATTTGAAAAAGTCTGAAACGGCATCAAGGGTTATAAAGTTTCTAAAAAGACCTCTTAGCCCGTTATTAACAGGAATAAGATGGATATTATGATATTTTAGGAATTTTTCATCCCCTATTTGACTAACAAAGAGCCTTCTTAACCCCAATTCTTTCAAGGAATTAACCAATTCCAAGGAACAACCACCTTTTGGGAGGTAAAAAGTATGAATGTTTTTCATCATCATACAATCGTCCCCTTCGAAATCTCTAGGCATACCGAAGTGGTAACTTGAAAAGTATTCCGAAAACAAAATATCACTAGAATGCATATTTCTTGTTGCCAAATCATTTAAGCCAAAGGATGATGACAAAACGACTTCCGCTCTTTCAGTATCCACAAGATGCTTTAATATCTTGGAAAGCTCTTCAAAACTAGAATTAAGGTGAATCTCAGTAAACAAATTTACCGAAATGTAATACCTGATATTGGTATTCTTTTCTAGAAGTTTAATGGATGTTTTTAAAAATGAAATATACCTATCTAGTAGGTCTTTTTCTACGAAAACAGGTAAAGAAAAATCGAGGTATAAAGATTTCTTCATATACTAAAATGGTCTAACTTTACTCACAAATCCAATAATCCTGCCCACATTATTAGATCGCTTTCTCGCTAGACCAATACATATATTATATATTATTCTTTAAAATTGTAAAGCAAGATCTTGTAAATTAATGTTTAGAAAAAATTAAACTTCTCTAGCATAGTTATCCATGCCTTTATCGATAAAATCTGACCTTAATTGTACATTTGAAACTACAAATAAACCATTTAATTCGTAGGAATCATCGAAAATATCCCTATCTTCAGCAACCTTAATGCATAAATGAGCATCTCTTTCAGATGACGGTGTAAGTTTGAGGTAATCTTCAAAAATCTCTAGATCCCTTTCGTTTATATAAACATGAATCAAAGTAAAAGGAGAAATATCTTTATGAAGAGAAAGACCTGCATTTAGAGTAAAAGCATAATCTAAATCAAACTTTCTAGAAATTTTATCAATTGTTTGAGCAATCTCTTTTGGACCAGAAAGGCTACTCATATAATAGTATTCTTTCTTTTTATTAACTCTTGATGACTTGAATTCTTCCTCTACCTCTTCTAATTTAGTAGCTGAACTAGTTTTTGATGAAATAGAACTAGTTGTACTGTTAGATCCCAGGAAGCTTGAAATATCAAAATTATCTTCAATCTTCTTAGGCTTGGTCTCAGTAACTTTTTCGGAAGCTTTCCTAAATCTCTCTAACCATCCCTCGGAATCGTCCTTAGTATCATCTGAAAAAGTTTCTTCTTTAGTGTCCTGAACTTCTTCCTCTTCCCTACCTTCAAACTTTTTGTCTTGTTTGGAACTATTTAAATCTTCAAAAATGGAATCTAAATCAAAGAAATCAAAATCATCCTCATCAGTGGATTTTAATTTCTTACCCGAATCGGCTTCAATTACAGTTTCATTTACGGATTCCTTGCTTTCATCCTTCTTATCTTCGCTAAAGAAGTCGTTTAAGAAATCAAAATCAAAGTTTTCTTTTGAATCATTACTTGTTGAAGATTTGCTGACAGGCTCTTCTTCAACTTTCAAGTATTCTGAAACGGATTCCTTGCCTTCTAAAAAATCGAAATCGAATTCAAAGTCATCATCTGACAATTTAGAAACCTGTTTCTGAGTATCATTAGAAGTCGATGTTGGATTATTTTGCATTGAAAATTCCTTTTCAAGCTCCTCAAAAAGCTTTTCAAGATCCTCGTCCTCATCTAATAAACTTGAAGAATTACTCTCAATAGTTGGGGTGCTGCTTGTGGGAAACTCGGTACTACCGGCTTTCTTTACTACATCTGTTTCAAAAAAATTGTCAAAATCAAAATTATCAGTAATTGTTTCAGTAGGAGAGAAACTGGTTACTTGATTAACAGGTCCGGCATCTTCAACTGAAATATTAGAAACTTCAGATTTTGTGTGACTTGAATTTTTGATATGACTTTCCGATGGCTGAAGAAAATCAAGTATGTTTTTCTTTGAGAATCTATGTCTTCCTGTAGCAGTTTTAATATCTGCATCTAGTTTCCCTTCTTCAAGGTACCTGTAAACACTTCTTAGACTTACTCCAAGAATTTCAGCTACCTCTGAGGATGTGTATAATCTGTCCTTTATATCCAATGTCATAGCATTATTATTAATTCAAAAATTTTTTATGTCAATATAGGAAATATTGTTTTAGAACCTTTTGTGCTTAATTTTAGTAATAATCAAGTATGAAAAAGTTACCACTGCTTTATAAATTCGTTTAAATCTAGAAGGCTGCATAATTAATCTAAACAACCATTCCAAACCTATTTTTTGAATTAACTTTGGTGCCCTCTTTATACTTCCAGATAGGAAATCGAAAGTACCCCCCACTCCTATAAAAACATTTGCAGGCATTTTGGCATGATTTCTCTCAATCCACTTTTCCTGATAAGGGTGTCCGTAACCTACTAAAATAAAATCAATTTTTTTCTGACCTTTTGATTTCAGGCAATTATTTATGTATTCTATAGTTTTGGAATCATCATTTGGCTTTGAAGAAAAAGAACTGCTAGCACCTATAAAGTTAATATTAGGATATTTTCTTTCCAAATCTATCAGAAGCTTTTCTGATACAAGTTTTCTTGAATCCCCTCCTAATAAAAAAATATTCTTATAATTCTTATTAGAAAACTCAAATATCTTCTCAGATATCTCAACCCCAGTTAATCTTTTTGAAGTAATACTTCCTTTTAAATAGTCCCTTAAAAGAACTTTAATTGCATCTATTCTACTTTTACCCGCTTTTAAATGTTCTTGATACTCCAGAGCAAAAACAACACCTATCCCATCTGCTGAATTAAAGAAACCCTTATTAAGTATTTTCTTAAACAAAGAATCGTTAACGGAGTCTACAATAAACTCAGGATTCACAGTAAATATAAATTTCTTGTCTTTAGTCTGAAGCATCGATTCCAAATCTTTTTCAAAGTTCTTTTTTGAGTAAGGGTAATTTATCTTAACTCCTAACAATTCTAGAATCATAAATTTAGTCCCTTTAAAAACAGATCAACAGAATTTTTCCAGGAATATTTAATTAAAACATTTTCTGGATCAAATTCTTTTTTTAACATATTCTTGTTGGATAAAAAATAAACAATAGCATCGGCAATTTCTGCGGGCTTATTGAAGTGAACAACCTGCCTAGCAGTCAATTTGAACTCTGCTAATTGCTTTATTTGCGACAATAAAACCCATTTACCCACTTTATATGCTTCTAAAACAGGTAATCCGAAACCTTCTTCTTGAGATGTAAAAACTAAAAATTCACAAGAATTAAGATAAATATTTAATTCCTTATCGTCTAAATAATTTTTGAACACAATTCTCCCCCTATCTATATTTAAGGAATCTATATATGAGTAAAGAGAACCTTCATCTAGTTCAATTTTACCAACAAAGCAGTATTTTAGACTTGGGTATAAATTATGAATTAATGAGAATGCTTTTAAATTAGTATAAATATTCTTTCTTTCTTCAACCCTTCCCACAGTCAAAATAAATTTGTCAGGTAAATTATGTTGAAACCTTAACTTAGTCAAATCATTTTCCTTAATTTTAAAAAATACCTCACTATCCACACCCTCCGTAATAGTTGATGATTTTACAAACAATGAGTCTGCAGTATTTTTTGAAACGGAAAATAACTTATTTGAAAAAATTTGAGTCAAAAAAGTAAATAATTTAGTTTTGAATGAGTAACCAGAATCGTGTATAATGGAAATCACACATCCTCCAGTTAAAAAAGATAAGAACGGAACTGTTTGCCAGGGAAAGATAAAATAGTCATACTTACCTAACTCTTTTAACAAACCTATCTGAGTATAGAATGATTGATTAAGCTTTACTATCTTTCCAGATTTTAGAAATTCATAATCCACAAGGTTACTATCAAGTTGATTAAAATAAAAAGTAAACTCAAATCCTTCCCTTTTAACTAGTTCTTTTAAAAAGCTAATTAAAAAACGATGAGTTCCTGATTTGTATAATATGTTTAATCTTGAACAATCTATTGCAATTTTTTTCATAATCTCAAATATTTTGGAATTAAATCGATATTATTAACCAAATACTTCAACCCATTAATAGCGGAGTCTTCACCTCCATCTAAAACATACACAGGAACTCCAAGGTAGGAAGTTAAAAATAAGTGTATTTTTTTTAACCTAGAAAGTCCTCCAGTTAGTATAATTCCTTTATCAAGTATATCGCCAGAAAGCTCTGGAGGTAAGTTCTCAATTACAGTTTTAATAGAATTTGCAATTTTCTCTAAACCAGGAAGAACTGCTAATCTCAGATCATCTCTTTTATAATGATGGATTGTTGCTTTTCCAGAACTTAACTCTTTTCCTTTAATCTCTAAAATATCGTTTTTATTTTCTAATTCGGCACTTAGTACAAATTTTTTTAAACTCTCTGCTGTTTTAATTCCAATTAAGATGTTGTTAGATTTAAAGTAATCAACAATTAATTGATCGAGATCGTCACCTCCGTAATTTAATGTTGCTGATGAATTAATTCCTCCAAGACTTAAAACAGCGGTTTCAGTAGTTCCGGCCCCCATGTTTACCAAAGCAGTTCCCGTTGGAGTATAAATTGGTAATTTTAATCCAATCGCCGAAAGAATTATTTCAGGTATTAAATAGGACTGGGAGCTACCTCCCAAATCTTCTATTAAAGTATATATAGAGTTTCTATCTGAATCCCTAAGAATTCTTGGTATAGATACTAAAAAATCAGGTTTTATAATTCTATGAGAGCCGATAAAAGAATCTACCAAAGGCATCAATAACTCTTTTTGAGCTTCTATATCCTGAAGTACTCCACTTTTCACAGGTTTAATCAATTTAAACTCCTCACCGACTTTTCCTACTAAATCAATAGCTTCAGTTCCTTTTTTGACATACTCATTAGTATTTAAATCTAGAATAAGAAGATTACTATCGTATTTAATATCTTTTGAATTAAGGGAACAAACCCTTACATTAGCAGTACCTAAATCAATACCTATCTTTTTTGAAAACATAGTAGAATTATAGTATATTAAGAGTATGAATCAAAAAAGTTACACTAAAATACTGACACTAATCATATTGCTTGGATCAACTGTACTTCTTTACTTCTTTTTAAGTGGGTGGAGGCCTAATATTAACTTCTCCAGGCAAGTACAACTATCCGATTTAAATATCAAACAAACAGGTATGATTTCTGCTAAATCCCAACCAGAAGGTGCTAATGTATATCTTGATGGGAAGTTAGTTACAGCAACTAATAATTCCATCTCAGGAGTTGACCTCGGTAAACATAAGTTAAAGATTACTAAAAATGGTTATGTTACTTGGGAAAAAGAAATTGAAGTATTTCCTGAACTAGTGACAGATATTACAGCTATGCTTATCTCACAAACACCAAGATTAGAGCCTCTTACAAGCACAGGGGCTAGAAAACCAACCCTTTCCTCTTCATTGGAAAAATTAGCTTTCTTTTCAAAAGATCCTGAATCACCAGGTGTTTGGGTTGTATCTTTTAAAGAACAAGGACTAAGTTTCTTCGCTAATTATGCAAAAAATGCAGTAAAAGATACAAATTTTGTTAAATATTCCGATGGGAAAGATATTACATGGTCCCCAGATGAAGATGAGCTTCTAATTGAAACTGGTGACTCCAAGTTTTACCTTGTAAATCTAAATTCAAACAACATATCACCTATCTCAAACCCGAACGAAACAAAAGACACTTGGAATAAAAAGATTCAGAAAAAAAGACTCGATTTTATCTCTAAGATTGAGATACCTGAGGACAGAATTAAGATAGCTAGTGCTGAGGACACTATCTGGAGCCCAGATAACAAAAAATTTATTTACAGAAAACTAGAAAATAATAAATATAAATATTTTATCTACAATATGGAAACCCCTATCCCTGTAGGGGAAAAAGTAGAGACAGAAGTATTTGAATTGGATGCAAAGACTACTCAACCAAGAATTACTTGGTATTCAGACTCATTCCATTTAATATTAGTTGAAAACTTTGATGAAAAGAATCATAGAGGAAAAATTTCAATTGTCAGAATTGACGGAACCAACAAAGTTGAGATTTACAACAATACTCTTTATTCAAATGATGTATATACTACTATTAATGGTGATAAATTAGTTATTCTAACTACTTTTAAATCCGGGGATCAAACAGATTTATATACATTAGGTATAAGATAATCCCTTATTCAACTTTAATCAGAGACGAAGTAACAATCAACCTATTTAAGGTTGTTCCTGGAGGATGGCAGGTTTGTAAAGTTAGGGTAGGTCCTATACTTTCATATATTGTCTCATCAACATCAAAATCCTTTTTGTACTGAATATTTTCTACTTGGTAAATGTATCTCTTACCTTTATAAAATAGATTAATCTCATTTCCCACCTTAAGCTTGTGTAAGAGATTAAAAACACTTGAGTACCTACCAAGTTCCCAAAAACTAGTAGAAGAATGTGCAAACAAATAAACCCTAGCACCTTCTTCATCGGGATAGTCGGAAAAAGATGCATGAGCTACACCTAATCTCAAACTTTCTAAATAAGCAGATTTATCAATAATAGGAACATCAATTATTACAGGAGAATTGACATTAATTGACTCAATAACAACAGAGAAATCTTTATTAATAGGACTAATTATAATATTCTTAGCATTAGAAACTGAGGACTTCTGGTCTTCAATGTCTATCTCTTCTGTTTCAAGAACATAGTTAACATTGAGTAAGCTATCTACTCTAAACTTTAATTCGGAATATACAACATTAAAGTATGTCAAAAATATCAAAGATATACCAAATATTATAAAAACTGAGGATATTTTTCTTAAAAAAGCTTTGTTTTTATCTGTCATTGTATGTCAAATGGTGCCCTCGGCAGGAATCGAACCTACATTTTATCCTTAGGACGGATTTGTTCTATCCATTGAACTACGAAGGCACTAACAGTAATTAATTATACATCCAAAAACACCATTACCCTATTGTCTTGGACTTTTAAGATGCCCTGAGTTATCTTCATGTCAACTTTTTTATTTTCCCCCTCATAAACATGCAAAAAATCACTAATGATACAAATAAAGTTAATATGATATGGAAGGATATCAAACGGACCGACCTCATTAGTGCTGGAAACAGCATCGCAGTAGTCATTGTAAAAAACAGTGCTTCTACTTCTAATATTTAAAAATAACTTTACAGACTCAATATCCATTATGAGAGTATCTCGTCTAGGGATCCAATAAATAAAAACTTGTCTTCTGAGATGTCATCAACTTTTCCAGATACAATCTTATCAATATCCTCTAGTGACTTGCTAAGCGGTACATAACTACCTTTCCTTCCGGTTTGTTTCTCAGCTGTAAAAAAGTATTGAGTAAGATAATTTTTTAATTTAGCAGCTCTCTCGTAAATCATTCTATCTTGATCAGATAGCTCTGTTATTCCAACTAAGGCCACTATTCTTTCAATCGAAATTGCATCTCTCAACAAGCTTTTTGCTTTAATAACTACTTCATAATGGTAAGTACCTACAGTTTCAGGACTAATTAAGGTTGAAGAAGTTTGAAGTATATCTACAGCTGGGTACCTACCCTCTCTATAAACATCTCTTGAAAGAAGTATAGAAGAATCCAAATAACCAAAGACTTCCTGAACAGCTGGGTCGAAGATATCATCCGCTGGAACATAAATGGCTTCAATAGTTGTAATTGTTTGATTATTATTTACAAGAGTTTCGTGAATTTCAGCAATTTGAGAAACAAGAGCTGCCTGATAACCATCTTCGGATGAAATTTGATCCATCAACAAATAAAGCTCGTTCCCTGCTTGTGCAAACCTAAACATATTGTCTGCTAAAAATAATACATTCTTTGCCTGAATATCCCTAAAATGTTTAGCTAAAGCTACCGAGGCATAACCAGTCAAAAACCTCACAGTAGGATTAGAACCCATTGTTCCAAAGATCAGGGATGCTTTATCAAGAACATTGGTTCTTTTCAATTCTTCGTAAAGCTCTTGCCCCTCTCTTGTTCTTTCACCAATACCTGCAAAAATTGAAATGTACTTATCTTTTTCTCGATTAATGACATTGTGGAGAATTTCAGATAGCAGAACTGTTTTACCTACACCAGCTCCGCCAAACAACCCGACCTTTCTTCCACCTACTAATGGTGCAAAAACATCTATTACCTTAATACCTGTTTCAATAAAATTGGTGGTGTCAGATTCTGGATGAGAATAGAAATTATCACCTCTCTTAAATAACTCCTCAAATCTGTCTGGTACCAATTGCTCCTTCTCATCAAGGGTATTACCAAACACATCTATAACTCTTCCAAGAATTTTCTCTCCGGCAGGAACTTTAATCACCTCCTCTGTTCGAATAAACCTTGAACCTCGTGGAATTAAGTAAGCCTCCGCAACTGATGCACAAAAAAAACAATTAATATTTTTGGATGAAGAAAGAGCTATTAATTTTATTTCTGGCTTATCTTCTAGGTAAAGAACTTCCCCAATCTCCAAACCATGGTCATCTAAAAACTCTAATTCAATAACAAAATTTTTAACAGATTTAACAATTCCGTATTTTAAATTCAAATCATCTTTTATCATAGTTGCGATATAAATCCTGCAATCTGAACTACTGATTTTTTATTCGATTCAGAGTGTTTCATTTTTTGATACTGCATTCTAATTTTAACCATATTTTGTTTAATTTTTTCAGAAGCTGAGTCTAGAGATACCATCCTGGATGTAAATTTCGATAAACCAGATTCAAGTACTTTCTGCTCGAATAATGAAGAAATCATTTGATTTTCAAAAATAGCTAAAATTTTTTCGATGTCAGGTTCGTATAAAAAATCTTCCTGGAGCTGACTAACTTGACCACTAGTTTCCAAAACAGATTCCTCAAAAACTATATCACCTGTTACTGAATCCGCAGTGGGAGATTGGTTTAAAATTTCAATATATTTGGTATAAAAAACAACTACTTTTTCAAAATCTAAAGCATATCTTAATATATTATCTAAGTTCTCTTTATCCCCACTAGCATCACTCAAAGGAAAGTAGGTATAAGGAACCAAATTCTTTACATCAGAAAACTCAACCAACCTAGCACCTACAGAACCGACAACTATAAGCTCATCTGGGGGAATCCTTTTAAGGTAGGCTTTTAAATTAGAAAAACTTCTATTAATAACATCGCCAAATAACCCTCCATTAGCCGATAAAAAGACATAACAGACCTTTTTGGTAGGCTTTCTATATTTGATCTCAGGTTTCTCACCAACAGCCACTTTAAGAACCATATAGTTGTTCTTGACCTGTTTGTATAAGACACTAATTTCATCTAGAAATCCTCTAGTATCTAAAACATTTTTTTTAGTTTTTCTATACCTCATTGCAGACAATTCTTCTAAGGAGGAAACTAAATCCTTAAGAGAAGAAACATTATTTAATTCAGTTTTGAGTTCTTTGGTGTTTCTCATTTTTTTCTTTTTGGAAATAATCTTTCTACTAGCTGAGTTTCATTTTTTAGATAAAGTTGTAAGAAAGAATTTAAGTCCTCAGAATCATTAATGAGGTCTTCAATTAACTTTTTAAATGAAGAGTCATTTTCGTATATAAAAATTATTCTTTTTAATTCGTTCTGGATTGTATCTTTATCATAGGGATCCCACCTCTGACTCCAGATCAAAGAAAATACTAAAATCTGAACATTAGTCGGAACTACCACATCACCTGTTTGATCAAAAAATTGATTTAATTTTTCTCCTAATCTAAGATTTAATCTAACTCCCTCAGAAATTTCAGCACCAAAATGAATGAAAGATTTTGTCTTTTCATAAAGAGATAGTATTCCAGTTAACTCTCTGTTAATCTTGTACCTAATTGCTGATTGTGTCTGCCTACCAACCCTGGTAACACTTAAGAAATAATTAATCGCAGGCCTGACACCTTGGTTGTATAAGTCAATATCAAAAAAGATATGGCCGTCTGTCATAGACATCAAATTTGTTTGTACATATCCAGAAATATCCCCACCCATACTTTCCACTATTGGCAGACAAGTGATAGATATGCTTGAATCACCAACCTTAAAGTTACCTGCCCTTTCGAGTAATTTTGAGTGTGTAAAAAAGATATCAGATGGGTAAGAATTTCTTCCTGGAAATCTTTTTGAAAGGAGTGATATCTCTCTATACACCTTAGCATGGATTCCTAAGTCATCAAAAACAATTAAAACTTCTTTACCCTGATCTCTAAAATATTCTGCAACTGTCATAGCTGCATATGGGGCAAGATAAATTGTTCCTAGTGTATCGTTAGCAAAAGTTATTAAATTAATAATATTTTTTGACCCAACCGAATTACCTAAAATTTTAATATTACTTTCTATTGCTGATTTCTTTTTTCCGATACCACAGTAGATGCAAACCACTCCTTCTTTAGACTGGGTTTTGATTACTGAGTTTACAAACCAGTTCTTTCCAGTTCCTCTATCACCTATCACCAACTCCCTCTGTCCTTTTCCTAAAGGCACCATCATATCAACAACTGTCACACCAGTATGTAAAGATTTATCAATTACAGCTCTATCTTTGATTGTCGGGACATCTGAATCAAGAATTCTATATTCTTTTGCATTACTTACTGGATTAGCTTTTTCCAAGGAATTACCAAAAGGATCGATAATATGACCTAGTAATCCACCGCCTACCCTAACTCTAATTAAATCACCTTTTCTAGATACCCTAATTCCTTTTTTTGGCTTAGTATTTGAAGTTAATAAACAGACAACATGGTCTCTATCTACGGAAAAAACAAATCCTTTTGCACCATCCTCAGTTAGAATTTCTTCGAAAACCCTAGCTCCAGGAAGACCATCTACATAAATTAAGGATTCAATAATCTTTTCTACGACACCAACCTCCTGTGTAGTATTTAAATTTTCTTCAAAAGGAGAAATCTTAGGCATACTTCTATCTTACTTAATTATCAAGTTTCTACAAGATAATTTATTCTACATTTAAGATAAACCAGTCAAACTTGACATCAGTTGTCATACTTTGATTAATCTTTACCTTGAAGGATATACCGTCTACCTTCTCATCTACATATAATGTTTTACCTTCAAGATTGTTTGAAGCAGTAACAAATACTTTAGAATTTGCTTTTACTTTGTTTGTTGTTATCACTATCTCTGTTTGGTTTGCTAGTAAGGTCTCTGTACCAGAAACTTGTGAGGAGGATGCTACCTTATACTCGTCTGCTTTAATCTCTGTTACATTAATCTTTTCAACTTGCATATCTCCGTTTGGTTTAAGAACTACTTTTCCATCGAAGATATTTAAGTTACCAGCTTTATTTTTCATTAAGTAAAGGGATTGCGATTGGCAAAGGGCATCATCAAGAGTTCCATCGGACCTTACACATGAAGCACCAAGAACACTTAAATCATTATTTAAAGTATCAAATGACATTAATCCTACTTGAACATTTCCAGTGAAAGTTGCATCGTTCATAACTGTCTTGCCATTAACAATTAGATCTGTTCCGACTACTAAATCTCCATTATCAGTAGACATTGATAAGGCATTAATTGTGGTCATTAATGAGTTATACATTGAAGAAGCCTGTGAGAAGTCTATAGATGCAATGGCTGCAGACATGGTCGAAATCTGAACTTGTTGTTCTTGAACTCCTTTTGTAAGCAAAGCTGTTAATTGCCTGTACCTTACACCCGCAATCTCACCATTTTCCGATAACTCGGCCAATATCGGACTTACGGAATTTACTTCCTCAGCTAAGAAACCAAGATCATTTCCTTGACCATCTTTCCAATCAAAAGTAACCGGTCTCAACTGTATAATTTCCGAAAGACCAATAGTCAGGTCTGTTATATTCTCTTTAAATTGTATAGATGAGGTACACTGACCAATCAATCCGGTTGTACCATTCCTACATAATGTCACGGAACCTTGACCAGTTCTTAATGTAGCTAATCTAAAATCGGTAGCTGCAACCGACTCCCCGACCGCATCAATATCATTGTTAAAAGTAGTTGTTGTTACAGTAAATAGAACTTCTTGAGAACCATTCAAAGTAAGATCAATTTGATTATCTGCCGGTAATCCAATATAAGTATTTTGACCTACATCATCAAACCAACCAAATTCTCCATTTGTCCAAACATCATTAATTCCATAAACATAATTCTTACCTATAACATTTGATTCGGAAATCATAACCCCTGCAGCACTGAGACCTGCTACACTAATTAAATCATTTCCAGCAAGACTTAGAGTTGAGTTAGAGAGTTTCATTTCTGAGGTGGAATTAATTTCCCAATTATAAGAGTATCCAGTTCCAATGTTGTAAGCAAAATCATTAACATCCCTAAATTGTAAAGACATACCAGCAATTGACATGGAAACAAATGAGGCATTTGCAGCTGATAAATTCCCTAAGAAAGTAAAGTTTCCTGCTGCTGGGTTTGAAAATGTAGAGGCCGCTATAGTTGCAGAATTAAAGTAGAAAGTCTTATTTGCAAGCGGGCTGGAGAAGTAAGCATTAGCAATAGTTCCTTCTAAGAAATTAAAAGTATTATTTACTAACGGTGTTGAGAAATAACTTGCAGCAAATGTTCCATTTACAACACCATTAAATTGCATGTCTCCATTGACTATAAACTCTCCTGAATTGAACATATTAAAGGTTATATTGCTTGAATTGTATGCCTCACCAACTTCAAAAATTATATCGTTAGCAGATCTGATTTTTGATAGAGAGGTGTTGGTAAATACTAAATCATTTGCAATAGCTACATCACCTACTGCATTGAATTCAATAGTATCATTGAATGTCACATTATTATTAAATACTGAACCTGTTGAATCTACTGTAAATAGGTTAGTCACATTTAAAGATCCAGCACTTAATGTTAAGAAAGTACCGTTTGCTGCGGAAATGTTTCCTGAGAAATTAGCATTTCCTAGGAAGGTAAAGTTATTTGAAGCAAGAGGGGTTGAGAATACTCCAGTTGCTACTGTATTAAAGAACCCAGTACCTGCAACTGAGAAATTGTTTGCAATAAATGCCGATGCAAAGGAAGCATTTCCCGAGAAATTTGCAGTTGTTCCTGTTAGACCACCAGTAAGTACAGCGGAACCTGCTGTTAGGTTACCGGTAATATTTGCAGAAGCCATAGTTACATTACCGCTAAATAATGCAGTAGTACCGTAAAGACCGCTTGTTAAGGCAAGACCTGCAAGAGATGAGGTTCCTGCTGAAAAGTATCCATTAACAAAAGCAGTTGAAGCAGAAAGATTGCCTAGAACTCTTGCTGAGGATAGAGTGACATTTCCTGTAAATGTAGCAGTTGTTCCATATAGTTGATTGTTT
>JAUMAA010000019.1:0-17807 GCA_032117075.1 Patescibacteria group bacterium
GAAAAATATTTTAGGAAATTTTGACGATAAGATTTTGTACTCTGGTACTGTTATAACAGAGGGAAGTTGTAAAGGTATAGTTGTTTACACTGGTAAGAAATCTAGAATTGGCCATATCTCAAAAACATTATCTCACCTTGATTCTGAAACTGTTTATCAAAAAGAAACAAAAAAATTAAGTGAATTAATATTTAAAATTGTTGCATTATCACTAACTATCGCAGTTCTTATCAATTATTTTTACAGAGTTGATACCTTTTATAAATTTTTGATCTATGCAGTTTCTTTAGCTGTGACTGTTATTCCTGAAGCACTTCCATTAATTATCACCTTTTCTCTTTCAAATGGTGCTTTAAAGCTTTTTAAAAGAAAGGTTTTGGTTAAAAGATTGCCTTCAATAGAGGATCTTGGCGGTATAGATGTTTTATGTACTGATAAAACAGGCACACTGACTGAGAATAATCTTGTTTTTATAAATAAAATTAGTTTAGGTAACTTTGATTTTGAAAAACTAATTTATTTGAGTATCAACTCTTTAAATCATAAAGATTCATTTGATAAAGCACTTAGAAATTACTCAACTCTTCAAGTAAAACATCATATCTTAGACGAGTTTTCTTTTGATCCAGTAAGAAAAAGATCATCAGTTTTGACAGAATATAACAATAAGAGATATTTGATAGTTAAAGGTGCCTTCGAAATTCTTAATATGTTTGACCATATTTCTCACGATCAAAGAGCGGTTCTTTCCAAATTTAACCATGATGAATCTGAAAAGGGAAGAAGAGTTCTCTTATTCGGCTTTAAGGAGGTAAGTAATGATACTATTCTAGAAAAGGACGAGAATGATTTGCAATTAGAAGGGGCTGTTTCTTTTGAAGATCAGATTAAATTTTCTTCCTTTGATTCAATTAAGAAAGCTCAAGAATTAAATATTGATATCAAAGTCCTTACTGGAGATAGTTTGGAAACTTCTTTTTATGTAGCTGAGAAACTTGGAATTGTCTCTAGTAGGCAGGATGTTGTTTCCTCAGAGGAACTTAAAAATTTGAAGGGTGAGAAATTGATAGAAACTGTTGAGGGAGGTAAAGTTTTTTGTAGATTAAATCCAGATGAAAAAGTTAAAGTAATCAAGATACTACAAACCAAACATTTGGTTGGTTATTTAGGGGAAGGTATTAACGATGCTCCTGCTTTAAAAGTTGCCAATGTAGGTGTAGCATCTTTTAATTCCTCAGATATTGCAAGAAGTTCAGCAGATATTATTCTCATGAAAAAGAGTTTAGATCATTTAATTGAAGGTATCATAGAGGGGCGAAAAATTTTCCAAAATATTACTAAGTATATAAAGATAACTATTTCTGCTAATTTTGGAAACTTTTTCGCTTTATTAATTTCTTCCTTTTTTGTACCTTTTTTACCTTTATTACCGATTCAAGTTTTATTAATTCATATCTTATCTGATATTCCCCTTATGTTTGTTTCTACTGATAATGTAGACAAGGAGGACTTGGAAAAACCTTCTAAGTCAGATTTTGATTCTCTATTAAAATTAACTCTTCTTTTGGGTTTTGTTTCCAGTATTTTTGATTTTATTATTTTTGGGTATTTTAAAAATTTTGGCGAAAGTACCCTACATTCAACTTGGTTTTTTGCTTCTATTCTTACCGAAATTCTAATCATTTACTCTTTAAGATCAAAGAGACCGTTCTTTAAATCTTCTAGCCCTTCCATGGCATTAGCTATTTCTTCGATAATGATTATTGTTTCGTCTTTATTTTTCCTGTTTAACCCAACTTTAATGTTTTGGTTTGAGTTTAAAGAAACCTCTTTTAACTATCTATACCTAGTAGTTATTATTTGTATAACTTACTTTGTGGTTTCTGAGATTGTTAAAAATGCTTTTTATTCTAAAAAACCAGCAAAAATAGTATAATAAACTTTTGGGCAGGTGGCGGAATTGGTATACGCGCAACGTTGAGGTCGTTGTGGGCGAAAGCCTGTGCAGGTTCGAGTCCTGTTCTGCCCACCATTTTATTTTCCTTTAAATTATTATTTGATAAAATCAATTGTTCTTGAATATACTGGAGTTTGTATGGAATACTCAAAGGATGGTATTTTGTTTCGTTTTGAAGGTAAAATGCTAGGCCTAGAAATGCTTCCCAAAGAACTCCTAGGTTCTAGAGAGGGTGGTACCAGATTTTGGATTTCCTACTTGAGAGTGGGAGAGCTTTTCTGTTGGAAGGATGCTTGGTATAAAGTCGAAGTGAACAAATTGGTTGAATCAGGAAGTTTACAGTCTTATACTTTCTATGCTTCTTCTGAAAAGATTATCGTAAGAGAGGAATAAGGATTGAATGAGATGAGGTATGGGCTGGAATTTTTCAAATTCCAGCCCTTTTTCTTATATTTTTATATTTTTCCAGTCAAATAATTTGAATTTTTTGTTATAATATCAAAGTGTTTGCGGGAATAGCTCAGCGGTAGAGCGCCTCCTTGCCAAGGAGGAGGCCGCGGGTTCGACCCCCGTTTCCCGCTCCAAATAGATGGGGCGGTAGCCAAGGTGGTCACGGCACCGGTCTGAAAAACCGGCGATGTGGGTTCAACTCCCACCCTCCCCACCATTTAAATTTTTATGGCATAATTTATTCAGTAAAAAATTAAGGAATAAATTATGCCAGATTTAACATTCAACGAGTATCAAACCAAAGCTAAAGAAACAGCTCTTTATCCTAATGTAGGTAATAATCCTTATTACCCAGCACTAGGACTTTCAGGAGAAGCTGGTGAAATAGCTAATAAAATTAAAAAGATAATGAGAGATAAAAACGATGTTATTTCGGACGAGGATAGAGACGATATTAAAAAAGAATTAGGAGATGTATTATGGTATGTGGCAGCAGTCGCCGATGAATTTGGATTAAAGATGGGAGAAATTGCAGAAAAGAATTACGATAAATTAAAGAAGAGGTTAGAAGAGGGTAAGATTCAAGGTAATGGCGATAACAGATAGCTTATGGTAAAATAAGATTTGTTATGGGGGCTCATAGCTCAGCTGGTTAGAGCATTCGGCTTACATCCGAAAGGTCCTAGGTTCGAGTCCTAGTGGGCCCACCATTTATTTTCTTAAACTAATTTTCTAGCAAACTTTAAAATCTTACCTCTTATTTCTTGATTAAAAAGGTTTATAAATTTAAAAAATATTATTTCAGTAAGTGTCCAGTAAATATCCTTGAAAGTTGTTTTTTTAAATTCAAACTTTATCCCAGCATCCTCTAAATAATATTTATAAATATTTTGATATCTAAAAAAATAATTTTTCTTGTCAGGTTTTACTATTGTGTAATGAATTATAAAGGGTGAAATTTTAGTCAATTTATATTCTATTTGATTCATTGTAGTATGCCAAAATTTCGTTGAAGCTATTTCTTCGTATAATTGCACATTCCATCTATAATCTAACTTTAAATATTTGTCATGGAAATAGTAATTAAGTATATCTTGATCAAAAAATTTATAGGGAATTTTTGTTTCTGAGATAAATTTTAAGGCTTTTTCTGAAAATTTTTCTTTTCTTAGGAGTTTTAAATTCATAATAATAACTCCTGAATTGAAGTATCCTTTAACTTTCTTTAATTTAAAGAGAAACTCAAAAATTTTAATCGAATTATTATTTATATCTGTCACAGCAGCTATAGGGTAATTATCTATTTCAATTTCATTTAACAAATTTAAATTATTTAAAACAATTGTATCTGCATCTAGGTAAATTATTTTATCTAAATCTGGAAAAATTTCTGAAAGTAAAATTCGTGCATATGCTTCGTAAGATGAAGAAGCATATGTTTTAAGTATTACATTTTGAAATTGTACTTTTTCTATTTTAATAAATTTTATTCTAATATCCTTATTTTTAGAAAAAGTTTTGGTGATTAGTTTTTGCTTTTCCTCATTAAGATCAGCAAATAGAATATAGAAATTTAAAATCGTATTAGGAGTATTCTTAATTACAGAGTTCATCATTGCAATTAAATAATTAGAATAGAGATTATTTGATGAAGAAACTAAATTTAATGTTTTCATTTTAAGTTATTTTAACACTAATTTTTAGCACTATTTGACAATTTTTTGATATATATTAAAATCTACTAACCTATAGTAAAGGAGAAGGTAATGAGTGCTAAGGTCTGTGAAAACTGCATGAGTTCTGAGAAAGTTATCTTTCGCAGAAGGTACAAGAAGTACTTTTGCAAAAACTGTCTAAGCAGGTTTAACTATGCTAAGAAGATTGGTTTTGCAAATTGTACAAAATGCCAACAGTTTAGTCGTGTTAGTTTGAGTGAAGGTGGTCAGCCAGTTTGCAACAATTGTTATCGGGCATTTTATGCAAAAAAGATGCTTTGTCATGGTTGTCAAAAACTTAGGCAACTATGTAATTACCGAAAGACAGGAGTGCTGCTTTGTAGTACCTGCAGGGGTAGATTAAGGTATAAGGATGTAGATGCATACGAGAATTGTGCTTGTTGCAACGAAAGAAAGCCAGTCGCAAGTCGGACCTCTTATGGGGAAAGCATTTGTTATAACTGCTACATCTCAAAGGGTTTTAGGTAAGGGAGAGAAGTGTGGGGAGGTTTTCAACCTCCCCACCATTTCAATTCAAATTATCCAAAAATTTTTCTGCTTTTTTAATTTTTTCTTTATATTTGTTAATATCATTTGCCTTAAGTAACATGCCTATTCTAGAATTAGAAGCAATTTTGGTTTTATTTTTATGTAGAAATCTCCAAAATAACCCATCCCAAATTTCGCACCATTCTTCATTTTTAGAGTAGTCACTCATTTTCAAAATATAATTTGAGGAAGAGATATATGGTTTTGTTGTAATTAATCCCCCATCTGCAAACTGACTCATCCCGTAAACATTTGGAACCATTACCCAATCATATGCATCTATGTAAAACTCCATAAACCATTTATAAATTTCATCAGGATCAATTTCACAAAGACACATAAAGTTACCTAAAATCATTAATCTTTCTATATGATGAGTATAACCATATTTAAGTGCCTTTTTTATTGTGTCATCAACTGGTTTGATTCCGGTACTTCCGTCGTAAAAAGATTTAGGTAATTTTCGTTTATGATGAAAATAGTTTGATGTTCTTTCTTTAACACCATCTCTTTCATATACAATCATCATAAATTCTCTCCATCCAATAATTTGTCGAATAAAACCTTCCAAAGAAGGAAAATGCACTTTATTTTCATCAGCATACTTTAATGTTTCATCTATAACTTCCTGTGGAGTTAATAAACCAATATTAATTGAAGAAGAAAGTATGCTATGAAAGTTAAACTCATTTTTATGAGATATTGCATCCTCATAGGGGCCAAAATTATTTAATCTATCTTTTAAGAAACAATTCAAAGCTTTCTTCGCCTCTGAATGTGAGATTGGATAAATAAAATTTTCGGTATTTCCTAGATTATTAGAAAAATGTTTTTCTACATATTTTTTTGCCTCTTTAACATATTCATTTTCGCCGAAAAATTTAGGTAATGGGACCTCTAAATTTTTCGGCAACTTCTCTCTATTTTCTGTATCAAAAGTCCATTTTCCATGTAGTGGTTTGTCTTCTTTATTTATCAAAATTCCTAATCTTTTTCTTTGTTCTATATAAAAAGGAGTCATAAAATATTTATGTGTTTCAAAATATTGATTATATACTTCCTGAGAAGTTAGAAACCCTGGATTCTCTATAATTTTTAGTTCTACATTATACTTCTTGGAATACTTCTTTAATCTTTTTTCTAACAAATAGTCTTTAGGTTCGTAAACATAAACTATTTCTACTTCCTTGATTTTGCTAAAAATTAATTCTAAATCTGAATTTTTGTAATCTATATACTTAGATTTAAAATCATGAAGCTCCGTTTCAAAGTAATTTTTCATTGATGCTCTATGAAGTACGAGTTTATTTTTATGAAAATTATTGATATATTTTTTTTCTCCAAAAAATAGGCTATCTTCAATTAAAATAATATTATCTGATAGTTTAGAAATCGGTACTCCTTTATATAGTTGATTAGGAAAAATTAGACTAATTGTTTTTGGCATTTCATTAATTGTATAATAAACTTGTGATAAAGAAAAATCAAAAACAAAATGAGCCGCTTTATAAATTAAATCTTAATACTATTGAGTATGTAGCTAAAACAAAAGTTACTGGATTCTTTGATTTTATAAGAACTCAAGGAGTTATGGGGCTAGCAATTGGTTTCATGCTTGGAGATAAAATTAAAAATTTAGTTAACTCTTTTACTCTTGATATTTTAAACCCACTTCTAACGATGCTTACCGGTACGGCAGGTGAATTAGTAAATGCAAAAATAAGTTTTTTTGGAGCAGATGTTCTGTGGGGAAGATTCGCTTCAAATTTATTAGACTTTTTGTTTATGGCTGGGATCATATACTTTATATTTAAGGGACTTGGTTTAGATAAATTAGATAAACCTAAAGAAAATTAATTCTCTTGATTTATTTTTTTGTAATATAAAGTAGCCGCAGTTATTAATGTAAAAGCAATTAAAGACATCATAGGAATGCTTAAAAATCCGAAGTATGAGACATATTTAGTTGTACAAGAAACTCCTGCTTCGCAAAACCCCTGAGCCTCTGGAAGAATTTTGTTATAGAGAAGAACATGATAAAAGGCAATTACCCAACCAATTGTTGAAAGTGGCAAGACATAATATGGAACCTTCTTATCTTTAATTATTAATCCAACCCCAATTATAAAGACAAGTGGGTACATACAAATTCTTTGCAACCAGCAGAGTTTACAAGGAACTAATTTCATAACATCAGAAAAAAAGAGAGATCCAAGGAGTGCGAAGATCGAAACAATCCAGGCAAAGTAGAGAAGTAACTCACTATTTTCAATTGTTATTTTAAAATTAGATATTTTTTTCATATGCTCCTGGTGATGTAAAGGCTTCATACATTAAATTCTCCATCTTAATTCCGTTTTCGAGTAGATAGTCAGTGTTCTCATCAATCATATCAGGATGTCCGCATAGGTAGATTTGAGTCTCTTTTATTTCTTCAAATTTTAATGATTTTAGATAATCAGTTATCCTTCCTACTTTAAAACCATCTGATTTGGTTTGTGGTTTGGAAATGTAGATTTGAGAAGAAAAATTTGGACATTTTTCTTTAAATTCCTCATGAATTGATTTATAAAAATCAAGATTTGTCTCATCTCTAAAACCATGTATTAAAGTAATTTTTGTTTCGCACGAATTATCCATAAGAAATTCAATCATTGGAATATATGGAGAAATCCCAGTGCCGGTTGCTATAAAAAGCAACTCTTTGGCAACCGGCACTATTATTTTAAAGTGTCCGTTCGGACCCAAAAAAACAATTTCATCTCCAATATGTAAATTCCTAAAATAATTTGCTCCAATTCCTTCGTGTCCGCAGGAAATTAGAAATTGGTATTCTTCATAATTTTTATACGATGAAGCTATGGAATAGGCTCTGAAATAACCTTCCCCAACTCTAAAAGTTACAAATTGACCAGGTCTAAAGGTTTTTGATTTTGGGTCAATCATCCTAATTTTAATTTTGAGTAGATTTGGTTCTTGATTGTTTGATGTTTTGATAAATTCCTTCAAAACTAGTTCAGCTTTTGTAAAATATGGATTTGCCATATGTTTATTTTATCTTAAAAGAGCTTCAAAAGGTAGATTTTTTGGTATAATAGAGCATATTGTTGGGAGCTCGTCTAACGGCAGGACTCTGGGTTTTGGTCCCAGTTATCGGGGTTCGAATCCCTGGCTCCCAGCCAAATTTTAATTTTCGCTTTTTTTCTTTTGCCGAAAAATATATAAAAAGATAATTCCGACAATAATTAGAACTATCGCATATCCAAACTTTTCTAAACTATCGATTTCAGAATTAATATTTTCAACAGCATTTAATGAGGTGAACCCAAGGTATAGGTAGATTATATTTCTAACTAAAGTTCCTAAGAAGGTAGTCCAAAGATAGGTTTTGAGCTTAATTTTAATTAGTCCGCATACTACAGAAACAGGTGCTGTTGGAACAATAGGTATTGCTCTCAGCAGAAATAAAACTAAATCATCCCTTTTACCTGAATTCAACTTTGCTGAGATTCTTTCTACATCTTTCTCTGTTATTCCAATAAATCTTCCAAATTTTTGAATAATAACATTTTCAGCTTTATCTGAAATGTAATAAATAACATAAGCTCCAATTGTTTTACCAATAGATCCAGTAAGTGCCAGTAAAACTAAATAAAATAATCCGTAGTTTGCAGCTGCCGCAAGGGACCCTGCTAAGGTCATTACAATTGGAGAAGGGATAGGTGCAATAATTTCTTCAATCAAAGCTCCAAAAAAAGTGAAGATAGGTAATGGGACAATACTTGAAATATCTTTTAAATAGTTTATGAATAGATTTATAAATTCTGACATATTTGATTATATTATGCTTTGGGCTATTATATCAGGAACATTTTTGTCTAAAATTGAAGGAAGAATGTTGTCTTTTGCTAAGCTAGGAAGATTGTATTCATAAATTGCTATTGCAGCAGCAATTTTATGTTTATCAGAAACTTTTTTGATTTTAGATTTCAATAATCCTTTAAAAACTCCTGGGTATGCTAAGGCATTATTAATTTGATTAGGAAAATCGCTTCTCCCTGTTGCAACTATTATTGCACCTGCTTCTTTAGCTTGGTCTGGCATTATTTCTGGTATTGGGTTTGAAAGTGAAAAGATAATTGGTTCTTTATTCATCTTTTTAATCTGCGAAGTTGTTATAGAATTAGGAACTGAAACCCCAATAAATATATCAGAATTTTTGATTCCTTCTTCTAAACTGCATGTATTATTTTGCATTGTTAAATTAGCTAACTCTAGTTTATGTGCATTCAAGTTATTTCTATTTGTTGCAATCAAACCAACTGAATCAAAAACTTTTATTTCAGAAATAGAAAGTAAATTTTCTTTTTTCGCTTTTACTAAAAGCTTAGATATTGCAGTTCCTGCCGCACCAGCACCAGAGACAACTATTTTTAGGTTTTCTTTTCCTGTTATTTTGACTGCCCCAATTAAAGCAGCTAACACAACAATTGCAGTACCGTGCTGGTCGTCATGAATAACAGGAATATCTAATTCATCAGAAAGTCTTTTTTCTATCTCAAAACAAGTTGGTGCTGAGATGTCTTCTAAGTTAATTGCTGCAAAATTTAGGGCTAAACTTTTTACAATTTGAATAAATTTTTCTGGATCTTTTTCATTTATGCAAAGTGGATATGAATTTATCCCAGCAAACTCACTAAAGATAGCGGCTTTGCCCTCCATAACAGGCAAAGCCGCTTTTGGGCCAATATCTCCAAATCCAAGTACCGCTGTTCCATTTGAAATTACTGCAACTGTTTTACCTGCAATAGTATATTTATGAAGATTACTTTCATCTTCTTTTATTTTCAAGCACACTTCACCAACTCCCGGTGTATATACTTTTGAAAGAATTTCTTTTGAATCTATTTTTATTAATGATTTAGTTTGAAGTTTGCCAGTTGAATTTTCATGAAGTTCTAAGCTGTTCATCGATTAATTTTCTAAGTAATATTATTTTAGTAATTGGGGATTTACTTTAATAATTTTATCATCTTTTTCTTTTGGAGTACCTCTGCCATCTCTATTGCTGGTGGAGATGTAGAAAAAACCATCAGGCCCTAAAGTTAGTGCCCTTAATCTTCCATATTCACCTCCAAAGTATTTTTTTAGCTCTTTATTTATAGGGTTATATCCGTATAAAGCCTCTCCTCTTAAACCTGTGAAATAGATAATCCCATTATAAAATTCAGTATCTCCAGGTGCCCAGGTTTCCTTTCCTGAATGGATTTCTGGAGAAACAAAACCATCAGCATTTTGAAAACCTCTATAATCAGGCCATCCATAATTCATTCCCTTGATGATTTTGTTTAGTTCATCAAGCCCAGAAACAGCCCCAGATTGACCGTGTTCCGTGGACCAAAGATTACCATCTTTGTCCCAAGTTAGTCCTTGAGGATTTCTGTGACCAATTGAGTAGATTTGGTTACCAAAAGGATTATCTTCTGGAGTTCTTCCCTCATCAGTAACTCTTAAAATTTTTCCAGCTAGTTGATTTCTATCTTGTGCTGCAGGTTCGTCAAGAGCATCCCCCGCTGTGATATATAAAAATCCATCAGGACCAAAGGATATTTTTCCCGCATTGTGAAAAATATTAGCTCTAATATCTGTCAAAATATTCCTATCAAATTTTAATAATTCATCCTTTAAGGTATATCTTAAAACTCTGTTTTCTCTTTTATTGTTTTGAATGGTTGTTACATAGAGATAGATAAAATTATTTTCCTTAAATTTTGGATGAATAGCTATACCTAAAAGACCTCCTTCACCGGATTGGTTAGTTTCTGTTATAGGAAATGATTTAATAATTTTTTGATTTTTAATTAAAAGAAGATTGCCTTTTCTTTCTGTAACTAAAAGAGTTTCAATATCTATAAAGGCAACTTCCCAAGGAACATCTAAATTTTCTAAGAAAATTGATACATCTTTTTGTGTTATATTTTCTATTTTCTGAGTAATCGGTTCGGTAAAGCCTGGTAGAAATTTTTGATTCAAGAAATTAAGATATAAATAGTAACCAGAAGCACCAAGAGTCAAAATTAAGAAAATAAAGATTAATTTTTTCATTGTTAATTCAATTATTAAATAATATATTTAAACTGTGAAGACTTTTTTAGTTAAATATTTTTTAAATATCTTACTTACTTTAATTTTATTTTCTTCATTAGTTTTTAATTTCTATCTTTATTCAAGTTTAAATTTAAAATTTGAAGAAATATCTAAATATTCTGGAATAATTCAACCTAATGCACCTAATGAAAACAAAATTAATAAAGAAGAATTAATAATCACTCAGTCAGACGGTAAAATGGGCCCTGTTGGAACAAGTGGAATTCAGGGAGTACAAGGTTTAACAGGAGTAAAGGGGGAAACGGGAGAGAAAGGTGACGATGGTGATGACGGTAAAGATGGGGAAAATGGAGAAGTTGGACCCTCTGGCCCGGCAGGAACTTTAAGTTTATCGTATGGATCTTTCTTTGATACTTCTTTTCAATCAAACCCAGTAGGAAATGTGGTTAGAACAGTGAGATACAATACAACATCAGAGGCTGATGGAATATCAATAGTAGATGGTACTAAAATTAAAGTTTCCAATGCAGGAGTTTATAATTTTCAATTTTCATTTCAGATTTATAAAACTGATGGAGGTTCGGATGCTATGGATTTTTGGTTTGTAAAGAATGGTAATAATTTGGACGATACTAATACCAGAATGACTCTGATTAATGCAGGGTACTATTCAGTTGCTGCTTGGAATTTTGTAACAAGTGCTAATGCCGGCGATGAATTTGAAATTAGATGGTCTTCAGCCGATACAGCTGCATCTCTTTATACTTCAGGACCTTTTACATCTCCAGTTCGGCCAAGGATACCTGCAGTTATTTTAACTGTTGTTCAAATAAAATAGTTTGTATAGATTCTAGTCTATATAATTTAAATTTTCTGCCGTGTTAAGATATAAGAATGTGTTTTCACGATAAAAATGAAAGAGTTCCATCAAACCAAGATCTTCTACAAAATTTCAAAAATGTACACTAAATATGAATAATTTTAAAATACCTCAAAATTTAATTGAAGAATTTGAAATTTCAGGTGTTTTGGCACTTGGTGAGTATCACGGTGTAAAAGAGAACTACTGGTTCTACGAAGAATTCTTAAATCAACTTCCTTTCACACCAAATATAGCTGTTGAACTTAAGGATTCTGAAAGATTAGAGCTTGAAAAGTTTCTCACAAATAAAGAAATAGATTACACAAAATTTAATAAAGATGGTAGGGCAAATGTTGAATTTTTTAATTTTTTAAAGAAATTTAAAGATGTTAATCCTGAGTCAAAGATTTTATGTTTTGATGAAATTGATACCGCTCCCAAATCTAATGATGAAGTAAATTATACTCGAGATGAACAAATGGCTATAAATTTTTTAAATAATTATGAAAAACCAACTTTAATTATTGCAGGTAATCTACATATTCAAAAAAGTAAGATTAATTTGGGTACAAGTGAGTTAGTTCCGATGGGTTACTTAATGAAAAATAAGATTGGCAACTTTCCTACTATCCTAGTTATTCCAACTTCAGGATCCTTCTTTAATAATGAAATAAAGCAGATTAAACCAATTGTTGATGTCAAAATTAATGAGATTCTTGAAAAGGGTGATATGAATTATAGATATTACATTGAGGAATCCCATCCAGTTACAATTTTTAACCCATAATATTATTGACTTTAAACATTAATATAGTATTATTATTTTGTCCTAGCGAAAGGAGAGATACAATGCAACCGCAAATGGACAATGGTACAGAGTTAGTTATGCCTTTTTTCTTCCAGTTCATGTTGCCAGTTCCTGCAGTCACAACTGACTCGCACGAGTTGACACAATGTAAGACGGCTTCCGAGGAACCAATCGATACCGACGATGCCATCGTGGACAAGTAGGCAAGCTATCTTCGGCAGGCAGTTTAAAAAACTGCCTGCCACATCACATCAAACGAGAGGTATATATGCAGCTTTTAGTAATCACCAAGCAGTCTGATCCGCATGTGAATCATGTCCTACCTTTTTTGGATGGTATTGATGTTCAATTTTTTGATCCCAGTATTATTTCCGACTCAAAGTTTTCATTCCAAAGTCAGGCTTGTAACTATTCATTAATTATTAGCGGTACAGAGATTAATCCAGATGCGATATGGTTTCGCAAGCCGGTATTAATCAAAAAAGAGTTATTACCTATTCCTAGGGAGTTCCAAGAGTTAGCTTATGATAACTTTTTGGAGGTTACTAGATGGGTGTACTCTTTATTTCCAAATGCTAATTGGGTTTCTGATTACTGGTGTATAAGTAGATCAAGTTCAAAATGGCTTCAATTAAATACCGCAGCCAAACTTGGAATGTATACACCCAAAACATTGTGTACTCGGTCCGAGTTACATGCAAGGGAATTTATTTCAAAGATGGGGAGCTGTATAGTTAAGCCAGCTAACATGTCATTTGTTAAGTATGAAGGTTCTACTTTTGGTTACTACACGAGAAGGATACATGATGTAAATCAGGTAGATTTTTCTGGACTTTTTGTTTCTCCCACATTCTTTCAACAAGAAATTATTGGGTCTGATATTCGCTTGGTGGTGATGGGTAATAACTATTATCCATATATTATCAAAGTCAACCCAATAGACTTTGAGCTTGATTGGAGGAGAAATCAATTTGATCATATGAAGATCTATCACGATAGCTCATTTCCAGAATCACTTGGTAATCTTTGTGTTCAGATGGTAAGTGAACTTGGATTGAAGTTTGGTGTTTTTGATTTCATTCGGGAATCGAAAACTGGTAAATATTATTTCCTTGAACTTAATCCAAATGGACAATGGGCATTCTTAGACCTGCATCTTTCTGAGGATATTCTTCTGAAAAGAATGGCAAAACTTCTAAGAGAGGGCTCTTAGTAAAATTGCGGCTGCTTGTTTACTCAAGCAGCCGCCTATCTTTTTAAAATAATGATTTAAGTAGTTTTAATTTCTATAATGTATATAATTAAGTAATAATTTATTTTCTTAAATTAGAAATTACAGATGTTTAAAAAAGTAATTAGTAAAATTTTTATAATCTTTATCACTATTTACATCATGTGTCTTTTTATTGCAGTTCCCTATTTTAACTGGAGATATGCAAAGGAAAACGGATTTATCTCTTGGCTATTTTTTGGAGAAATTGTTGCAACTTTTAAAGCGGTAATTTTTCCTTATTATATTTATACTGATTATTTGGTAGTTAAGGAAGATTCTTCATTTCCTCCATTTCCTTCTGTTTACATTGATGATAGAAATAAGTTTACTAAAGTAAATGAATTATTTAGTGATTTTACTGAACTAACAAGTATAGAAAATAGTAAAAACTCAGAGTGGTGGGGAGGGTACACAATTCCTAAGGAGCAAGAAGACTTAGCCTTTTCGAAGTTAAATGAGGGGATTAATTTAAGTAAATCAATTAAAGATGACTTTTTTAACTACTTACACCCAGAATTTAAAGATAATTTTAGAAATAAGTTTATAAAAGGACATGAAATTATTTTAAATCAGAAGATTCAGAAAACAGAATCTGAAAAAATTAGAATGCAATTAGAAGGTATTAAATTAATTGAAGATTATTACGAATGGTGGGACAAGAACAAAGATCAAATAATTGATAAGGCATTTTCAAAATAACATGAAATTTTTTAACATTGTATTTTTTATAATATCGTTATTTTCAGCATTAACTTTATTTAATGCTACTCCACTAAGAAATAATAAAGAAATTGAAGGAGTTCTTTTATTTATAACTATTATCGGTATGTTTTACTTTGGACTCTTGTTTGCTTTAAGTTTTAGCGGAGGTAAATCAAATAATTACAGAGATCCAGGTGTTGGTGATTCGGATGGCGGTGGATACTAAATAGTTAATATTCCTAACCCATTGCACTTACTATTTAGAAAAAATAAAATCAGCAATTCTGTTTCCTGCTTTTTTTGTAGCTTTTTCTATATCTTCTTTTGTCCATAAATCTGAAGGATAAGAAGTAAGCGATTCAGCAAGAGCAAAGTCACTATCCTTATAACCAGATTTCTGATTAATATAAGTTTGTTTTTTTGTTCTAAACCAGTTATTACCTATGGATTTATTGATATCAGCTTCAAGAAGAATTTTATTTCCAATACTATTTACTAAACTTTTAAATTCATCATTTCCTAAATTAGCATCATCCCTAATAGATGAAATATTTCTACCACTTGCAGGCATAATATGCTCAATATTTACATTTTCTTTAAAATTAAAATCTTTGTTTTTAGCTTTAGAATATAGATAATCATTTAAAAAGACTAAAATATTACCCTCATAACTCGATATTTCATTTATTACAGTATCTCTTTCCCAATTTTTATTAATATGAGAATCAAAATCTTCTGAAATCTTATCGTCAGGATATTGACTATCTACTAGATCTATATTTTTTTCAAAAAGAAAGGTTTTAAATTTATTACTCGAATAAACCGTATTACTTATTTCCAGAAGAGCAAATAATCTAAGCAAGTTTTCGCAAATTACTTGTACTTTTTTTTCACTAAGTTCTTCAGTATTAAATCTATACATATAACTAGATAAATATAATTTTGCATTTTCATTAAATTTTAAAAGCAACTTTACAATTGGAAAATCTTTAACAGTATCCCAATTATCTGCAATTTTATTTAAACTAGTTGCCATTAACATTGAATTCTTCATTAACTCACGATTTAAATCAGTATAATACCTTCTTAAACCCGGGGTAGTAACATCTACTGATAAACTCCCATCATCTTTTTCAGATACATACTCCTTATCTACAGCTCGATTAATATACATATACTGCTGTAAAACAGAATCAATGTCGACAATCTTTCTACTTTCAAGTTTTGTCGTTAAACTAATTAATTTTTTCCATTCCTCCTTAAATTCTTCTCTTCTCTGATCAGCATTCGAATATAATTGAGCGGATATGATATCTGAATCTGAAAGAGGCAAACCTTTAGAATTTAGAGAATTAAACATAGCAATAGCTTGTTCAATTTTCCAACTTCTAATTTCTATAACCTGACACTCATCTAGTAAAATTTTAGAAAACCCACATGAATCTTACCATTATGAAAAATTAAGCAAATTTGATAAATTCTATTTACTATTTTTTTAATGAATGTAATATTAATATAATGTTCGGTATTGGTACCTCAAACAATTTCATAAAAGATAGAATAGAGAATTGGGTTAAGACTGGAATTATTTCCGAAGACCAATCTTTAAAAATCAAAAAAGATTTAGAAGAATCAAGAAGAGACTCAGATTCTAAAAGATTAATTTTAATAATCTCTGGATTAGGGGCTATTTTAATATTATTTGGAATGATTTCTTTTCTGACTATGAATTGGGATGCTTATTCAATTTTCTTTAAAGTTGGAATTTTTCTCTTTTCTACTTTACTCTCATTAGCACTGGGGTATTACTTTAAATATGTAAACCAGAATTACCAAATTGTAGGCACCTCATTAATTTTCTTAGGATCTCTTCTTTTTGGCGGTACTATGCTTCAATTATCTCAGTATTATAATGAAGCAAGTGATTATCATCTTGTTATTTTAATTTGGTTATTAGGTGTTTTTCCTGTAGCCTATCTTTTTGAATCAACATGGACGGCTAGATTATCTGCTATTCTTTTTGGTTTTTGGATTTATGTTTACTTTTCTGAGGTAATTATTACTTCTTTTTATTATGATTCTTTTTATACATATCTTAATTTTTATTTAGCAGCCGCACTTTTTGTTATGCTTATTGGTTACCTAAATTACTTTACTCAGTATTACGAGATTGGAAGAATTTTTAGAATTGATGGATTAAGGGCTTCTTTGTTTGTTCTATTGATGCTAAGTATATTTAGTAGTACTTTTGAACCTCAAAATTTCTCCAGTTATCCTATTTCACCAAATTTTGATCTAAGAGTAGTAGTTCCTTACTCATTTATTCTTTTTTTTAATTTTATTTTCTCGATAATAATTATGAATAAAAATCCTATGAAGTCTGAAACAGTAGGTTATGAAATATATCCAATAATTCTATTAAATTTCTCTGCTTTAATTGCCTTATTATTTCAATTTAATGAAGTTTACTTTATATTAGGATATGTTTACAATTTTGCATTTGCATTAATAAGCCTATTACTCTTATATATAGGTTACAGTAGGGGAGATATAAAGGTTTTTAATTTAGGAATTATTTCTTCTATTATTTATATATTAAATAGATATTTTACTTGGTTTTACGAAATATTTGATGGTACTTTATTTTTCATTTTCGGTGGAATAATTCTTATTTCATTAGGGTTATTAGTTGAAAAGGTAAGGAAGTTATTTAAAGAAAAGTATGCAATCAAACAAGCTTAAACCGTTTATTATAATAATTATATTTTGGATGGTTATTTTTTCTGGCTATGTAGGTTTTAAAGAATACACTTTAAATCAAGGTAAAGAATTTATTCTACCAGTAATTCCAGTGGACCCTTCCGATTTATTAAGAGGTGATTATGTGATTTTAAATTACTATATTTCTAGAATTAAAGATGATTCATTTTATTTTTCATTAGATGAGTTGAAAATTGGGGATACCATATATGTTCAAATTTATAATAATTTAAGTTTTCCAGAAACAACTTATGTATATACTGAATTGAATCAAGTGTATAATTATCCAAATTCTATAGTTTTGAAAGGCAGAATTCAAGATAGAGATGGCTCGAGTATTTCTGTTTCTTATAATATCGAAAAATTTTTTATACAAAGAGGCACTGGCGGTGAGATAGAAGAAGGTATAAGAAACGGTAATGCATTTGTAAAACTTTCAGTTGATCGGTTTGGAAATGCAGTCATTAAATCTTTAATTATAGGAGAAAAAATATATGAATAAATTAAATAACAAAGGTTCTCTTGGTTTAACAATTCTAATTTCACTAATAGTTTTATCTATTTCTGGTTTTGGTCTGTACTATTTTTATTTCAATAAAAAAACATCTAGTGAATCGGATAAA
>JAUMAA010000020.1:0-14019 GCA_032117075.1 Patescibacteria group bacterium
GAGAGTTCTTTTTGTACAGAAACAGCTCTTAAACAAGATCAACCAGGAAGAACAGCTCAGATTTCAAAACCTAAACTCACAACAAAACTACCTGAATGCCAAGCAATTGGAATTGAACCTAATTTAGAAAAAGAAGGTGATAAGTTTATATTAAAAGCAGGAAGACCTTTAAAATTAAACTATCAAATCTATTCCCCTGAAATTAAAGCTAAGTCATATGTTTATGAATTCTTTAGTTATGAAGAGGGAAAAAATAACTTTAAAGCTATCTCATTTGATCCCGGTAAATCCTATATGGGGTATTACAATGCAACCGACCTAGGAAGAACTAACCAAACAAATGAGGTTATTGCCTTCCATGAAGACCTTTATAAACCTGATTTAAACAGTAATTCACAATATCCTAAAAATGTTTTAATGACACTTTCCATAATTGATACAAATAGATCAAAAAAATTACAAAATTGGAACTGTTTTATCAGAATTAAATTAGACCAAACACCAAACTATTGTAAAGAAATAAAAATTAACGATAAAGAAATTGCTAAAGGAGAAACAGCTAGAATTACAGTTACTCCTAATACAGTTAATGTAAACAATTACGATTTTAGAATTATCAATCTTGATAATGATGGAAAAGAAGTATCTTATGAAAGCCCAATAAATAGTAATACTGTTGGGACAGACAATTCTAGAATTATTGTTAAAGGAAATAAAAGTAACCCAATTGATTTAAATCTTAACTGGACCCAACTAAGTAGAAAAGATAAGAATACAGGAAGCAATCTTAAAAATATTAGAATCAAAGCTTATGTGAGGCCACTTGAGAATATAATTTCAGATGATGTAGCCTCATGTTCTGTCGATTTCAAATTAAAAGGAGCAGAAGGTGAAGAGTTATGTGATTCTTTAAGAGTAGTTACCTACAACAGTAGCGGTCAAACTAACACCTCAAATCCTCTATATTTAAAAAAGGAAGGAAGTATGCAAATTTACCTAACATCCAAAGAAAAAACTATTAAAGAATTTGTTTTCTCATTTCACAATCTAGATAACCTAATACCAAAAGATTATGGAAAGGGTAAAGGCTACACAGCTGAGGGAATTAAAAATCCTTATCATATTAACTTTAAAAAAGGAGTTGATTATGAGGTTATCAAAAGAGCAAATGAAGATAATGACAACGATGAAAGTATCAAAATTTATCACGAGGATTTAGATTCAATTGATTTACAAACAGGTTCTAGACCTAGAAAAATACAAATCAGAGGTAACTTTGTAACTAATACAGGTGAGGCATCAAAACTAGATTCCGACTGTGTTAAAGAAGTTCAAGTAGAATAATTAACCTTCCTTGAATAATTCTTAAATTTCGTTACACTCATTTTGTGAAAGTTTACAACCTCCAGCTTCAAAATTTTAGAAATCATTTACTATTAAATCTCGACACAGATGCAGATTTAATTTATATCTACGGTAACAATGGGATGGGTAAAACCAATATACTAGAAGCTATTTTTCTAATCTCAACTAGTAAATCACTTAGAAGTGAATACGATAAAGATCTGATTAAACATGATAAAACTTTTTTAAGAGTCAAAGGTTTTATTGAAGACGAAGATGATAAGAAAGAATTAGAAATAACAGTTGAAAAAAGAAATGAATTTCAAAATACATCAAATAAAAAAACATATATTAATGGTGTAAATAAAAGCTTAACAAGCTTTGCTGGAAATCTAAAATCAGTAATCTTCACACCTGTTGATTTAGAAATTCTTACTTCCAGCCCAAGTAATAGAAGAAAGTACCTTGATTCAATTTTTTACCAATTCCAAATGACTTATAAGAAATCAATTATTGAGTACACAAAGATAATCAAACAAAGAAACAAGTTACTTGAAATTATAAGTGAAACGGGAAGAGGACGAGATCAGCTTCAATTCTGGAATCAAAAATTAATTGCAGAAGGCAGAAGCATACAAAGAGAAAGAGAAAAATTTTTTGAGTATGCAAATCTTCACAAAAATGAAATTATTGAAGATTTGCAGATTAAAAATTTTTCTCTGGAATTTATCTATAGAAAATCAGAAATTTCAGCGGAAAGATTAGAAAAATATGAATCAGCTGAAATTTCTTCACATACAACATTAGTAGGACCACATAAGGACGATTTTGAAATCCTCCTCAATGGTTTTAAAATTGCGGATTTTGGCTCAAGAGGTCAACAAAGAATGGGGATTTTTATTTTAAAACAGTTGGAATTAAATTTCTTATTTGAAAACACTGGAATCAGACCTTTACTTCTTCTGGACGATATTTTCTCTGAATTAGACGAAAAAAATAAACAGGCAATTTTAAAAATAATTCCCAATCAACAAACTTTTATCACTAGTGTAGATTTAGTACAGGAGTTTATCCAAGATAGAACTAAGACCTATAAGATAGAAGATCTCATGTCTTAGATTACTGTAAAAACAACATTTTAACACAAATGCGGTAAATGTGCGAAAATAAATTTATGCTCATTCCAGAATACTCTATCTCAAACAAAATACTTAATCTAATCTCCGAGATTGAAAGAAATAGAGGCTATATTGATAGTTCTTTCATTTTACCTTTTTCACAAAATTCGTTAAAAAAAGATTCGAAGGAAAAGAAAGTTTTCCATTTACTGCAACTAGAAGAATTTAATTTAAGCATGCAAGAACTAAAAAGATACCTAGACTCCATATCTCCACATTTAAATCCTGAAATACACTCGCTTCTAGAAATTATTTTAAACATAGAAAATATTTCCAAAGAAAAATTAACTTTTGAAAAGAAAATAAAATTACTTAGTGAGAAATTAAGTAGCAATAAATCAGTGTTTAGAGTAAAAAAAATTCCTAACAAAACAAACCCAGATGAAATCTTAGCAAAAATGATTGAACTTTTTCTATGGATTGAATCGGAAGATGCTAAAAACACCCATCCTCTAATTGTCTCGGCAATTATATTAGCAGTAATGGAAAGAATTATTCCTTTTGAAAGATACTCAAGTCTTACCTCACATCTATCATCTGAAATTTACTTATTAGAGAATGGTTATAGAATAATAGAACTATTACCTCACCAAGAAAATTTGAATCTTAAAAGATTCAAATTTTCTGACTCCCTTGAATATATCAATCAAACAGATGACTATACCGAATGGTTAGAATTTTATTTAGATAATATTAATTATCAAATGATTATCTTAAGAGACAAGTATAAATTATTACAGGAACAATCAAAACAAGCAGGTGTTCCTGATATTGAAAAACTAACTGCTAGACAACAAAAAATTTACCAATATATGATTGATTATAAATTTTTACAAAATTCTCAATTTATGCTTCTGTTTCCAGACATTTCAGAGGATTCAATTTTAAGAGACTTAAAAGTTTTAATTGAAAAAAACTTAATTTTTAAATCTGGTAAAACTAAATCATCTAGATATGAACTGAAGCACTGATATAATCTATCAAGATGAAACTAGATACTTTTATAGACTTTTTATTCAAACTAGACTCCACCACTAAAAGATTAGAAATGACTGATATTTTGAAAAATCTAATCGAGGAATCAAAACAAAACGATATAAGAATTGCAATTTATCTCAGTTTAGGAACTTTAAAAGCCCCTTTCGAGGATCTAAAGTTTAATTTTGCAGAAAAACAAATGATCAAAACTTTAAGTATTCTTTTTGAAGAAGATTTAAATATAATACAAGAAATTTATGGAAAAATGGGAGACTTAGGAGATGTAGCTTACGAACTTTGTTCTAACAATAGTGAAAACAATCAAGATCTAAGAGATATTTACGATACTTTAGTCATAATTGCTGAAATCGAGGGCACAGGTTCCCAGGACAAAAAAAGTAAAGAAATAATAAGTCTTTTCCAAAAACTTAATAAAAACTCAGTTAAATACCTGACAAGGATTATCTTAGGAAATAACAGATTAGGGTTTACTGAACTAACAATAATCGATGCGTTAGCCAAATTTCTAAATGATAAAAAACTTAAAGAAAAAATAGAAGGTGCCTATAATAGATACCCAGATATAGGTTTAATTTGTGAAAAAATTAAAGAGAGCGGAATAGAGGGTATTAAAAATATTAGAATTAAACCAGGTGTCCCAATTCTCCCTCAAAAAGCACAAAGGTTAGGAAGTGCGGAGGAAATAATAGAAAAAATGGGAAATGTTTGGTGTGAATATAAATTTGATGGTACTAGAGTTCAATTACATTTTGATAAATCACAGAAAATTAAATCTACAGAAAATCTTTTTGAAAGCGAAAATAAATTTTTAATTAAAACATTTACTAGAAATTTAGAAGAAACAACTCATCAATACCCAGATATTGCAGAAGAAGCTATCAAACAAATAGAGGCTGAATCTGTAATTCTAGACGGTGAAGCAATTGGATTTAATATAAAAACTGGTGAGTATTTACCATTTCAAGAAACAATTCAAAGAAAAAGAAAACACGGAGTTGAAGAAAAAATTAAGGAAGTTCCTCTCAAATACTTAGTTTTCGATATCCTTTACCTAAACGGAGAAGAAACAATTAACTTACCTCTTCTTGAGAGAAGAAACCTATTAAATAAAATAATTAAAAAGGGAGGAAATATTGAGATCGATTCGCATCTTGAAACTGATCAAGCTGAGGATGTTCAAAATTTCTTCCTGGAGTCAAAGAGAAAAAATCTGGAGGGTATTATGGTTAAGAAACCTGAATCCTTTTATGAAGCTGGAGCCAGAGCTTTTTCCTGGATAAAATTCAAAAGAGAAGATGCTAATGAAATAGCAGACACCTTAGATGTAGTTGTTCTAGGTTATTACTTTGGAAAGGGTGACCGATCTGAATTTGGAATTGGTGGATTTTTGGTTGGTATTTACAATCCTCAAACAGACACCTATCAAACAATATCAAAAATAGGTTCTGGGTTGACTGACGAGGAATGGGTAAAACTAAGACAAGAATGTGATGAGATCAAGACTAACGAAAAACCAAAGGAATACGAGGTTCCGAAAGATTTAGATTGCGATGTTTGGATTAAACCCAAAATTGTAGTAATAGTCAGATGTGATGAAGTTACCACATCTCCCCTACATACCTCTGGAATCGCTCTAAGATTTCCAAGACTGATGAATTTCAGGGATGATAAAAAACCAACCGATACAACTTCAAAAGACGAAATAAAAAATATTTATAATAATATAAAAAAGATATAATATAAGTTAGATATGAAAAAAAATTCTGCCGAGGATACTTCAAAACCTTATAAATTAGAAAAAAATATGGAAGCTGCAACAAGTTATTTACTTTTTTTTATATCTGGATTAATGATTTTACAAAAAGAAAAAAATGATAAGTTTATTAGATTCCATGCATTTCAATCTGTTTACTTTTCTCTGTCTTTTTTAGTAATTGTTGCCCTCATAAATTACATACCATTTATAGGAAGTTCCATCTCAGAATTACTTTCAGTAATTTTCTTTTTCACTTGGTTAGTTTTAATCTATTCAGCAATGTATTATAAAGAACTTAAAGTTCCATTTATTGGAGATATAGCAAAGGAAAGGGCTTAGATGAAATCAATTAATCAAATTTCTATATCTATTAATCTAAAAAAAGACAATAGAAATACACATGAATTTCAAGCTTATGGAAACAGACTAGCAGAAGAACTTGGAGATACATCTAAAAGAAGTTTATATATTAAACTTGCAAAAAGTACCAATAGAAATATGCTGGAAAGTGCCAGACTTTTCGCACACGGTAATCCTGGAAATAGTAAAGCCAAATCATTTATGTGGAAACTTAATGAATTAAAGAATAACTCAAAAGTTAAAAAGGAAGAAAAAAATGTCTAATTTATTTAGATATTATAGATTGCAAATTATCATTAGCCTATCTTTGATGGTAGTTCTAATTTCCCAAGTTTATAGAAACGGTGTTCTTGAACTTTCTTTAATAGCTTTAGGTTGTATTTTAGGGACATTTTTTCTAGATTTAGACTATTTTATAAGTGCTTACTTAGTCGATCAAGATACTGAATTTGCCAAATTATTAAAAGACTATGTAAGAAATAAAGATTTTTTAGGAGCTTTTAATTACATTATTTATCATGCTAATGAGGTCAAAAACAAAACATTAAACTCAGCAATCTTTCAAGTTTGTCTTTCCATATTTGCAATCTATATAGTTAGAAACCCAGTATCAACTTTTTACAAAGCATTAGTCATCTCAATACTTTTAAATTCAATCTATAGATTTTTCTATTTCTTTATACAAAACGAACATGAAGACTGGTTCTGGGTGTTAAAAAACACACCAGGTAAGATTTTTATAGGTATCTATAATTTTGTTTTACTCGTTATTGTTGGTCTAGCAATCTACCTCTATCAATAATGAATACCTATTCATTCATAGTTACCCTGTCAATTTTAATTTTAATTTTTAGTATCAAGAAAAAGTCAGATCTAAAAGAAGATGATTTTTGGAAGGTGACTTTTTACACTTTCATAATCTCTTTGGTAGGAGCTAAATTATTTCATTTACTTGAAAATCTTTCATTTTATTTAAGAAACCCAAATTTTTTAGATTTAAATCAAGGGTACTCTATTTTAGGTGCAGTAACATTCGGGTATATATCATTAAATTACTTTGAATTAAAACTAAAACATTCTTTTAAAAGTCTTTATCTTCAACTTTTTATAGTTTTACCCCTTATCCAATCTGTGGGACGAATAGGAAATATCTATAACCAAGAACTTTTACCTTTTTCGTATTATGAGATTATTTTAAATCTATTAAATTTTTTGGTTTTAGTTTTTATCAACAAATACAATCAAAAATACCTAATCCCAACTTATTTTTTAAATTACGGAATTATTAGAATATTTATAGAATATCTTAAAGGAAGCTTTGGTTTTCTATTCTTTTTCTCAATAATCTTCTTCCTTTATGGATTTTTATACATTTTTAAATTAAGATTAAAAGTATGAAATACTTTATTTCCTCAGATCATGCAGGTTTAGAACTTAAAAATTATATCAAAAAAGAGTTTCCTGAATTTATTGATTTAGGGCCAAAAGAATTTATTGTAGAAGATGATTACCCTGATTATGTTTATCTTTTAATTAAAAATATGAAAAAGGATTTAAATAACTCAAGGGGAATATTAATTTGTAAAAATGGAGTTGGGGTATGTATTGCGGCTAATAAATTTAGGGGAATTAGAGCAGGACTTACCTTCTCTTCTACTCATGCTCCCTCTCTAATTAGTGATGACAATGTAAACATCCTCTGTCTGCCTGGTAATTTTATCAATGAGGATGAAACAAAAAAAATAATACAGAATTTTTTAGAATCTAATTTTATTCCAGAAAATAGACATTTGAGAAGATTGCAAAAAGTAGCTATAATAGAAAATAGTAACCTATGATTATTCCTGCTATTTTAGAAGATAATTTAAAAAGTATTCAAGAGAAAATAGAACTTATTGGTCCAATTTCGGAAAGAGTTCAGATAGATGTTTGTGACGGAGTATTTGTTGATGAAGAAACTTTTTTAGATTTAGAAAAAATTAAAACTCTTGAAACACTTGAATACCATTTAATGGTTCAAAACCCTCTCAAATTTATTGATATTCCTTTAAAAAAATATGACTCCGTAATTGTTCATGTTGAATCAAAAAATGCTGAAAAAGCCGTGGGGGAGTTTTTAAAAAAAACAAAAAGAGTGGGGGTTTGTAAAAACCCAGAAACTCCAGTATCAGAAATTGAAAAATATATAGATAAAGTAAATTTCGTGCAGTTCCTAACAGTAAGTCCAGGTAAACAAGGACAAGAACTTTTAGAAAAACCATTTCACGAAGCTGCAGAATTTAAAAAGAAACATCCAACCATCTCTGTTCAAATTGATGGAGGTGTTAACGATGAAAATTTAACAAGGATCGTTGAATCAAAAATTTATAACTTAGTTACAGGAAGTGCCATATTTAAAAAAACAAACCCTAAATTAGCTTTAAGAAACCTTAACAGTAGATTAATTAGACTAACCAAAAAAGTAAAAATTGCTTTTTTAGGGGGAAGTGCTTGGCAACCGCAAGACCAGCCTTTTAAAGACACTTTTGCGGTTGCCAAAATTCTAGCAGAAAGCGGTTATGTAGTTGTTAATGGCGGGGGTCCTGGTGTGATGAGGGCAGCAACTTTAGGTGCCCAAGCCGCTGGCAAATATGCTCAGGTAATTACATATCATCCTAATAAAAAGAAGCCTCATTACGAAGGTATAGATTTGGAAAATACATATGATGATGAAATTATTACTTTAGACTATTTTGATAGAACAAAAGTAATGCTTCAAACTTCCGATATTCATATTATTTTTAAAGGAAGTATCGGAACTTTATCTGAATTCGGAATGACATGGGTTTCCTCCTGGATTCATGAACCAAATGCAAAGCCGATTATTTTATACGGTGATTTTTGGAAAGAAATATTAGATGTTCTTGCCAAAAATCTCTATATTGTAAACAATGAAACAGATTTATTTAAAATTTGTACCTCACCAGAAGAAGTCCTAGAATACATTAATAAATTAGGATTTATTGAAAAAAATAATGGAATCTCAATTATTAAAGAATGAAAAATTTGAAGAAATTAAAAAGCTAGAAAAGGTTGCCTACGAATTAAGGGTATCTGTAATTAAAACACTTACCCATGCGGAATCCGGCCATTCAGCCGGTGCCTTAGGGTTAGCAGATATTTTTGCAGCTTTATATTTTAAATTTTTAAATATACATCCTGAAAATTACCAAGATGAAAAAAGAGATAGGGTTGTTCTATCGGCAGGTCATGTGTGCCCTATTCTCTACAGTACACTTGCCAAGAGAGGGTTTTTTAAAGAGGAAGAACTCTTAACTCTTAGAGAAATAGATTCAAGATTACAAGGACATCCACATAACAACTCTTTACCGGGTGTTGAGAATTCTTCAGGACCGTTGGGACAGGGTATTTCTATTGGAATAGGCATGGCAATCAATTCTCAAAATAAAAATTTAAATTACTATACAGTTGTTATTGGATCAGATGGTGAATTAAACGAGGGTCAGGTTTGGGAAGGGGCTATGTTTTTAGCTCATCACAAAATTAAAAGATTAATTTGGATAATTGATAGAAATAATATTCAAATTGATGGTTATACTAAGGACATTTTAGATTTAGGAAATATTAAAAATAAATTTAAAAGTTTTGGTTTAGAAGTTTTTGAAATAAACGGAAATAAAATGGAAGAAATATGTTTGGCATTAGAAACAGTTTTAGCTATAATAGAATCACCAATAATAATTATCGCTAATACCATACCAGGTAAAGGAGTTGATTTTATGGAGTATAAATTTGAATGGCATGGGAAGCCACCTTCTAAAGAAGAAGAAAGCAAAGCATTAAAATCTTTAGAAGAAAATTTTAAAAATGCAAAATAAAAAAAGTAAACAAAATCTATTGATACCTTTAATCATCATAGTAGTATTAATTTCCGGTTTAGGTGTAATTTTATGGAAAGAAAACATCATGGATTTATTTAAACCATATCCTTATGCATTAACTAGAATTGATAACTTTCCAACAGTTATTGAAACTACAAATAAAGTTGCAGATAAAAAAAGAGTTGTTGTCTCTTCTCAAGATGAATTTGAAAAAGTAATTAATGAATTAGTTTCCGACAGATCAAAAATTAGTCTTCCAACAGTAGATTTTAACAATAACAGACTGATTATTGCTGCAACAGAAACTAATGAAACAACAGGTTACAGTGTAAAAATTAGCTCAGTAGTTAAAGATGAACAAAATAAAAAGTTAAATACTATTGTTACATTTACTAAGCCAGGAGAAAGCTGTATTAATGATGACAAAACAAATATTGCAATCGATTTAGTTACAATTGAAAAAAACGATTTCGAAGTATCTTTTGATAGACAAACAAAAACAAAAGAATGCGTTGCTAAATAATTATGAATTCTGCCCTCTCTTACACACCTGACTATCAAAATCTGAAAGGTGTAAGAGAGGGCATCGGTGACGAACTATTAGAGCAAGCAAAAACCCACCCCAACCTTTATGTACTAACAGCAAACTTAAAAGAATCCACTAAAATAGATAAATTTGCAGAAAATAATCCAGAAAGATTCTTTGATGTAGGAGTTGCGGAACAGAACCTAGCAGGTATTTCCGCAGGTTTAGGGCTTTCAAATAATATTGTATTCATGTCTTCATACAGTGTTTTCTCTCCAGGCAGAAATTGGGATCAAATAAGAGTCTCTATCTGTTATTCAAATGCTAATGTCAAAATTATCGGAGGACACACAGGTATCGCAACAGGAAAAGACGGGGCAACTCACCAGGCACTTGAAGATTTAGCTATAACAAGGGTTATACCAAATATGCAAGTTCTCACTCCTTTAGATTATATTCAAGCCAGAGAGTCAGTTAAGCATGCGATTTTAAGTAAGTCTCCGATTTATATTAGATCTTACCGAGAAAAAAGTCCTCAGATATTTCACGAAGAGAAAAACTTCAACTTATTAAAACCCCAAATTATAAAAGAAGGTAAAGATCTTACTGTATTTTCTAGCGGCCCTATTCTTTTTGAAGCACTAAAAGCGATAGAAAAAATTGAAAAGGAATTAAATATTACAGTTGAATTAATTAATATAAGCTCACTCAAACCACTCGATAGCACAGTACTAATTCAAAGCCTTAATAAAACAAAAATAGGAATTTCAGTCGAAGATCACCAAATATCAGGAGGAATAGGTTCTGCTATCCTAGAGGCGACTGCTGAAGAAATACCTGTACCTTTTAAAATTATTGGGATTAACAATTCATTTGGAGAAAGCGGAACAACAAAAGAACTTTACGAAAAATATGGAATCTCAGAAAATAAAATCAGAGAAAAAATAATACAATTTTTAAAGAGGAATAAATAATATGGATATTTTAATGATTGGCGATTCAACAATTGATGAATTCTTAAAAATAGACGAGGCTGAAGTTCTTTGTGAAAAAGATAAAGTTAACTGTAAAATCTGTTTGCCATTTGGATCTAAGATATCTGTAAGCGAATATTCAACATCTATTGCAGGAAACTCAATAAATACAGGAGTCGGGCTAGCTAAACTTGGTTTAAAAGTTTCCCTTGATTCAGAATTAGGAAACGATTCTTTTGGAAACAATATAATTGATGAACTATATAAAAGGGGTGTAGATACGACCTATGTAAGGTTAAATCCGAATAAAATTACTAATGTCCATCAAATAATTTTTTTTCAAGATGAAAGAACAATACTCACTTATCATGAAAAATATAATTATGAACTAAAAAACTGGACACAAAAACCTAAAATGATTCATTACTCTTCTCAAGCTGGAAATTTTGAAAGCTATATGAACGAGCTTATTAAATTTTTAAAATCTAATAGAGAAATTATTTCAAGTTTTAATCCAGGATCTGCACAGATTAAAATAGGTATAGAGAAACTCCATAATTTTTTTGAGGTATGTGATATTTTATTTGTAAATGAAGAAGAAGCAAGACTAATTACCAAACAAAAAGAAATAATAGCCCAGCATAAAGCTTTAGAGGAACTGGGAGTTAAGATGAGTGTAATTACTTGTGGAAAAAATGGATCAAGTGTCTACTCAGACGACAAAAATTTTAAACTTGGAATACTTGACGAAAATATTGAAATAAAAGATAAAACAGGAGCTGGGGATTCTCACTCAGCAGGATTCTTAGCAGGAATATTTTATGGAAAAACTATGGAAGAATCTTTGAAATGGGGGACCATCAATTCTGCTTATTGTCTTACCGAAGTTGGTGCAGTCAACGGAACTTTATCCAAAGAGAGAATTGAAGAAAAATTAAAATCAGCAAAGTTTGGGGAATTTTATCAATGAAAGTATTAATTACAAGAAAAATTCCCGATAATGCGATTAGAATACTAAAAGAAAACAATTTTGAAATTGACTATAGACAGGGGGAACCTCTTACAAAGGAAGAGTTAATAAATACAATTAAAAATGTTGATGCACTAATTGCCGTAATTCCAGATCAGATTGATAAAGATATTATCGATGCAGGAAATAATCTAAAGATTATTTCCTGCTATTCTGTGGGATTCGACAACATAGATTACAAATATGCCGAATCCAAAGGAATCATCACAACAAACACACCTGGGCACCTGACAGAGTCAGTAGCTGAGCACAGCATCGGCTTGATGTTAGCAGTGGCAAGAAATATTGTTATGGCAGATTATTATGTCAGACAAGGGAAATACAAATTTTGGGATCCTTTAATATTTCTAGGCCCTTCTTTGAACAATAAAACTCTGGGAATAATAGGAATGGGAAGAATAGGCCAGCATCTAGCCAAAATTGCTCACAATGGATTTGGGATGAAAATTCTTTATTCAGATCCTGTAAAGTGCTCAATAGAAAAAGAATTTGGCGGTGAGTTTTGTAATTTAGAATATGTATTAAATAATTCGGATTTTGTTTCAGTAAATTGCCTTTTAACAGAACAAACAAAACATCTAATCTCTTTTAATGAAATCAAAATGATGAAACCACATGCTTTCATAATTAATACTTCAAGAGGTGCTGTTGTTAACGAAATAGCTTTAATCGAAGCATTAAAAAATAAAACAATTGCAGGAGCAGGTCTTGATGTATTTGAAGACGAAGAAAATATAAATCCTGAATTTTTTAAACTTAAAAATGTTGTACTAAACCCACACATTGCTTCCGCAACTAACGAAGCAAGATACGAAATGGCTATGATATCGGCCGATAACATAGTCAATTATTTGATCAAAAAAGAAATTCCAAAATTTAAAGTAAAATAAATCTGATATAATTTGTGCATGAAAGAATATTTTAAAAGAAATACTCCCATTTTTTACATTGGCATCTTTACAGTAGTTCTATTTTTAGCAATTATTTTCGCTGGATCTTCTACTCCCACTACAACACCTAATCTTGAAAAAGTTAATAATGAAGATTTATACACAAATCAGAATCCAATTATAGGGGATGCAAATGCAAGAGTAACTATAGTTGAATTTTCTGACTATAACTGTCCTTACTGTGTAAGTGTTAATCCTGTGCTGAAAGCAACTGTAGAAAATAATCCAGGTAAAATTAGATTAATTGTTAGACACCTACCTCTTCCAATTCCCGGGCACGAAACATCGAGAATTGCGGCAGAAGCAGCAATCGCTGCTAATAAATTTGGTAAATTTAAGGAAATGCACAATGAAATTTATAATATGAAAGATAAAAGCAGAGATAGTCTAATCTCTCTTGCTGAAAAACTAGGAATAAACAAAGATGAATTTATTAAAGCATTAGATAGTGAAGAAGTTAGACAAATAGTACAAGAAGATGTAAATGCTGCTGAAAAGTTAAATGTTAGATCTACTCCAACTATTTTTATCAATGGAAAAGCCTTTAACTTCTCAAAAGAAGATTTATCAACATCTATTCTTGCAGAGATGAACAAGGTTTACCCACAGAACTAGCTAAAATGGGCCTAAGCTTTGAAAGCTGAAGGACAAATATCGTTTAAAAAACATTTGTCACAGGATGGTTTTTTTGCCTTACAAATATATCTTCCATGCAAAACTAAATTTGCCGAAAAATTTCTCCAATATTTTTCTGGAAGTAAATTCATCAATTCCTTTTCTATCTTTTTTGGATCTTTCAATTTAGTAAACCCAAGTCTATTTGAAAGTCTAATTACATGAGTATCGACAACAACCCCTTCTGCTTTATCAAAGGCTTCATTTAAAATTACATTGGCAGATTTTCTTGCTACACCTGGAATTTTTACTAAATCCTCAATAGTATCAGGAACTTTACCAGCAAAATTTTCCAAAATAAATTTTGCTGCTTTTATAAGTCTGTCTGCTTTTCCTTTATGAAAAT